>NZ_CP096016.1:3330000-3930000 GCF_023650515.1 Alkalimarinus coralli
AACCAGCTTACGAACCTCAGCCAACACGCTAAGTTGATCGCCGAGCAACTGGAAAAAAGCTCAATTAAACTGCCTGCCAAATCAGCAAAAGGCTATCACCCTCTTTACGCCTTAAAACTTCCGGCACCAATCATTCTGGATGGCTATTTCGATGACTGGCGAGCCGCATCTGACAAACTCATCCCATTGGCAAGCACGAACAGCGACCTGTCAGTCACCTACCAAACGGGTGTTAGAGGAAAGTACTTTTATCTTTTTATTAACGCGAGTACCTCCCAAACCTCCTATAGAGACCCCAGCAAAGGGGAACTAAACAATAGCGACCACCTGTTACTTAAGCTAGCGTCCCCGCCGGGCCAAGTCATCGACATTGTTGCCAGCCCAATCGCCCCAGGCCCTATCGATTTATTAAGCCGCAGCTATTCTGGCAAGTTCGTTAAAGACCCTGCGCTAAGGGGGTACTGGCAAGACACGCGAAAAGGGTTTCAAATAGAGCTCGAAATACCGCTTTCGAGAGTCCGGCACGGTGTTGGCTTTTCCATTATAAAAAAACCTTCAGGTAAACACCCTGATAGTATGATTCAGCCAGCCTGGTCTGGAATAACACCTCCCGAAGAGCAAAGAATATTGCCCCCAGTGATTTATCGTCTGGCAGAGCTGGAGTCCCTCATTACCCCCTACCGAAGGGACTATACGCGTATCAGCCTTGTTGATCGTGACCATTGGGTCATTGCGAAAATTGGCCAGACCAACGAAGAGTCATACAGCGCACCCTGGCAAGACGGTGAGTATGATTCTCTGGTTCGTGAAATATTGCTGTCTTTGTTCAAGGCCGTATTGGGCCAACAAAGGCCAACCGAATCTGAGCAGTCTAAACTCACTGGCCAACGCAATAACCGGGCGATTCAACAAGCACTGAACAACCAGCCTGCGACTGAGTGGTTTCATGACCCTGCCAGTAATCAAGCGATTATTGCTGCCGCGCATCCAGTCTCACTCCCTTACAATAACCAAGACCACATTAACCAAGTCAGCCCTAAGCCACAGAGTGTTATTCTGGTTGAACAAACAACGGACGCTATTGCCTCGCTGTCGGATAGCGCAATGGTTAAGCTAATTGCAATTAGCTTCTCGGTGGTTCTGCTTATTGTGCTCGTTTTGCTGGGGTTTTCTTCTTTACTCTCATGGCGGGTGACCCGGCTACGTAACCAGATTGACAGTTCGATCAGCGAAGATGGGCGTATAAGGCGTGAGTTTAAAGCCTCAGTTGCACAGGATGAGTTAGGCGACCTTTCCCGAAGTTTTTCGGCGATGCATCAGGAGGTCACACACTACACGGAGTATCTGGAAAACTTCTCTCGCAAGCTTTCCCACGAATTGAAAACACCGCTGGCTATCGTACGCTCTTCTATCGAAAACCTTTCGATTAACGAACAGCTCTTTGTGCAAGAAAATATCGAAGAAGTAAGGACTTACTTACAGCGAGCAGATGGCGGCGCAAAACGCCTTAGTCAAATTATTCAGTCAATGAGCGAAGCCTCGAGACTGGAAAAAAGTATCGCCAATACAGAAAAAGAGCAGTTTGATTTATCTGACGTGGTCACAAGTACGGGGGAAGCGTTTAAAAGCTTGCTGACAGGGCATAGCGTTTCAATTGAGGCAAGCCCTGATTGCAGACTAGTATCAGGGGCCCCTGAGCTGATCGCGCAATTGATGGATAAACTGATAGAGAACGCAAAGGATTTTACACCCGAAGGAGGGAAGATAAAAATCAGCCTCAAAACCTCTTCTCGTGACTACATTCTCTCGGTCTGCAACGAAGGGCCTCCACTCCCGGAGAAAATGCAACGTGAAATATTCAGTTCATTCATTTCTTTGAGAGATAACACTCAAGAAGAGGGACATATGGGGCAAGGTCTGGTGATTGTTAAGTTGGTCACCGACTACCACGGGGGCAGTGTTCGAGCCTACAATATTAAAGGCCATCAGCCTTTTGAAGGAAAGCACGGCGTTTGCTTTGAGGTTCGCTTGCCCTTTGCCAGGAATGCTGCAGCCAAGAGTGCTGTAGCTAAAAACCATGTGGCTAAGAAGAAGCAAAAAGGGCGCTAATCGCACCCTTTTGGCAGGCCATAATTTAGGCCGAACTAAAACATATTAAAACGCGATTAGCGTTTCTTAGGCGTCCAGGCCCAAACCATTTCCATCAAAATAGGCTCTTTTCCATCGGCATCCGTGACGGTCACTTTAACAACGGTTTCGCCCTTTTCCTGAGACTGCATCAGTTTTACTTGCTCATCTGTAATGGTTGCAACCGCTTTCATATCACCTTTTGCACGCTTCACGTAATCAGCCTTGATGGTTTTGATTACATTAACCGACGACTCTGGTACGTTCATGCCTGCAAGATAACCTGTAGCCGACTCAGCAATTAAGATACTGGCAACAGCGTGCACTGAACCAATATGGTTCTGGACAGATTTTTTGTTTTTTAATGTCACAACAGCACGCTTCTCGGTTAATTCTTCAACCTTAATCCCGGCTGTACCTGTAAATTTAACGACAGTCCCGAAAAACGTAGTCAGAGCCTTAACTCGTACAAATTCTGGTAATGTGTTAATTTTGCTTACAATTCCATTAAGTTTGTTTTTCTTGCTCATGCTAAACACTCTGCGTAATAGTTTCTCTAAAAATAGGGCCGCTAGGGTAACGTATTTTTTAAAAATCAGAAATACCCCATACCGCGCAGTAGTAAAAACATTTCAGGTAAGATGCTGGCTTGCACTGCGCTCAAAATGGGACGCGCTACCTCACAATGACAAGTTTGTACTCAACCAGCATCTCCCGCTGAATCACGGACTGGATAAGGATGGGTAAGCCAAGAATAACTTGACCTGAACAACATTCGTCAGGCGACAGAATGCCACTGTCACAGGGGTGACGATCAGGTTATAATCCAAATCGAATACCCATATAACTCGATAAAACATGAAAAGACCTTAGGGAATAAAAATGAGCGACCTAAAACAAAAGTTCGAAGAGTCCGTAAACTATGTTCAGAATGCAGAAGGTGACTTTAAGCCGTCAAACGAACTTAAGCTACAAATGTATGCCTTGTTCAAGCAAGCTACAGAAGGTGATGTGAGTGGTAAGAAGCCCGGCATGATGGATTTTGTGAACCGCGCAAAATATACCGCTTGGGAAGAGTACAAAGGCTTGTCTTCAGAAGAAGCGATGCAGCGCTATGTTGATCGTATTGAAGAACTAAAGTCAGAAAACAGCTAACACCTGCACGGCGTCAGAGCGACGATTCATACAACGAAGAGCACCGTCTGGCGCCAATATTCAGGCAAAAATCGAACAAATTTATAAACTATCGACAATCTTTGCAACCGTCATAACAATGTAATAGAATCCGCTCAAAATTAGATAATTAGAATAAAAAAGCTAAAAGGATGACTACTTATGGATAATGCAGAGGCACTTGATCAGAGCCAGTCTGGACTACTTCAGCAGGTTCGAAAAGTTGTTAAAAAGCAGCATTTTAATACCCGTACAGAGCAAACCTACCAACACTGGATTACCCAGTATATTTTCTTCAACGACCTCAAAAATCCAGCACTTCTGTCTGAAAATAATGTGAAGGAGTTTCTGGGCTATCTTGCCAATAAAGTGGGTCTGTCACGCGCTAAACTCAATCAAGTCAAAGAGGCGCTTTCGTTTTTATATGAAAAGGTTCTGAATAAGCCGCTTGGAATTCCACACAAGAGAACTTAACTATACCGAAGGGCGGTGCCTACATATACAAATAAAGGAGGTCTTCGGCCTCCTTTATTTATTAGCTAGAACTATCTCTCAGTAAGATTTGTCGTATGCTGATTATAGACTCGGTTGCCAGGACCTGGAGTGATCGCATAATCATTACCAAACGTAACCCCTGGAACTTGTCGCGGCTCTCTGTAGTTTATCGTCACGGGGATTTCATACCGACCTAAATCAGTTTGTCTATCCCTCGGCTCAATCAGCGTAATATCTTCATACACGGTAGCAGGCTGATTTCGTTGCCCGCCAGCGCTAGTAGGCTCTAGCCCACCGGCAATAACCGCTTCAGAAAGCTCATCAGAGGCAATTTCTTTTAGATGAAATGTCTCAAGTGTTGATTTTTCTTTGTATTCTAGCGGCTCTACAAGCTGCTTTCCATCAGCGAAACAAGTACCGGACATGCTTACGCCGACACAGCTTGCAAACGCCAGAAAATATATCTTTTTTTTCATTTTATTGTTCATTTTCATCTTGGCACTTCCCTACTATGCTCTTCCTTAGGTCATTTTATAGACAATCCAACACCAAAGAAAAGGCAATCATAAAAAATGTGAATTGACGCATCGTTTATCTAGTCGACCTTATCCGATAATATAATATTGTCCATATACAACGTTTCAGTAGTTCCAAGGTTGTAACTAAATAAACTAATCCCAATAACGTTTTTTAAATCAAGCTCCCTACCGTTAGGAGCACGCAGAACATCTCGTAACTCGACCGAAATTCGATTCCACCCTTCATCCAGCTTAAAGCCTCGATTGAACCGGTCATTATACTCCTGCGCACCAACCGCATGCTCTTTATCATGTATGCGCAACGTCACCGGTAACCACGCCCTCGGGCTCCAAACATCAAACTGCAAATAATCAAAGCCATCCCAGTTCGAAGGGAAGTTTTTAACCGAAACGCCACTATACCCTTTCGGTAAGAGTAGCACTTTTAGCGAATATTGCCCGTGGGTTGCTTTATCCATGGAACGAAGTATCTCACTATTTGTGTCCCAACGAGTCAGCTCACTAGCAGTTTCAAACCCTGCAATTAACGGAAATTGAGTTCGAGCCAGCAGCTCATCATACAAAATAAGTGCAGGCTTTGTGAGCACTGTAACGCCAAGTAGTAGCGTCGTAAGAGTCAATAGTTGCCCCTTAAATACCCGCTGCTTGATTACGCCCCATTCCATAAATAACCAAGCAAGCAAGGCTCCCCATGTATCAGCCAATAGATCAAAATAACTGGGTACTCGCCCGACTTCACCCTGTACTAACTCTGTAACCACTGAAAAAGCTAGAATAATAAAAAGATACAGGCTAAAACGGAGCGAATAACGCATTGCAGAAACCTGTGAGATCCCAAGAGAAACAGCAACGCCTACAAAAAACATAAAGGGTATATGGCCGAGATCCCAAAACAATTTACTTATCCGGCCATCATAGTAGTCAGGACCACCAATAAAAAGCAGAGGGGTGCCTACGACAATGCAGGCCACAACCAGCCAAAGAGGTATTTTTTTTCTTATTACTTTTCGGACAGAGTTATTCACCGGAGCAGGAACCCAATGGCCGAACGCCACAGCAGGGAGTCAAGACTAATGACCGGCTTAAGATGAGTAGCTAATAGCAACAACATAATATAGTTTCTCGCCTTCTGGTGTGTTTACAACCACTTCATCATCCACCTGCTTTTTTAGCAAGCTTCGCCCCAAAGGAGAGTCAATACTAATATAACCTTTGCTCGGATCCAGCTCATCAGGCCCAACAATACGGTAACGAAACGCATTGTCTAACTCATCTTCCAGCTCCACCCATGCCCCAAAAAAAATTTTGGACGGGTCATCAGGAGGGCGATCAACTACCACCATATTATCCAGGCGCTTTCTCAAGAACCTGACTCGCCAGTCAATCTCCCTAAGCTGCTTTTTGCCGTAGATATACTCTGCATTCTCGGAGCGGTCACCTTGCGCAGCCGCTTCAGACACTGCTTGCGTCACCTCAGGACGCTTTATTTTCCATAAAAAGTGCAGCTCATCCTTCAGAGCCTTCTCCCCCTCAGGAGTAATATATTTTGAACCTGGCTGTTGTGGTGCACGGTATCGACCCATTAATTATTACTACTCCTTTTTTTCTTGTATATCCCAGCCCCAAAAAGTGCTGCAATAACACCCATAGTCTGTGCAAGCAGCTCGTACCAAAAGGGAATAATTGAGTCAGCCTTTAAGCCCGCATGAACAACCATCACCGTCATTATCATAAAAAGAGCGTGCCAGTACTCCAGATAACCTGCAAACTTTGCAGTCAAGTAACCTGCAACAGCATCTGTTATTACACCCGCAGCCATCAGAACAAACGCAAAAAACAATGAACTCATTGGGTCACTTAGTTTCAGCTGTATAGTCGCCTCCGGCATTCCCTGTCCAGCCAGAATTGAAGCGTAGACGATAAGCACAGAAAAGCTCATTGCAATAGAGATTGCTATATCAATTAAGGCTCCAAAAACAATGGCACTCCACTTAAGCTTCATACTTGAAAGCCCTATGTATATATACCTTTCTTAAAGTTTATCGTTCACCCAGCGTTGACCGCTAGAAGCAAGTACAGACGCTCAGCAGATCGCACGGGTATAACATTAGGTTAAAGGGGGAGGCTAACAGAAATTTTGCCAATTCAGAAATAAAAAAGCTCCACCTGATTCAGGAGGAGCCGAAGCATTTGCTTTCTTCGAAGGGAGCAATAACTAATAACAATAAACAGCATATAGACGGAGTTCTTCATATCTGCTGATTATTAGACTAACCCAAGTGCCCTTGCTACAAACTTTCCTCTATATTACAAATAATTTAATATGCGTCGCCTTATGATTTAGTGGCTAGTCGATAATTAGGTTGTTTTCCCTATTTTTTGTCGATAATCTTCGCCGCAATAATTTACAATAGCGCATATTTTAAACATTCGGTTTTTAATACTAAAAGCCGGGTGACACGGTTAGAGCATTCAGGAAGGTGACCCGATGAAAGTAAATCAGAACATTAACAATTTGGTTGAGACTGCACTCAGTGGACTAGACAATCTTGGCTTTCAGCTAGATAGCATGGGAATTACCAGCCAGGTTAACCGCCATACGTTAATTGGCTATGTTATGGCTGAGCAGAAGCACCTTGAAGGTGAGCTGGACAGCATCAAAGCACGCGTAGTCACCACACAAGTAAAAGTAGAAAAGGCAATCAGCAGCGTTGAAACGCTGGTAAACAACAGTGTTGATACGGTACTCAAGCCTGCTAAATCAGTTGTGGGCACCTTAAAAGGGTTTGTTGGCAAATAGTCTGCGGCCCCACTTAGGCGAGCTGATTAATTCCGAGCTAGCAACTCAGCTAGCTCGATTCCAGCATTTTGCTTTTAGGCAGCTTTACCGAGACCTTTAATCCAGGGTTTCCATCCTCCAAGCTAATTTCACCTTTGTGCATTGCAATCACAGCAGCGACAAGACTCAACCCCAAACCATTTCCTGGCAGAGAGCGGCTTTTAGCGACCCGGTAAAACCGCTGAAATACTTTTTCTTTTTCATCTTCAGGAATACCTATCCCTGAGTCCGCTATTTGGAAGAAGACCCCCTCGTCATTCTCGACAAGCTGCAGTGATAGCTTTCCCCCTTCTGGCGTATATTTAATGGCATTGTCAATCAAGTTACTCATAACCTGGAATAACAGATCTCTATCACCACAGACAACCACATTAGACTGAATGCTCTTCAGCATCGCCAAACTCTTGTCTTCTGCCAGCGCCTCATAAAGCTCTGCGGCATCCTCCATCAGTTGAGATAGATTTAACGCCTCTGGCTTGGCTACTTTGCCTCCCGTTTCCAGGCGGGCAATACGAAGCAGCGCATTAAACGTCGCCAACAACTGGTCAGCTTCGGCTACAGCAACCGCAATCTGATCCCGATCTTCTTCCCGCTCCGCCGAAACGAGCGCACTTTCCAACTGGTTCCTCAAACGAGTTAACGGTGTTCTGAGGTCATGGGCAATATTATCCGACACATGACGAATACCATCCATCAACTGAACAATACGATCCAGCATCTGGTTTAAGTTCTCCGCAAGCTGGTCAAAGTCGTCCCCTGTTCCACGACCTGGAATTCTAAGCGAAAGGTTTCCAGCCATAATCTTACGGCTAATCTGATTGATTATTTCTATTCGTTTTGCGGTACTTCGGCTCATCATAATGCCGCCGACTAGCGCTAAAGCGAGCGTAATCCCCATTCCCCAGTTGATCGCGCGTTCAATTAGCCGTTTGACCACCATCAGATCATGAACATCCCTGCCCACTAATAGACGCAACCCGCCTTGAACCACAAATATTCTCGCACGGGCAATATGCGGCTTACCTTGCCAGCCAACTTCTTCGTCCAGCTGAAAATTGACCCAGCCATCCTGAACCTGTGCACTTTTTGGCCACTCCTTGAGGTTGCCGGCCAGTTTGATATAGTCACGCGCAGTAAACAGGTAAAGCGATTTTCCGTTGGGGTCTCTTGATACCCGCTCCCGAATAACACTAATCAAACCATTTAGCCCCTGTCGGCTATATTGCTCGGCCAGCCCAACAATTTCAGCTTCAATCGTTTCATCGGTTTGATCTGCCATATACCCTGCTGTTGCCCAATAAATAAAGCCCAGCAGAATAAATACCGAGGTCGCAAACAGCACCATATAGACCAGTGCCAGCTGAAACGAGGAGGTGCGCAGGAGGCTAAGGATTTTCAATTATTTGTCACTCAAGATATACCCAGCCCCTCTAACGGTCTGCAACAGAGGCTTGTCAAACTCTTTATCGATCTTTGACCTGAGTCGGCTGATATGAACGTCGATAACGTTAGTTTGAGGGTCAAAATGATAATCCCACACTTGTTCCAATAGCATCGTACGCGTAACAACTTGTCCGGCATGACGCATTAAATACTCCAGCAACCTGAATTCTCGTGGCTGCAAGTCAATCTTCTGCTCACCTCGCTTAACCACACGGGATAACAAGTCCATTTCCAAGTCTGCTAAACTCAGGGTGGTCACCTGCTCTGCTTGAGAGCTACCCCGGCGCAGTAAAACATCCATTCTGGCTAGTAGCTCGGTGAACGAAAACGGTTTGGTCAGGTAGTCATCGCCACCACCTCTAAGGCCTTCAACCCGATCATCCACATCACCCAGAGCACTGAGAATTAAAATGGGCGTTTGATTACCTGTCGCTCTGACAGTTTTGATAATCGAAAGTCCGTCCATACCCGGCAACATCCGATCAATAATCATGATGTCGTAACTTTCACTTGCCGCGAGCAACAAACCGTCCTTGCCATCAAGGGTATGATCAACCACATGATCACACTCCTGCAAGCCTTTAACTAAATATGCTGCAACATCCTTATCATCTTCAATGACTAATACACGCATTAATTCTCCAACCTAATCAACTAATGAGTTTGATTTATTAAGCCTTTTTTCGCGAGGCCTTTATTACATCGTAGGCGGCTTTAATTTCTCGGGTTTTCTCAGTAGCAATCTTCATCATTTCCTCAGGCAGCCCTTTCGATACCAACTTGTCCGGATGATGCTGACTCATCAGCCTTCTGTAGGATTTCTTGATTTCCGCATCACTGGCTTCAGGCGTAACCCCTAACAACTGATATGCCTCTGTGAGAGACTCTCGCGCAATGGGCGCATCACTGTGCCCGCTTCTACGGGAGAACCGCTGCTGAGCAACAACCATTGCCAGCAACCGCTCGAAATGATTGCGGGAAATCCCTAAGCGCTCAGCAACCGTGAGCAGCACCCTTTGTTCAGCGGGGTGCAAATCCCCATCAGCCAATGCAGTAGAGATCTGTATCTCTAAAAACATTTGAATCAGGTTAACCCTGCGATGGCATTCCTGCCTAAGCTGCTCAAGAATTTCTTCCAACGGAAAGTCATCTTGTTTTCCGTTATTAAACAATGCGATTGCCGCGCGCCGCTGATCTTCATCAAGCTGCATGTTTGCCATCGTCTGCCGCGCAAGCTGGATTTCATCTTCGGTTACGCGGCCATCAGCCTTTGCAAGGTGCCCCATGACCGAGAACGTAGCGGTGAAAAATGCGGCTTGAACACGCTCCTGATCTCCACCCTGCCAACCCGAGTCGGCTCCCAACACCTCTATGCCCGAGAGCCCTTTATCAAAACCATGCCCCAGAGTTGCCCCTAGCAGCGCGCCTAAAGGCCCTCCAAGCATAAATCCAAACGCACCGCCAATTGCTTTCCCCCACCAACTCATTGATACAACCTCATTGATACACTCTCATCTGTAGTTTCCTGTAGTGTTCTATTGCTTCAATCGTTAAAAACCGGGCTACGAGGATAATTACGTAGCTTAAGTGACACGCCTAAAAAGGCATAATTAATTGTTTGTAACCTACCCGAAATATAAATATCAGGCATAAAAAAACCGCCACAGTTTCGAGGCGGTTTTTGGGGTCAGTCTAAGCTCAGGCTTCCATTAACACTCTGACTTTCTTCATGGCATTTTTTTCCAGCTGGCGAATTCGCTCAGCAGAAACACCGTATTTATCAGCCAAATCATGCAGGGTCGCCTTTCCTTCAGACAACCAACGCTGTGTTAAGATATCCTGGCTACGCTCGTCCAGCGTACTTATCGCCGAGGTCAGCCGGGCATTGGAATCTTCAGTCCAGTCTTCTTGCTCTATGCGCTTAGCAGGATCATGGCTGTGATCTTCCAAATAGTGGGCAGGCGCCTGATAAGCCGAATCATCGTCATCACCCATTCCGCCATCAAATGCAGCGTCCTGAGAACTTAAACGGCCTTCCATCTCTCGAACCACTTTAGGTTCGACCCCCAAGTCTGCGGCAACAGCCTTGACTTCGTCGTGGCTTAACCATGCCAAGCGCTTTTTGGCACTTCGAAGATTAAAAAACAGCTTTCTCTGCGCCTTGGTTGTCGCAACTTTAACAATTCTCCAGTTGCGCAGTATAAACTCATGTATTTCGGCTTTAATCCAGTGCACAGCAAACGAAACCAAACGCACGCCAAACTCTGGGTTAAAGCGTTTAACGGCCTTCATCAAGCCGACATTACCTTCTTGTATTAGGTCAGCCTGAGCCAACCCATACCCGGAATAACTTTTTGCGATATACACAACAAAGCGAAGATGTGACATAACCAGGTGGCGAGCGGCCTCCAAGTCTTCTTCATCATGCAAGCTAGCGGTCAGTTTGCGCTCTTCTTCAACTGACAACACGGGAATGCTATTAACGGCCTGCATATACGACTCAAGGTTACCCCCTGGTGAAAGCATATCTACTGGCAGTAAGCTGGTACCCATCTAAACCTCCAAAATTAACTAGATGCCGAATATATCATCTTTGTTATACGACTTCTAGTGGCGCAAAAAGTTCCTTTTTGCATAAATTAATGTCTAATTTTTCTATGACCAATTGATGTTCTATAGTCTAGCGAACCACCAAGCGAACCCAATAGGTAATTCCCCTCACAGGAAATACTGCGTCATTTACAACAGCCTGGTGATGGTTAGCTGGGTTCAATTGCTCCCAAGTGCCGTCTAACAGCAACCCAGGCACCGCACCAGCCAAGCAACATGCTGGTGGTCAGCAAAAAAAGTGTAGACTCTAGATCCAGGCCTGACAAACTAAATGAACTGTAATAAAGACGAGCTAATTCACTTATGGGTGAATCAAGCCAGAACAACGTAATCTGCACCAGACAAAAAGCAATCAGCCCGCCGCCCAAGCCATACCATAAACCAGTGTACAAAAAGGGTCTACGAACGAAGCCATCAGTGGCCCCCACCAGCTTAACCACCACTATTTCATCTCTGCGATTTTCTATCGCCAGCCTAATCGTGTTGCCAATCACCAAGAGTACAGCCAACGCCAGTAAGAAAGCCAGCGCCCATACGCCTCGCTGAATCAACTCGGTCATGGTGTGTAATCGTTGAACCCACTGAAGGTCAAGCTGCGCTTTCTCGACCAGTTTTATCTCTGACAAGCGCTGCTGAAGATCATTCGTTTGCTGAACAGTGGCCAGTGACTTGGCCGGTTTGACCACGATCACATGAGGCAATGGATTCTCATCCAGATAATTCAAAACCTCCCCAAAGCCGGACAGTGTTTTAAATTCATCCAGTGCGCTACTCCGACTAATGAAGTCTGCCTGTGCAATAGTGGGGCGCGCCGACAACTCCAGTGCCAAGTTAGACGCATTTTTGTCGCTGACATCCATCTTTAAAAACAACGTAATCTGCGCCGAGCCATCCCAGCCACTGCTTAACTGCTGTACATTGGCCAGTAGCACCGATAAACCGACTGGTAATGATAACGCTATACCGATAACGGCCCAGGTCATAAGGCTGGATACAGGCTGCTTCATTAAGCGTCGAAGGCTCTCTTTCGCAATCTTTCGGTGATTGGCAACATAGCTATCAAATGAGCCTTCTTTCCTGCTTGTTTTGGCCCCGGTGCCTTCTGCCTTAGGATTATTCTTCCGCTTATTTTTTTCTCTGTTACTGGCGCGTCCCTTTAACGTGGCTCCACCTCTTGAATGTGATGATGTGGAGCTCTTAGACGGCTGAGCGCGCATAGGACTTGCCCCTTTACCTCTCTTACCAGGCTCCATCATCTTCTCCAAACTCCTGGCTCGATAGTTCATCCGGGGCGGATTCAGCACTCAAACCCGCCTCGATTCTAGGATTTTCGACCAACTGGCCAGCACTAAGCTCCAATACTCGATGCTTGAGGTTAGCGATCAGAGCAAGGTCGTGACTCGCAATCAACACAGTAACCCCGACCTGATTAAACTGCTCGAACAAATTCATAATATCCGACGAGAGGTCGGGGTCCAGGTTACCCGTTGGCTCATCCGCCAATAACAGTGACGGTTTATTAACCACCGCGCGCGCAATCCCCACGCGCTGCTGCTCTCCTCCTGATAACTGAATCGGATTAAGTTTTTCTTTGCTCAGTAACCCGACTTTATCCAGCGCAGCTCTGACCCTGCGACCAATCTCGCGCTGCGGCATTCCAGTAATTTCTAGCGGCAACGCCACATTGTCATATACCGTGCGGTCAAATAATAAATGGTGATCCTGAAAGACGACGCCAATATGGCGCCTAAAATAGGGAATTTGGCGGCGAGGGATGCGATTTACGTTTTGCCCACCCACAATGAGCTGCCCTTGGCTGGGCCGCTCCATTAACATAATCAACTTGAGCAGAGTACTTTTCCCCGCTCCTGAATGCCCTGTCAAAAAAGCCATATCGCCACGCCTTAGGTGGAAACTGACCTGAGACAGGGCCTCATGCCCGCCTTCATAACGCTTACTAATGTTGTCAAAATTAATCATGGGCAGGCTTAATCAACTAGTTCTCAAACAGGGCTTTTACAAACTCGGATGACTCAAAGGGTCGCAGGTCATCAATTTGCTCTCCGACACCGATAAATCGAATAGGCAGCCCCAACTGCTTGCCGATGGCAAAGATGATACCGCCTTTTGCGGTACCATCGAGCTTAGTCAACGTTATGCCTGTCACACCCACTGCCTGCTTGAACAACTGCGCCTGGCTCAAGGCGTTCTGGCCGGTGCCCGCATCAAGCACAAGCATCACCTCATGAGGCGCTGCTCCATCGAGCTTTTGCATGACACGAACCACTTTTTCGAGCTCAGCCATTAAATTGTCTTTGTTTTGAAGACGTCCGGCGGTGTCAGCGATAACCACATCCACACCTTTAGCTTGAGCAGACTGCACCGCATCAAAAATAACTGAGGCACTATCTGCCCCGGTGTGTTGCGCCACGACTGGCACATCATTTCTCTCACCCCACACCTGTAGCTGCTCTACTGCGGCAGCGCGAAACGTATCCCCTGCTGCCAGCATAACCGACTTACCTTGCTGCTGAAAACGCTTAGCAAGCTTACCGATAGTCGTTGTCTTACCTACGCCATTGACGCCCACCATTAAAATAACAAAAGGCTGACCATTATTATCAACAGATAGAGGCTCGCTGCTGTTGGCCAAAAGCGCGGTCAGCTCCTGTTGCAACATTTCATGAAGTGCCGCGGGGTCTGAAAGCTGCTTTCGTTCGACTTTTTCAGTTAGCGAGGAGATAATCTGAGTCGTCGCCTCAACCCCCACATCAGCAGATAAAAGTAGCGTTTCAATCTCTTCCAGTAAGTCTTCATTTATGGTCTTTTGCCCCAGGAACAAACTGGCCAAGCCATCAGACAGCGTTGACCGGGTTCGGCTTAAACCACTTTTGATACGCGAAAAAAAGTTAACAGGTTCTGATACCGCTATTTCTGGGACAGCGGCTTCTGGGGCCTTTGTTTCTGGTGCAACGACTTCTGGTACAACGGCTTCTGGTACAACCTGCTCCTGTGCAACGGGCTCAGCCACGGCGACGTCAGAGTCTTTGGGCCCTCCAACTTCGGCACTTGCCTTCAGGCTGGCCGCCTTAATCGCCCCGGTTCTCTCCTGGCCAAGAGGCCGCTGCTCTACTTTTTTCGGCGTGGGACGACGACTCTTGAGTGTGTAATAATCGATAACCCAAAAAAGAACCAAAACGGTCAGTACCGCTAATGCAATTAAATTTGCCGTATCCATATTCACTTAACTACCATCACTCACTTAGTTTCAATCGCCGTTACAGAAAGTGTGCCCAGCTTACCCTTTCAAAACACACTAAACCAGCACCTTTCAGCCATCTTACCCAATCTAACAGGAATTATTAGAATCTTATGCTGCCGCGTATTCTATTATTGATTTGTAACGAGACCAAATCCCTTTTAACATGCACGCCGAATTATTGTTAATTTAGCGACTGTAAAGACCTAACTGGATACCCCTCAGATTACTATGGCCACCCGAAGAACTCAGCCACGCAACAACAAAGCACGTAAAAGCGGAGAAAAGAGCAGTACGCTAAGGATTATTGGAGGGCTATGGAGAAGTCGCCGGCTAACGTTTTCTGCGGCCGAAGGACTAAGACCGACCACAGACAGGGTAAGGGAAACACTTTTTAACTGGATAGCCCCCGTTTTGCCGGGCGCAAACTGCCTGGATTTATTTGCAGGAAGTGGAGCGCTGGGCCTCGAGGCGTTGTCAAGAGAGGCAAGTTCAGCCACTTTTATCGACCAGTCACCTATCGCAACACAGTCGCTGAAAAATAATCTACAACTGCTAAAAGCGCAGAATGCGACGGTATTAAACACCGATGCCGTTAAATGGCTTAGCACAGCCGCGCCAGAAGCGTCTTATCATATCGTATTTGTAGATCCGCCGTTTCGCTGTGGACTGGTTCAGCAGTGTATAGACTACCTTCAGGAAGACTCAATTCTTTGCAAAGGGGCCTATATCTACATTGAAATAGAAAAAGAAGCGGCACGACCCTCAACGCCTGAACACTGGCATTTACATCGGGAAAAAGAAGCAGGACAAGTACGCTACATGCTGTTTATTTGTGAAGATTAGGGCTCGTGCCTTAATCTTCTATTTTATCAAGCAGTAAGTTCCCAAACCTGTCACACGTGACCTGCCACCCTGCTTCCACCATCGTAGTGGAGACTTGCTCGACGATTAACAGCGGCCCGAGATAGGATTTATTCACGCCAAGCTCCGTTCTGGGATACACGGGGACCCGCTCTTCATAACCCGCAATAACTACATGCTCAATAACTACACGCTCAATATCAGATGCCGACGGTTCAGACGGGGAAGGCATATCAAAGTGCTGCCCGGGAGCGCTCACCGCAACCCGAAGATTCACCATTTCCACTGGTCTTTTCATACCGTGACCATAACGTTGTTTATGCAGCTGATGAAACTGTTCAATTAACTGCTCCGGTGAACTCCACGCCAGGTTCAAGGTAAAGCTCTGGCCAAGATAGCGCAGGTCGACCGAATACCCAACCGTGATATCGGCTGCATCGATGCCTTCTGCTTCAAGCTCTAATCTCCCCCTGTTAGCCATTTCATCAAAGGCCGCAATAAGCGACGCTTCATCAGACTCACTTAATAGCTGAATACTACTATGGGAGAGCTGTCGCTCATGGGGCGCAACCAGCATTCCGAACGCAGATAGCACCCCTCCATAAACGGGGATAATCGCTTTCTTCATCCCCATCCCGTCTGCCAGCGCACAGACATGAAGACCGCCAGCCCCACCAAAGCAACACAAACGGAATAGAGAAGGGTCATATCCGCGCTGAACCGAAATAGCCCTTAGCGCTCTATTCATATGTTCATTTGCGACCCGAATAATCCCTGAAGCCGCGTCTCGAACGTCCATCCCCATAACCTCAGCCAAAGGCCTTATTGCACTTTCTGCTGCGCCTATATCTAACGCCATGCTCCCACCCAGAAAAGCATCAGGCCTGAGCTTGCCCAGCAGCAGGTTTGCGTCTGTAACTGTCGGCCGTTGGCCTCCCGCCCTGTAGCAGGCAGGCCCGGGTTTAGCCCCGGCAGACTCAGGCCCCACTTGAAGCATGCCCCCACCATCAACCCAGCCGAGAGAGCCGCCTCCCGCACCGATGGTATGCATATCGACCATTGGCACAGCAACAGGCCAGTCTCCAATACGGCCTTCATTGGTTAACCGGATATCGCCATCAATTAATGCGACATCGGTTGAGGTTCCCCCCATATCAAAGGTGATAAAACGAGACTCACCGATCATCTCGCCGATATAACGTGTCGCAGCCAAACCTCCAGCAGGCCCGGATAAAAGCAAATTAACGGTGCGTTTTGATGCTTGAGCTGCATCCACCGTGCCGCCAGATGATTGCATCATGGCAACCGAACAACCATGCAGTTCAGATACCAGCCGTTCAAGGTAGCGGTCAACCTTAGGCCCCAGCCAGGCATTCAACCAGGTAGCTATGCCTCGCTCATACTCTTTATACTCAGGAAGAACAAATGACGAACGAGAAACGAAATAACGCTCTGCAAATGCAGCTTCTATACGCTTCTCATGACGGCTATCTAAAAATGAGAACAGCAGATTAATCGCAACTGATTCAGGGTTAAGCGCTTGCACTGCGTCAACCAACCGCTGTATATCTTTATCCTGCAAACTCTTCAGCTCATTACCCAGGGCATCAATACGGCAATCAACCTCCAGGCACAGCTCTTCAGGCACGGGCGGCTCTATCGGGTCAGGCGTCAAGTTATACAGCTCAGGCCTATTCTGGCGTGCGAGCGTTAAGACATCCTTCAGCCCTTTATTTGCAACATAAACAGTTTTTACACCTTTCCGTTCCAGTGCAGCATTCGTTGCGACAGTACTGCCGTGAACAATGACCAGTCGACCTTGCTGCGCTGCTTCCGCAAGCCCTAGCTCCCTAATACCCTGCAAAATAGCCACAGAGGGGTCATCAGGCGTCGACAGAACTTTATGGATAGAAATTTGCTCACCAGACAGTAAAACGAAATCTGTAAACGTTCCTCCAGTATCAATTCCCATAAACTGCTTTTCGAGTTTCTCATGCCGACAGCTATTCAAAGATCGAACCACTTAGTTTGCCCTTTCCGGAAGTGTAAAAACACGATTATACGTGAGCAAAGTTCCAATGTATTATGCCAAGTAACTTAATTTACACGACCAATAAGACAAAATTGTCATGAATAGGTGAGACATTGCCCGAGCTACCAGAAGTTGAAACCACCCGGCGAGGGATTCAGCCCTATGTCGAGAATGCAAAAATTTGCTCAGTTGTTATAAGAGATCATCGCTTACGCTGGCCTGTTTCAGACGAGCTGGCATCTTTGTCTATGGCGTTGGTGAGCAAGGTGGAGCGCAGAGCAAAATACCTTATACTCCACATTCCCGAGGGGTATATCATTATTCATCTGGGAATGTCAGGCAGCTTGCGAGTGGTTGAACCTGAGGCCCCCGTCGGCAAGCATGACCATCTTGATCTGCAAATGAACAACGGAAAAATCATCAGATATAACGACCCTAGACGTTTTGGCTCTGTTCTATGGGTCGAAAACTGGAAGGAGCACCGTCTATTTTCGACGCTGGGCCCTGAACCGCTGGAGCAAGCGTTTGATACTGAGCACCTGTTTAAACAAGCCGCTGGGAAAAAGACCAATATCAAGCAGTTTATTATGGATAACAAAAATGTTGTGGGCGTAGGTAATATTTACGCCAATGAGGCACTGTTTTTAAGCCGAATCCACCCTAAGCGACCTGCAGGCAAAATCTCGAAGGCGAGAATGGGCAAGCTCGTCAAACACATTAAAGAGACCCTGGCTCTGGCAATAACCCAAGGCGGTACCACACTAAAAGATTTTGTAGGGGGTGACGGCAAGCCAGGCTATTTTCAACAACAACTAAGCGTATATGGCCGAGGAGGACAACCCTGCATTACCTGTAAAACAACACTAAAAGAGATTCGACTTGGACAGAGATCGACTGTTTATTGTCCGAAATGCCAACACTAAGCGGGCAAAGAGGCGCACCTAACAGGATAAAGCAGCGGCATTAAGTAAAGTTATGTAACAAATTCAGTCGATTCGTAAAAAACGCCATAAAAACAGCTAATAACAGGTTAAATCTCAACTATTTTTTAGACACTGAAAATATACCTGTTATAGTTAAGAGAACTCTGTTTTTAAACTGCGTTCAACCTCATTTTGGGAGAAGTTTAGATGCGATCCAAATTCGTACGCACATTGTTGGCCATCGTGGCAACATTAAGCCTGACAATACCTGCGGTAGGTTCAGCAAATGCAATTCAGGAAACGCCTTCGGCATTAGCGATGACCGGTGATGCGCTTATAGCCCGCCCCGCACTATTAGCAATGACTGTCGTTGGCTCTGTAGTTTATCTAGTATCGCTGCCATTTTCAGCACTGGGCGGTAACGCTGGTGAAGCAGCAGATGTATTGGTTGTCGGCCCTGCAAAAGCGACATTTGTTCGCTGCCTGGGATGCAGCATGAGCGGACGTAAGCTTGAAAAAGTAACAGAGCAAGAAGAAAGCTAATCTAGCCAGCACCGCCTACATACCTCACGGGTATTATACAGACCTCCCCACATTAGAGGGGAGGCTGATTAAATGGCGTTAGCCTAGCGCACGGTCTACCAACGACTTCCAGTCATAACCGTCATCGGCTACAGCATGAAAAAACGGATTCAGCATTGAATCTTTACGATTGCATTCAAGCGGATTAAATTTGTCGTCATAAATCACGCCTCCAGCGGCCTCTAAAACCGCCTGGGCGGCAGCCGTATCCCACTCAGATGTGAGCGCAAGTCGCGGATACCAGTCTGCCGAACCATCAGCAAGCATACATATTTTCAGCGAACTCCCCATGCTCACTTTATCGACGCCACCGAACGCCTTCTCAGCCTCAGCAATCATTTTCTCGACCGCTTCAGCCCCATGCCTTCTGCTCGCAACGACTCTGACCCGCCCGGAATCATGGACTTTACTGGCCGCAATTGATACTTCACCGGCATCAGTTCTTTTCCAACTTCCTTGCCCTTTAACACCGTAATAAAACACTTTCTTCACCGGAACATACACCACGCCCAACACAGGGTGATGCTTATCAACCAGCGCGATATTAACCGTATACTCACCATTTCGGTTAATAAACTCCTTGGTTCCATCCAACGGGTCGATCAACCAGTACTGCCCCCACATGGAGCGCTCTTCAAACGAAGGAATAGTCCCCTCTTCTGAAAGCTGAGGAATATCCGGCGTCAGTTCGCTCAAAGCCTTCTCAATAACATGATGTGCAGCGTGGTCTGCCTTGGTTACTGGTGAATCATCGCCTTTGGTGTCAACTTCGATCTCCCCTGCTTCATTGTAGACCTGCAATATCGCTTCGCCCGCCTGTTCAGCTATATCCAGTAGCCGGGGAAGCATATCCATCAAAGCTCGGTTATTGTCGTTCATTGTATCGCTCCATCCATTTGTTCCTCGCCTTAAAATCTCTTTGGCCCAATCAAGCATTAGTTCCAATATAGCAGTCAGAGGCAGATCAGTCACAGCGCTGACTATTTAATTTAACTCACGTAGAATATATGGCGACCAAACCCATCCACAACCTGGTAAGCATGAAATGATTGACTGGAACAACATCGACTCGGTCTTCCTGGACATGGACGGTACGCTGCTAGACCTCCATTTCGATAACTACTTTTGGCTAACACACCTTCCCGAAAGGTACTCGGATATTAAAGGGATACCGAAAACAGAAGCCAATAAAACATTGCTCCAGCTAATCAAACAGGAAGAAGGAACCTTAAACTGGTACTGCCTGGACTTCTGGACTGAAAAACTCGGCGTTGACATCACTCAACTAAAGCAGGAAATTCAACACCTGATTGCCTTCAGACCGCACGTCAAAACATTCCTGCAAGAACTTCAGGATACCCGACACAGAGTAGTTCTGGTTACCAACGCGCACAACAAAGGCTTAAACCTCAAGCTTAGCATCACCGGACTCGACCACTACGTTGATGCAATTATCTGCTCACACGACCTTAAGCTTCCTAAAGAAAACCCTCAATTTTGGCAAAAACTTCAAACGGTAGAGCCATTTGATAAAGAGCGCACCCTGCTCATAGACGACAGCCTGGCTGTGCTTAAGTCAGCCAAAACTTACGGCATTCAACATATTTACTCAATCGTCCAACCCGACAGTCAGAAGCCACCCAGAGAGAATGATGAATTCCCCGCCATTGAGCGATTTGATCACCACCTGACGCAAAACATAAACCGTTAGCCCGGCAGCACCACAAGATGCATTTTAAACATTCCCATCGTTTCATAACCACCGTTAAGAGAGACAGGAAAACCAATGCACTTCGATTATTGCTATCTAATACTGCTACAATAGACCTATAGTGAGTTCAACAAAGCAGATCAAGGTTAATTAACTACACATTTTAAGATGGCTAAAACCGAAGACTCAGAAAAAGTAAGATTAGATAAGTGGCTATGGGCTGCGCGTTTTTATAAAACCAGAGCAATAGCCAAAGAGGCTATAGAGGGTGGAAAGGTTCACTATAATGGTGCTCGCACTAAACCTGGCAAAGTAATGGAACTCAACGCCCACCTCAATATAAGGCAAGGTTTTGTAGAGAAAGAGGTCGTTGTACTTGCGATTAGTGATAAACGCCGGGGAGCCCCCGAAGCCGTGCTGCTCTACAATGAAACTGACGAAAGTATAATCAAGCGAGAGAAAGCTGCAGCAGAGCGCAAAAACATGCAAGCAGGGCAGCTTCCTCCCGCCAGACGCCCAAACAAGAAGCAGCGCCGTCAAATACACCGGTTTGAAAACATCAACCGAGCCGACGAAAACAATACTTAGCCAGCTATCTGTTGATTCAAAGACCCTGCATTTATATCTAAAAATATATTTATCTCAGAAATAGGCCCACCAATATGAAACACAGCGACACCTTTCAGCGCTTTTTATTTGATAATCATCAGATACGTGGCGAGTTAGTTAGACTCAACACTAGCTTTGAGGACGTTAAACAACGCAAGGATTACCCTAAACCTCTCCAAGCGTTACTTGGTGAAGCTCTGGTGGCATCAGTTTTAATGAGCGGCACATTGAAATTTGAGGGGATTCTCTCTGTTCAGGCTAGAGGCAATGGGCCTGTCAAACTGTTAATGGCAGAGTGCACCCACGATAAAAAAATTAGAGCTATATCGCAATGGGAAGGAGAAGTGCCCGAAGAAAAACTATCGGAGCAGCTAGGGGCAGCACAGCTTGCAATCACCATTGACCCCACTCAGGGCAAGCGCTATCAGGGCGTTGTCCCATTGGAAAGTGAAAAATTGGCAGACTGCCTCATTCACTACTTTGAACAGTCAGAACAGCTGAGCACTCATATTCTCCTGTTTTGTGACAACGAACAGGCATCCGGGCTTTTTTTGCAGCAACTTCCCGCGAAAAACAATGAAGAAAAAGACTCTGATGCATGGAACAGACTAACTCAACTGGCAAGCACACTAACATCAGAGGAAATTCATTCGCTTGATGGTGAAGCACTGCTTAATCGCCTCTACCACGAAGAAGAAGTGACGATTTACCCGGAAGAACCTGTCAACTTTGAGTGCAGCTGCAGCAAACAACGCACGAGCAGTGCAATCGTATCTCTCGGTCAGGAAGAAGTTTACAGCATTTTGGCAGAGCAAAAGGCCATCGAAATCAACTGCCAGTTCTGCAACGAGCACTATCGATACGAAAAAGCCGAAATAGATCAACTGTTTGGCAACAAGCATTTCCACTAGCGTATTTAGCTCTGGGTGAGTCGTGTGGCGAGCCTCGGAGCGATAGATTTATTGCTTAGTTTGAAGCACTTACCGACCGATGACGACAGAATTATCACTAAAAGCGTCATTCAAAATCACAAATAGTCGTTTTTTATTCTGCATTTTGGCATAATGGCGCCCCAGAATTTTTTAGGTCACGGATGTAACGCCCATATAAGGCGCCTAACATCGTGATAAACACCAGCTGAAGGGTGAGGTACAAGTGAGTAACACTTATATTGATCTAAGCTCCGCTCAACTTGTTGAGCAAGCGCTTGAACGTAAGGAAGGCCAATTGGCCGATAACGGCTCTCTGGTTATTAATACCGGAAAGAGAACAGGTCGCTCGCCACTAGATCGTTTTATCGTAGAGGAGCCTAGCACCTCTGACGCAATCCATTGGGGACCAATAAACCGCCCTTTCAATGCCGATAAGTTCGACGCCCTTTGGGATCGTGTTGAAGCCTATCTTGCAGAAAGAGACAGCTTTGTCTCTCATCTACATGTTGGCGCTGATCCAGACCACTATCTTGCAGTAAAAGTATCTACTGAAACTGCATGGCAAAACCTGTTTGGTCGCAACTTGTTTATCCGCCCATCTGAATATAACCCTGCGGATAAGCAGGAGTGGCAAATATTGAATGTTGCCAGTTTTACCTGTGACCCGGAAAGAGACGGCACCAATAGCGATGGCGCAGTGATGATTAACTTTGCTCAACGCAAGGTTTTACTTGCGGGCATGAGCTACGCAGGTGAAATGAAAAAGGCCATGTTCTCAGTACAGAACTTCCTTCTTCCTGAAAAAGACGTTCTTCCAATGCATTGCTCAGCAAACGTTGGTGATGACGGTGAAACCTGCTTGTTCTTTGGTTTATCAGGTACAGGTAAAACAACGTTATCTGCTGATCCTGAGCGTTTCCTAATCGGTGATGATGAGCATGGTTGGGGTAAGGGCGTTGTTTTCAATATTGAAGGCGGTTGTTACGCCAAAACGATCGACTTGTCACAGAAAAATGAGCCCATCATTTGGGATGCGATCAAGTTTGGCGCAATCGTCGAGAACGTCAAGATCTCTGAAGATAAGCGTATCCCTGACTATCATGACACTAGCCTGACTGAAAATGGTCGTTGTGCGTACCCTCTAGAACACGTTGAAAAGCGTGTTGCTGAAAATCTGGCAGGCGAGCCAAAGTCAATTGTCTTTTTAACCTGTGACATGACAGGCGTTCTTCCTCCTGTTTCAGTTCTGTCAAAAGAAGCCGCAGCCTACCACTTCCTAAGTGGTTATACGGCACTGGTCGGCTCAACAGAAATGGGCTCAGACTCTAAGCTCAAATCTACATTCTCAACCTGTTTTGGCGCGCCATTCTTTCCGCGTCCCGCAGGCGAGTATGCTGAATTGTTAATGAAGCGAATGGAAGAGTTCGGCAGCCGTGTATATCTGGTTAACACTGGCTGGACGGGCGGCTCACACGGTGTTGGCACACGCTTTAGCATTCCAACAACCCGTGCCATTATCAGCGCAATCCAGAATGGCGATATCAGTGACACAGAAACAGAGCACCTTGATAACCTGAATCTTGACGTACCTAAGCAAGTTCCAGGTGTTGATTCAGAACTGCTGAACCCTAGAAACACCTGGAGTGACAGCGCTGCTTACGATGCAAAAGAGCAGGACTTGATCAAGCAGTTTGTTGACAACTTCAAGAAGTTTGATGTTTCTGACGCGATCATTAACGCAGGCCCAAAACTAGGCTAAGCGATTAACTTTGTAGCCCCGGCAATAAGCGGCGCTACACAATAAAAAGCCCCGATTGAGTAATCAATCGGGGCTTTTTATTATCTAGCCATGCACTCAACTCTATTTTCCGTAGCCGTGACAGCCTCGCAGCGGAATCTAGGAAACACTCCCCCCCTGATTACAGTCGTACCTCCTTCCATCAAGGCTACAAGTGCAAAAAATTACTCCGTTTTTTCAACACACTCTGCATTGGATGGTGCTTGCGAACAACGTACTTTTCGCATTAGTGTAAGCATCTTAGGGCTATAAACACCCTCATCCCTCAAACCAATACGAACATTTCTAAACATCTCACCGTAGCTCGCGACTTCAGTCGCCTTAGGCGAAACCCATAAATCATTATTAATAGTGGCTTCTGCATCAGCGATCATCTGAAAAGCTTCATCATACTTAGATGCGGCATATGATCTAAAGTTCTGACCAAAACCTTCTGGGAATTTCTCTGAATCGATAACCACCTGAAATGTTAGCTGTGCGACTTTATAACTAAACACCCCCCCTGTCTCTCCAATGCCTTTGTGCAGCTCCAGTGGCTCATAGGCAACGGCAGGTGCATAGGCTATATCCACACTGCCGTTGTTAAATTTACCGGCAAAATTAGCAGTACTTGAGCCAACTATCGAAGCACCTACGTGACGCACCATGTGCATAGCCGCAGAGTCATAGTCAAACGTCGCTATCTTTTTACCCTGCAACTCACCGACTGTATCAATCGTTCGGTCTCGGGCAAAAAGGTAGACCGCGCCAGCAGGGAGTATGCCTGCGATCTCGTACTTGCCATTTTTAAGCAGCTTGGCAGCCTTAGGTTGGCTCAAGGTCTCAAGAATCATCCGCATTTCTTTCTTACTTTGGATTGCTCCCAGCGCACCAATAGAGCCTGAGAACGTATTGAACTCTCGAACCCGAACATCGGTAATCAGCACCGAGTCACATTGCCCTGCCTTAAAGTCTTCTGCCGCAATTTTTTCATCGGTATAAGGCCTTAACTCCAGGTCTACCCCCCACTTTAAAGCCGCCGGCTTGGAGGACTTCATAAGGTTATAGAGTGGACCATTCGCACCCACTGCATCCCATACACAGAATGAACGCTTTATCATTTCTGCTTGAACCGGGGCTGATGAGATCATAGCGCTTGCAGCTAAAGCAAGCGCAGATTTGACTGGAACCATAGATTTAAGTCTGTTTTTTGTTATTTTCATGTGAACTCCATTGAGTTTTTATTGTTATACGCAGCTGCGTTATCCCCTGCTATAAAAGCGCTCCCTAGCTAACGAATACTCCCAAAAATTGTTGTTCAATTCTGTGAACACTTACTTGATTACGAAATGTAACAATAGAGCATTTCGCAATAAAAGTCCGCTTTGCGAGCATAAAAAAAGGGTAAGCACTGCTTACCCTTTTCTAATCCCGCTTCATCTACAAAGCAACAATCAATACCCTATAGCCAAAGGGACATACGCAACCAATACCAGCGCTATTCCCATTACAATGAGAGGCATAATAATGCGTTCATGCTTCTGATAGAAGGTATCCCCCTCCTGCGTCGCCAGCTCAACCTCTTCTTGCCCCACCACCTGTCGTGTTAACAAGTGGTTCAATGCAACTGGCGGACTCAAGTAACCCAACTCAAATGCAACCAGTGTCACCATCCAGAAATGAACCGGGTCAATGCCACTCTGATAAGCAATGGTCGCGATGGTTGCACTAACCAATATCACCGCACCAAAGGCGTCCATAATCATGCCAAGAATTACCAATACCACGACTAACAGCGTCATCGCAGCCCAGGCACTATCAAATGCGTGCGGGAACGATTCCATCATACCTGAGCGTTCAATAACCCCACCAATACTAACAGAGCAACCTATCAGAAGAAGCAACGCCCCAATCTCAGAAGTGGTCTCATTCGTAGCTGAACGGATGCTTTTTTCCAAGCCTTGGTGATTTATCTCTCCAGTAACATTTTGCTTACCCCCCTTCAGAGTTATGTGCTCATAGAGCAAAATACCCAGAAGAAGAACAGGCAGCACTCGCGGTGCAGAAAACTCGTCCATTTTCACTTCAAGTGCAAAACGGTAAAAAAGAATAATACCCGCAACCACTAGGATATAAGGCACAAGGTGCTTGAACTCTTTAACCATGGCAGGAAACGCTTCGCCCACAGGAGCAATCTCAAGCTTGCTTTGGCGATTGACCGTCATAGCTACCAGTAAAAATAGGCCTGCAGTTAACAAGAAAACCCAGATCCCCCAGCTGAATAACTGGTCAGTGGTGACCTCCCGGTTCAAATAAGCGATGACCACAACAAGAAGACAAGGCCTTAGTACAACCCCCAAACTTCCCGACATTGCTGTAGCAGCCAGAGCTAGCTGTCGTCTGGCACCGGCATTTCTCAACTCATGATAGATAACGGCACCCGCCGCTATAACGAATATTCCCGACGCCCCGGTATATGCAGTAGGCACTGCAGCAGCGATAACGGCAACCACTGCAAGTAACTCAGGCGGCATTTTCCAAGGTTTAAATACATTGAATACCAATGATGCCAGGCGCGTCTCCTTAAGCATCATACCGACCCATACATACAACCCAACATTCAAAAACATGTCAGATAGATCCATCATCTTATCCAGGTAGATGCCGATGCCCGCGACGTGTCCCGCAAGGGCAAAGTAGGTACCTGAAATCAAACACATCGTTGTATAAAGAGGTACAGACAGTAAAGCGTGGGTCAGGTTACCACCCGGTTTTATATCGGGCGGAATTCTGAATAGCTTAACCGCACTAATGATGGTTAACAGACCAAAGCCTGCAATCCATAAGTCATGAAGTATCTCTTTCGGAAGCTCGACTTCCGCTCCGCCAGCATGAGAGAGCGCCCTGAATGATAACGTTGAAACAAACAACATACCATTTGCAATAAACTGCAAAGAGAAGGAGACAGTATGATCAAGCTGGGTCTGCATTGCTCGCATCGCGATATGATGACGCGTCATGGTCGCAGTGGCGGCGCACAACAATACAAGAAAAGCCAAAATAAACCGCTGAGAGGTTAACCCAAATGCAACCAGATCCGAAATAAATAACTCGACCGACCTAAATGCCTTAACCCCAGGAGTAATTCGATCTTTTAATTCCTCAAAGTTAGCATGCTTTGCTGCACAGTCAGCTTTGGCATTTTCCAGAGAGCTACGCAATATAGCCGGATCAATAGGATCATCTTCAAAAAGATCCATATCATCATCTTCAGGCTTGTTCTTTTCTGCAAGCAGTTGCTCTTGTACTCGTTGCTCAACATCAAAATTTGCATCGCAGGCTGGTAACTGAGGGTCAACGCGAAGCTTGTAATAGCCGCCCCATATTTGCTCGCCCATTTTAAGCATTTGATTATGAATATCACTGCCAGTACTAAATATGACTACGGCAAGCAATAAAATACAGGCAGGAAAGGACGACACCCACTCCCTGGCAGAACGTTTAGCAACTCCACGATTTTCCATGGATACACAGCCCCCAAAGCTTGTTATATATTTTCTTCTTTTGTTATCTAGTCTTAAAAAACATTACGCACTTAAAAAATAAGAGCCGCCCCGCAAGGCGACTCTTACCATACATGCCTTTTTATCGCATGTTTGCTTTTAAGAACTCAACGAACCAATTACTCTCTTTTTTCTGCACACTCAGAGTTTGTAGGGTTCTTCTTACAACGAACCTTTCTCATTAAACGAAGAGCTTTGGCGTCATATACACCCTCATCACGCAGAGCAATACGAACTTCCTGGAGCATTTTTGAATACCCTTCCAGGTTTTCCTGGCTTGGTCGCATCCAGTACTCTTTCTTAATTTCAGCTTCCGCATCCGCTACCAGCTTGTATGCTTCCTCATAGCGAGTAGCAGTGTAGTCTCTTACTTTTTGTCCGTAACCTTCTGGGAAACGGTCTATACGAGCAATAATCTGGAAGTTCATCTGTGCCAGAGAGAAGTCAAATATCCCGCCGTTCTCACCTAAGCCTTTGTATAGCTCTAAAGGTGTATAGGCAACAGCTGGCGCATAAGCGACATCAACACTGCCGTTGTTAAACTTACCGGCAAAGTTAGCCGTACTTGCACCAACAACCGAAGCACCCACGTGGCGAACCATGGTCATTGAAGCTTGATCATAGTCGAGAGTTGCAACTTTTTTACCTTGTAGTTCTTCTACCGTGTCGATGTTACGATCCCTGATATACAGGTAAATCGCGCCAGCAGGTAAAATACCCGCTACTTCGTATTCACCACTCTTCATTAATTTAGCCGCTTTAGGCTGGGTAAGCGTCTGAAGGATCATCTTCATCTCTTCATTACCAGGAATTCCACCCATCGCCTCTAGCGAACCAGTAAACTTATTGAACTCTCGCGCACGAGTTCCAGTCAACAAAACCGAATCACACTGGCCTGCTTTAAAATCTTCAGCAGCAATTTTTTCATCAGTGTATGCCTTCAGCTCAAGATCGATGCCCCACTTCATTGCACTTGGCTTAGCTGACTTCATAACATTAAAAAGTGGCCCATTAGCGCCTACTGGATCCCACACACAAAATGATCTCTTCATCATGTCTGCCTGAGCGACGCCACTCACTGCACTTGCTGATACTGCTGCGGCCACTGATAGCGCCTTAATGTTTTTTAATAACTTCACTGTTCTGCCCTTATGTCGGTTATTTAAATAGGTAAAGTGGGTTGTTGAATGTCATCTGATTAGTCATTCTTATAACAGATCATCCAGTTCCATTACTTCTACGTTAGACTCTTTTTTATCATCCCAAAAAGTGCCTAACCCACCCACAGGTGTTCTGTGACCGGTGTTCTCTGTCCAAAGTCTGTCGGATAAAGCCTGCAACTGTAACGTTGCAGTCGTATCGATCAGTGCATACTCAGGGTTAGCCGGGTGCTTTTTAACCTGATCAGCATGACGACGAATAATATCTTTAACGAGCTCGTCCTTGCCGTTGGTGAATGCTGCCATGGCATACATTACATTAGGTAGCCTTACACGAGCGTCTTCACCTTTGGCCTGTGCTGTTTCCAAGCGTTCCCAGGCATTTTCACCTTGAGGAAGCGCCCCTGGCAGCATAGCCCAAACAGCCGCCTTCATCGCCATCGGAACTCCCCACCACAAGTCATCATCAATGCAGCTGGTTCCACGCTCGACCTTTGATGCGATGTTCTTTGGTACGCCAATACCTGTGGTCGACTGAATTTCATTGTTAAGAGCCTGCAACCCTGACAGCATACCTGCCATCCAGATAAATTGGTCGAATTCATCATCAAGGTCTGGGCACTCGCCACCGGGCTCACCGTAATAGTTGACCAAATGGTTGTAGGCCGAGAACTGTCTCTTCGCCGCATTAACCAGGTGCCGTTTCTGAGTAATCAAGGCATCTTCTGCCTCATCCGGGCGTAAGTCTCGCATTGCTCTCAGATAGCGCAGTTCGTTATCCCATGCTCGTTGCTCTTCACATGCCCCAGCAGATAGCCCCATCATGACACCCAGTTGATCCGGGTTTGATGTCACTCGACCAAACGCCATAAGCAGTGGCGACAGCGCTTCACTCATTGCACAACTAACGGCCAAATCTTCGGTGCCCAGCATATAAGGAACGGTGTGTTCCTTTGCCAAGTTCTGCATGACATCACCTGCGGGCGCGTAAACCACCTTGTCTTTAAAGGTTTGACACCCCACAAGCTGCAAGGAAACCACCGACAGCAGTATGCTTTTCTTAAGTAGACCTTTTATTACCCCGAAGTTTTTCACCTGTATCTCCTGTCGCAATTTCTGCTTTCTATTGCGTTATTGTTATCAGCTATTTGTTTTGACTGTGCATATTTGAGGTAGCAGATTATGGACTAGATACAAACAGAATTGTGAGATCGACTACACAAAGCAGAAAAAAACCAGGAACAAACGTCCTACTTATGGCTTTAATCCCTTGTTTCACCGCCACTTAGGTCGCTTAATAACCCAATAACGACATAAAGTTAGCATTACCCTCAATATTTACCTCGAAAATAGCCAAAGCACTTTGACAGCCGCTGTAAACTCGCTATAAATATAGTGAGACTGTTTTCTGAAGTGTTGAAAGCGGACACCAAATCAACCCCCCTACATCTTACATAACGGTTTTCATTTGAGTTTTTAATTGGTTCAAATGCACGACATTAATTAAATCAGGAGAGTTTTATGCGCAAACCAGAATTGGCTGCTGCTATAGCTGACAAAGCAGAACTAACTAAGGACAAGGCCAACGAAGTTATCACCGTAATTACCGACGAAATAACCAACGCACTATCCCGCAACGAAGCTGTAACATTAATTGGTTTTGGCACATTCAGCCAAAGAGAAAGAAGTGCAAGAACGGGAAAAAACCCTCAAACAGGCGCGACTATTCAAATCCCTGCCAGCAAATCAGTAGGGTTTAAGCCAGGCAAATCTCTTAAAGATTCCGTAAACAAGTAACAGCCGTCTCTTAAATAATAAAAAGGAGGCTTACCTCCTTTTTATTATTGCACGATCTCGGTAGTAGATCGCTTGTGCTACCCGGTTGTGATGCTCGCTTTAATTCCATCAAACATATCTAAAGATATGCCTTGCACCCGCTTAATATCTTCAATATTACTGTAGGGCCGACCATCAATAATACGCTGGGCGAGCGCCTTTCCAATACGCGGCAGCTGGGTCATTTCTTTCAAATTAGCGGTATTTATGTTCACCGTGTCAGAAGAGGCCTGCTTATCAACCGCCCCAGTACCTGCGCTACTGGCCGACACCGGGGCGTTAGTCTTTTTTACGACACTCGCTCCAGCAGAAGAGGATTCCAACTTTTCAGACAGCTCCTCCAGTTTCTTTTCCAGTGATACCAATTCATACTGAATGGCTGTCTGCTTATCCAGCGCATCCCCTGTATTTTTACAGATATTCCAAAGCAGCCAGACCGCTGCGCCCATCAATAGAAACGTCAGAAAAAACATTATTCACCTCTTACAATAAAAAACCGGATATCAACAGCTCACATTAAACATAGATCAAATATGGGCAGGTGCAAACCATGCTTTACATTAGCTTGGGGTGAAGCATCTCTTGAACAATAGGAGTTAGGCCACTAAAGAAAAACTCTACCGCAATGACCATGACAATAAGCCCCATAATTCTCATCATCACTTTGTTCCCACTGTCACCAAGAAAACGCAGCAAACGGCTTGCCCCCACCAACCCCAAATAATTAATAATCATCACTGCAGCAATAGCGCCAATAAGGACTAATTTATGCCAAAATGTTTCACCATCATGCATAAAGATGATCACATTGGCGATAGCCCCTGGGCCACAGAGTATGGGAATAGCAAGCGGAGTAATCGCGATATCGTTACTGTAGCTATCCAGGTCATCGATCTGATCGGTTTTCATTCTGGATAGCTTCGCCTGTAGCAGTTCATAGCCAAGTAAAAAAAAGATCACACCACCAACAATGCGTAAGCTATTCACCGACACCGCAAAAAAGTCGAAAATAAACTTACCAACTAACGCAAAAATAACCAGAATCACAAAAGCCGTTAAAGACGCCTTTAATGCAACCTGCCTGGACTGCTGATGCGTCATATCCGTAGTCATTGGCTGAAATACAGGCGCTACGCCAAACGGGTTGATCATTGCAAACAAAGAGGTAAAGCAGAGTAATGCAAACTCAGACAACTCATGCATACACAACACGACCATCAACGATTGTTGTTTGAACAAGCCCTTGCAGCTCTGCGCCTATCCAAGGCGTATTCTTCCCGGCTGATTTAATTGAACTTTCTTCTACCAGCCACTTTTTTGCCGGGTCAAAAATACAAATATCGGCATTTCCACCCACAGATAAAGAACCACCATCTTTAACTAAAATCCCGGCAGGCCCGCTGGAAAGCGAACGAACAAGTATATCCAGCGGCAGCAACGATTCACGTTCAAGGCTCAATAACAGAGGTAAAACCATCTCCAACGACGAACTGCCTGCCTCGGACTCAGCAAACGGCGCCTGCTTAGCGGCTGCTTCGTGAGGCTGATGCTGACTGCATACCGCGTCAAGGGTGCCGTCTCGCAATCCTTTGATCAGAGCCTGCCTATCCAGTTCTGAGCGAAACGGAGGGCGACAATGAAACTGGCTATCAAAACCACTAACAGCCTCATCAGTCAGAACAAGGTGTTGCGCAGAAACATCAGCGGTCACTCGAATACCTCTTCTCTTGGCATCAGCAACCAGTTCGACAGATCTTGCCGATGTCAGTTGCGACAAATGTAGATGAGCCCCGGTTTCTTCTGAAAGCAACACTAACTGAGATACCGCTACTGTTTCAGCCAGCACCGGAATACCTGACAACCCCAAGCGAGTCGCCACAGCCCCTTCATGTACACAACCATCCGAAGCGAGTGACGCATCCTCGGGCCGTACAAAAACACTCACATCATGGGTCTTGGCATATTCACAGCACCTTTTCATCACGCTTAAGCTCACCACTGGGTGTCCGCTGTTTCCAACCCCTACACACCCTGCCTGTTTCAGTGAGTAAACCTCACTTAACTGCTGCCCCTTTAAGCCTTTAGTCAAAGCGCCAACCGGATAAACTTTCGCAAAACCCGCTCTGCCCGCCAAGTCAAGAATCAGGTTAGTGACTGCCTCGGAGTCATTCACCGGCGAGCTGTCAGGCGGACAACAAACCGCAGTAAAGCCACCCTTAACCGCGGCAAACGTTTCGGATGCAACCGTCCCCTTGTACTCGTAGCCGGGCTCGCGCATGTGCGCGCACAGATCAATAAAACCAGGAGAGACGATACAGCCTGAAGCATCGATTACTTGATCTGCCTGGAACCCCTCGGGGACAGTGCCAACAGCAGCGATCTTGCCATCAGATACATACACTGACGCCTCAGCATCCATCTCATTAGCTGGGTCAATCACACGACCAGACTTTATTTCAATATTCATTTACCCACCAACACATACCTAATACGGTACTCAAAGAATTAAGCGCACATAAACTGCGAGACCTTTGCACCACGACCGCACTGATAAATACAGCACGAAAACAGCCCCCACTTTCAGCATCTCTCACGACACCGTTTACGAAGACGTAGAGATGGCTGCCGTCTGCCCACTCATCGCCATAGACATGACGGCCATTCTGACAGCGATACCATTGGTCACCTGATTAAGAATGACTGATTGAGGGCCATCCGCTACCGCCGATTCAATCTCCACACCTCGATTAATTGGCCCCGGATGCATCACAATAGCGTCAGGTTTGGCGTACTTTAGCTTCTCAGTCGTCAGGCCATACAACTCATAAAACTCATGCTCACTTGGCAGCAATGCTCCTTCCATTCTTTCCTTTTGAAGGCGCAGCATAATAATGACATCAACATCATCCAGCCCGTCCTTCATCGAGTTAAATACCGAAGCACCGAGGCTTTCTATATCGACAGGTAGAAGCGTATTCGGCGCGATCACCCTCACTTCATCAACCCCCAGGGTATTTAATGCTCTAATCTGAGATCGAGCCACCCGCGAATGAAGAATATCTCCAACGATGGCGACCTTTAGTCCCTCAAAGTGCCCTTTATGCTGACGAATAGTCAACATATCCAGCATGGCCTGAGTCGGATGTGCATGACGCCCATCACCCGCATTTATAATTGAAACTTTCGGCGTAACCGACTCGGCAATAAAGTGTGGAGCACCGCTCTGGGAGTGCCGCACGACAAACATGTCACTTGCCATTGCCTCCAGATTTTGCAAGGTGTCAGAAAGAGACTCCCCTTTTGAGGTCGCAGAGGTACTAATGTTCAGGTTCAATACATCTGCCGATAATCGCTTCGCAGCCAGCTCAAAGGTGCTTCTGGTTCGAGTGCTCGCTTCGAAAAACAGGTTTACAACGGTTTTACCTCTAAGCAGTGGCACTTTTTTTATTGATCGCTCTCCGACCTCTATAAATGAATCAGCAGTATCAAGAATCTCGGTTAGTATTTCACGATTCAGGCCATCCAAGGTGAGAAAATGCCTAAGCCGCCCCTGCTCGTTTAATTGAAGACGGTTAGGCTCTGTAGGTTGCGTCATAGCGTATAATCCAGTCCAGAATCAATTTGCACTCAAGCCAAAATCAGTTTGCGCTCAAGCTAAAATAGGTTAATCGGGCTATTTCTCCGTCACTTCCAGAGCCAGCCCTTCAGGCCCTTTCAGCTTAATCTGCTGATTATCTTTAAGTGCCATTTTTTGCCCTACAATATCAGGCTGAATAGGTAGTTCCCGGCCATCCAAGTCGATCAGTGCAACCAGCGTTATGCTGGCCGGGCGACCATAATCGAATAGCTCATTCATCGCCGCTCTAATGGTTCTGCCTGACATAACAACATCGTCAACCAACACAATGTCGCGACCTTCGGTCTCAAACGGCAAGCTTGACGGCTTAACAGTGGGGTTCAAACCAATACGAGTAAAGTCATCACGATAAAATGAGATGTCCAACTCACCACAAGGCTCTTTAATATTGAGCTTTTTGTGGATATAACTAGCTAACCAAACCCCTCCAGTGCGAATGCCAATCACGCAGGGCGAGTCTATTTTTTTTGTCGTGAGGTGCTCTTTCAAGTCATCGCACATTTCGACCAATAAGCTCTCAACATCAAGTAATGCCGTCATATGTTTATCCCGAAATTAATCAAGTCGATCTGACAATAGCCATTTTCTACATTTATCGGCGACACGCCAACACTATTTTGCCTGCAATCTTGCGTTACTCGTTTTCCTGAGCCGCGAACCAGCTTTGCAGTATTAAAACGGCCGCAATGCCATCCACTGAGTTTCGACCAAAATCGCGGTCACCACCCTGTTCAATGACATATCCCTTTGCCTCATGACTGGACAAGCGCTCATCCATCATAAAATAAGGTTTGTTAAATCGTCCTTGCAGACGTTTACCAAACTTGGTTGCTCGACGGGACATTTCACTCTCGCTGCCATCCATATTGAGCGGCAGCCCCACCACAAACCCGTCCGGGCTCCACTCTGCCACCAGTTTTTCAATATCAGACCAATCAGGTATGCCATCACGGGCAGTAATGGGAGGTAAAGGGGATGCACTACCTAGCAGGCGTCGCCCAACGGCCACACCAATTCTACGCGTACCAAAATCGAAACCAAGACACGTCTTTAACTCTGTAGACAACGAACTATTTCCTAAAATGATTAAACAAGAAGGCTCAGACAACGGAGAGGTTCAGGCATGCCCAGCCTGATCGCTTAACTGACTCGGGTCAAAGCCCAAAAGAGAAATTGCAGTATCAAACTTTTTATGAGCAGGAGCCCGGAACAAAATCCCCTCATCTGACGGGCAGGTTAACCAGCAGTTTTCAGCAATTTCCTGCTCCAGCTGCCCAGCCCCCCATCCTGCATAGCCCAGCGCAACAAGGTTTTCTGTCGGGCCTTGTTCGACTGCCAGCGCCTCAAGAATATCTCGAGAGGTGGTTAAACAGATTCCATCCGATATTTTTAGCGAAGACTGCCACTCACCTTCAGGAGAGTGCAAAACAAACCCTCTTTCCATTTGCACTGGGCCACCGCCGTATATGGGGCGACTGATATCCTCTCCCCCCAAATCCAGCTGGGCCAGAATTTCACCAAGCTTCATATCCAGAGGGCGATTGATCACAATCCCCATCGCACCGTGCTCATTGTGATCACAAATATAGGTCACCGTACCCTCGAAGTTTGGGTCTTTCATTCTCGGCATTGCAATCAAAAAGTGATCGCGCAGTGAAGTCATTTGTTCGCTCATGCTATAAGTATCTGTCCAGTATCAGGGTTTAGCAACAAATTTACGCTTATTTCTACTCATCAGCGTTAACTATCTTATCGATTAGGGTCTGGCTTTCAGCTCCCCCCCTCTTTAAATTGCAACGTCCGAATGAGCTCGACCTCATCCCGCTCCTGCCGAACTTCGTCAGGAAAAGGAGGAAACGGGGCGGCCATACGCACTATTTTCAACGCTTTATCATCCAGAACATTATTGCCTGAGGAGTGCAGTACCGACACATCTCTCAATGAGCCGTCCGAGCGTATCGCAATAAGTAGTCTAGGGCGGCCATACAGCTTTGAACGCGCTTCATCTGGAAAGTTTAGTGTTCCGATTCGTTCAATTTTGTTTGTCACCAGTGAAATGTACTGCGCATCAACCACCTTCATGGCAGAGGCCGCGTTAAAGCGAGTCACCTTGGGTCGTTTAGAATATTCCCTTTGCTGACGCTGCAGCTCTGCTTCCAGGCTCGCTATTTCCAGACTTCTGGCCAGAAGCGACTTTCTGGGCTTCTTAACCGGGTCAGGCTTGGGTGTTTTTTTATTTTCAACGGTCGGCGACTTCTTTTTCGCTCGAGACTCGGTAGCAACCAGCGTCTTATTCTTTTTAACCGGTTCAGGCCTGCTTGCCGCCTGCTGCTGAATCTTCTCTGTCTGCCGAACAACTGTATCCCGCTGCTTAGCCACAACGGGCGTGCTAAGCTTGGAGACCTCTTCAATGGTACCACTCCCCTGCTGGTTCGCTTGCGCCAGGAAGTCGGCTTTTTCAGGCTTTTCGCCATCGTCATACTGAGCTAACGTAATCTCCATCGTATGCGGGGCAGGTTTAGGGTCTTCCAGGCCAAACGTCACACCCAGCACAAGAATTGCGTGGAGCGCCAAGGCCAAAAAAACCGTAAAGCTCAATCTGTCTGCCGCTCCAGCGGTCACCACTGCTGACATAGCCTATCGTTGTCCATTAGTAAACTGAGCGTTTGGCTCATGCGTAGCGCTGAACTAAACAGCGATTATTAAGGTGCAAAGTAGTCTGAACGCACACCCGTGCTTTGTCCAGCGTGTTAGTCATTGCGCGCTTTTAGCTTTTGTTCAATTTTATCCATTAACTGGCCGCCGATATCCAGACCAAAATCCCGGTCTAGTTCTCGGATGCAGGTCGGACTGGTTACATTAATCTCAGTGAGATAGTCACCAATAACATCGATCCCGACAAAAAGCAGCCCCTTCTCTTTTAACACAGGCCCAACCTGTTCACATATCCAACGATCCCTATCACTCAAAGGCTTTCCTTCTCCTCTCCCGCCTGCGGCCAAATTTCCTCTATTCTCGCCTTGTGCAGGTATTCTAGCCAGCGCATAAGGTACAGGCTCGCCATCGATCAGCAATATACGCTTATCGCCTTCAGCGATCTCCGGGATAAAAACCTGGGCCATTGCCTGCTGAGTCTCGTGCTGCGTCAACGTCTCCAAGATCACACCTATATTGGCGTCCCCTTCTTTCACTCTAAATATATTCGCCCCGCCCATACCATCGAGTGGTTTGAAAATAACATCCTTGTGCTTGAGAAAGAACGCCTTAAGGCGAGCCTTATCTCTCGACACAAGCACGTCGGGGCAACATTGCGGAAACTGGGTTGCAAACAACTTCTCATTGCAGTCGCGTAGACCTTGCTGACTGTTAACCAGTAAAACGCCATCTTCCTCTGCCCGGCTCAATATCAAGGTAGAGTATAAAAACTCACTATCAAATGGAGGATCTTTTCTCATCAGGATCGTATCAAGATCGCTCAGTTTACTGTCAGCCCTTTCAGAAAGCTCGAACCAGTCTTGAGGGTCTTCTTTAACACTCAGTCTTCTCAGCGAAGCCTTGGCCACCCCCTGTTCAAGATATAAATCCTTAAGCTCCATGTAGTAGAGCTCCCACCCTTTTTTTTGTGCAGCAAGCAACATCGCAAAAGAACTATCCTTAACGATGTTAATATCACTGATGGGATCCATCACTATTCCGAGCTTTATCGTCATAAAATACCTATTACGCTACAAAGTTGTATTTTTTGTACTAACCTTAAGTGAATATTGAAACTGAAAGAGTTCGCGTTAAGCCGCAGACTTTATCAAAGTACTGAATGGGGAGCCACTTATCATTCCGTAAACATTTGTGACAATTTATATACAAACTATTTCTTTCTAAAGATTCTTAAATAAACTATAAATAATAAATGTTTATAGAATGCTTTAGAATTCTATGTTAAAAATGCACGTTAACATATTGGCTGTCACAGACTTTACTAGGCCGCCTCATGGCCACAAAATAATACATAACGACCTTCTAAACGCTTAGGGCAGTTGGACAATGGAAGACAATTTTGAGAACCTGAAAATCATGGTGATTGATGACAGTAAGACTATTCGTCGTACTGCGGAGACACTATTAAAGAAGGTTGGATGCACAGTAATTACCGCCACAGATGGCTTTGATGCCCTCGCAAAAATTGCGGACACACACCCTGACATTATTTTCGTAGATATTATGATGCCTAGGTTAGATGGCTACCAGACCTGTGCTCTAATTAAGAACAACAGCGCCTTTAAAGCAACCCCTGTCATTATGCTTTCCAGTAAAGACGGGTTATTTGACAAAGCTAAAGGACGAATAGTCGGCTCGGATCAATATTTAACCAAGCCTTTTAGCAAAGACGAACTGCTAGGTACTATAAGGACGTATATACCAGCCAGCTAGTTTTTGACTGCAACATGGTTGCAAGCAGAAACTAAAGAATTGACACATTTTTTGAGTATACCTCAGTTACTCGAAGTTTTTTTATCTGTAGCCAGGAGATTCATCCGGGGGAATTATGGCTCGCATTTTAATCGTTGATGACTCACCAACCGAAGTCAGAAAAATCTCAACTATTCTAGAAAAGCACCAGCACGAAATTATTACAGCAGACAACGGGGCTGACGGTGTAGCGACAGCCCGTGCAGAAAAGCCAGATTTGGTACTGATGGACGTTGTTATGCCAGGCTTGAACGGTTTTCAGGCAACCAGGCAGCTAACACGAGCAGCTGAGACCGCAGAGATTCCTGTCGTCATTGTGACTACCAAAGACCAGGAAACAGACCGTGTTTGGGGTACAAGACAAGGTGCTAAAGGCTATCTTGTTAAGCCAGTTAACGAGGACGACTTGATTAGCACCATTAATCAACTTCTCTCATAATTGATCGAGTACTACTAACCATGTCTGCAAAGATAGCCCCTTTTGCCGCTCTCTCAGATATCGCTTCGAGAAGTAAATCGTTCGCAGAAGGTCTTCCTGCACAGGAAGAAGCGGTCGAACTCTGGAGCGGCATCGGTTTTACCCTGGCGGGGGAGCACTTTGTTGCCCCGATGGGGGAAGTCACTGAAATCCTGCATATCCCTCGATACACTCAGATCCCCGGCGTTAAAAGCTGGATGCAAGGTCTTGCAAATGTCCGTGGACGTCTTTTGCCCATAATGGATCTGGGGCAGTTTTTTGAATTATCAAAAACCTCAGTTTCCAGCAGAGACAGACGCGTACTTGTTGTTGAGCACGGAGAAGTGCTGAGCGGCCTGATCGTTGATAGCGTGTTAGGGATGCAGTACTTCGCAGTTGATGGATTTAAAGACACGGTTGAAAACGTCAACAGGTCAATGGCGCCTTTTATCAACGGTGCATATATAAAGAATGACGAAGTTTGGAAAGTATTTAGTGCGTCTACATTCACAGAAGACCCCAAATTTCTCAGCGTTTCTCAGTGGTAGTGGTCAATTTAAAGCGCTTGGCACTTTAAGATGTATTGATGACAACTAGAAATTTAAATGCGGTAACGGTGCGTTGAAAACCACCCACACTCGAAAACAACAACTTAGAACATAAGAGGCCGGGAGCCAGAAAATGAAAAGTAAATCTGGAAAGTTTAATTCAGGCCAGGGCAACAACTCGCTCCTACTTGGATTGGGTGGAGTGTTGGTCGTCCTGCTGCTCTTTCTTGCATATGTATCCTTCATAATCGTAAGAGACAGTAACCACGATAAGGAATATGCAGGACACGCGAGTGATCTTCGAGTGTTATCGCAGGAGATTGCGAAAAACGCCTCTGAAGCATCTGATGGTAAGGCTGAGGCATTTGATCAGCTTAAACGATCAAGAGATGACTTCGAACGTAAGCTGAACCTCATTATTCAAGGTAACCAGGAAACAAACCTTCCACCAAGCGAACTTGCATCTGAAACAGGTGTGGTAAAACGCTGGAACGAAGTAAAGAACAACACAGACCAAATCCTTGCAAACCAGGATACGGTACTATCTCTGCACCTGGTTGCAGAAACCCTGAACGAAACCATTCCTCAACTGCAGGTTGAGTATGATGACGTCGTACAAATTCTTCTGGAAGGTGAAGCACCGGCAGACCAGATTGCTGTTGCTCAGCGCCAGTCACTACTTGCAGAACGTATCGTTCGTAGTGTTAACAACGTACTTTCAGGCGATGAAGACGCTGTAATTGCGGCTGACCGTTTTGGCCGCGACGCCAAGCTATTCGGCCGCGTACTGAACGGCATGGTTGAAGGCAACAATGTAATGGGCATCAGTCAGGTCAGTGATGAAGATGCTATTTATGGCCTCGAAGCGATTGCCGAGATGTTTGAGTTTGTTAACGAAAACGTTGATGCAATATTGGAAACATCACCTGAGCTATTCAAAGTTCGTAAAGCAGCAAACAACATTTTCGAAGATTCTCAGGCGCTACTTAAAGAAACTACATCACTATCAACCCAGTTTCAGACTCAGGCTGAATCACGAGCATTAAGCCCGACCCTCGCATACCTTATTCTGGGTGTAGTCATTATCGTCATCGTTTTGATTGGTTTGTCACTCTTCCGTGAGAGTCAGGCGCGCCTACAAACCACTACCGAACAGAACGAACAGAACCAGAACGCAATTTTGCGACTACTTGATGAACTTGCCGATCTGGCTGATGGTGACTTGACAACAGAAGCAACCGTAACCGAAGACTTCACCGGTGCGATCGCTGACTCTATCAACTTCGCAATCGACCAGATGCGCGGCCTTGTTAAGGCAATTCGTGATACCGCAGTACAGGTTGCTGCTGCGGCACAGGAAACACAGGCTACAGCAATGCATCTGGCTGATGCATCTGAGCACCAGGCTCAGGAAATTGCAGGCGCCTCTGCCGCTGTAAACGAAATGGCGGTATCTATCGACCAGGTATCTTCAAATGCTGGCGAGTCATCTGCGGTTGCGGAAAGATCGGTTGCCATCGCGAAGAAAGGTGCCGAAGTTGTACAAAACACTATTCGAGGCATGGACACCATCCGTGAGCAGATCCAGGAAACATCCAAACGTATTAAACGTCTGGGTGAGTCTTCTCAGGAAATCGGGGACATCGTATCGCTGATCAACGACATTGCCGACCAAACCAACATTCTATCTTTGAACGCTGCAATACAGGCATCGATGGCTGGTGATGCGGGTCGAGGCTTCGCGGTTGTTGCCGACGAAGTACAGCGACTGGCAGAACGTTCTTCTGCAGCAACAAAGCAGATTGAAGCGCTGGTTAAAACCATCCAAACCGATACCAACGAAGCGGTTATATCGATGGAACACACAACCGCAGAAGTGGTTCGAGGCGCTAGACTGGCACAAGATGCGGGTGTAGCACTGGAGGAGATCGAAAACGTATCGATGAACCTTGCAGACTTGATCCAGAATATATCTAACGCGGCTCGTCAACAGTCATCATCTGCTGGCCATATATCCAACACGATGAACGTTATCCAGGAGATTACCTCACAGACTTCCGCGGGTACTAACGCAACAGCGAAGTCGATCGGTAACCTGGCTGAAATGGCAAACCAACTTCGAAGCTCTGTTGCTGGCTTTAATCTACCTGAAGAAGGTGAGTCTGAGACCGCAGCATAAAGTAGTTGGTGAGGTTTAACCCCCTGTTGTGAATATGATGGCTAACTACAATAACAAGGCTCAACCGACTGGCTGGGCCTTGAAACCATTACCAGAAATGGATAATGACCAGTTTCGAAAGTGGCAAGAGCTGCTTGAAAGCCGGACAGGCATGAGCCTGCCATTAGGCCGCAAGGTCTTCTTGCAGACCAGCCTGGGTACTCGGATGCGTGAAATTGGGTGTAGTGACTATCAGGAATATTTTGAAAAGGTTATTAGTGGTCCAGGCGGCATTATTGAATGGACCACACTGGTTGATCGGCTTACCGTCCAAGAGACTCGTTTCTACAGAGATATAGATGCCTGTAACTTGGTAACCGATTATGTGCTTACCCGCCCAGTCGATAACCTAAAAAAATCAACGCTGGAAGTCTGGAGTGTTGGTTGCTCAACAGGAGAAGAACCTTATACCTTAGCCATGCTACTGAGTGAAAGTATGTATATGCTAGGGCTGAAGCACTATTACGGTGTTACCGGTACAGATATCAGTAAACCAGCCTTAGAAAAAGCGCGAGCCGGGATATATACCGAGCGTAAACTGGTGACAGTTGAAGATACGCAACGGGAAAAATATTTCAACAAACACGACAATGGCCAGTACGAAGTCATACCGGCGATTAAAGATCGAGTTTGTTTTGCCAGAGTAAACATTTTAGATCTCGGCAACGCACCCATGCATGGAATGAACGTCATCTTTTGCCAAAATGTGTTGATCTATTTTCGTCGTTGGCGGCGCAAAGAGATATTAAGCAGATTGGTGGAAAGACTAGTACCGGGTGGATTACTGGTGCTAGGCCAAGGGGAAATGGTTGATTGGCATCACCCCGATTTAGATAGGGTTCCAAGCGATAACACTCTTGCGTTCATCCGACGCCCAGAAAAGAATTAGAAATACTGGAGAAGTTATGGGTAATAGCCATGACTATGTAGCACTCGACTGGGTTCGAGGCGAAATAGATGAAACACTAAATCAGGCCAGGCAGGCATTGGAAGCCTATGTGGACAATACGGAAGACACCTCCCGTATGCGTTTCTGCCTGAACTATATCCATCAGGTGCATGGCACATTGCAGATGGTCGAGTTCTATGGCGCGGCATTGCTTGCAGAGGAGATGGAAAAGCTCGCTCAGGCATTGCTCAATAATGCGGTTCCAAGCCTTCGCGAAGCCGTAGAAGTACTCATGCAGGCCGTACTACAGCTGCCCAACTACCTGGAGCACCTGCACGCAGGCCGAAAAGATCTGCCTCTAGTCATACTCCCTATTCTTAACGATTTAAGAGCATCGAGAGGAGAGCCACTCCTTTCAGATACCTCACTGTTTACTCCTGACCTGTCAGCAGCAAGAATCCCACCCCCTCCAGGCGCAGCCCAACGCTTACAGGACGAAAAAATTGTCGCCAGCCTGCGCAAATTACGCCAGATGTTTCAGTTTTCCCTGGCAGGCGTTATTCGCGGTAATGAAGTCAAAGCCAACACCGCCTATATGGTCAAGGTATTAACGCGGGTAGAACGACTCTGCCAAAATACCTCGCTAGGCCAGCTTTGGTCAGTGGCAATAGCCTTTATAGATGTGTTTGACGACAACTCACTAGAGCTGACCTCTGCAACCAAAACACTACTCCGGGATTTAGATCACCAGATCAAGCGCCTTATTGATGAGAGCGTTGACGTATTGCTTCAGCCCATCCCGGAAGACCTGCTAAAACACCTTCTTTACTACATCGCCAAATCCGATACGGACACGGAAAGAGTCAACAGTATTCGCCAGCAATTTCATCTTGATCAGTCTTTGCCAAAAGATGAAGAAGTTGATGAAGAAAGACAGCGCATGCAGGGGCCAGACAAAGAAGCCATTGAATCAGTTGTTTCAGCGCTAAATGAAGAGCTGGCCAGAATTAAAGATCAACTCGATCTTTTTGTCCGAGGTGAATTCAGGGACAACGCGGATCTTGAAGAGCTATTACCAGGACTTAAGCAGGTAGCCAACACAATGGCGGTGCTGGGGCTTGGAATTCCTAGAAAAGTCATTCTGGAGCAGGTTGAGGTAATAGAGACGCTTGTTGAAGAGCGCGGTGAAGCTGAAGATAGTACCCTAATGGATATTGCAGGCGCGTTGCTCTATGTTGAAGCAACATTGACGGGGATGACCGAGGAGCATGCGCCATCACTATCAGAAAAGATCGAATCTGATATTCCTGCGGAACAAATAGGCAGCGCCCATGATGCGGTTCTCAGAGAAGCACGAAACGGGCTGGAGCAGGCTAAAACCTGTATCGTTAATTTTATCGCCTCACAGTGGGATCATAGTGAAATCGAAGGCGTTCCTGCGATTCTGGATGGACTTCGCGGCGGCTTGCAGATTATCCCGCTGACTAAAGCATCAGAGTTAATAAACTCCTGTAATCAATACATCCAGCAAGCACTGCTTTCAAAGAAACAGGTTCCCGATTGGAAGCAGTTAGACACCCTTGCAGATGCGATCACCAGCATTGAATACTATATTGAACGCCTGACGGAAGGCGCTCAAGACAACGAGCTGATTCTCCAGGTAGCGGAAGAGAGTGTCGCTGAACTGGGCTTCCCGGCGGGCGAAACACCGACCTATCAAGAGGCCGACGACGCTGCAGAGGCTCCCGCAGAAGCGACTCAGTCTGATCTGTCCCCCGATGCGCCAGTCAAAGAGTCCGATACCGAACTGATTGACGATGAAATTATAGAGATTTTCATCGAAGAAGCCGAAGAAGTACTGGGCACGATTTCTGAGTTTTATCCTAAATTCGTCAAGGATAACGAAGATAAAGGCGCGCTGGTCGAACTAAGAAGAGCGTTCCATACATTAAAAGGTAGTGGGCGCCTGGTTGGCGCAACCACTCTTGGTGAGCTTGCCTGGGCTGTAGAGAACATGTTGAATCGTATTCTCGATAATACGATCAGCACGTCAAAAGAGCTATTTCCTCTTTTAGACGAGGTCATTAATCACTTACCGCAGCTCGTCAATGACTTTAAAGAGAAGCAGTCTTCTGCTGACGTCACTCATTTGATCGACCAAGCCAATCAACTGGCAGGCGTCCCCAGACCAGGCGCGGTTAAAGCTGAGTCTACTGAAGAAGATGCAATAGAAGAGCATCAAGCGTCTATTGTCGCGGATGCGGAAGTAGATGCGGAAGTAGATGCGGAAGTAGATGCAGAGCACGTTGAGCCAACAGAAGAGGTCACCGCTGAAGATGACGCGATAGACGCTGATATACAAGTTGAGCAGCCTGAAGAGCCCCCGGTAGACGTCTCCCCTGCTCCTTCAACAAGCCCCGAACCAGCACCGATTGCCGCTAGCAGCTCAGATGAAGACGACTTAATCGACGATGAAATCATTGAAATTTTCATCGAAGAAGCAGAGGAAGTTCTAGAAACTATCGCTGAGTACTTGCCGACATACCTCAGCCAATACGAGAACAAAGAAGCCCTTACTGAGTTAAGAAGAGCATTCCACACCCTCAAAGGCAGTGGAAGAATGGTCAGCGCAACAACCGTTGGCGAGCTTGCCTGGGCTGCCGAAAACATGATGAACCGCATTATTGACGGTTCTATTGAGATGAGCCAGGATGCAGCCGCAGTATTAACCAATGCCACAGCGTTGCTGCCTGACTTGGTTGAAGATTTTAAAAACCACAACGCGCCACGACATAATGTCACTCCGATCATTGAGCAAGCTGAAGCCCTTGCCCAAGGCGAACAGGCTGGCAGCACTGAGTCCGGCCCGGTAGCAGAAACTGACAGTAGTACTGAGATCGATACAGACAGCGGTGTCGACCCGGTTCTACTCGATATATTCAGGAGTGAAACAGATACACACCTTGATACTATCAATGAGTTTGTAGACAAAGCGGAGTCAGAAGGGGAACTGCCCTTCACCGATGCGATATCTCGGGCGCTTCATACCTTAAAAGGCAGTGCAAATACCGCTGGAATAGGCCCAATAGCCAACATTATTGTTCCGGTAGAGAAGTTTGTAAAAGAAGCCAGAGCACAGAATATTCCAGCTAATCCTGCTGTTTCCGGGATGCTTCGTCAGGCAGCAGGCTACGTACGCCAAGGGATAGAGCAGCTATATAACGACCCTCAGCACCACCTTGAAGGTACGGAAGAGTTCCTCTCTCATTTGAATGAACTCAGCGAGCTAACCTTCGCAGACGTAAGCGACAAAGAGCAAACACAAAGCATCACAACTGATCCTCAGTTGATTAATATTTTTCTTACCGAAGGCATCGATATACTTCTTGATGCGGAGTCAATTCTTGACAATTGGCGTAGTAATCCAGTTCCAGGTGAAGAACTTGAAAAACTGGTCGGTGAGCTTAAAACGCTTAGTCAGGGCGCACAAGTTGCCGGACTGGAAGATATATCGGAGTTTGCGGATCTACTGGAACAGGCCTACGAGGTTATTGAGTCCGGCGATGTTGTAGCAAATGAAAACTTCCTGGAGACCATTGCTCTTGGCCATGAAGCACTATTGAGCCTAATGGATCAGGTTGCAGCTGGCTTGGCAACACAGCCCAACAATAAGTTAATTGCGCAGATCAAAGAGCTAATTCAGCACATGGAAGCTGACAAAGCCGCTGCGGTAGAGGCTCAAGCGCAAGCAGAAGCAGAGAAATCTGTCGCAGAAGAGGCCGAAGCCCAGGCTGCGGAAGAGTTAGCGCAACAGGAGCAAGACGCACTAAAAGAGCTGGATGAAGAGCTGGAAGAGGAAATTCCAACACTTTCAGGTTTTGAGTCTGAAGAAGAGATACCAACACTGGAGACAGATGAAGAAGCAGAAACCGCGCTTCCACAACTCTCAGACGACGTCAGTGCCTCTCTGTTAGACCCGGAACTGGTTGAGATATTTCTCGAAGAAGCCAACGATATCATCAATAACACTGGTGAGCTGTTGCAGCAGTGGTCAGAAGATCAATCCAACCCTGACTTACTTGTGGAGCTTCAGCGTGAGCTACACACCTTGAAAGGTGGAGCACGCCTGGCTGACATATCGTCAATTGGCGACCTATCTCATGAGTTGGAGACACTTTTTGAAGGTTTGACCGAGAACAGACTCAGCGCCGATGATAGCTTAGTGTCGCTGCTATTCAGCTGCCATGACCGCCTGGCGTCTATCATTGATGATGTAGCCTCCGGCAACAGCGGAGCCCCGGCAACCGATCTTATTTCACAGATCCAGCAGGTAATCTCAACATCGACCGAAAGCGCCATTGAGGAGCCTGAAGAAATAGAAGTCACACTACCTGAAGAAGCCTCCTCTACCGAAAGTCTGTCTCAAGATGAACAGACCGAAGTACAGCAAGACGATATCACTGAGGCCGTTGAAGGCGAGTCACAAGCACCGATCGATCTAGACCCAGAGCTAATTGAGATATTCCTGGAGGAAGCCAGTGACATTATTGATAACTCCGGCTCACTGATACACCAGTGGCAAGAAGATCCCTCACAGCATCAGGTCGTTAACGAGCTTCAACGAGAGTTGCACACCCTCAAGGGTGGTGCTCGTATGGCTGAAATATCGGCAATAGGTGATTTAGCACACGAACTTGAAAGTTTGTTCGAACGCATCGTAGACGGGCAGGTTAGTACCGATAGCCATATCATTGAACTATCTCTTAAGGTACATGACCGTCTTGCTGAAATGGTTGAAGATATAGAAGCAGGCCGAGCCTGTCGCCCTGCCCCCGACCTTATCAGCCAGATAACAGCATGCATCAATGGCACAGCAGCACCGTCGATTGAAGAGCCCATTGAAGAAGTCCCTGTTCTGTCTATAGATGAACCTGAGCTATCCACTGAAGAACCCGAACTATCCATTGAGGAACCTGAACCCTCCATTGAAGAGCCCGAACAATCAGCTGATGAAGAGAGCGAGGAAGCATTACCCGAGCCTGAACTTCAAGAGCTGGATCAAGTTGATTCAGAGGATCTAACCGAAGAAACGGCTGAGCAGTTTATTGATGCCGTCCATGAAGAGGTCGATGAAGAAATCGATTTCAGCGATGTGCCAACGCTTGAATTGAGCGAAGATGAGGAGATCGAGTCACTGGAAGAGATTCCAACTGATGACGAGCTACTAGGTTCAATAGACGAGATATCGCTTGAAACGGATAACCTGATCGAGCCTGCTGATGAACTGCCAGAGCTAACGAATGAGCTGCCAGAACTGACAGATGAGCTGCCTGAATTAACGATTGAAGCTGAAAGTGACGCAGATGAAATTGAAGCTATTGACCTGCCCGGACAGGACACGACAGCGACCGATATCATCAAACCAGAAGAGCAGGATGCAACACCGATTCTGGCTGAAACACTTGACCCTGAGTTAGTTGAAATTTTCCTCGAAGAGGCAAACGAAATAATCGACAATACGGGTGAGCTTCTTCAGACCTGGCTCGAAGACATTGACGATACAAGCAATGTAAAAGAGCTTCAGCGCGAGCTTCACACTTTGAAAGGTGGGGCTCGAATGGCAGAAATTGCACCTTTGGGTGATTTGGCTCACGAGCTGGAGACACTATTCGAAGGGATCGTTGAAAACGGTTTGGTGGTAGACAACTCTATCTCTGACCTCATGCTGGCCTGTCACGATAAGTTAGCCACAATGGTTGACCAGATAGGCAGCGGTTCAGCTATTTATCCCGCCAATGATCTTATTGCATCGGTCATTGCATTAACTAGCGGCGAAGCGCCGGATACTGCGGTTGGCATACCTCCTGAAACCGCATCTGACGTTGAAACTGAGGTGCCGGATACTGATATTGAGGCTGCTCAGGAAGAGGCAGAAGAGGCCAGCTCGGAACTTGCAGAAGAAACACCAGAGGTTGCAGAACAGGCGGCTGAAGAGCGCGGTTTAGAGGACATTGCTCCTGAAGACACTGCTCCTGATGAGACTGCTGAAGAGGTTGCCCCAGAAAACTTAGCACCAGAAGAAACAGCATCAGAGGCCGAGCAGGAATCAGACCAAGCGCAGCCAGCTGCTGAGCAAAGCGAAGCTGTTGAGGCAGAAGATCATGAAACCGAAGCTGTCAGCATTGACAGCGAGCAGGACTTCGCTGACGACTTGCTGTCTATCTTCCTCGATGAAGCCCGCGAAATTTGCGATGCAATCATCGACAATCTGGATCACTGGACGAACGCGCCCGACAGTCTGAATGGCGTCATTGATCTTCAGCGCGAACTGCATACCTTGAAAGGGGGAGCCCGCCTTGCTGACATCGATAATATCGGCGACCTGGCAGACGCACTTTACGATAAACTTGAAGAAGCGCTAAACCAGAATGCAACAAGCAACCCGGAACTGATTCGTATCACCACGCGCAGTTCCCAGCAATTGCTTGCCATGCTTAACGAGCTTGAAAGTGCCGGTGAGTCGTCCCCAGCCAGTGAGTTAATTGAAGCAATAAATGCCATAACAATTGAAGCTGACAAGGATCTTACTGCAACAGAAGATAGTTCAGCTGAAAGTGGCGATAACGCGGCAGATGCCGAGATACTTGAGATTTTCCTTGAAGAAGCGAACGAGATATTAGAGTCGCTCGAAACTCAACTATCCGACTGGTCAACGGATTCTCAAAATGATGACTTTAACCGCGAAATCCAGCGACTACTGCACACCCTTAAAGGGGGCGCCAGACTTGCGGGCCTTCAAGAGCTTGGCAATGTCAGCCACGACCTTGAAAGCAAACTCATTGAAGCAATAGAGAACGGCCAAGGCTTAAGCGATGAGCTTCGAGAGACCGTCAATCAATACCAGGATCAATTGAGTTCTTTGGTCGCTGAGGTTAATAACCAGTTCATCGCGCTATCAACCGGAGAAGCATCCGCGCCACAGAGCGAGCCACAGGCTAAACCTGAAGTGCCAGCTGAAGGCACCAGCGATAAAGCTGAGGCGTCTCCTTCCGTTGATATCTCTGAGCCTCCTGCTGAACCGACGCAAGATACTGCAACCAGCACAGAAACAACGGAAACGGCAGAGCCTGTACAGGCTCAGCCAGACCGAGTCACTACAGTGGCCAAGAAACCTGCCAGCCAGGCCCAACAGGCAGCGAAAGCGAGACCGGCACAGCAAGAAACCGTCAGAGTATCAGCCTCTCTGATCGACGACCTCGTAAACCTCGCAGGTGAAACCAGTATTACCCGGGGCCGACTGGAACAGCAGATCAGTGACTTCAGTTTCAACCTTGACGAAATGGTATCCACTATTGAGCGTCTTCGTGAACAGCTCAGAAGAATGGATATGGAGACAGAAGCCCAGGTTCTTTTCCGTACAGAAAAAGAAGGCGTTGGGCCTGACTATGCTGATTTTGACCCATTAGAGATGGATCGTTATTCATCGATTCAGCAACTATCAAGAGCACTCACAGAAAGTACCTTCGACTTGCTTGATCTGCGCGAAACACTTGCAGATAAAGCCAGGGACGCAGAAACACTGCTACTACAGCAGTCGAGAATACATACAGAGCTGCAAGAAGGTCTGATGAAGACCCGCATGATTCCATTCTCGTCAATGGTGCCAAGACTGAGGAGAATCGTAAGGCAAATCAGTGGTGAGTTAGGCAAAAAAGCTGAGTTTGATGTCCAGAATGCAGAGGGCGAAATGGATCGTACCGTTCTGGAAAGAATGGTCGCACCACTTGAGCACATGCTTAGAAACGCACTGGATCACGGCATCGAGTCGATTGAAAAGCGTAAAGCAGCGGGTAAACCTGAAGCCGGTAACATTAGTCTGTCACTTAATCGTGAAGGTGGCGATATTGTCCTGCGAATGAAGGATGATGGCGGTGGTATAAAAGTCGCGGCGATTCGTGAAAAAGCGATCGCGCAAGGCTTAATGAAGAAAGATATTGCGCTATCAGACCATGATGTCTTGCAGTTCATCATGAAAGCCGGATTCAGTACAGCAGAACAGGTTACACAAATCTCTGGCCGCGGTGTCGGAATGGATGTTGTAGCCAGTGAGATCAAAATGCTGGGCGGCAACATCAGCATCGACTCAAAAGAGGGTGTCGGCACGACATTTACCGTCAGGCTTCCATTCACTGTTTCGGTTAACCGGGCATTGATGGTTAATACCGGTGAAGATTTCTACGCCATACCGCTTAATACCATTGAAGGTATTGTACGAGTTAGCCCATACGAACTTGAAGAGTATTATAAGCCGGATGCGCCCCTGTATGAGTACGCAGGACAGCAATACCGTCTACAGTATCTAGGTAACGTTTTACACAGCGATCACAAGCCTAAATTGCAGGGTCAACCACTTCCACTACCGGTCATTCTGGTACGTGGAACCGACCAGCCTATTGCATTGCAAGTAGATAGTTTAATGGGTAGCCGTGAAATCGTTGTTAAGAGCCTTGGGGCTCAATTCAGCAAAGTTCCAGGCGTATCAGGTGCAACCATACTCGGTGATGGTAGTGTTGTGGTAATCCTTGATCTGCCTGCACTGATTCGGGCCGATGATGGTCGAGCCCTCACCAGTACGGGTAAGGAGGTTGAGGCACCTGCACCAATTGAACAACGACCGACATTGGTTATGGTGGTTGATGATTCGGTGACGGTCAGAAAGGTGACTACCCGCCTGCTGGAACGAAACGGCATGGACGTTATTACAGCAAAAGATGGTGTTGATGCGATAGCCCAGCTACAGGATCACAAGCCTGATGTCATGTTGCTCGACATCGAGATGCCTCGAATGGACGGGTTTGAGGTGGCGAGCCTGGTTCGCCACGACGAGAACCTTAAGGATGTGCCGATATGCATGATCACCTCTCGTACCGGTCAGAAGCACCGTGAACGAGCGATGTCTATCGGTGTGAATGAGTACCTTGGTAAACCATTCCAGGAGAAAGAACTGCTTAACACCATTGAGAAGCTGACAGATCTGTCATGAGCGGCAATGAGCGACCTAGAATAGGGATCCTTTCTGATAGCCCGCTGCAACGTCACATGCTCCAACACGCGATTTCAAGTTATGGACTTGAAATCGCCATCAGCTGTGACCCTGTTCGTTTTGAAAATGCGCAAGCGCCCGAGCTTGATAATATTGGCTGTTGGATTCTTGAGCTGGAAAACGAAGACGAATTTCCTGACTTAATCGACTCTTTGCTCGACTCTACCGAAGCGGCCGTTTTATTTGGTTTGGGCAAAGCCCCTGAACGCCAGAGCGATGAATATCCACGCTGGGAGAGACGCCTGTTCTCTAAGCTCAGAGATGAGATAGGCTCCCTTGAGCTGCTCGACTCTGAAGACACGTTAGACAAACTGGGGGGCGATACAAGTGAGCACAAAGGCCCACTCCCGCTCCCCAGTATACTCTCCAATACACTGCAATCTGGTGCTTTGGAGGCAAGCCCGGTCGAGCGGATCTGGATACTGGCTGCTTCACTCGGGGGGCCTGCTGCAGTAAAAGAGTTTCTCGATCAGCTACCCGCAGGGCTGCCGGTCTCTTTTATTTACGCTCAGCATATCGACGCAAATTTCTCATCCGTCCTGTCTAAGGTGTTAGCCAGACACTCCAGCTTCGAACTTAAGCAGGCTCAGGAGGGCGACAGCCTTAAAAATGGCCAGGTGCTGATGGTTCCGGTTGACCGGGAAATGGTGCTCGATGAGCAAGGAAAGATTCAATTTAAAGACAACGCCTGGCCTGGCCCTTATGGCCCATCCATCGACCAGGTGATGCTTAACATTGCTAACCACTATGGAGCCAACTGTAATGTCATGGTGTTTAGTGGTATGGGAAATGACGGTGCTATTGCTGCCCCGCTTCTTAAGGCCTACGGTTGTAATATTTGGGTGCAAAGCTCTGATAGCTGTGCCAACAGCTCGATGCCGGACTCTGTAGAAGCAACCGGATGTAGCTCGTTTATTGGCAGCCCAACCCAGCTAGCGGGTCATCTGATCAAAACAATAGAACAAGAAACCATTCTGTCAGGCGTTGGCGCTAATGCCAGCCAGGGACACTGAAAAATTTTAAGCTGAGGAGCTGAAAAGTGGAAGAATCCATAAGTATTTTATCCAGCCTATACCTGCCTGTGGCAGGAGGGAGTTTAGTGCTCCCTAACGTTTCAGTTGCAGAGATTGTAGATTATCAGACGCCGGAAACCATACCTGATGCGCCCGAGTGGTTTCTCGGCACTATTAGATGGAGAGGGGTAACGCTGCCAGTCGTCTCTTATGAGCAACTCAACAACACACCGTTACCTGATAGCCTCAATAACACTCGAATTGCCGTTATTAATACCATTGGAAAGGATCACGCCAGCCTGCCGTTTTTTGCTATTGTGACTCAAGGTATCCCCCGCCAAACCAAAATAGATCAGGATAATATCAAAGAGATAGAGGATGAGAAGGAATTAGGCCCAGCCGACCTGATGAAAGTCTCAATAATGGGCGACGAAGCAGTTATCCCCAATGTCGAGTACGTTGAAAATATGATTGTTCAGCATCGGCCCGCATAATAATCATTCGCAGAGGGAGGTTTACCTCCCTCTCAAACAATCTCCTCTTACCTGCTTCCGCAGGTCTTGGCATAAATAAAAGCCCCTTACCGTTCACCTTTAAGCTGCTTGCTGGCGGTTTTTAAACTCTTTTTCATCCTGATCAAACCAAACATCACAAAACCAACGGCCACAGGCACAAACAGCCCTGTTACCAAACTGCTGTTGCTGATAATTCCCATTGTCTTGGCGCTTTCAGCAACATATTTAAATAGCCCTACCAGATAATAACTTATTGCAGCCACCGAAAGCCCCTCAACGGCCTGCTGCATTCTCAGCTGCAGCTTGCTTCGACGATCCATCGATTGAAGCAGATCCTGATTTTGCTCTTCAATCGTCAGGTTAACTCTGGTGCGCAGTAGCTCGCTTGCACGATCGATGCGCCCCGACAGATCATCAAGGTCTTCCCTAACCGTTTCACACGTTCGATAGGCGGGCGTTAAGCGGCGTCCCAAAAACTCATTAAAGGTTTGCAGGCCACATACTTCCTGCTCTCGTAGTTCTTCCAGCCGACTCATCGCCAGGCGGTAGTATGCCTCGGTCGCAGAAAAGCGGTAGTTGGTGTCCGAAATAATCTGCTCAATTTTAGCGGAGAGCGTCGTAAGCTCGCCTAACAGGCGGCGCTCGTCATCAAGGCTTTCAATATCTGTAATCTGTTGGATAATCGTGGCTAATTGCTGATCCATCTCACGCACGTTCGGGGCTATCTGCCGTGCAATCGGAAATGATAGCAGTGCCACCATGCGATAGGTTTCAAGTTCCAGTATTCGCCTCACAAGTCGCCCTGTCTGGCATGGGTTCAGACCGTTGTTATAGACTAAAAAACGGCCCATATTGTCACTGTGAATACGGTAAGCAGTCCAGATTTGTGCGCGTTTGTCGTTCGCATAACAGCTCAGCAACCGGTGGCCTTCAAAGTGAACCCGCTGAGCATCGACGGTGGGAGGCTGCTCTGGCATCTGTTCAATTTCTACATGCAACCCGCTGATCACCTTGCCGGGTATTTCACTAAGCCATTCATCAGGCAGCAGCGAAAGCGCTGTGCGCTGAAAAACCCCGGATTCAAGTTTGTGAAGAAAGGTGTAGGTCGAAAACTCGGTATGGCGTTCCCACCTGAACTCAAAGCCACCAAAGTCCTGATAGTAGCAGCTCGCCTCCGGGGCCGGTGGGTTAACACTATAGCGCGTACATAAAGCGCAGATATGCTGAAACTCTTTCAGCCGGTTGTCCGCTCGCTCATCGTCGCCACCCGCATTCAGTACCGCTAACTGCGAAATTCGAGACTGAGAGTCAATAACCGGAAAAGGCCGAGTATGAAGCTCATTAAAAAGCTCATCCCTTTGATCATGAAAATCAAAAATCATTGATGCAATCTTAGGAGCTTGCTCTGTCATAACTAAACACCTACAGCCGAAAAGGCGCACACTCTAACACATTTTGAAATATCTCAACAAAACCGGATTATATCAGCCACCACATTATCAATGTTTAAGATCGATCAAGTTAAGGATTAAGTTAATGAAACCAAGTTTGATGTTATAATCGTTCCCCATTACATTCAGCTGACAAAAACACCCCATATTCAGAGTGAGCGACAACACTAGACAAGGCCCCCGATGACACTACTGGTAGAAGCTCAACAGATCTCGGTTCGCTATAATGAACACACTGCTGTCAGCGATGTCTCGCTCAGTATTAATAAGGGCGAGATCGTCACGCTGATAGGCCCAAACGGAGCGGGTAAAACCACGTTGGTGCGCGCTATTCTGGGGCTCACGCCAGTCTCGTCTGGTCAGCTAACCAAGAAGCCCTCTCTATCCATCGGTTACATGCCTCAAAAGTTACAGATTGATTCAACCCTACCGGTGACGGTTAACCGCTTTCTGGCGCTCGCCAGTCGCCGCGCTAACGGTATTGCAGAGGCACTCAGACTGGTGGGCGTTGAACACCTCGGTAAAAAGCCCATCCAGGCCATTTCCGGTGGCGAACTACAGCGCGTGTTGCTTGCCAGGGCCATTCTACGCAAGCCCGAACTGCTGGTACTTGACGAGCCAGCACAGGGTGTTGATATTACCGGGCAAACGGAGCTGTACGCACTGATAAAACAAATACGGGATCAGCTAGATTGTGGTGTCTTGATGATCTCTCATGACCTTCACCTTGTCATGGCGGCAACAGACAATGTCATTTGCCTCAATCAGCATGTCTGCTGCTCGGGCCATCCTGAAACCGTCTCCAATGACCCGGCTTATCAAGAGCTGTTTGGCGATACCGGGGCGACGCAAATTGCGGTGTATCACCATCACCACAATCACGAGCATACGATCAATGGAGAAGTCGTCGCGTGCCAGCACTCAGCGCCGTCCTCTCCAGCGCCTTCTAACACGACGCATTCCAACACGACTAGAGAGCATTCCTAACCGAGACCTTTATGCCAGACTTTATGATTTACGCACTTATGGGCGGTTTAGGGGTCGCCGCAATATCCGGCCCACTCGGCTGCTTTGTCGTCTGGCGCAGGATGGCTTACTTTGGCGACACCCTGGCCCACTCGGCATTGATGGGTATTGCACTGGGCCTGCTGCTTGATATTAATATGAATATCGCCATTACCATGGTCTGTATTTTTATCGCGACGGCGCTGGTGGTTCTTCTGAAACAACGGCAGCTTGCATCAGATACCTTACTGGGTATTCTCGCGCACTCCAGCTTGTCGATAGGGCTGGTGGTCGTGAGTTTTATTGAAGAAGTCAGGATCGACTTAACCGGATATCTGTTTGGTGACCTGCTAGCTATTTCACCCGCTGATCTGGCCTGGATATATGGCGGAGCCATCGTGGTGGGGCTACTGTTAGCCATAATTTGGAAATCGCTATTGATGATGACCATACATGAAGAGTTAGCCAAGGTTGAAGGGTTGCCCGTTGACTGGCTTAGGTTGATTCTAATGCTACTGTTTTCGATAGTCATCGCGGTGGCGATGAAAATTGTCGGCGTGCTGCTCATTACCGCCATGTTAATAATCCCTGCGGCAACGGCGCGAAGAGTCAGTAATACGCCTGAATCGATGGCAATCAACGCCAGCTTATTAGGCATGTTGTCGGTCATACTTGGCCTGACGCTCTCGTATTTTTCAGATACTCCCGCTGGTCCCTCGGTGGTTGTCAGTGCGTTTGCGCTGTTTACTCTTATTTACCTGGCAAAACCACAAAAAAGCTAGCTTTATGTTGAGCTTCAACGACGCTCAACAACCTGACGATTAAATCCTGCACAATTTAATACCATACTGCTATGCTTTCAGTGGTGTGGAATAAATTTCAACCTGGCTGTAAATCATCAGGAATTGCAGTAGCAAGGAATTTGAGCAAGCAGGAAGTTAAGCAATGGATAAAGCCTATACGCAAGGTACAGAACTGCATAAGCCCCTAAGTTATTTCGCTCCCCGCTTTTTTGTTTTAGCGGTAGGCGTTCTCCTCTCTATCGGGTGCTTTTTTTATCTGTCTGATATTGACCGTCAAAAAGCATATGATCAAATAAGCAGCCAAAACAAACAACGCGCACTGGCAATCGCCTCGAATGCCAATGACAGGCTTGTTGTGCTGCGTTCTCTGCGAGGCTATATCGAGGCGCAGGAAACACTCTCCAGTGACAAGTTCACTCGGCAAGCCACGCTTTTTCTTGACCATTACCCTGATATTTTAGCCATTGAGTGGGCTCCTCGAATTCCAGATGCGTTACGTTCTGATTTTGAGTCTTCTATGCAGGCATCAGGTGCTCACGATTACCAGATACGCCAGTACAACTCAGCCAACCAAATCACCCCCAGTAAAGCAAGAAAGAGCTACCTCCCTGTCCAGTTTGTCGTACCGGAGTCAGAGCGTAACGCCTCTCTCGGGCTCGACCTTACCAGTGTTAAGCACTGGGAGGATCTGCTGGAAAAAGCAAAAACGCAAAGCGCCCCTATTGCCACTTCGGTTACAACCATCATGCAGGGGGGACATAAGCAAAAGAGTATCCGTATTTTTTACCCAGTGTATGACGATGAAAAGTTGGTAAAAGGCTTTCTAACCATGGTTATAAAACTGGATCCATTTATTCGGCACACACTTCAAGGTTATGGCCTAAGCTCAATCAGCACCGAACTGTACGATCTAAACCAGCAGTCAAAAAATCCTATTTACACGTGGTTTGGAGAGCAAACTAATCTATCCCATGTTAAATCGGATACCATTCAACCTCGCGAAACCATTCCTTTTGCTGACCGAAAGTGGCTGGTCATGAGCGTCCCTACTCACCGCTTTCTCAAAAGTCAGCGTTCCAACGCACCCCGGAACCTGTTACTCGGAGGCTTACTATTGACCGCACTGGCTTATATTAGCCTGCACTGGAGTTACCGCGTCAGATTAAGGCTCACAAGCAAGCTCGCCGCGCTTGAAGAGCAACAAGACATAGAAAGTCGGGCACTGCAAAATAAGATCATCGAGAAAGGGGTTCTGTCACGAGCACTGGAAGACAGTGAGAAGCGCTGCAGGGATGTCATATCCCTCTCCAGAGACTATACCTGGGAAACGGATAACCGCAACGAGTACACGTTTGTTTCGCCTCAGGCAGCTAAAATAAAAGGGCTCCCTCCCAAGCAGTTAGCCGGGAAGAACTTTTTTGAATGTCTGATAGCAGAAGACCAAGACAAGGCAAAAGAAGCATTTCGGCTCTCGCAGAAGAACCAATCAAATATTGAGATTGAGCTAAGATTTATCGGGTCATCAGGGGAGACAACCAGAGAAATAATCAGGGCGGTACCACTCGCCGACCCGTTAGGAAGGTGGGATGGTTTTCGCGGCATGGGGCATTTATTGGATCAATAGTGCTTTTTTATCCAGTTGGTCAATCTTCTCTTTCATTTTGTGCCAACATTCATCCATCAAGCGGTCAGTGTCTTTAAAGGTCATACCTGCAGTGCTAACAGGTTCAAGAATTTCAATTTCAACCGTTCCACTGATCCACTTATTAAAGTCCAACTGGCCGGCATAACGACTAACACAAATAGGAACGATGGGGGCTCCCGCCTCTATTGCCATACGGAATGCACCTTTCTTGAATGGAAGAAGGTTATTCCCATGATTGCGGGTACCTTCCGGGAAAACCCAAATTGACCGGTTCCCTTTGGTCAGGGCTTCTGTTGTTGCATTCAGGGTTGCTTTTGAGTTTTTGCTGCTGCTTCGATCGATAAGAACATTCCCTGCCAACCAGTACAGCAGACCAAACCCCGGAATATATAACAAACTTTTCTTACCAACCGAGACCGTTCTTTCAGGCACTGCCGCACCACAGATATAGAGATCCAGATTATCTTGATGGTTGGCGATTACAACAGACGGGGGCATGTGCGCTATATTTTCAAGGCCGCTAATATTTAGCTTAATCCCCAATATCCGCGTGCCACCCCATGAATAAATTCGGCCAAATACCCGAGTGTTGTCTGGATTAAACGGCCTGAAAATTAACAGAAAATTTCCAATAATGGCGACGACGACAAAATATAATAAAGCTAAAGGAACTCGAATAAGGGACAGCATTAACAGCACTCAAATGACTACAATCGGCTCAGCGTACACGTGTACGGGGTAACATTCAATAGCGAGTTGCTCAGTGGAAACCTGTCGTGTCGTCGTACAACTTGTTTTGCTATTTATGTTGACTATCCCTGTATGCCGAGGGTGAGAGACCGCTCCAGCTTTTGAAGGCATGATTAAATGAACTCTGCTCCTGATAACCCACCAGAAAGGCAATTTCACTCATCGAAATAGATGACTCGGTCAGATAGAACTCTGCAAGCTGTTTTCTAACCTCATCCAATATCTGCTTGTAACCACAACCGCTTTCCTTCAACTTTCGCTGAAGGGTTCGGACGCTCATATTCAGTTGGTTTGAAACGTCTTCAATGCGATAGGTTTGCCTGCGCAACGCTTCAGGCAATATGGTCTTTAGTTTCCAGACCAAATCTTGCTGGCTTTCTCGAGAATTAAGCAGTGTATCCGCATAAGCGGTAAGCGCGCTAAACGATGCAGTATCACCATTTAAAACAGGCCAATCGGCAACGTCACTTTTAACCAAAATAGAGTTGTTGGGTTGATTATAGAGAATATCTGTATCGAAAAATGACCGATACAAAAACAGGTTCTTTGGCTCAGAGGCCGTAAAGCAGATCTGCTTAATCGGGATATGCTGGTTAATGAGCCAGGGAGCAAATGTTCGTATGCCTGCAAAGACGCTCACCACCAGATGAAAACTAATTTCGTCTTTAGAGTCTGGGAGATAGAGTGGGTTCGGAGTCCAGACGTACCGACTTTCATTCGCGCCGATATCCAGACAAGAGGTTCCCAAATCATGATTCAGACTCTCATATCTGACCACTTGCTCCAACACCTGCCTAAGGTTCTGGCAACTTAATAACGTCATTCCTAACACCGGGTACGAACCCGGCGTAATCGACCGCCCAACCTGCAAACCAAAATCATCGCGCTGTCTCGCCCCAAGCCTCATGAGCGTCAAGTATTGTCCTACTGAAATGGCAGAGGTATGAGCCGTTGATTTTAGCGTGCGATCTATTTTCGCCTGCGGCACACCTTCCCGCTCGGCTACGCGCGCCAGTGTTTGCCAATAAGAAAGAGCGACTTCACCGTGAAATGGCGTGGCTGTCGTCGAGTAACAAGTTGCTGTCATAGTTTCACAAGCCAAATTATCTGCGCTGTATTATCTTTTGAGCATACACCAATATTTTTGAACAACACAATTTTGGCTTCACGGCAGCCGGGTTCACAACATTTGGGTTCACAACAGCCGGGTTCACAACAACGGCGTTCACAACAACTGGGCTTACAACAACGAGTAACGGTTTTACAGGAGGAAATGTGGAGAGTTTTTTTGATGATTGGCTGGCCTTATATCAAGACCCTATGTTTCTCATGCTGCCCATTGCAACACTGGCTCTGAGTGTTGGTTCATTTTTGTTATTTGCCTTACCCTGGACGTTATTAGCCTGGCTTGACCCTGAGTGGGCAAAACCCTATAAGATTCAGCAGAAGCCATTTCAGGTAAGTAAGTACTTCCTTCCAAACATTGCCCGGATAATTATCAATTCGACAATGATGCTGATACTTCTAGTGCTGACCTGGCCACTATTACGCTTAAGCGGAATCCACCATGGCGATATCCCACCCTGGTATGTATGGGTCATTCAAATTGTTTTTTTCCTGCTGTTAGATGACTTTCTTTTTTACTGGATGCATCGTTATATGCATGAAAACAAGTGGGTGCTGAGGCACATCCATTCTGTGCACCACCGAATCAAGAATACCTGCGCACTGGATGGCAATTACTTTCACTGGGTTGAGTTTGTGCTGATTGGCTCTCTCGCGATGCTCGGCCCAATTATCCTGGGCAGTCATCTTTACGTGATCTATTGCTGGATTGTTATTCGAAACCTTGAGGCGGCAGATGGCCATGCCGGTTATGACTTCCCCTGGAACCCGTTGCGTTTTTTACCGCTATACGACGGGCCGGTGTATCACGACTTTCATCACTCGCGCTTCAAAGGGAATTATGCAGGAGCCCTGCATTACGTTGATCGATATTTTGGCACCTACATTAAAGAGTATCTGGAATATAAAAAGAGCCATGTATACCCCAACTCACCGACAAGCGGCCAAGAGGCTGGCCGCTTGTCAAAGTAAAACTGTCGACTTGTGTGCAATTAACACATCGCTGCTGGTCAATGTGCTCTAGTGGTCAATGTGCTCTAGTGGTCAATGTGCTCTAGTGGTCAATGTGCTCTAGTGGTCAATGTACTCTATTGGTCAATGTACTTTGATAAAAAGAACTGAAACCCGCCACTATTGTTCGCACTGTAGCCTACATAAATATCGTTTCCGTCAAGAGCAATGGCCCCTGTAGTGATTTGTGTTGTTGGGCTTACTGTCGCCTCGGCAATGAAGTTGCCGTTTGCGTCATATTTCTCATTACTTCCGCCCCCGACAACATAAACGGCACCGTCACTTCCAATGGTAAAATCCTTTACGATGCCGCTGGACGTTGCCTGCCACTGTTGCTGACCACTGCTGCTCAGCTTAACCAGGCGACGCCCCTTATCGTTTGAGACCGCCAACATGATGTCACCACGCCAATCTGCCTTAACAAGCGCATGTCCGGGTAGGCCATAACTCTGCTGCGGTGGTAAATAGGTTTTGTCCCAACTGGCAGTGCCGTTAGCGGTAATTCCGGCAATACGTACCGCGTTGGTTGACGTGGTATGCGCAATAGTCAACGAGCCATCGTGGTTAACCGCTACAGACGCCTGATGACTCAACCCTTCTGGCTGCGCCACACTCCACTGACGAACACCTTCTGCACTGTATTTTGTCGCAGCAGCATAACCGACGACAAAAATATTACCCAAGTCATCAACTTCCACATCCCATGCTTTGGCCTCTGGGTGAGGGATATTCAGCAAGCGAGCACCATCAATATCAAATACCTGAGTCGCGTGTCCCGTCACATAGACTTTGCCATTCACAACCTCTACGTCTCTCGCATCCTCTTTGTCGCTTATAGACTGCACCCATAGTACTTCACCAAACCGGTCGACTTTCAGCAAGAAAGAGCCATAACGTTGCACCTCATTCTCTACGATATACTGCACGCCTGTTAAATAGGCATTGCCATCACTGTCCAACGCCATGTCTGTCGTTTTGTCATCACTACGATAAGCACCCTGAGCAAAATCATACTCTGTTGCCCAAATAAGGTTGCCAGCTGAATCATGTTTAACCAGCAATACGTTTTGCTGACGGTTACTACCGGTTTGAATTGTCTCACCCGCGCTGAGCAGATCACCGAATGCATCGACAGCAACATTAGAAAGCCACTCTAGACGGGTCTCGTCATTTTTGGCATGCGTGTAAAAAAGCGTCCACTCCGGGCTCAAGGCAGCTTTACACGCAACAAGCGTAACAACAGAAAAAAGGACAATAAAACGGAACAACTTTGACGTCATAACAATACAACTCCATGTTTAGGGGGATAACGACAACATCATATAGCCGCACATAAATTGTCTGCACAAAGCCATTGCAAGACATTTATATGCACGATAGTGCCATTAATGGAGAATTTAGCGATTTAATTTAGAATATACACCCTAATTTGAATATCAGGGTTTGAGGGCCAGCCATGCCGCATCAGAAAACACGTCAATATATTCACGAATATCCCGGTTTGCTCGCCCTGAAAGCCATCTACGAGCATAATCCTGTGCAGGCCCGACGATAATTGAGCTATAGCACTCTGAAGGCAAGCGCTTTACGGTTCCTTCTGAAACAAGCGGACTAAACCACTCTCTCAGCATTCCCCAGTGTTCACGGTTATCCTGCTTGATGGCTTCATCCTTATCAATTTGGGCAACTTGTGAGCGAGAATAAAACACAAACCGCGCCCATTCCGGGTTATCTGCAATCCAGTTGATGAACGTGGCCACAATGCTCTTAACCCCTTCTTCTGCCGACTGAGTTTCAGCCAGTACTTCACGCAGCCTGGCATAATGATCTCTCATGCCTTCGGTATAAAGCGCCACGGCAATTTGCTCTTTATTGCCAAAGTGATGATACAAACTACCCACGCTGGCACCTGAGCGCTCTTTAATCATTTCAATGGTTGCACCGGATATACCGTGCTCACAAAAACAGGCCAGCGCCGCCATCAGAATCTCTCTTCGGCGCCCTTCACTTCGGCCTTGTAGTTTTTTCATATTCTGCCTTGTGGCGGTTTCATCACTGCGCCGTTCTAGAAAGTTATTCTACTCATAGTAAACGCTCAGCCGATTAATGCCAAACCACCGCTCTTTCGGTGGTCTTACAAACGGTTTTATCAGCGCAGAAAAGGCAAAACTAAAACACCGATAAGGTGGGCTCTGGGCCTGCTTTGAGCATCTTCACCAGGATATCCAACCCCTGGCTCAGTTGTGCAATATCTATCGCACTGCTTATCGCTATGCGCACGGCATGAGGCGCTTCAAACCTGCCCACGGCGAATGTGCCCGCGCCCTTAAGCAACACACCTCGATGCTCAGCTTCCTTTACAAACTGGCTGGCACGCCATGGCTCTGGCAACTTAAGCCATACATGAAATCCAAACGGGGCAATAGCAACATCAAAACCGGCCAGTTTATCCTTTGCCACTAGCTGGCGCCTTCGAACCTCCTCTCTTTGATGCACAATTTGTTGCTCTGCCCGTCCGCTCCGAATCCACTCACAGGCGATCTCGGCGACCAGAGGACTAACCATCCAGCTACTGGCTCGCACAGACGCGGCAATACGGTCAAGCACACACCCAGGTGGCACAATAGCACCTATTCTGAGCCCCGCTGCCAGTGACTTTGATAAACTACCAATATAGATAACCTGCTCAGGCGCCATGGCCACCATTGGTAACGGCGCATTTTCGGCGAGCGGGCCATTCACATCATCTTCAAGAATTAGCACCTCGTACTGCCGACAAATACGGATAATCTCTGCTCTACGTTGTGCTGACATAATAGCGGTGGTAGGGTTCTGAAGTGTGGGTGTACAGTACAAAAGCTTAGGGCGGTATCGCTGGCAGGCCGCTTCAAGCGCTTCAGGAATAATACCTTCCTGATCAAGGGCAAGACCCTGAGCATCTACTTTTAATTGATGAGTAATAGCCGTTAAACCTGGATAGGTTAACCCTTCGGTTAGCATCACATCGCCGGGGCGCGTGAGGGCCATAAGCGTTACCAATATGCCATGCTGAGCCCCATGGGTAATCACTACGTTGTCAGCATGAACATCCCACTGCGGTCTCGACAACCACTCCGCCAGCACGACCCGATGCTCCAGCAAGCCAACCTCCGGCTGGTAGCAGAGGAGCTTATTCAGGTCAGCAGGCCGCTTGGCAACATTCTGCATCGCCACTGCCAAGTCGTTGGCTTTATCCAGCCTGACCGGCAAGTTCAGGCTCAAATCAATTATCGAGTCATGCTGCTCGGGAATGTGCAACATGCCTGGCTCACCTTCAGGTTTTATAAATGTGCCACGGCCCACTACCGCGTATACATACCCTCTTTCTTCAGCTTCTGTATAACCACGAGTCACTGTGCCGACTGTCACACCAAGCGCCTCAGCAAGAGAACGGTGAGTCGGCAAACGCATTTCTGCCTTAAGCTCGCCATGTTCAACGGCTAAGCCAATCGCTGTTGCCAAAGCCTTATAACGAGGGCCTTGAATATTACTTAAATCAGGAATCCACTCACTCAAATCCATCAACCTATGCTCAAAAGATTAATCACGGTACAGCAATACCAGCTGCCGCCACATTGTCACCATAACAATATTCTAATTGACACCCACAAACAACATCAACTATAACATTGTATCTATTTTAAATTAAACAAACAGACAAATTGTATCGATACAATTAGATGTTGATACAATGAGAAGAGGACAAGAACATGGAAGATGAGCTACCTTATCTACTGGCATTGGCACTATTCGCACTATCAACAGCGGGGACACCCGGGCCGAACAACTTAATGCTAACCGCATCTGGCGCAACGTACGGTTTCGTTCGGTCGATCCCTCACATGCTTGGCATCCTGATTGGATTTGCCATACTGCTATCCGCTGTCGCAGCCGGACTAGGGTCAATTTTCCAAATGTGGCCACTCACTCATACACTGCTTAAAGTAATTGGGACAATTTATCTTTTCTATCTAGCCTGGAAGATCGCAAACGCGAACGCATCACCTGATGATAACCATGAAAGCAGTCAACCGCTCTCAACATGGCAGGCGGCAGGCTTTCAATTTGTAAACCCTAAAGCCTGGATTATGTGTATTACAGCGATCTCAAGCTTTACCAAAGGTGGCGATCAGTATGTTATTTCTGCTCTCTTGATCATCGCAGCCTATAGCCTAGTCATGGTCAATACGCTGCCCATCTGGACACTCTTTGGCAAACTGATAGGACAAAAACTAAAAACCCAACGAGCGAGGGTTCGTTTCAATTATATGATGGGCGGCCTAACAGCCTCATCGGTATTAATGATTATCTTTTAGCGCTTGAGGGTCATCTGGCAGAACGTGTCGATTGTGACGTGCTGCGACTAACTGCAACTAACTTCAACTAACTTAAACTAACTACGACACGCATTCGAGTTATCAGCCGACCTTCTCTATGTATTGTAGGCGGCGTATGTATGGTGGGCGGCGTTGAGGCGTCACCACCAAACGTTTTTTTATGTTTTTTCAGGCTTTTTTAAAATCCCCGTCTAAACTTCAATAATAACCTGAAGCGTCTGGTTATCAGCCATGCACCTGACAGAGCGTAAGCATAAACACCTTTCCAATAAGTCTGTCACATGCAGGCGCCATATCAAGCGTGCAAACAGACATTAGGCTACTGCGGACTTGTGAATGATATCCAGCGTTTGGCTCAAGACCGCTTGCTCGCGGCCGATAAGAAAAAGAGCATTAAAAGTTGCAATTATAGTGGGTAGCATTCTCGTTGGAATCAATCATGGTGATGCATTGATACAAGGGGACGCGGGTGCCTCACAGATGATAAAAATGTTACTGACTTACTTTGTCCCCTACGCGGTTTCTACCTATGCTGCCGTAGGCGCGACGCTCGAAAATACAAATAATGAATAACAGGTATCATTATGTTTGGATTTGGTAATAACTCACTCAAAGAAAACGAAGTTGCAGTTGATAAAAGCGAATTGAGTGAATTAGAACGTAAAGCATCAATTCTTGACCAGTTACTAGCCGACAACCCGCTGCACTCTGCAAAAAATGTGGTTGATAATGCGCAGAGAGAACATGCCTCTTCTGGCCGAAGACTCAATGAAATAGAGGAAAGCCACCAAGGCCTGGAGTCTTTCGTTGACCAGATACACCATATTCAAAACAGTGCCCAGGAATCAGAGGTGTCCGCTAAGCATACCGTAGACATGACGGGTCAGTGCTACAACGATATGAGCCAACTATCGAACAACATTGAAGCATCTGCCAGAGATATTACAGAGTTCACGACACTGCTCGAAAGTCTCGACGAAAGTAACAAAACAATCAGTAAGTTACTTGAGTCGATTAAGGCAATTGCCGACCAGACAAACCTGCTTGCGCTCAATGCAGCGATTGAAGCCGCACGCGCCGGTGAACATGGACGAGGGTTTGCTGTTGTTGCGGATGAAGTTCGCCAGCTTGCCAATACGTCAAATGAGTCAGCGGAAGAGATTCAGCGGGAAATCACCAAGATTACCGAGATCTCAAACTCTGTCATCAGCAAGCAACAGGAAGTCGCGGAGGTCATCAATAGCAGTGTCACCATAGCCAATGAAACAATGAATAATTTATCTGGTTTAAAAGATTCCGCCCATAGTAGCGCAGAGTCGGTTCAAGCCGTTCTGCAAAGTATATCTCACCAGATGCAGGAAGCAGAAACCATTCGCAGCCGGGTACAGCAGCTCGTTGAAGATACTCAAGAGGCTATTTCAGGCTCAGAAGAGAACGTCAGCCTGGGACAACAGATTGTCAATCAGCTATCATCATTAAGCCATTAATTAGCAACAGGACGGACCATTGATAGAGCAACATGCACCATCCAAAAATACAGTCACACACCGTTTTGGCTTTCTGCTGGCCGCGCTATTCATTATCTGCTCAACGATCAGCGGCCACAGCCAGGCAGAAGAAGACGAGAACAAGGTTAATGTTCAGTACGTTGATCTAAAACCTTCGTTTGTCGCTAATTTCGGCGGACCAGCACCAAAGCTTAAATTTGTTAAAGCAGACATTTCAGTAAGAACAAATACCGTGGCGGCTGCCGGTCTGGTTGAACAGCACATGCCACTGATCAGAAATGAAATTGTACTGCTTTTAAGTGCGCAGGCAGAAGCCGATATCAGCACCATGGAAGGACAGGAAAAACTAAGGCTAGAGGCGCTGGAGAGGGTGAAGAAAGTTCTGGAAGAAGAAACGGGCTCACCAACAGCAGAGGATCTGCTATTTACCAACTTTGTGTTGCAGCGTTAAGTTTGTAACGTAGTGTTTTTCAGAATTAGCCATTGGGCAAGCCAAAACAAACAGAAAGACGCCATAACAGTCTAACAATGCAGGTCGGGGTTCAATCAGGTAGACACCCTCAAGAGCCCGACCGACAATTTTATAGAGACCTTTGCACGATGTTACGAGCGCAGCACAGACAAGGCAAAAAATGACGAAAAAGCGTAGTTTATGGGTAATAAATGAGCATTTTGAGCCATTTTTTAACGCCGTATTTGCAAGCACAGTAGTCGTGCGAACGTCTCTTATAAATGGATATTAATTATGCAATCCTATGAACAGGTTCTTTAAGTTTGCATGAGTCATATCCATCTTCCCAGCCCGCTTCCCATGCTGCAGCAATGACTTCTCCGTTGTACGGACACTTCTGACGGTTCATCCCCATCAATCCGGCCATATAACCTTGCTGGTATGCTTTATTGAGAGACTCGAGGTCCCACCCTAATGAAAAGTCTTTGGCCATGAGGCCGCTCCTTTCTTTTTCCACTCATATCCAGAGAGGTCAAGATATTGTTCAACAAAACATCATCGTTCAACAAATTCGTGCCGAGTTGCCATGCGGCTAACAGCAACGCTGTCTATATGGTTCGGCCCTATAGACAACAAACTATCCCTCACTGAGTACTATGTGGTAGCCCTACCCTATCGCGGAATATTATCCACAGTTTATTATTATGATTTTACAATAGCGCAACACAGTGAAACATGAAGCGAATTTTTAGATCATTTTGTTACGTTTTGTATGCGGGAAACCCCTAATACGACACTAAAGTTAACACAGCTTACATAACGCAACAATAAAGTAGGTTGTTTTTTGTGCGGCAGATAACGTTTAAGATAGATACTGCGTCATATACTCAGAGAATTCACTTAAATCAGCCTCTTTAAGTTGCTGTTCTTTAAGGAAAGATTCTTTAGCCATTAACGCATACTTTTCATCAATAGATGGCTGATGCCCCTGTGATTGAGACACCAGTTGGTGCTTGAGAGATAGCTCCCCGACAAATTCCAGCCAAGAGAGCGATTCAGACGCCATTACAGACAAGATGTTGGCGGATGGCGTTAAGTCAGGCTGAATTAACTTTTGCCGCTGCTCCTCAATGGCTGCGATATAACTTTTACCATTAGCCTGGCCTTGTTGGCCCAGTGAACCTGCGTCAGCCGCCATCGCATTAACGTCATCAAATATCTTTGCGACCTGCTCAATGCCGTCCAGCAGGCTTAAGCCCAATTCATTTAAAGGCGCATCACCCGCAGGCGTCTTTAACTTAAGACCGGGCTCTCGACCACGGTTAACAACGGTCTCAAAGTTCCAGTCTAACGCTTGGCACTCTGCGTCTGAAACAAGCGGGCTATCAGCGATCAGGCAATGAATCAGAAAGGCATCCAGAAAACGAACTTGCTGGGCACTAATACCTAGAGGAAGAAACGGGTTCAGGTCAAGACAACGAACCTCAATATACTCAACGCCCCGCTGTTGCAGCGCAGAAATTGGTTTTTCGCCAGACTCAGCATTTCGCTTAGGCCTTATCGAGCTATAGTACTCATTTTCAATTTGAAGGATGTTGGTATTTAACTGGATATATTCGCCATCTTTTTTAACCCCCATCACTTCATAAGCCGGGTAAGGCTTATGTATCGCTTCCTGTAAGGTGTTGGTGAAGTTGCTTAGGTTATTAAAGCAGATCGCCAGCGAAGACTGGGCGTTGCTATGGTACCCCAGGTCCCCCATACGCAATGAGGTCGCATAAGGTAAATACCACGTGCCTTTTTCATCAAATGGCTGAAGCGGGTGTCTCATGCCTGCCAGGAAACTCTGGTCAAGCGCGGGAGACGCACCAAACAGATACATCAGCAACCACGAGTGACGTCGAAAGTTTCTGATAAGAGAGAAGTATTGTTCTGACTTAAAATCCTGCAAAGGCTGCTTATCGCCCAGTACCACCTGCCACTCTTTCCAGAATGCATCAGGCAGTGAAAAGTTGTAGTGCAGCCCGGCAATGCTTTGCATAATCCGGCCATAGCGAACATCCAGACCTTTACGGTAGATATGTTTTAGCTTACCCAGGTTTGAGTCGCCATATTCTGCAATGCGAATGCTTTCGTTGCCTTCAATCTTGCAGGGCATACTGCCAGACCAAAGTACTTCGTCACCCAGGTTGCTCTGTACGAAGCTGTGCACATCGCCCAGGTCTTTCAATAGCCCGTCAACACTTTGCGACACAGGCGTAATCAGCTCCATCAACGCTTCAGAGTAGTCTGTGGTGATTTGCGGGTGGGTCAGCGTATGCCCTAATACGTCTGGATGACTGGTCTGAGAGATAAAGTGACTTGAGTCGACCCGAAGCCCTTCTTTTTCAATTCCTCGTGAAATATTTAACAATTCACGGCGTGCCGCTTCGGAAAGCAGTTCCAGTCGAGCGTCCAGAGCATTTGTCATGAGCAACCTATTGGCCTAAGTTTAAATGTGAAACTAAATGGGGGCGTTTTTTTAAAACACAAGGCGACACCCTATTCGTAGCCGTGATGAAGCGAAGAGGCTGTGAAAGTATTAACAAGCAAGAGATTCTTTGACTTCAAAACGAACTCGAAGCGAATCTGGCGTCATTACAACGGCCTTTATAATTATTGTCTGTAGAAACAGGTAATACTTATAGGCCTTTAAATATAGCTCTGGGCTCCTTCTATTAAGGCGAAACAGAGCTTTATTTTTTATCTCCTCAAGGAGCCTGTCGAACCCCAACACATTAAGTGCACGTGTGAGATTATAACATAACGCCATTAAACTAAACTCAGCCGCTACCTTCTCTTGGCCTCTTAGCAGGAAGTGGCTCCAACCTGCTCTAGATTTCATCGTGCCAAATGGGTGCTCAACGAGTGTACTTCGCTCGCGCATTTTTCCTTTGCTTACCTTCATTCGTTCTTGATGAGCTGTGAGCAGGTCTGCATTCTCACTTCGCCACACGACTCGGCAAGGTATTTTCTCCCCAAGACAGCTTGCTTTTTGGGGGCAGCTTTTACAGACTGTTTCTGATGCACTGAAGCGATGAAATACTTGTCCGTTCTGTGTGCGGGGCGACCCTCGTTGGTTTAATGACTCTCCTGCAGGGCACACATAATGATTTTTCCTCGCATCATATATGAACTGGTCTTTTGTGTACCTTCCCTTTTTCCCTTTACCCCCCGTTTTAGGCTTGGGAACATAAGGTGTTATCTTATCTTTTACACACTTAGCAATATGCGCCCCGCTGTAATAGCCCGCATCAGCAAGCACTTCTAACTCATCTGAATTCAGTATTTTCTTTGCTTTTAGCGACATTGGGTGCAATTGTTTAAGGTCGTTTGGCTCCGTTGTGACTTCTTCGCAAACGATCAAGTGATGCTTGTTATCTACTGCTATCTGTACGCTGTAGCCGGATACCTTTTGAGTTCCTTTGTTCAGTAAACGGGCATCTTTGTCTGTACTGCTCTCTTGTGTTTTTTTAGATTTTTCTAACCTTTTTAATTCGCTCTCTTTATCTTGTTTTTCTTTTTTCCAGTCTTCGAGTTGCTGAAGCACTTTTTCCAGTTCAATATCACTGGGCTTGTTTTCTTCTTCCTTTTCCTGCGCATCTTGCTGATCTAGCTCGTTCTGCCATTGCTCGATATGCGCCTCTAGCTTTTTGAGCTTCTTCTTGAGACCTGTGGTGGTCGTAAAGCTCTTGCGGCTCGCGCTTCCTTTAAAGAAACTGCCGTCAATAGCAATGCACTGGCCTCCAAACAACGAAAGTTTCTTGCAGAATAAAATAAACTCTTTATGAGTCTCCCGAATCGCACGCCGGTTTTGGCTGCGAAAATTAGCGATCGTCTTATAGCTTGGCTTAAGCCCTTGAACTAACCACATCACCTCTATATTACGGTGGCACTCTTGTTCCAACCGACGACTCGACTTAATGCGGTTTAGATATCCGTAGAGGTAAAGCTTGAGTAACGCACCGGGAGGGTAGGCAGGCTGCCCGCTATTAACCTTGTTTTCTAAGGTATGTTGATAGCCGAGCTTTCCTAAGTCTAAACATTCAACATAGGCATCAAGGGCTCTGATGGGATGCCTCTCATGCACGTAGTCATCCATATGGCTCGGAAACAAATCCCCTTGATCGCGGGAGTGTGTTTTCTTGTATTGTCTTCCCATTTTCTTATATCTTCGAAGTCGTTAGGCGACGATATTATACAGCGGGGAGCCTATGGATACTTTCACAGCCTCGAAGCGGAATCAAGGGGGAAGTGGTTTTCCTTGATTCCAGTCGTGCCTCCTTTCATCACGGCTACAGTATTTGCGCCTATATTATTTCTTGTTCTTTTTTGCCGACTTCATGGCCAACGCTAGCGCGCCTGCCATCGCCCCCTGAGGGCTGCTTTCCCTGTTCTGACTACTTCCCCTGTTCTGACTACTTCCCCTGTTCTGACTACGTCCACGATTCTGCGGGTTACGGTGCCCCTTTCCGGGCTCAGCGCTTCTCGTTTCAGCGCCGCGTCCACCAGACTCTTTCCTGGCCTCTACACCCGGTTCATCAGTCAAACGCATAGACAGCCCAATGCGATTACGCGGTACGTCTACTTCCATCACTTTAACTTTTACAATATCTCCCGCTTTAACCACTTCACGAGGGTCTTTAACAAATGTATTCGATAGCGCAGAGATATGAACTAAACCGTCTTGATGAACACCGATATCAACAAAGGCACCAAAGTTAGTTACGTTGGTGACCGCCCCTTCCAGTGTCATCCCCGGCTTGAGGTCGGTAATTTTCTCAATGCCCTCCTGAAAGGCGGCAAAACGAAATTCAGGCCTTGGGTCTCGTCCGGGTTTATCTAATTCGGCAATAATATCCTTAACTGTTGGGGTGCCGAATTTTTCACTAACATAGTCTTGCGCATTCACCCCTTTCAAAAAGGCTGAGTCGCCGATAATCGCTTCCACCTTGCGGTTATTTTTCTCGGCAATTTGTTTAACCACATCATAGGCTTCCGGGTGCACAGCAGATGCATCCAGTGGGTTCTTACCATTCATCACCCTTAAAAAGCCGGCTGCCTGCTCAAATGTTTTTTCGCCTAATCTTGGTACTTTTTTCAATTCACGTCGGCCAGCAAAGGCACCATTGAGATTACGGTATTCAACAATATTGTTGGCGATAACCTGATTCAAACCCGATACCCGCGTTAACAGCGGCGCGGAGGCTGTATTCAGATCGACTCCAACGGCGTTTACACAGTCCTCTACCACCGCATCCAGACTGCGGGCCATCTGGGTCTGACTCACATCATGCTGATATTGACCCACACCGATAGACTTGGGTTCAATTTTAACCAGTTCAGCCAGCGGATCCTGCAAGCGACGTGCAATCGATACCGCCCCCCGAATTGTTACATCCAGATCAGGAAATTCTTTAGCGGCGTATTCAGAAGCAGAATAGACCGAAGCGCCCGCTTCACTCACCGTAATACGCGTCAGCTTCAGTTCAGGGTGTTTCGCCATCAGCTCTGCTGCTAGTTTATCCGTTTCACGAGATGCTGTGCCGTTACCGATGCTAATAAGCTGAACACGATGTTTTAAACAAAGCGCAGCCAGTATATCAAGCGACTGCTGCCACTTGTTCTGTGGCGCATGAGGATATATCGCGCAGTGGTCTAACACCTTGCCTGTGGCATCAACGACGGCAACTTTAACCCCTGTTCTTAACCCAGGGTCCAGGCCCAGTGTTGCTTTTGGCCCCGCCGGAGCAGCAAGTAATAAATCTTTCAAGTTGCTGGCAAATACGTTGATGGCATCGTCTTCTGCTTGCTCGCGTATCTGCCCCATCAGTTCGGTTTCAAGGTGCGTGCTGAGCTTGATACGCCAGGTCCATCGAACCACTTCCTGCAACCATTTATCAGCAGGGCGATCTTTATTCTCTATAGCCCAGTGCTCTGCCACCATTGACTCACAGGGGTGGGCGACCTTTCTATCTCCATCAGTATCGCCTACCTCAATACTGTAGTTTAAGATGCCTTCATTCCGCCCTCTAAAAATAGCGAGCGCACGGTGAGAGGGTATTTTTTTCAACGCTTCCCGGTGTTCAAAATAATCTCGGAACTTCGCTCCTTCCTGCTCTTTCCCTTCTGCAACCGTGACCTGTATCTCGCCCTCCTGCCAAAGGAAGGTTCTCAGCCTGCCCAGCAAAGCAGCATCTTCACTAAAGCGCTCCATCAATATAAATTTAGCGCCATCTAACGCAGCCTTGGTGTCTGCCACACCTGCGTCGGCATTAATAAATGCTTCCGCCTCTTTTTCAGGGTTCAGTTCAGGGTTGTCCAGCAAACTATCGGCCAAAGGCTCTAGCCCTGCCTCCCGAGCAATTTGGCCTTTAGTACGCCGTTTCGGCTTGTAGGGGAGGTAAAGGTCTTCCAGTATGGTTTTAGTCTCAGCGGCTAAAATATCCTGCTCAAGGGCGGGGGTCAGTTTTTCTTGCTCACGGATGCTGGCCAGAATACTCTCTCTTCGGCTTTCCAGCTCTCTCAAGTAGCGCAAACGATCTTCTATTTGACGCATCTGCGTATCATCTAGCGAGCCGGTCACTTCTTTTCGGTAACGAGAGATAAACGGCACGGTCGCACCTTCATCAAGCAACCCCACAGCAGCCGTCACTTGCTGCACTTTTACGCCGATTTCGTCAGCAATACGTTGAGATATTTTATCCATTAGAGAACCTTGTAACGAAGCGAGTTTTCAATATAGCTGTACTAATCTAACAGAGCGTAAACCCAAAGAGAGTAAGCCCATAGAGGGCAGGCATTATAACGCTGAACAATATTGAAAAAGTAGCCCTGATCAATCAGCGGCAGAAAAAAGAGCCTATAGCTAACAATCGGGTGCTTGAGATACAGGGGAAAGTTAACAAGAAAGCGGTATGGAGAGGAGATTAACCTCGGCTATTTATCACCTCTAAAGCCCGTGTCGCTTCGAGGTATGATAAAAATGCATCGAAGTTAACCGCCTTGCTGAACAGATAACCCTGAGCTTCATCGCAGTTCTGATTGCGCAAAAAAGCCAGCTGATCTTCACTTTCTACCCCTTCCGCTACGACGTTAATTTGCAGGTTATGAGCCAGGCTAATAATGGCCTTCACAATAATCTCATCGTCAACATTGCTGGTAACATTCTCGATAAATGACTTATCAATTTTAATGGTCGAGACCGGCAGTTTCTGAATGTTGGCAAATGATGAATAGCCGGTTCCGAAGTCATCCAGTGAAAAACTAACCCCTAACTGCGCCAACTGTTTCAGGCAACGCTGAGTATAGTCCTGGTCATACATCATTGCAGATTCGGTTAGCTCAAACTCCAGATTACCGGTGTTGATATTGGCGTTATAGATAATACGAAATACCGTTTCACTTAGTTTTTTATCATAGAACTGACGGAAGGATAAATTCACCGCACACACTAACTCGCCATACCCCAACATCTGTAACTTGGCCAGGTCACGACAGGCTTGCTCCACGACCCAGTAGCCCATAGGCACGATCATTCCGCTACGTTCGGCGGCCGGTATAAAGTCATCAGGCATCAACAACCCTCGGGTCGGGTGTTGCCAGCGAATAAGGCTCTCGTAGCCAATCACTTGGTCATTGGCAATACTGACCCTTGGCTGATAGAACAATCTGAGTTCGCCATTCCTGATGGCGGTACGAAACTCCGCTTCCAGCTCTAATTCACGCTCAACGGCGACACTCATCTTCTGGCGATAATAATCAAAACTACTACCCTGCTGGCGTTTTGCATCCTGCATCGCCCGGTTAGCATTTTTAAGAATACTCTCAGAGTCCGGCCCTGCCTCCGGGAATGATGCAACGCCAGCACTCAGCGTAACCACCAGCTGGTGATGCTCAATATCAAACGGCGCTTCAAACTGCGCCAGTAGTTTGGCCGTCACATGGTTCACATCCAGTGCGTTATCCATATTTTCCAGAATGATGGCGAACTCGTCGCCCCCTATCCGCGCCAGGCTGTCACTCTTGCGGAGCCCTTGCCTTAACCTTGATGCCACACGTTTGATCAGCTGATCTCCGACCCGATAGCCAAAACGGTCATTCACCCGGCTAAAATCATCAACATTGAACAGTACCAGCCCCAATACCTCCTCGTGGCGGTCAGCCCTCAAAACAGATTGGTGGAGGCGGTCAAGAAAAACCCGGCGGTTAACGACACCGGTTAAGGTATCAATGTGGCTTTTAGTATCTTGCTGCTTTTCAACCGCACGCCGGAGTGTGACATTTCTAATCGCGCGTTCGAGCAGGCTATGAGTTAGCGTCGACTTGCAGATATAGTCGGCACCACCGGACTGAAAAATTATTTTAGCAAAAGACTCTTCCGGCTCTGCACTCAGACAGATAACAGGCGTTTGGTCGCTATCAAAAGAGAGGAAACCTAAAAAGACCAACGGGTCTTCATCACGAAAACCACAATCCCAGAGAATCAGGTCAAACTGACTACCGCTAACCAAATCATGTCGACGAGATAAATCAGAACACCAGGTAAGCGAGCAGTCAAAACCGGACATCTGCTGAACAAGGTGTTGTAGCCAGAGGTAATCCTTATGCTCACCCGTAAGCAGCAGCACACTAAGCTCTACTGGCTGACTAACAACTGAGCGATTGACGAGTGGCAACATTGCATCACGACCTGATACGGCTTCTGACATCCTTTTCTCCTGGCACTCTCCTGCCATAATCCTCAGCTCTATCCTATAAAGCTCTCTGGTAACCACTCACTTGTTACCGGCTCAATCGGTATTTATCTCTTGTTATTAGAGGTCTACGAACAATAATATACGCTAACCCACCACTTCATATGATGCCTGGATCACGCTTCTAATATATTTTAAGGTAGCTCAATACATCAAACTCGCAAGGCAAGCGCTTTCGATTTAATAAAAGCCTGGGTGTAATTAATCTCTTCAGTCGATCACTTCTCTGTTAAAATAGCTCGCGCTTAACCCCTCTTCGTATCTATTGATTTAAAGGTTCAATTCCGTGTCACGACTCAACCCCAGACAACGCGAGGCCGTACATTATGTTAGTGGCCCTCTTTTGGTTCTTGCCGGTGCTGGCAGTGGTAAAACCAGCGTAATCACCAGCAAAATAGTCTATCTGGTTGAGCAATGTGGCATCAAAGCCAGAAATATTGCAGCCCTGACATTTACCAATAAAGCAGCTCGTGAGATGAAAGAGCGTGTCGGCAAACTGCTGAAAGGGAAGGACGCTAAAGGCCTCACGGTATCGACGTTTCATAACCTCGGCCTGAACATCATTCGGCAAGAACATAAAGTGCTGGGGTATAAATCCGGCTTTACCATTTTTGATTCCGAAGATGCCAAGGCACTGATTCGTGACCTGATGATGAAGGACTTTTCCGATACCGGAGAAGAGGTCGCTGACGTGCAGATGGCCATTTCGAACTGGAAAAACGACATGTTATGCCCAGACCGGGCCCTTAGCCGTGCGAAAGACGAGCGCGAACAGATGATGGCTCAGGTCTACAAACTCTATAACCGATACCTGAAGGCCTATAACGCGGTTGATTTTGACGACCTTATTTTGTTGCCCGTAACACTGTTTCAAAATAACCCTGAAATCCTCGATAAATGGCAGAATAAACTTCGCTATCTATTGGTCGATGAATATCAAGATACCAACATCACTCAATATGAGCTGGTCAAGATGCTGGTTGGGGTCAGAGCCACATTTACCGTAGTTGGGGATGATGATCAGTCAATCTATTCATGGCGTGGGGCTCGCCCCGAAAATCTGGTGAAGCTAAAAGAGGATTTCCCCAATCTCAACCTCATCAAACTTGAGCAAAACTACCGCTCTACTCGGCTCATCCTGAATGCGGCCAACCAGGTTATCGCCAACAACCCTCACGTATTTGAAAAGGCACTCTGGAGCGATTTTGCGGTCGGTGACCAGATACGCATTATCGAGTGCCGAAATGAAGATGCAGAAGCTGAGCGCATAGCCGGAGAAATCCTTAACTTTAAACTCAAGAATAAAGTCGACTTTAAAGACTTTGCGATCCTATACCGCGGCAATCACCAATCACGGTTGCTGGAGATAAAGCTGCAGGCGTTTCAGATTCCCTACCAGTTGTCGGGCGGTACCTCTTTTTTCGCTCGAAACGAAATTAAAGATGCCATGGCCTATCTGCGATTATTGATAAACCCGGAAGACGATGCCGCCTTTTTGCGCATTATCAACGTGCCACGCAGAGAGATAGGCCCCAGCACGGTCGAAAAACTCGGTAATTATGCCACCGAACGAGACTGCGGTCTGTATCAGGCCGTTGATGAAATTGGTCTGGAACAGCACCTGACGGGCAAAGGGCTAGAAAGGGTCAGGCGGTTCACTCACTGGCTTCGCAACACCACCCGACGCTGCAGCCAGGAAGACCCGGTAACCGTGATCAAACAGATGTTTACCGATATTGAGTATGAAGAGTGGTTGCATGAAAACAGCGCCTCACCCACTCAGGCTGAGCGCAGAATGGCAAACGTCTGGTACCTGATCGATTCGCTGCAAAAAATGCTCGATAAAGACAAAGGCACGGCCGATGAAATTGGCATTGATGAAGCCGTCACCAAACTTGTTCTAAGAGATATGCTAGAACAGCAACAAGAGGAAGAGGAGACCGATAAAGTCCACTTAATGACCCTGCACGCATCAAAGGGGCTCGAATTCCCCCATGTGTTCATCATGGGGCTGGAAGAAGAGATACTGCCTCACCGTGCCAGCATTGAAGAAAATAATATCGAAGAAGAGCGCCGCCTGATGTACGTCGGAATTACCCGCGCCAAGAAAACCCTCGCACTGACTTATGCTGGAACCCGCAAGCAATATGGCGAAAAAATTGAGACCATCCCCAGCCGTTTTCTTGATGAGCTGCCGGAGGATGATGTGGTATGGGAAGGTGGCGGCAAAAACGACAAAGCCGTTAATCAGGAAAAGGGTAAAGCCACGCTCGCCAGTTTGAAGGATTTGATGGGGGAATAACCTACTTGATAACCCACATCAACCCTCCCTTGATTCCGCTTCGAGGCTGTGAAAGTATCCATAGGCTCCCCGCTGTATAATATCGTCGCCTAACGACTTCGAAGATATAAGAAAATGGGAAGACAATACAAGAAAACACACTCCCGCGATCAAGGGGATTTGTTTCCGAGCCATATGGATGACTACGTGCATGAGAGGCATCCCATCAGAGCCCTTGATGCCTATGTTGAATGTTTAGACTTAGGAAAGCTCGGCTATCAACATACCTTAGAAAACAAGGTTAATAGCGGGCAGCCTGCCTACCCTCCCGGTGCGTTACTCAAGCTTTACCTCTACGGATATCTAAACCGCATTAAGTCGAGTCGTCGGTTGGAACAAGAGTGCCACCGTAATATAGAGGTGATGTGGTTAGTTCAAGGGCTTAAGCCAAGCTATAAGACGATCGCTAATTTTCGCAGCCAAAACCGGCGTGCGATTCGGGAGACTCATAAAGAGTTTATTTTATTCTGCAAGAAACTTTCGTTGTTTGGAGGCCAGTGCATTGCTATTGACGGCAGTTTCTTTAAAGGAAGCGCGAGCCGCAAGAGCTTTACGACCACCACAGGTCTCAAGAAGAAGCTCAAAAAGCTAGAGGCGCATATCGAGCAATGGCAGAACGAGCTAGATCAGCAAGATGCGCAGGAAAAGGAAGAAGAAAACAAGCCCAGTGATATTGAACTGGAAAAAGTGCTTCAGCAACTCGAAGACTGGAAAAAAGAAAAACAAGATAAAGAGAGCGAATTAAAAAGGTTAGAAAAATCTAAAAAAACACAAGAGAGCAGTACAGACAAAGATGCCCGTTTACTGAACAAAGGAACTCAAAAGGTATCCGGCTACAGCGTACAGATAGCAGTAGATAACAAGCATCACTTGATCGTTTGCGAAGAAGTCACAACGGAGCCAAACGACCTTAAACAATTGCACCCAATGTCGCTAAAAGCAAAGAAAATACTGAATTCAGATGAGTTAGAAGTGCTTGCTGATGCGGGCTATTACAGCGGGGCGCATATTGCTAAGTGTGTAAAAGATAAGATAACACCTTATGTTCCCAAGCCTAAAACGGGGGGTAAAGGGAAAAAGGGAAGGTACACAAAAGACCAGTTCATATATGATGCGAGGAAAAATCATTATGTGTGCCCTGCAGGAGAGTCATTAAACCAACGAGGGTCGCCCCGCACACAGAACGGACAAGTATTTCATCGCTTCAGTGCATCAGAAACAGTCTGTAAAAGCTGCCCCCAAAAAGCAAGCTGTCTTGGGGAGAAAATACCTTGCCGAGTCGTGTGGCGAAGTGAGAATGCAGACCTGCTCACAGCTCATCAAGAACGAATGAAGGTAAGCAAAGGAAAAATGCGCGAGCGAAGTACACTCGTTGAGCACCCATTTGGCACGATGAAATCTAGAGCAGGTTGGAGCCACTTCCTGCTAAGAGGCCAAGAGAAGGTAGCGGCTGAGTTTAGTTTAATGGCGTTATGTTATAATCTCACACGTGCACTTAATGTGTTGGGGTTCGACAGGCTCCTTGAGGAGATAAAAAATAAAGCTCTGTTTCGCCTTAATAGAAGGAGCCCAGAGCTATATTTAAAGGCCTATAAGTATTACCTGTTTCTACAGACAATAATTATAAAGGCCGTTGTAATGACGCCAGATTCGCTTCGAGTTCGTTTTGAAGTCAAAGAATCTCTTGCTTGTTAATACTTTCACAGCCTCTTCGCTGCATCACGGCTACAGAATAGTGCGGAATGTGCACTTGTAGCCTTGATGCAAGGAGGCACGACTGGAATCAGGGATTACTCTCCGAAATCAAAGTCGGCTTCAGGGGTTATTACTGATCCCCATTCGGGTTCTAGAACACCTTTTTTTACAAAAGAATGGAATGATGACCATGGCCAATTTGTTGGGTTTTCAACATAACCGTGTTTCACAGGGTTGTAATGGATATAGTCTATATGCCGATTGTAGTCTTCTTGGCTTTTTATCGTATGCTCCCAATACCGCCTTTGCCAGACATCAAAACCTCCGTGTTTATTTGCATTAAGGGGAACGCCTGATTTACGAATATTTCGAGTGAAACTCGATTTGATAAAGCGCCAGCGGGAAGGATAATCGATGTCACCTTCAGGCAAGCCCCAAATTGTATGCAGGTGATCAGGCAAAATCACGATGGCATCAATAGTGAAAAACTGCTTATTTCGACACAGTCGAAAAGCATTTCGGAGTTCATCAATATAATCTGTTAAGTATGTTGTTTTTCTGTTCTTTAACGTAACAGTGAAAAAATATGTTCCGCCAGCTACAAAATTTCTTCGGTAGGCAACCATCTTCCTTGATACTTCCTTTTAATATGTTATTCCTGATCAAAACAGCCCTTTGTTTTGACAATTGTATCTCCTTGATTCCGCTTCGCTACAGAATAGTGCGAGACATGCACCCGTAACCTTGCCCCCCTCCCTTGATTCCGCTTCGCTGCATCACGGCTACAGAATAGTGCGGAATGTGCACTTGTAGCCTTGATGCAAGGAGGCACGACTGGAATCAGGGAATCATAGACAGAACTTACGCCCTTTGCGTCTCGGCCTTCAGCTTCGGGCTCTCTTCCGGTTTGTAAATATCCTTGATCAGCCCCATCACTTTATAGCTCTCTTTCAAACCCACCATTGCGCAGGTACTCATAACGCCACCCATGAGCGCACCACCGACCCCGGCAGTCACAACATCGGCGCCGGTAAGATAAAGGTTCTTAACAGGCGTTATCGGGTGTAACCAGTCCTGCTGAAAGCGGTCAACCGTATGATTGATACCATAAATTTCGCCCTCTTTATTCCATTGGAACCACTGGGTCGATAACGGTGTTGAAAGTTCTACATAGTCGATGGCGTCACGCAGTTGTGGCATGTGCTTATACAGCGTCTCAAGCAGCGAGTTTTGAATCTCTTCTTTTAACTCATCATACCCTTCACCACGCTTGTTCCACGTTGTCCCTTGCCACTGCTGAAACCACTTATGATTGGTGGGTGCGACAATTTCAACCGTTGACTTACCCGGGAAACGATCATTCCAGGCAGGGTCTTTGGCAGATGGGAACGAAATATAGGTCAGTGGAAAATCATCTGTACCGTCTGAGGCCAAGAAACGTGAAACATTCTCATCATGATTCACATCAGGGTAGATCCAGAAGTTAGTCTTCGGGATATTCAGCTCCTCGGCTGTCCCCTTAAACCCGGCATAGATACAGACGTGAGAAGCCGACAGCTCAACCTTATTCAACTGCTTAAGCAAGCCGTTTTTCTTGGCGACTTTTTCAGGTAACAAGTCCTGATAGGTTGGGTAAATTCCCGCATTGCTGACAATCTGATCCGCAAATATTTCGTGTCCGCCTTTCTTTAAACGAACGCCGTAAGCCCGGTTGTTTTTAACCAGGATTTCATCCACACCAGCATAGGTAAAGACATTGCCGCCCGCCTGCTTAATTACCGGAATAATCGTCTCGGAGATACGGGATGAGCCACCCACAGGGTAATTGCCTCCAGCAATATAGTGCTTGGCCACCATCGCATGCATCATAAATGACGAATCTTTTGGCGTTAGGCCGTAATCGCCCCACTGAGCCGTCAGCACACCGATAAGCTCTTCATTCTTAGTCAGGCCTTCCAGCACCTCGCGAGTACTTTTAAAGAAATAGTCAGGCAGCATATAGTGGCGTGCTTTGTTGTAAACAACCGCAGCCAATTTAGGCAATGCCTGCCCTGCAAAGTAGCGAGGCACCAATTTGCTAACATTGCCCAATAGCTCAACATACTGATCAATCGCATCGGCTTCAGCAGGAAAATACTCCTTCATCTGCTGTTTAAACGGCTCCTTGCCGGCAAGGTAATCATAGGTTTTGTCGCCAATGATAATGCGGTCATAGAGCTGATCCATATACGCCCATTCCAGCTGGCTATCTGAGATCACATCAAACACGCGGCGAAGCATCGAGTACGGTTTGTGAACCTCACCGACATAGTGAACGCCCACATCCCACTCATAGCCATTGCGCTCATAGGTATGACTGTAACCACCCGCAGTGTAGTGCTGCTCCAGCACACACACTTTTTTGCCTAGTTTGGACAGCAGAGCGGCATTGCACAAACCACCAGGGCCTGACCCAATAACAATCACATCATAATGAGTGTCTGCTCTATCCTTACGAAAACGAGTTCCTGTACGTTTCACTGTTCACCTCTGCCGTTATTGTTATGGTGCTGACGATGATCTAATGCTCTAAGGCGACGTGTTCGCTCAATCACCTTTATGCAACTTTTTGCATATTAGTAGATCCACCAATTAATATGCAACTTTTTTCATATAATTTGTTATTATCAGCCTCACTACTATTAGAAGCAGCGGCCGTATATGTCATTGAAACACGCCATTTTAGTCTTGCTCGAAACTGAGCCCAGTAGCGGTTATGACCTTGTTAAGCATTTTAAAAGAAGCTTGGGGTATTTTTGGAATGCCAAACATCAACAAGTCTACCAGCAGCTTAAAAAATTAACTGAAGATCAGTGGGTGACCTTTCAAGCCCACTCTCAAAGTAATAAGCCCGACAAAAAGGTGTATGAAATAACAGCGTTGGGAAAGAAAGAGCTAAGTGACTGGATCAGCCAGCCAGTTAAACCAAACAGGCTAAATGACGCCTTACTGGTTAAACTCTATGGCGGGCACCTGGCAACACCAGAGAACCTGCAAGCGGAGCTGGATAACCACACTGAACTGCATCAAAGCACACTGGAAAACCTGGAACAGATTGAACAACTTTACCTGTCGTTGGATGACGATAAAAAAGCACACTATCTATTACCTTATATGACGCTGCGACGGGGTATTCTGGGAGAGAGGGCTTGGCTTGAGTGGGCCAAAGAGGTCAAAACTACACTGCAAAAAACAGCAGACACAAAAAAAGCCGATTGAATCGGCTTTTTTCATCAGGGCTTTGAGCTTATTTGCTGTTGTTAACCATGTGCTCAACCGCTGCTTTTATCTCGTCATCAGAGCATGACGCACAGGTTCCACGAGCAGGCATTGCTCGGATACCGTTGATCGCGTTCGCCAACAATGTATCCATGCCTTGCTCAACACGAGGTGCCCACTGCTCTGCGTTGCCCATCATCGGCGCGCCTGCTGCGCCAGTACCGTGACATGCAAAACACGATGAGTTATAAACATCTTCTCCTGAGCGAGCACCACCAGCAGCGGCTTCAGCAGGTGCAGCGGCCGCAGCAGAACCACAGTCCTGACCTTCAACACAGACCTCTCCGATGGGCTTAATACGATCACGAATCGCATCTTCGTCTGTTGCCGCCTGAACTGAACCGGCTAATACGGCACCCAATCCAAACACTGCTAACGCTCTCATCACTTTATTCACACTTCACCTCGTGGGATATTATTTAGTGCTATTTAATAGCTACATAATTATGGGTGACGAGATCAAAAAGCCCCGCCCGAAAAATTAGTGGCGCCATTATAGCGGTAAAGAATAACGATAAAAAGCCTACCCTTGAACACTGGTGTATACTGTGGCCTTTAAATCGAGCTATACGGCCTGTAAACCTATGCACAAGCATCACAAACTTTCACTAATTGTCGAATTCAGCGCACTTATTGTGCTGGTTGCCTCAATGGTCTGGATCGGCCAAATAAAACAGGCAGGCGAAGCTATTTCCACCTGGCAGCTTGCCCTCCCTATTGTAGCCAGTTTTTTTGTTTTGACTGGTTTTATGAGCAATATGTACTTCCGGTGGATCGATAGCGCTGGAGGCAAGTCATCAACCACACAACGCAATAGAGTCTTTTTCTGGTTGCTGGCTCTTTCTCTGTTATCGGTATGGTGTATTGCCGTGATCAAAACATTCTGGATGGGCGGCGCGTAATACAATCACAATATTTTGGGTTAGAACACTAGACACACTCTGCCTGCCTGCGTATTATAGCCGCCTGATCTATTTGCCCTTTTTCAAGGGCATAACGATTGAAGATAATGTCCGCCCGTAGCTCAGCTGGATAGAGTAGGTGGCTTCGAACCACTTGGTCGGGAGTTCGAATCTCTCCGGGCGGGCCATTTCTTTGATTTGTTAATTTCCTCCTTCTTGAATACCAACTCATAACCCAGATTACCGCGTTTTAACTTGCCTATAGCTCACATTTGCAACGCAGCTTGTACCCCACCTCTACTTCAGCCCAAATATCACTGGGGCTTGAGAGCAATAATGTGATTATCCATCATCATAGGCGCGTAGATCACACCATTGCCAGCACTACCAATATCCGCCAGCCCGGCGGTTAGCTGTAACACCTTATGGCGCTCATTTCCGGAAAGGCGATATAACTCACCTGTAATCCAGTCACTGATATAAAGCTGGGAGTCCATCGCAACAACGCCATCCAGGTTACCCAAATGGTATCCAGTCGCGACAGCCTTCAGTGTTTTACTTGCAACATCCAAACGGTACAAAGTGCCCGGCTCGCGTGTCGTGAAGTCATCTTTCATCCCTTCACCCCAGTTGGCAATATACAGTTCTCCGTTGTGCCACAATAAACCATTTGGATGCGGCAGCTTGGGGTTAGCCAGCCAATGGTCAAATCTATCTTCCTTCAAACGATATATGGCGCCGCCCAGCAGGTCAGACACATAAACCTCTCCACTTTCTCCGACTGTAACATCATTCAACATCTTGGCGTCTGGCGCTTGGTAATGTTTGACCACGCTGCCTTGCTGCATGTTAATAACATGCAGCGTCTGCATATCCGCCACGTACAAAAGCCCTTGGCTTACGGCCATTCCTTTTGGGGCATCCAGCCCTTCTACCCAATGTTTATCAACCACTTGGCCATCAACTGATAATTTGCTGATATAACCTTGTCCGTTCATTTCAACCGGCTGCCCATTAATATTGCTCACATACAGCAGCTGACCGTCAGGGCCTGCAACCACAGATTCAGGCTGATCCATGCCCTCCACCTTCCAAAGAGGCGCGAGTTCTTCCGCTTGTGCTATTGGCACTATCGCATACGTTGCTACAGCCATTAACACCAGCGCGCCCCAGGATTTAATCGTATTTCTCATAACGGTTCTCTCCTTAACCTTATAAACGTTTAAAATACCGCATTGGGTACTGACGTTAAGAAGAATATATAAACAAGCTTTTGCTGCAATTTAATTGGAGTCAGGTATTATAATTTAATACTTTTTTGTTTTTTCAGGATCAATCTATGAGCGAACACCGGCAACGTAGCAGCCTATTCGGCGCATTGAAGCAGATTTTAAAAAGTCAGGGCATACGGTATAAAGATCTGGCAGACATCATGCAGACATCGGAGCCAACCATCAAACGGCTATTTCAGGAACAGGACTGCAAGCTAAGTCGTTTGATCGACATCTGTGATGCGCTTGGAATCAGCTTTAATGATCTGACAGGTATCGCCTCAAATACCCCGGTCGAGCCTACCGAGCTAACGCTGGACATCGAGCAGGCTCTCGCAGCCAACCCTTCATTGACATCCTTCTTTATACTTTTGATCAGTGAAATAAGCCCGGAGATGATCGCTCAACAAAGCCAGCTAACGCGCAGCGATGTCTACCTCTATCTAAGAGAACTTGAAAAACTGGGGCTGGTCAGGCTGGGTAAACAGGACTCGGTTCATATACTGGTTAAGCGCCCTATTCGTTGGCGACTTAACGGGCCGTTGCATCATACGCTGGTTCGCGTAAACCAAAACTTCATTAAAGAGGCATTAACCAACCACGCTGATGGCGGATACCCTTTTTATTCCGCCAGCCGACTGTTCAGCGAATATAGCATCAGGCAATTAAATGACGAAGTCGAACGGCTCTACCAGCGGTTCCAGCAACAGGCCGCATTAGACCAGATGTTCTACCCTGCCTCTCAGTTACAACCCTACAAAATGGTCACCACCATCGCACCTTTTAATGTCCCCCAGTATTTTAAGATAGAGAAATTCAACGAAAGGGGGTGTTCGGGAAGCTCCATTCCACCCGACAATCGACCAGCATCCAAAGCATATTGATAAAGAACAGGCTGAATAGCATTGTCCTTATAAGTGAAATTTGGCCAATCTGGATGTTCCCAATTACATTTCATGAGCCGCTTCCTGATCATATTTGGCTCATATTATCCGTAATTATGAGCCATTAATACAGATAATTTGGCTCAATTTATGAGAAATAAGAGATTAGCTAAAAACAAAGGAATAAAGGGGTCGTGGCTACAAAGAAGTAAGAGGGTGCCCCGCGCCCGATTCTATGCGCTACAGAAAACCAGAAGGCGCTAGCAGGACTGACACCGTATAGAGCCATTTGTTTACTTCAAACTATTCTTTAAGTCAGTGCCATTCGGGTCAAAGCCCTTAAACCTCAAGACAAGCAATAAGCGGGTAAAGAGTCAAGAGTTGTTAATAGCCGCGTTTATATCACGTAACTGTTCAATTAATTCTTCAAAGCTATATGGCAGACCACTTGGAAACATATCAGACATTTTTTCCCAGTCACTTTTAAGTAAATCAGCTACCTCATCCACAGGCACCAATTTGAGTGAGCCTGGGATGGCCTCATTCCACTTAGCGGCACCACGTGCAAAATATTTGCGCTTATGATCTACAACAGCGGCCAACAACTCGGTATTGCTGACATACTCAGGATTGATAGCATAAATCCTAACAATGTCGTAAATGTGCCGTGACTGACGTTCGTTAATGTGCTCAGCGCCTCGATTATTAAGCTCATGCATCAACGTAATTTTTTCGAAGAAAGTACGATCGCAACCCAATACATCAATAGTGCACTCGTCACCCTTCTGGCCCGTTGCCTCCATAGCTATGGGCGATACACTTTTTGATTCTGATGGATCGAAACTAGCTCTACCACCACACTCTAATAATACCCGCGGCAAGACATAATTATTTACATAGTTTTCTGTGTCTAAGTACCTAGGGTAATTTATCTCAACATCCAGGCCATTGTCTGCAATAGATACTGAGTAATCATCATTGAGCTCTTCAAGGTTTTCAACCAAGAAAGGGACGATCACCTCTTTAATTTTTTCTTTTGCCGCAAGCTCTAACCGTTCCATTCGTTTCTTTCGAGCGGTATTTGATTCCTCATCAGGTTCTGGAATTGGGTGGCCGAGGTAAGTCATATGAAGCGAAAGATCAATGTCTTCCGACATACGATCAATGCAGCCATAAACTTTACTGAGCGAGGTACCGCCTTTGAACAGGAAAGGTGTATCAACCTCAGACTTGCATGTAGGCTTAAGCTTCTCAAACAACAGACTAAGAACCAAGGTTACGTGATAGTCCTTTTCTACCACATAAGCAGGCCAGCCTTTTGCAGTTGCTGCAGCTTCGAAGAGGTCTTGCTTTTCGCTGTCGCTCAACGAAAAAAGAAACGGTACGCTCATTCTCTACTCTCCCAGAATGGCCGTAGCCCAACGCAGCTTGCCGTTAGTAATCGCTATTAAAAGTTTATTTCGTGTTCGTACAGAAAGCCTTTCAAACGATTCGCGAATTAAACCCGCCTTATTATGGGCCTCTTGCTCTCCTAAATACTCAAGAGCAACCCATAAGGTCGCGGCATACTCTTTCTCTTTAGCGTTAGTACCTTCAAGTTTTTTTATAAGCTCTTCAAAAGCACGACTATAGCGAAAACCAACACTGAGTTTACCGAAAACGACAGGCTCAATACGTTTAGTGGAAATATAACTGTGCCCCAAGCTCATCTGACTAGACCAGCCCAAGGCATTCAGCGCGGCTGCGCCTGCAGGCAAAATATAAGCATGGCGCTCTGCCGCCAATACCGAAGCCACGACCTCAGGTTTGGGTCCCACAGTACCGAATCGAGTCTCTTTAGGGCGATGCCATAATCCTCGCTCCAATCTAACCACACGCTTTCTAGACTCAAGCGTGGAAAGTGCATGAGATAATGTATCCTTTGGAACGCTGAGTTTTGCTACAAGCTGACCAAAGCTAAATACAGAGCCATAAGGCCTATGCTTAATGTATTCTTCTGCTTGCTCTATAACACTCATAATATTGACCTAAGCGAAACTCAGTAATAATAGGTGGCACGCATGTAAAAACCTGTATAAATACTACACAATAATTCAATAATTTGCATATATAAATTCAATGTTCTGCACACCAATAGGGGTCGGTGACAAATGATACACACCAATAGGGGTCGGTGACAAATGATATGCATTATCATTAACTCACGATTCCTTTCTCGGCCTCCCCCTGTCTGCGTATCCTATTGAACGCCCCAGCGTCTTTTCAACCTGATCTTTAAATCTGTTATTTCCTAATGGCATTGAAAAGTTAGCGGCCTTTCGAATATCGTGTACTAACTCTTTTGACAACACCGTATTGAACAACTCTCTATAATTGTGCAATCGACTTTCCTTGTCCGATCCAAGACCTGAGTAAATAGCATGTCCGGTTACTAAGGCATTGCTCTCTCCTTGCGCATTCGCTCTATAACTCGACCAACGATAATCGCCTGGGTGCCCAACCATATTCGCCATCACTGGATTTAGTTCTATATAGCGGTAGCAACTAAGTAGATAATTTTCTGCATCAACCAAACTGGCTTTATGACGACTCTCCCACAACGTGCCACACCGCTTGTATTGCCTATTAACATATTGCACATAGCGTCTACCCAATGACTGCATTACCTTCGAAATCCCTTCTTCGCTTTCAGGCGATAAGAGAAGATGGGTATGATTTGTCATCAGTACGTAGGCATGGCAGTTAACACGATAACGCTTACAGGCGTCTTTCAGACATTCCAGATAAAACGAATAATCGTCATCTGTAAAGAAACTGGCTTCTCGGTTATTTCCACGTTGAATTACGTGGCATGGCACTCCCGCCATATACATTCTTGGCTTCCTTGGCATTTTTCGATCCTTTCTTTTTCCTTCCTTGGAATCAGGCAGTATCACTTAAATTAACTGTGGACTCAATGAGTTGGTGTTAATGATTCTTATTTGTCACTGAAAATCATAAGTCGCCTCCCTCGCCGAGGCATCCAGAGGTATACTCGAGAGGGCTTACACTCAACAAAGGAGACGGCTTATGCAACTTTACTGCGGAATCGATCTTCATAGCAACAATAGCGTTGTATCGTTAATCAACGATAACGATACTATTGTTCAAGAAAAGCGTTTAGATAATGATCTCAATGATATCTCTAAACTACTAGCACCCTACCAATCAGACATTTTCGGAATAGTTGTTGAATCGACATACAATTGGTATTGGCTTGTTGATGGTCTAATGGATGAAGGCTATCCAGTTCATCTAGCTAATACGCTTGCCATTCAACAATACAGCGGATTGAAATACACGAATGATTTAACGGATGCGCGTTATTTAGCTCACCTACTAAGATTAGGCATACTTCCTACGGGATATATTTACCCTAAAGCTTTACGTGCTATTCGCGATCTACTAAGGAGAAGGCTCTTGCTGGTTAAGCAACGAACCGCTCATCACCTTAGTTTACAAAGCATGATTAACCGGCACACAGGTGAGAGGCTTAATGCGAATAAGATAAAACATCTTACAGAAGCAGAACTGAAAGCTCACTTTTCAACAAGCGCAGCGCAACTAACTGCGTTGACTGAGTGGCATATGATGAAAAAACTCTCTCAGCAAATTACTACGATAGAAAATTTTGTTCTCAGAGAATGCCAGCAAGGGGAATTGTATTCAATTCTACTTAGTATCCCTGGCGTTGGAAAAATACTGGCGATGACCATTTTGCTTGAGACTGGACCAATTGAGCGTTTTCCTCGTGTTGGAAATTATTCATCTTATGCTCGTTGTGTGCCTTCCGATAAGGTCAGCAATGGTAAATCAAAAGGGAAAGGAAATACGAAGAACGGAAATAGATATTTAGCAATGGCTTTTGTTGAAGCAGCACATTATGCATCTATCTGGAATACTGATATAAAACGAGCCTATCAACGCAGGCTGAAGAAATCACCAACAATGGTTGCCAAGAAAGCGATAGCCAATAAATTAACGAGAGCGTGTTATCACATGCTCAAGGAGAAAACGATGTTTGATATTAAACTCGCATTTGGTTAAACAGCTTTTCAGGCGATGAGATCAAAAGGGGTATGGTTAACCTAGGGCTCTGAATATCCTTCGCCTGAACCTAATTTGGTTTAATGGAGTGCCCTCTGCATAAGCTCTCCGGAGACTGACTTCGAGTCTTTAACTCTGTACCAATTAGCTATGCAGGGGTACTGATTATTTAATGGGGTATGAATATACCAGGGGTAAGCGGCTTTGCGCGTTATGGGGCTCAGCCGTTTAGCCTTGATCCTGATGGGTGACTGAAGCACTTCATTTTGAAGTAGCACAACACAACTAAAATCAGGTGTACTTCATGACAGCCAAAACAGTTTATATTTAGGCATGGGTGCCACGACGCGCTTCGTTCAAACTCGTGCTATTGACAAACTAGCGACTTATGGGCGACCCCTTAAAACGTTCTACGCGCTTCGTTCAAACTCGTGCTATTGACAAACTAGCGACTTATGGGTGACCCCTTAAATTAAATTATTATTCTTCTTAATTTAGCACGCCGAGTTAAACAAAGGTCTGTCACAGGGAAAATCAGATGGGAATATATTGCTTTTAATACCGCCAGTTAGAGTTTTTATTAAAAAATCAACTAACGTAATTTCATACTTTTCATACTCTGCTTGTCGCGCAGCATTTATCACTATAGGCCAAGTAGATGGATTCCCCCCAACTTGCCAAAAAAGAACATCTCCATTGTCCGTTGCTCCTAAGGGTAAAAGCCCTCTTTTTTCAGGATACATAGAAAACAAGAGGGTCTCATTCCCGGACTTTTTGAGATATTCAAAGGTTTCGGTTTCTGTAGTCAGTCTCTCGAATAAGTTTATATTAGGGTTCTCGGAAAATGGGTTAAAAACCCACAAGAAATCATCAACTGAGCCCGACCCATAAGAGCTAACAAACTCTTTGTAATCGTTAGGCAGCTGTATACCGAGCTTCTTTTCAATTTCACTCCAAAGGGGGTCAGAAGGCACTTCCAGTGAACAAGAAGGAGGCGTCAACAACTGCTTCAGTTTAGTTATATTATTCACTTCATCACACTCACATTCCTGGTGGGTTTAATATAGTAACACCTAATGAAAAACCTTTAGACCCTTCAGCCTGAATAGTAATCCCTCTTGGTACAAGATTATTTCCTTTATAAATTGGTAAAGCCAAATAGTTTGCTACCTCACCCTGCTTAACAACATTTGCTACTGAACTTTCAAAATCCCTCATAACTGGAGAATTTGTCCAATTTTGTTGCAACGTCACAATGTTCTCAGGGATTTTCCCTGATCCACCCAACTGATTACCTAAAAGGTGGCCTCTAGCCTCATTATTGAGAGTGCCATTTCCACTCCAGCCTGGAGGAATAATCGAACGACTTGCAGGAGACCCTGTACCAATCATATCAGGAGTAATAGTTGCGCTTACACCTGTGGGGCGCGATAGTTCATCTAACTTTCCGTAGTCAATAGATCCACTAAAAAGATTATCATAGACCCTTTCCCCAATTTTTACATAAGGGTTCTTTTTAGCAGCGGCAATAAACACCGCAGATACACCGTCCTCGACATAACTTTGCGCAAGCTCACGAGGATCAAGCATTTCCATTGTTGGAATGACGCCTTTTTCTAAGTAGTCATTCCCAAATTCCACCATGGCATCGGCAACTATTTCATAGTTTTGCTCTGTTTCAGGGTATGTCGGATTAAAAAAGTCATCACTTCCATAGTTAGTCGTACCAACCGTCTCAATGTTAACTAAAGCAGCCGACTCACCGGACCAATCCCATGAAAAGGGATTCCACCACTCATAACCAGTTGGATCAACACCACTTAGAGGGTTATTCCAACCATAAGAGTAACGATTATAACTCTGACTAAAATAAGGAGCCTGAACATAAGGATCCGCACTCAAGAACCGCCCAATGACCGGGTCATAGACCCGCCCGTTCATATGAATGAGCCCTACCTCATCCATATGCTCATGGTCTGTAAACCCTCTGTCATCGGTCACTGGGTCTAACGTCGTCCCAGCACGTGCATCTTCTACCCGTTCCCCAAACGGGGCAAAGAAGGAACGTTCAATCACTGACGCTTGTAGGTCATCGGTTACATCGTCATCTACCACGGTATCAACCGACCCTAAATGATCTCTCAAGGTATAGGTCTGCGTTACCGTCTCACCTTCACGCTTATCGATCAGGAAGTCGCCCACATAACTCTTAAGCGTTGTGACACCTGCAACCGTCTCTTCTTCATAGATACCGCCACCAATGTATATGGTTTCAGATAGTTCGCCATTAGCATCTTTACGTTGGTAGAAACGCGCATCATCTGGCCCGTAGAGGTAGTTAAAGGTGGTGCTGCCTTTAGAATAGAGGGTTCCCACATTATTATGAATTCTTTATTGACAGTTGAAATAAAGCATTATTACACTGTCCCTTGTCCTAGGATGACGGACAGTCAATAGAGCGATAAAAATGAAAAGTCAAGACATACTTATTTTATTAAAGCTTGTCTCCCTTCAGAAACAAACTCGGCGAGAAGTGAAGAAGGGTCAGCAAGGTGCTAACTGGATTGAAGAATCAAAAGAATACTTTCCGCCCGATTGGCAAGGGTGGGAAGACGACCTGCATGAAGCGCAGCAAGAGCTAGATGGAATCCCACAATTCGAGGAGAGGTACTCTCTTCGTGGGCTCCAGTCATTAACAGGCATCAGCAAAACAGAAATCAGTGCATCTCTAAAACGAAGCATTGCCGTAGGCATGGCAATGCATGATCGAAAGACAGGCTATCCTAAAGCCAATACGAAAGCCTTGCTGGAGTTTGCAGTTCACGGTCTAAAGTATGTTTTCCCTGTTAAGCCCGCTGAAATTGTAAGAGGGATACCTACTTCATTCGCTGCGCCAGTAATGGAAGGAAAACTGATGACAGCAGGAGAGATGATCTGTGTATGGCCTGATGCCAGAGGTAATAGCAAAGGCCAAGCAGTCAAGCCTTTATATAAATCGGTACCTAAGGCGGTGAAACTAGACCCAGACCTATACGAACTGCTTGCACTAGTCGATGCGATTCGATTGGGAAACTCGCGCGAAGCCAAACTTGCCGAGCAACTATTAGCAGATAAGTTGAAGATATGAGCACTGTTAACAAATTAATGGATATGATGATAACAGTATCCAATGCCTTAGGTTCAGAGCTTTTGAATGAAGTGGCTTTCGTTGGCGGATGTACAACAGGCCTGCATGTGACCGATGACTTTACCAAAGAGGGTGTTCGATATACTGATGACGTAGACCTCATCATTAGCGTCACCGGCTATCCCGGCTGGAATACCTTTCAGGAAAGACTCAAAGAGAAAGGCTTTCGAGTTTCTATGGAAGACAATATCAACTGCCGTATGAGACTAGGAGAGTTAATCGTGGACTTTATGCCTGATGATGAAGCAGTACTAGGGTACTCTAATCGATGGTATGCAGAGGCAATGGATGCAGCTAAGCCTTATCCGTTAACACCGAGCATTACGATAAAACTGATCACACCTCCCTACTTCATCGCCACCAAGCTAGAAGCCTACAATGGCAGAGGCAATAATGATCCCATTGGAAGTCGTGACATTGAAGATATTCTCTGCCTTTTCGATGGTCGCGAGGAGTTATTCAGAGAATTAAAGGAGTCTTCCCAAGACCTACGAGAGTATATTTCTGAGCAAGTTGCTTTATTACTAGATCACAATGATTTCGAATATGCGGTTCAATCAACAGCAAAGGGAGACGTAGATAGAGAAGACCTTCTATTTGAGCGCCTTGAAGCCGTCAAACTACTTTCTAAAGATCAATGAAAACAATATCTTTCACACAAAAAGGAACACGCACTGACGACAATCGAGATGCCCTAGTTGCCTCACAGAATAACGACGTGAGTCTTTTCATAATAGTGGACGGCTCGACAAACTGTCCCTATGGAGGAGGCCTGGCAAGAGCATTAACTACACATATTGAACAAGGTTTTAAAACGCTACCACCTCAAGCACTACAGTTCGCTGAATTAAAACAATCATTAATCCTATTGCTTAAGCAAGCGCAGCTAGACTTAAGAACTAAATATCCTGCTGATTCTGCCAGCTATCTTCTCGTGTGTATTAAGAACAATGTGGCAATTGTCCTTCACGCAGGAGATTGTTTTCTAGAACGACTCCCAAAACCTTATAATTTAAACCGTCGTAAACCACTCAGGCACCCTTGGGTGAATCGCATTCACTGCCTCGCTACTGCTATAAATCCCACTACACTCGATAAACTAAAAAATGATCCTGATCGACATGCACTTACCCAGAGTTTTAAAGCTCGGCGTTTTAATCAACCTCAATGGCAAGTCAGAGCACTTCGTGAGAACGAACGTCTCATTCTATCAAGTGATGGCTTTTGGGCAGGCCTTTCAGACTCTCAGCAACAATACCTGGTGAGGCAAGTATATAACCAAGAAGAATCACGCTTAAATGAATCCGATGATGATATCAGTTTCATATTAATCGAAAATACGAAACAGAAATAATCAACCTGGGCGTCAATTGTGGAGGCCGCAGCGCCGCCAAAACCAATTGCAGCAGCAAAAGAATTTGCTAAAGAAGTCAAACAAGTCCACAAACCACTACAATATCCAGCAGGGTCAGTGACACTCAAAGGATTATTCCAACCATAAGAATAACGGTTATATGACTGAGAATTGTAAGGTGCCTGAACATACGGATCGGCACTCAAAAACCGCCCAATAACCGGATCATAAACCCGCCCGTTCATATGAATGAGCCCTACCTCATCCATATGCTCATGGTCTGTAAACCCTCGGTCATCGGTCACCGGCTCTAACGTCGTCCCTGCACGAGCATCTTCTACCCACTCCACTTAAAAACCTGCCCTTTCTGGATTTTTCCAGCGTTGCTGTCTAGTGTTTCATATGCACTCAATAGTTATTGCGCTTCTGCATATGCTCGACGCCACAGCCATTAGAGGGGTCAAGGTTCATGAGAAAGCCGGGGTTTAGTCAGAAAATCACGATTGCTGCCAGTTTTATACTGGTTCTGGGGTTGTTCTTTTTCTCGTTGGTGAACTACTTTCGGATGCAGAGTCAGACTCACCAGGACTTGCAGCAGGAAATCGCCGCAACGTCAGAGGCGGCGACAGCGAACATCTCAAATTGGCTGAATGGTAAGCTGGACTTGGTTAAAGCCGTTGCAGATCAGGTTGCATCAACAACTGACCCGAACGCAGTGACAGAGCTGTTAACATTGGCAGGTCGGCACCAAAAGGGGGCGGTGACAAATGATATGCATTATCATTAACTCACGATTCCTTTCTCGGCCTCCCCCTGTCTGCGTATCCTATTGAACGCCCCAGTGTCTTTTCAATCTGATCTTTAAATCTGTTATTTCCTAATGGCATTGAAAAGTTAGCGGCCTTTCGAATATCGTGCACTAACTCTTTTGACAACACCGTATTGAACAATTCTCTATAATTGTGCAATCGACCTTCCTTGTCCGACCCAAGACCTGAGTAAATAGCATGTCCAGTTACTAAGGAATTGTTCTCTCCTTGCGCATTCGCTCTATAACTCGACCAACGATAATCGCCTGGGTGCCCAACCATATTCGCCATCACTGGATTTAGCTCTATATAGCGGTAGCAACTAAGTAGATAATTTTCTGCATCAACCAAACTGGCTTTATGACGACTCTCCCACAACGTACCACACCGCTTGTATTGCCTATTTACATATTGCACATAGCGTCTACCCAATGACTGCATCACCTTCGAAATCCCCTCTTCGCTTTCAGGCGATAAGAGAAGATGGGTATGATTTGTCATCAGTACGTAGGCATGGCAGTTAACACGATAACGCGTACAGGCGTCTTTCAGACATTCCAGATAAAACGAATAATCGTCATCTGTAAAGAAACTGGCTTCTCGGTTATTTCCACGTTGAATAACGTGGCATGGCACTCCCGCCATATACATTCTTGGCTTCCTTGGCATTTCTTGATCCTTTCTTTTTCCTTCCTTGGAATCAGGCAGTATCACTTAAATTAACTGTGGACTCAATGAGTTGATGTTAATGATTCTTATTTGTCACTGAAAATCATAAGTCGCCTCCCTCGCCGAGGCATCCAGAGGTATACTCGAGAGGGCTTACACTCAACAAAGGAGACGGCTTATGCAACTTTACTGCGGAATCGATCTTCATAGCAACAATAGCGTTGTATCGTTAATCAACGATAACGATACTATTGTTCAAGAAAAGCGTTTAGATAATGATCTCAATGATATCTCTAAACTACTAGCACCCTACCAATCAGACATTTTCGGAATAGTTGTTGAATCGACATACAATTGGTATTGGCTTGTTGATGGTCTAATGGATGAAGGCTATCCAGTTCATCTAGCTAATACGCTTGCCATTCAACAATACAGCGGATTGAAATACACGAATGATTTAACGGATGCGCGTTATTTAGCTCACCTACTAAGATTAGGCATACTTCCTACGGGATATATTTACCCTAAAGCTTTACGTGCTATTCGCGATCTACTAAGGAGAAGGCTCTTGCTGGTTAAGCAACGAACCGCTCATCACCTTAGTTTACAAAGCATGATTAACCGGCACACAGGTGAGAGGCTTAATGCGAATAAGATAAAACATCTTACAGAAGCAGAACTGAAAGCTCACTTTTCAACAAGCGCAGCGCAACTAACTGCGTTGACTGAGTGGCATATGATGAAAAAACTCTCTCAGCAAATTACTACGATAGAAAATTTTGTTCTCAGAGAATGCCAGCAAGGGGAATTGTATTCAATTCTACTTAGTATCCCTGGCGTTGGAAAAATACTGGCGATGACCATTTTGCTTGAGACTGGACCAATTGAGCGTTTTCCTCGTGTTGGAAATTATTCATCTTATGCTCGTTGTGTGCCTTCCGATAAGGTCAGCAATGGTAAATCAAAAGGGAAAGGAAATACGAAGAACGGAAATAGATATTTAGCAATGGCTTTTGTTGAAGCAGCACATTATGCATCTATCTGGAATACTGATATAAAACGAGCCTATCAACGCAGGCTGAAGAAATCACCAACAATGGTTGCCAAGAAAGCGATAGCCAATAAATTAACGAGAGCGTGTTATCACATGCTCAAGGAGAAAACGATGTTTGATATTAAACTCGCATTTGGTTAAACAGCTTTTCAGGCGATGAGATCAAAAGGGGTATGGTTAACCTAGGGCTCTGAATATCCTTCGCCTGAACCTAATTTGGTTTAATGGAGTGCCCTCTGCATAAGCTCTCCGGAGACTGACTTCGAGTCTTTAACTCTGTACCAATTAGCTATGCAGGGGTACTGATTATTTAATGGGGTATGAATATACCAGGGGTAAGCGGCTTTGCGCGTTATGGGGCTCAGCCGTTTAGCCTTGATCCTGATGGGTGACTGAAGCACTTCATTTTGAAGTAGCACAACACAACTAAAATCAGGTGTACTTCATGACAGCCAAAACAGTTTATATTTAGGCATGGGTGCCACGACGCGCTTCGTTCAAACTCGTGCTATTGACAAACTAGCGACTTATGGGCGACCCCTTAATATTCATTTCATCCGGCCCCTACAGGTGTAGGGACTGCCGCTCCATGCAGGTCGTGCTGTTAAGGAATGAAAGGTCAAACCGGAAAACGTTGCAAGCACTGCTGGTAAAAAGCAAAAGGGCGAAGTCTCACTCTGCCCTCTTCTTAGATGGGTAATTGATGGGTGTCCCTTTTTAACTGGCTTTCTTTCGAAACTCTCGCACAACCGCTTTCATTGATTGCCCCTCCGAATCATCACCATAACAGTCTTCAGGTAACTCCGATTCACTATTTTTTCTATTTACATCTGCCCCTGCATCTAATAAATACTCAACACTAGTTAGGTTAGAGGCTAAATGTAAAGGTGAATCTCCCTCATCATCTACAATATTAATATCTGCACCAAACTCTATTAATAGCTTAATAATCTCTGGATTACTATGAATATGTAATGGGCATAGCCCGTCTTCTCTTCTTGCGTTCACATCCGCACCGTTCTCGAGCAAAGCCCTAACTGCGTCAACGTTTTCGTTATAGTGCAAAGGTGTGATCCCTCCTTTAGCTCTAACGTCGACACACTCTCCTTTTTTTAGAAGCTCTTTAATTTTTTTGTAAGTAGTCGCCTCATGCAACTCCGTCAAATTTAGAGATGACTTCACTTTATCTTCCACGTTCCATTATTTTTAACTTTGACACCAGGCAGTTTCGCAGCCGCATTTCTAATATTTTGCTCAGATATCTTATCCTGAACATGCCCATGATAATATTCTGAGCTGCTAGTTTCTAAATGTCGATCCAATATAACTAGTTCTTTATTTATAGCATCTACTCCAACCCTGCGGGGTGAGGTTGGCTTGATTTGGATAGAATTGTTAAGTGCCTCCTGTCCATTCGCTGGTGCTCGGCTTATTTCCCCAATATCCTGTGCTCCATGCTTATCATAAGTAGAGTCATCGTAGACTTTATCCGCCATATAATACGGAGCAATCGTTACACCATCATTTGCCGGAAATGTATATGACGTTTCCCCGTTTAAAATATTGCTAATAGGGCTCTCATACCGATACCAATCATTTTGTTGTTCGACAGGGAAACTAAGAATTGATGGCAAAGTATCAACTGCTTCGGCTCCGGGTAAAATGGAATCCTGAGCGGTTATGTGGCTTACAGGGAAGCTATATATCGTTTCCCCATTTAACGTTCCATCCCCAAGGTTTTCAGAATATAAACCTAAGGTTACTACTCCCGCCAGAGTACTAGCCACACCGGTTCCAGCAGTAACAGCCGCAGTTTCAAGTCGGATTATCGACTGTTCCATCGCAGCCAGTGTTCCTGACTGCAAGCCACCATAGCTTATTCCTCCCATGGCAGCCTCACTCATTACTAATCCTTCACCCCAATATCCACTTGGATCGACAGCACTCAAAGGATTATTCCAAACATAAGAATATCGATTGTAGCTCTGAGAGCTATAAGGAGCCTGCACATACGGATCAGCACTCAAAAACCGCCCAATGACCGGATCATAAACCCGCCCGTTCATATGAATGAGCCCTACCTCATCCATATGCTCATGGTCTGTAAACCCTCGGTCGTCGGTTACCGGTTCTAACGTCGTCCCAGCACGCGCATCTTCTACCCTCTCCCCAAACGGGGCAAAGAAGGAGCGCTCTATCACTGACGCTTGTAGGTCATCGGTTACATCGTCATCAACCACGGTATCAACCGAGCCTAAGTGGTCACGTAGGGTATAGGTTTGTGTTACGGTTTCGCCCTGTCGCTTATCGATCAGGAAGTCGCCCACATAACTCTTAAGCGTAGTCACGCCAGCAACGGTCTCTTCTTCATAGATACCGCCACCAATGTATATGGTTTCAGATAGTTCGCCATTAGCGTCTTTGTGTTGGTAGAAGCGTGCATCATCTGGCCCGTAGAGGTAGTTGATAGTGGTGCTGCCTTTAGAATAGAGGGTTCCCACATTATTATGAATTCTTTATTGACAGTTGAAATAACACCAATAGGGGTCGGTGACAAATGATATGCATTATCATTAACTCACGATTCCTTTCTCGGCCTCCCCCTGTCTGCGTATCCTATTGAACGCCCCAGCGTCTTTTCAATCTGATCTTTAAATCTGTTATTTCCTAATGGCATTGAAAAGTTAGCGGCCTTTCGAATATCGTGCACTAACTCTTTTGACAACACCGTATTGAACAATTCTCTATAATTGTGCAATCGACCTTCCTTGTCCGACCCAAGACCTGAGTAAATAGCATGTCCAGTTACTAAGGAATTGTTCTCTCCTTGCGCATTCGCTCTATAACTCGACCAACGATAATCGCCTGGGTGCCCAACCATATTCGCCATCACTGGATTTAGCTCTATATAGCGGTAGCAACTAAGTAGATAATTTTCTGCATCAACCAAACTGGCTTTATGACGACTCTCCCACAACGTACCACACCGCTTGTATTGCCTATTTACATATTGCACATAGCGTCTACCCAATGACTGCATCACCTTCGAAATCCCCTCTTCGCTTTCAGGCGATAAGAGAAGATGGGTATGATTTGTCATCAGTACGTAGGCATGGCAGTTAACACGATAACGCGTACAGGCGTCTTTCAGACATTCCAGATAAAACGAATAATCGTCATCTGTAAAGAAACTGGCTTCTCGGTTATTTCCACGTTGAATAACGTGGCATGGCACTCCCGCCATATACATTCTTGGCTTCCTTGGCATTTCTTGATCCTTTCTTTTTCCTTCCTTGGAATCAGGCAGTATCACTTAAATTAACTGTGGACTCAATGAGTTGATGTTAATGATTCTTATTTGTCACCGACCCCTTAATATTTTCAAAACCTTCATCTGATACTGAAGGTGAAGAGGTTAATGAAATTAATCATCAGCCGGTAAGTCTAATGACGTCACAGAGTGGCGGTGAAACAAAACCGTTAATTCTAGATGGACTTAACGCGTGCGAAGGAGAATATGACGGTGATTTAGAGGACATAGAAAAGGCAATCCTGAGGGTTTCCCAGCTTGCTCCTTCCTACAATATTTCGTCTGGTATATTTGAGCTTCCCGAATGCGGCAAAAAGAAGTTTTCTAAACTCGGTAGCGGGATTTCACGATCTGCATATATCGCGACAATTGAAAGCTCAAAGGGAACGACTATGCTTCTGGAAGTTGATCGTAGTGTTAATCATCATATCTCGACTGTTCTAATTAGTCTGGATTCTAAAAAGAGCAGTAATCTAGAGGCTAAAGTTAATGAGGTGTTGAAGTTAATTGTCGAAAATTCTGGAAGCTGGCCAAAAGACAAACTTGCCACGGTTGCAAAAGACTTTGGCCAGGTAGAATTTATGCAACACAGGATGCCTGCTAATGTTGCAAATCCGGCTGACTATTGGGCGAAGCGATTAATCAAGAAGTTTCAATGACTAATGCAGAAACGGTTGTATTTCAACCACGAAGCTCAGAAATTATTTGGAGCATATAGAATACATGATCATTTTCGACGTAGAGGCGAGTGGTTTGTCTGATGCTAGCTACCCGATTGAAGTCGCTTGGCAAGACAGCGATGATCCAGACTGCTTCGACAGTTTTCTAATAAATCCGAGCGAATCCTGGAAACATTGGGATGATTATGCGGAACAGGAAATTCATCATATTTCACGAAATACCCTATACAAGGAAGGGGTCTCGATTGCTGGTGCATGCACAAGACTAAACACCAAGCTCGCTGGTAAGACCATTTATTCGGATGCAATTGAGTATGATCAAAGATGGCTTCTCAAGTTGTTCGATGAAGTAGGAATGACGCCGAAGTTTTCAATCGGATCCATCTATCACGTGATAGATAAAGTTACGTTGCTGAAATTTGAAAGTTCGATTGAGAATGAATTTATCGTTCACCGAGCACTTGATGACGCAAGGCAAATCATTCGTTTATTGTTTACTGAGTAAGCCATTGGGTGAGGATAGTAAAAGGCACCCTAGCAGTCTTCTTGGGTGCCATATCTATTTGAGCAGTCCAATTCCTTAAAATATATAGAAATGTATATGGTGCTCGTGTTTGAGAGAAACCCCTTGCTTGATCCAGATGTGTGGCAACTAATTTGAGTCTAGCTGACCATCATTCATAATCGCGCGAACGCGTTTTTGTTCGCTGGTATCAAAATGAGCGGCTATCAAGTTATCGATTGATGTGGCTTTATCTTGGTCACTTAGACTCGAATCTAAAATAGATTTCCTTTCTTTGGAAAAATTGTTCAGACGTTGAGACCATTGTTGACGTTGTTCATCTAATTGAGCTAGCGCACTGGCGGCTTCTGATCCAAGCGCTTCTTCTCTAACACGAAACACTTCTTCCTGGCTTCCTCCTTCAGCCTGGATCGATGTTACTTGTTCACGAAGTTGTGCGTGGCGTTGAACTCGATTACGTCTCTCGACCAGTTCATCTGGTAAAAGCATATTAGCTTGCTCTAATCTCTCGCGCTTTTCTTCATCGCTTAATGTAGGGTCAGTGTTGATACGAATTTGTTCGATCATATAGGCATTCTGAGTATCCTCCAGACCAAAAAAGCTTTCGTACTCTGCTTGGTTAAAAAAGTCTTTTCGTAATGATTGAAGCGCACTTTGTGCGCTTATAATTTTCTCTAGGTAAGAAGCCCCATCGTCAGTATTGAGGCTCAATTCAGGATTATTCTCTGCTAGTTCAATTTTATAATCGATATAACGCTTGAGGAGAGCAAGCGCCTCAGATTTAGCTGGTTCTTGAAGGGATTCGTTAATTTCACCTTGAATAAGCGCGATAATATTGTCTATCTCTACTTCGCCATAAGTAGATAGGTAATGATCGAATAACTCTCGGATAGCATAGTTGGGAATAAGATTGTTGGACTCACTAACTTTGAAGTCTGCCTGAAAGTTGATACCTCTTAATGAGTCAGGTTTATGTAATTCTGTTATTCCCTTGGTTGTAGGCGACTCGAACAGCGTTTCATTTGCGTGTCTTGCTTCTTCCTTAAGTACAGACAGGTGGTGATTGTCTGTGGTGGCTTCTTGTTGATTACTTAAGAATGGAGATAAAAATAGTGCTGCAATGGAAAATGCAATGATACTGATGACAACAAGGCCAATGGATAGTCTATTCATTATTGTTCTTCTTTTAAGAGAGGAAAAAAAGGGGCCCGAGGAGCCCCAAAGGAAATGGACGTTACCTAAAAACGTCCCGACTGATTAAAGACCTGCATTTTTCAGCCGATTTGCGTGATCTTTGAATAAGGTTTTGGGGTTAGTTTCGAATAGAGATACTAGGCCTAAAACGTGATTATTCACATCTAGATGATTCATAAAGTAGTCATCTCGAAGTACAGTCCCGAAGTGTGAAGAACAGCGACCAGTAATCCCATCATTATCGTCGCCACTGTCGAAAGCCAAACTTGTTAAAGCAAAGAGTGGGTCGGAGATGTCTGCCCCGGACGTAAGTAATCCTGTGCCACTCCAAGAGTACAATTTGATATTCTCGCCATTGATCGTAACTTGAGAGGGACCGTTTCCACACTCACTTAATGGCAAGCCATTAGTGTAGGTTGCGTTGTATTGCGCTGAACCCGCCGCATTAAACTCTCCTAGCATGGCATAAACATCTGAATCAGATTTTTCGTTATCAGACATTAAGTTAACCAAATCACCTACAGCATTGGCAAACGTTTCAAATAGTTCACCTTGTACTGTGTCGGGTGGTGCAATATCCGTAACTAAATCTGCAATGGGTGAACCATTGTGTGGTGTGTGCATGGTAGTGACTGATGCCACTAGGTCTGGACGTGTTTCCATGACATAACGTGATGTCATACCGCCTTGGCTATGACCCATTAAGTTAAACTTCTCTATCCTACCACCTGAAGAAGCCTTAATTTCCTCAAGCTGTGCAATGAGCTCTTCGCCACGTCCAACGGAACTGTCAAACGCATTGATTTTCGCAACGTAAGCTTCACCTCCGCGACTCTCGATTGCATCAGGAATCTGGTACCAGTAGTCAATTGTAGCGATGGTATCAAACGCGAATATGCCTGGGACGAGCATAATTGGGTGTTCTGTTTTAGTGTAGCTGAAGTAATCTGATAAGAAGCCAGCTTGAGCTTGACTCGCTGCTGCGCATGTTAGAGCGGCTGTTAATGCTATTGTTTTTTTCATGAATAAATCCTCAAGGTTATTTTTATACTGAGTTTTTGTTACAGCGCTTTTTATGTTTGCACTAAATGAGAACAAGGGGATTGTAAAAACTGGGACAGTTTTGTGTAAGAACGTAAAACTATGCACCAGCTCTCATAACGCCGGAATTAACATGAATTAATTAGCAGAATCGTTACAATTAGCTAACAGTCGTTACTGAATTTAGAGTCTTATGAAAAGAAAGTCGTTATTATACCTGTCTAAGAAAAGGACCCTATTTATTGGTTATATTGATGAACCCTTGCACCTTTCTCAAGGAGCGGCGACACTGCACTTTTCTCTGGACAAGCCTTTTTATGTTAAGCAGTTGGAAAGCAATAAAGAGTTTAAGTGTACATCTGTTCTGATACCTCCAGGCTGTTCAGTTTTGATCGATTCCAAGCAGCAACCTACGGTTAATCTAAACCTTGATGTAATGGGCGAAGATATGTTTCACCTTTCTCTTGGCATGAAAATCTTGGAAGGTGAATTAGGTTTTGGCCTGAAAGAAGAAGCCTGGTATAGATCAGAACTCTACGAAATCTTTGCGAATCAAACCAGCCTAAGCAACACTATGGGCGTTTTGGATCATCTCTTACTTCCTAATACTGGAATAAAATACAATTGCGATCCACGAGTACAAACGGTTGTTGATTTGATACAGAACTCGATAGATCAGAATATTTCTATCGAGTATTTGGCAGAGCAAGTGAGTTTGTCAGTAGCAGGGCTAACTAAGCTTTTTAAGAGGCAAACGGGCGTACCAATTCGTCGCTACCGACAGTGGCATCGTTTATATATCACGGCGACAGAAATCGGGAAGGGGAAAACGCTGACACAAGCAGCCCAAGCGGCAGGCTTCGTTGACTTACCCCACTGTACTCATGCTTTTAATCTTATGTTTGGCATGAAGCCGTCTTATTTTCTGCAAAGGCCTGAAGAGATCAAAATCATTACTGAAGCTTCAGAAAACTTAAAATGTCTTCGTTAGGAAGAAATGAATAGTTAATCGTTTTCAACATTTAATGCTGTTTTGGTCGATAGACACAATAGGTATTCGCCAAGAAGCTATGAGAGTAGATAGAAAACTATAGCATCCAACTCTCATAGTATTTGAATTAACAATAACGCGCCTACTCACTGCCTTTCAAGCCAAGTCTGGCGAGCGGTATACCCTTAAAATTCCTGTACTGTCGGTCGTAATACGATTTCGTTAATATCAACATCACTAGGCTGAGAAATGGCAAAAGCTATTGCACGCGCTACTGAGTCACTTGGTATAGCTTGCTTATAAAAATCGACAACGAAGTCGGAGCTATCCTTATGGGATGATGACGTGGTCTAATAGATTTGTACACACCAGTTAAGAGATAATCCTAAAAACTGGAGTGAAAAATGGCAGCAAGAAAGAAGTACTCAAAAGAGTTTAAATTAGACGCGATTAGTCTGGTAATTGACCAGGGCTATTCGAAGGCTGAAGCGGCAAGAAATCTTGGTATTAATCCTAACGTTTTAGGGCGCTGGATCAAAGAGCACGAAAATGATGATGGTCACGCATTCCGCGGCAATGGAAAGCTGACACCGGAACAAGAAGAGCTTCGCCGCTTAAGGGAAGAAAACAAACGGCTCAAGATGGAGCGCGACATCCTAAAAAAAGCAGCCACCTTTTTTGCCACGGAAGCAAAGTAAAATACGCTTTCATCGCCCAGCATAAAAAGGTGTGGCCTATTGGCATTATGTGCCAACAATTGGGTGTTACACGTTCAGGTTATTATAGTTTTTTAAAACGCCAAGCTACTATGTCTGACGATCCAACTCATACCGAAATGATTGAATGGATACAAGATATCGCAGAGTCAAGTGAGCATACATACGGCTACCGAAGAATGAAAAAAGCGCTGAATATTCTTGGCTATCGGGTAGGCAGGAACAAAACTAGAAAGTTAATGAAAGAAGCTGGTGTTAAGGTCAAGCACAAGAAAAAGTATAAGGTCACGACAAACAGTAATCATAAGCAACCTGTATTCGATAATCTGTTAGAGCGGGAGTTTGCAGTTGAAAAGCCTGATCAGGTTTATGCCTCAGATATCACGTATATCTGGACACAAGAAGGTTGGCTGTATTTAGCTGTTGTGATTGACCTTTACTCAAGAAAGGTTGTTGGCTGGAGCATGAGTTCGCGAATGAAGGCTCAGATGGTTTGTGATGCACTCAAGATGGCAATTTGGCAAAGACGCCCGCAGGCCGGGTTAATACATCATTCTGATCGGGGGAGCCAGTACGCCAGCAAGGAGTTTAGAAAACTTCTAACGCTGCATAATTTTAATGGAAGTATGAGCAAGAAAGGTGACTGTTGGGATAATGCGGTTGTTGAAAGTTTCTTTGGAACTTTGAAGCAAGAACGTGTTCAATGGAAAAGCTATCAAACACGACATGAAGCTCAGCAAGACATCCTGGAGTACATCTCAGTGTTTTATAACAATCAGCGGATGCATTCCTATCTGGGCTATCGAAGCCCGGCGGAATTTGAAAAAGAAATGACTGAACTAAGAAAAGTAGCTTAACTGGGTTGTACAACTTTGGTTGACCACGTCAAGCCTTGAAGACTCTGGCTACAAACACATACATGCAACGGCAGATCCAAACCGTTATGAGCGTCAACTTCGGGTTTTTCATGATATTACCGGATTTACCAAATTGGGGGTGGCGTTTGAAAATACCAGCGATGGTAGAAGTTATGCCGCTATCGATATGATCAACTCGCTCAGTAAAACCCTCGGTTTCAGTGTGCAAGCTTGCCATACCAAAAGTGATATTAGCGATACTCGGCTGGCCGAGTACAGTGTTATAAAATGCTTTCAAACACTTGCAGAACAGGTTGATGCCATTTATGTGACAGAACAGGGAGGCGTAACCGAAACCAGCCTTCCGATACTCATCCGTATAGCCAATGAACATAAGATACCCACCTTTTCTCAGTCTGGTGCAGAAGAGGTGAAATTTGGCGTATTGGCGAGTTTGTCACAAGCCAACTTTAAGTACTTCGGCCAGTTTCACGCCGAAACCATGGCAAAACTGTTTAACGGTGCTCAGCCTTATCAATTAAGCCAGCTATTTGAAGAGCCCCCCAGAATGGCGGTTAACTTGAAAACGGCAGAGATCATCGGGTTCAACCCGCCGCTACTGCTTCTGGGTGCCAGCGATGAGATTTACCGTGAAATAGTACGCCCCAAGTAAATATGGATACTGTTATAAACAAAGGAGCGTTTTCATGTTCGGTTTAGACAAAGGAGTTGTCCGTTTCAGACTGGTAATGAGTCTTGTTATTTTCTTATTGCTTGGCGTTTGGAGAAGTGCAACCTCAGCAGAGGCCATTCAACAGGTTCCCGAAAAAACTTCGAAAACCTGGCATCTCGCCTACTACGAAGGGGGGGATAACAGCAGCTATCGTCGCTATTTAATTTCCACCATAGAAAGGTTAATGGAACTGGGGTGGGTTGAGCCAGCGGAGATACCTCACCTTAACAACTCAAAACAGCTTTGGTATTGGCTGGCAAACAACACAAAAAGTAACTACATTAAGTTTGTCGAAGGAAATTATTATTCCGCTCAATGGGATCAAAACCTGAGAGAAAAGGAGAAACAAAAGATTATTCGACGATTAACTCAGGAAAACGACATTGATCTTATTTTTGCGATGGGCACGTGGGCCGGAGAGGACTTAGCTAACAATACGCATCACACCCCTACGTTTGTGATCTCTGCCAGCAACCCTATTGAGTCTGGCATCATCAAAAGTGCCGACAATTCTGGCTATGACCATGTATTTGCAAGGGTCGCGCCCCAGCGTTACGAGCAACAAGTCCGACTATTTCATGATCTGGTGAAATTCAAAAAGCTGGGAGTGGCTTATGAGAACACTAAAAACGGGCGAACCTACGCAGCATTAAACAGCATCACTAAAGTTGCCAAAGAGAGGCAGTTTGAAATCATAAGTTGCTATACCCAAAGTGATATCTCAGAGCGGGCAATAGCAAACACGAGCGTTATCACCTGTATAGACCGTTTGGCAAAAGAGGTCGATGCCTTATATATTACAGAGCAAGGTGGCGTCAATGAACAGAGTATTCCCGATATTGTTGACATAGCCAACAAGCGACAAGTTGCAACATTATCTCAAGAGGGGGGAGACGCGGTTAAATATGGTATTTTAATGAGTGTTTCATCTCCCGATTTTGACTCCGTTGGCTTATTTCTAGCCAAAGCACTCGACGACGTATTTAAGGGGGCTGCCCCGGGGAATCTGAATCAGCTATTTAAAGAACAAAACAGCATATCGATCAACCTTAAAACCGCCGAGATCATCGGAGCTTATATCTATGCAGACTGGCTAGCGATTGCAGACAGGATATACCGCCAGATCGAACAACCGGAGACCAAGTAACCATGATGGAAACGAGTGCTGGCAGAAAGTATGGATTTCGATCTCTAAAAACAAAATTTATATTTTTGATCCTGATGATCATGGCCTGCACTGCCGCATTTATCATGTACTTTACGAACCATGACGTAAAGGAAACCATGTTAAAGGCTGAAGAGGCATCAGCCCAGAACGTTCTAAAGCTGGTCGAGTTAAGTTTGAAAGGCGGCTATGACCGATTAACAGCAGACAAAATAGAAATACTGAATCGCTTGGAGTCTGAACTGCATAGCGTTTCAAGTGCCAGCCTATCGGCACTGGCTGAATTTATGACCCTCGCAGATTCAAAGCAGATAACAGATGCTGAATCAAAGAACCTGGCAATGAAGTGGCTAAGGAGCGTAGACTTCGCTGAAGTAGAGATTTTTGCATTTGACCGAAACGGTACAATCATAGCCCATGCCAATCCGGCTATTCAGGGCTCATCTATCGCCCCAATCAGCGACTTTAAGGGCCGCCAGATTTATAAAGTCATGGGGGAGGAGCTATCTCCCGCAGGTGACAAAGGTATCTTTAACTGGACCAAGCCCAGAGAAATATCTCCCGGCCGCCATATTGGTCTGTTTAAACCCATTTCAAGGTGGAATCTGACCCTCGCGGCGACGGTTAATTTTGGGGACGTAGAAGCAGAAAGCCAAAAAAAAATGGCCGCGATTATCGATAGCTTACGTAAAACGTTACCCCAAATTAAAGTGGCCGATACAGGCTATGCACTTCTATTTAATGGCGACCAGGAGATACTCGTATCGCCAATGTCTTCTGAGCATAACTTAAACAATAACCTTAACTATCCTCAGAGAGCCGTTCTGGAACAGGTTATAGAGGCCCACCGCTCAGAGAAAACCAGCATCCGATATAACGACCCATTTTTTTCAGGCAGCCCCGAAACGGAAGGCCGATTAGTGGGAACATTTATCAGTTACTTTAAGCCATTTGACTGGTATTTGGCGGTTGTTGTGCCTGTTGATGAGATTGAAGCACCAGCGCAAACACTGGTCACCAATCAAAGTATGATAATTGTGCTCTCATTTTTAGTCAGCGTGCTATTTGCGCTGATATGGGCGACCCGGATATCACGCCCACTCAATTTTTTAACCGACTATACCACCAAGCTACCCTCGCAACATTTCATTAATAGCGAAGAGGACAATCAGCTACTTGAAACACTGGCAACCAACTCAAAAGATGAGGTCGGTCGATTAGCCCGATCCTTTGTCGTGATGGAAGCAGAGCTTCAAAAAAACATCAAAAAAGCACGGAAAGAGAAGGAGATCGCTGAAGAGGCCAATCAGGCAAAGAGTGAGTTTCTGGCCCGAATGAGCCATGAGATACGCACCCCTATGAACGGAGTGCTAGGCATGGCCAGTATTCTGGATGGCACAGACTTATCCCCCAAGCAGCATAAATACCTGAATATCATTAAAACCTCAGGTAAGTCGTTAATGAGTATCATCAACGACATCCTTGATTTCTCGAAGATTGAGTCCGGTAAATTTGAACTCGACTTGCACCCTTTTAATATCAAAGAGCTGCTAACCGAGCTAAATGACATGTTTGTCCACCAGACAGAAGACCGGGGCGTCGACTTGGCGTTTCATACACCAACAAACATCCCGGCAAGCCTGATCGGTGACAGCGGCCGTATCCGCCAGATACTCACTAACCTGATTGGCAATGCGATTAAGTTCACCTCAAAAGGCACCATTGATGTAGGTATCGAAATAGTCGAGCAGACGTCAAAAAAATTATTGTTGCAAATCTATGTACGGGATACCGGTATTGGCATTCCTCATGATAAGCAGCAAACAATTTTTGACTCCTTTTCCCAGGCTGACGGGTCAACGACACGGAAATATGGCGGCACAGGCTTAGGCCTAAGCATATGTAAAAAGCTGGTTGAACTGATGGGTGGGCGACTCGGCGTCGCAAGCACGCCGAATAGGGGCTCTACATTCTGGTTCTCCATGTATCTGGATAAGAACCCCGACGTCATAGAGCAGCGATCTTCCACTGGAGAGGACAGCCGTTTTGATGTGCTTGTCGTAGGGGCTGACACCGCTAATCGAACAGTCGTCGTTCACAATCTTTCCAGTTGGGGGTTACATCCGATTCCTGTTAATAGTCATAATGACGCAATACACATGCTTAAGACGTGCATTTCGTCCTCGCTCAGCTACCCGCTGGTTATTGTGGACTTACAAGACAAACAGCGTTCCCTATTACCGCTGCAATCGATTTTCGATAAAGACGCGGTTCTCAATAAGCTTAATATTCTGATCTTTACGTTTGATGATAATTTCGCCGACAACCCGATGGAGTGTTCAAAGCTCTATAACGCGATGATGGACGTACTTCCAATGGAGTCATTATCGCACCGGAAAAAAGCAAACAAACTACCTATTGATGACACCGAGGCAGCTAATCATGGTGGCACGTCATCATCCGTTGGCACGCTAGCCTACACGTTAAAAGGAAAAATACTTTTGGTAGAGGATCACCCAGTCAATCAAGATTATGCGCTGGAGTTACTGAGAACGCTGGGCATCAATGCCGACTTAGCCAATAATGGCGCTGAAGCCTTGCGTCAGCTTGCCAGTATTGATTACGATGCCGTATTAATGGATTGCCATATGCCGGTTATGGATGGCTATGACGCAACGATAAAAATTCGTGAGGATGAGAAAAAACAGCACAAAGAAGAGCAGATTCCGATTATAGCCCTAACTGCCAACGCACTCGTTTCTGACAAAGAGAAGTGCCTGGACGTAGGTATGAATGATTTTTTATCAAAACCTTATAACCTTCACGAGCTGTATGACGTATTGGCAAAATGGCTACCCACAAGTTCGGCGCAGACATCACCCTCAACACCCGCGACGCCAAAACAGCAATCTACCGATAGTGCAAGAGACGAACTTGAAGACAGCCCAAATACGCACTACCCACCCTCGAAGACCTGACATCATCAATTTTAGGCGCGACAAAAGGCCTTCGACAAGTCAGCTAGCGCCTTATGAGTCATTTTCAAACCTGCTTAGTGCGTCCATGCACGCTTGATAGCGCTGCTTAATATCAGCAATATCATTCTCTTCAGAAAACGAGGATTCACTCGCCCGCCTGGTCATCTCAGCCTGACGCTTGATCGCTTCATACTGCTCTTTATCCGTTGCCTGATTGGCGATACTGGTGAGGGTTTCCATCAATCGAATCGAAACAGCGACACTGCTGAGCCCATATTGCCTGATTTGATCGAATGCCGCATTGGTTATACCTGCAAAGGTAATGGGTTTGGTAATCACCCGAAGGTTGTATTCATCATCATAGAGATTTGCTGATGGAAAGGCCCGATTCGACAGTCTGCATAACGCGGTTCCCAAACGATCAATACAGGCCAGCGCGGTAAACGGATCATTGATTCCCGGTGAGAGCGCACGCACAGCAATCTCTACCAGCTGATTAACAGTAAATTCTATATCCTGTTCAGGTGTACGGTGTGAGCCCAAAATCAATGCATTTGAAATAGACGTTTGGAGTTCGTCATCAACCGCACCTTTGTCCTTGCTCATGATGGCAAATAAGCAACTGCCCAGTGAGACAAAGCAACCGGGGCGGTACGGCAGACGAATAATCAAATCATTCTCTTTAGCGATATCAAACAGCGTTGCGTCATCAATCGCCTGCAAATAACCACTTTGGTCACTGCGAATCGTATGCCCATGATAATGACTAATATCAAGCGGAGGCTCATTGGGGGTGTCACAGTTATTATTTTCAGAGTTTTTGCCTTCAGAGTTGGCATCCTCGTTGTCACTCAACGTTTGCGGAAAAAACAGATCAATATGTGCATCCAACTCATGGTATACCGAGGCAACGACCTGTTCTGCCTGAATGGAAGCCGAGATATGGTGAATAAAATAAATCAACACACCAACATTGGTCAGCGACAAAATCAAAGCGAACGTTACTGAAAGATTGGGGACAAAATCCTCTCCACCCGAAGTATGCACCGCCCTGAGCACCAGCAAACAGTAGATAAAAGTTGAGATAAACATCCCCAGTACCGTCTGATTGCCTTTATCTTTCATAAAGTTCCGCAGCATTCGCGGGCCAAACTGCGACGACGCTAGCGTCAAGGCAACGATGGTAATTGAAAAAACCACACCTGCCACCGTTATCATGGAGGTTGCGATGGTGGACAACACCATTCGGGCACCTTCAGGCCCAACTTCGTAAAAAAAGCCAAATATCCTGTGTGGCTTAAGCTCGGTGCTACGATCTGTCGCAATCAGAAAGAAAGAGGCCGCAACGGCACAGCACACCATCAACGCAGGTACAAACCAGAAGCTGGTTCTGAGTGACTCCCAAAAATTAAGCAATCTCGTTTTCATATCTGGCGTGTAGTCCCGGTCGACTCAAGGAAGTCATGGCACTCTGCACAAGCCATGAGCGTATTTTTAATCAGCGCGAGGCTGGTCTTCCGCCCCTCCTATTTGAGCTTTTGCGCAGAATAAGCTTGACCGCTACAAGAAGCATTAGCCCCCGTCAAACTTAATAATTACGTTTATGAGAGTAGATTCTGTAGCGCATCAAGGCAAGCGCTCGATGTGGCGTTAGCCGGTTTATCTGTTTGCGGCACCACTAAAATAGACAGGCCGGTGGAGTTCCTCCATCGGCCTCGCGTCAGTGAAAAAGAGCGTTATTTCACAATACCCAGATCATTAACAACTTTTTCAACATCTTTAGTGTTCTTAGCGATCATTTCCGCAAGGTCTTTTTCTGCATCACTATCAACCTTTCCTTTAAGGCTGACCACACCTTTATTAACATCTACCTCTATCGACGTGCCATTGACCTCAGACTCAAACAGAAGACGAGTCTTTACCACCGTGGCAATTTTCATGTCTGTCAGGTCGTTGCCAAGGTCATTGGCTTCTTCCTTTTTATCCTTTTCCATCTTGAGAACATGCAGCTTATTTTCGACCCCCGTTACACCGTCAACACTTTCCATTAACTCTTCAGCCAGGGCTTTATCCACCTCACTACCCACTTTACCGGTTAGAATGACTTTACCGCCATCCACATCGGTATTGATATCAAATGAGTTGAGGTTAGTGTTCAACAATAAAGTTGCTTCTGCCTTTCCGTCAATCCACGCATCTTTAGCTTCATCTTTCCACTCCTTTGCGTAAGCTACGTTGATTGAAGTTGCCATCAAGGTCGCAGCGATAATTGACGAGTTAACAATGCGTTTCATAATTTAAATCTCCATTTTGTTAAAATTCAAATTAGAAACAGCAACCACAATGCCAAAAACCATATATTGTTATTTATCATTAACTTAAAATAAAACAGCCTGTTTTTCGTACAACACCCTAACGACAGTATCTTTGTAAAATTTTCATGGTGAATGATCATTTTTTCCCGTCAGCAGTGTGTTCAAAGCAACATGTCATGAGCGCTAAAACCGCTTTTTTGTTTCTTCCAGCAGGTCATTTTCCACTTGAACGTCAGCCGCAATATTCGATAACCGTATTGATAATTCACGCCTCGTAACCCGTTTTACCGCAAGCTTTAGCAATAAAAGCGTGTTCGCCTCATGTCGTTGAAGCGTCTCAACAAACGCTGAGGTCTCAGCCTTTTTAGCATTGTTCTGTACCGAATCGTACAGCGGTGCATAGCTGTTTGGCAGCGCGCCAGCAGCGCTGTTTCCCCCGCTATGATGCTGTATATAAGGCATTAGGCTACTCACTATCACGTGACGGAGCTGCATCATGCGGCTAAATAAACGCCTCAAGCTATAGTCGTCTACATCATTTGCCAAGTGTTGATAAAATGCGACGCCATGACGGCACAGGGCATGAATTTCAATGATCAAATCCAAGTCGGTTTGTTCTTCTTTGGGCAGGGCGCCATTCTGGCTAGTCATCACTGTCCCCCCTTAAGTTATTAATGCTGAGTCCAACCAATACACTTCGTGTATTGTTTTTAAGCAAATACCTCACCAACAAAACAGTGCGGCAAGCGAACTACCACCTTTGTCATTTTGAATAATTGCTTTTTGTCAACTTCAATAACATCCCCTTGAAAAATTGCTATGTTGACGCAATCAACTATATACTCCGGCTTTAAGGGCACCTACTACTTCCTATATACAGCGACTCCCACTATGAGCATACCCAGAATATTCTTGCATGTGATCGACAACTCTCTGGAGAAACAGATTTTACAGCTGGATATCATAAACAAACTCGCTGTCACCAGGAGCGATAAAGAAACCTCTTGGATAAATCAGATAATAGCTGGCCCCGAGTATGACATCGCATTAATAGAAGCAGATGCTTTTAACCAAGGGCAGATCGGGCGAATTCACGATGAAAACCTACTGCCGGAGATGGACTTTATTTTTCTCAGTCAGGGAAAACCTAACCCGCACCTTGATCAAATGGTGCTGCGTAGCGCAGGTTATCATTTTCGCTCACCTTATAACCTCAACCTTATCAGTGACGCGATAAGCGATTATCTGGAACAGATAGCGGTTAACAAAACCAGTGCAGAGCAGGTTGTATCCAGTAATATGGATCAGTTTGGCATGCTGGTCGGTTCATCAAGTGTTATGCACGACCTTTGCCGCACAATACGGAAAATCGCATCATCAAGTGCCAACGTGTTGATTATCGGTGAAAGCGGTACAGGCAAGGAGTTGGTTGCTAACACCATTCATATGGCCAGTCCAAGGTTTGAGCAGCCCTTTGTTGCCATCAACTGCGGGGCACTCAGCCCGGAGCTGGTTGACAGCGAGTTGTTCGGGCATATCAAAGGGGCATTCACTGGCGCCCACAAAGACCATCAAGGGGTATTTCAGCAGGCAGAAGGGGGAACACTGTTTCTTGATGAGGTGACAGAAATGCCACTTGCCCATCAGGTTAAGCTGCTGAGAGTGCTGGAAACGGGTGAATACCGCCCTGTCGGAAGCAGTCAGACCCTCAAGTCCAACGTTCGAATACTAGCCGCTTCAAACCGGGATCCAATGCAAGCCATTGATGATGAAGTGTTTAGAGAAGACTTATACTTCCGCTTGGCTCACTTCCCCATTCGCGTACCCCCTCTAAGGGAGCGAGGTGAAGATATTGTCGGGCTGGCAAAGCACTTTCTCGCTTACCGCAATGCTCAGGACCAGCAGCTAAAAGACATTGCCAATGAAACACTGGATATTATTGCTAATTACTCCTGGCCTGGTAATGTGCGAGAACTAAAGCATACGCTGGAGCGAGCCTTTATTTTGGCGGATGATACTATCTTGCCCGAGCACTTAATCCTTGACTCAGGTGGCCAAGACTACGAAGCAGAACAACTGGAAAACGTACCCTCTGGTGTTCCACTGGACGAGATCGTACAACATGCCATCGTTAATACGCTAAAATCAAACGACGGTAATAAAACAGATAGCGCTAAACAACTGGGGATTAGCGTTAAGACGCTATATAACAAGCTGGAAAAGTATGATCTTACCGATACGGTTCAGACTCAGGAAGACGAACAACCCCAAACCAATAACTCTCAATCACACTCATAATTTCCAGCAGTGACTCAAATCGCAACGGACTGCGTATCACCAATTTGACTTAAAGAGCACCATTAGGTCGAAGCACCTTAAGAGCCGCTCTCCAAAACAAAATCACGCCCTCCCTTTTATCATAGACACAGCTACCCGTTTTCAGGGACTAGCACATGCAGAGACTTGGGCTGCACTTCAATCTCCACAGGCTCCGCGTCAAACACCTCGCCATCAATCACATACTTTCTCAGTGGATCAGTCTTTAATTTGATTTTTTTAGCCCGCACATGATGAACTCTATTATCCGTTTTTATTTGCGCAAGCCCGGCAACGGCCAACTCTGCAATTCCAGCAATACGCTCAGTTGTCTGCTCTGAGGTATCAATCCAGGTGACATCCAGATAACCGTCTGCCCAGTCCGGCTCACCGCCGCCTTGAGCAAGCAAACTGGTAATAGGGGCGGCGTTAGCAATTACAACACTGCTAATCGACTGATTAAGCAGCGGCTGGCCATCAATCTCCATATCCACCACAAAGTTTTCCGATTCATTCACCGCTTGCATAAACCCCTGAATATAAGCTAACTGGCCTAGTTCATTTTTTTCATCACGATTGGCAAGTTCAATCATCTCTTGCTCAAAGCCGACACCGGCGAGTAGCAGCATCAACTTCCCATTGCATTGGGCTGTGTCGATACAGGTACTATGGCCTTCTATAATATCGAGACAAACCGCCTCTGCCGAGGCAAGCTTTGACTCAATACCCCACAACGCGTGGCATAGCGCATTGGCAGTACCCAAAGGAAGAATCCCTAGTTTAATATCAGTACCCACAATCTTTGAGGCAACTTCCGAGACAGTACCATCACCGCCTCCAGCAATAATGATATCAGCACCAGCTTCCTTGGCTTGCTCGGCCAGTGCACCGCCGTCCATCGTTTCAGTGGTCGTTTTTAGTGTAATGTTGAAATACGGCGACAGCGTGTTGATCACCTCATCTTTCTGGTCTTCCCACTTGCCACCACCCGCTACCGGGTTAGCAATAACCCATGCGTTGTTCATGATTTTTAACACTCCGCGTCTATGTAGTTTTTCAAGTGCAGCCATCTGGCCTTTGTTCAGCCTTACTGTTTTTCGAATGCTTTGAATCTTCTTCATCATATCCGGGATCGAGCGCTGACTTGTTCGGCTGAGCATATAGGCCGCAACCACAAACGCTGAGCGCCCCCTTCCCAGCGCGCAGTGCACCACCACTCTACCGCCATTGCCAATATGGCTGTGCATCCATTTAATTGCGCGCACACACTGCTCCTCACTGGGAGCCGTATGGTCAAGCAAGGGAATATTCAGGTAATCAATCGGTTCATTAATCAGTGACCAGTCCAGCGCATCAAACTCCGCAGTCACATCCAAAACCGCAGTCACGCCATTCTCTTTCAGGCGCTCGATATCCCTGGGGAACAACCTGCAGCCAAGAAAGACCCCCTTATCAATTCGCTGCATAGAAGGTGTCGGATCGTGTTTTCTGGCCCATGCATTGTAGCCCCTTGCGCCCAGCAAAAACGGGAAGAATAACCAACGGATATAGCCTGGTATGGTGCCATCGTGTCGCTTGCGAAAAACCTCGGCCTTATTGATGATGTACGCTGAACTCACCGCAAAAAGAGAAGCCGATACCCATAACAGGAGTGCGCGCAATATCGAGCTATCGAGAAAAATAGCGCCCAGCAAGCTTAGCAGCGCTCCTGCCACATAATACTTTGCAATAAACACGTTCGCTCACCCTCCTGTTGCATCAACGCTTTTTAGAACATAGCTTACAAACCGTACCTCAAAAATTGCACCTCACAAACAATAACCCCCCATAGCAGGGGGGATTGTTCAAACGTGCTGAACCGAGCAATTAGCAGTCTGTATCTTTAGCATTCATGCCTTCTTTCGCATCTTCACACAGATCCTCTACCGTATTACCTGCGTCGGTCGCGGCTTCATCAATTCGCTCTCCCGCGTTTTCTGCAGAACCATCACACGCCACAACAGTGAACGCCATTCCTATTACCATCATTAGCGCTAGAAGTGATTTTGTAAAATTCATAGTTATATCCTTATTTAGTCTATTTAGGTTAATGTGAATCATGGGGGTGGTTAATCCGCGACAACGTCAATCAACTACAACGCTAACTCACCACATTGCCGATCAGCGAAACGACCATCAGTATCAGGAAGACAAAAAATAGTATTTTTGCAATACCTGTCGCTGTACCTGCAATACCTGAAAAACCGAATATTGCTGCGACGACGGCTATAACGAGAAATGCTAATGCCCAACTTAACATGTCATTCTCCTCTACCCTTTAGTTAATAAATATTTTCCTCTACCTTAGAGTCTTCAAACTGGGGTTCTACGAACTAACGTTTAAGTGAGAGCCAGATCGGAGACTACAGCCTGATTTCAATGCTTATTGACTCTACTTACTAACTACTTAGCGATAACCGTGCCAATCAAACAAACAGAACATAACGAATTGAAATATATAGACATTATTAAAAACGCCCAATAAAATTGAAAGAAATACTTCTCCACTGAACGAAAATATTACAAGTACAGTGTAATTGTTTCATTTACCCTGCTGGCATATAGGCTATCTTCAAATGGCAGAAGTAAAATCAAGCGGCTCAACCAAGCAGGCGACTAAAACTGTGATGTATCTGCCTTAAAAACATGGCTATTATAAAAAACACTATAACCATCATTCTGATTAAAAGGTTTACTGAATGGATACCGGGACATTGAAATTACATGGCTGTCGACAACCCAGGTATTTAACTCGCACACAGCTCTCGGCACTTTTTGTGATTATTTCGTTATGGTCACTGTTGCTGCCTCGCCTGTCTGGCGCAGCGCCAACCCTTGATGAAGTAGAGTTTAAGATAGAAAGAGTCAAAGAGAGCCCTGAACTTGATGAGTCAACCCAGACCAAGCTGATAGAAACACTGACCAATACCATCGGCTTTCTAAAAGAGGCCGATAGCAAAAGTGCGGATGCCAAGCAGTTTGCAGAAGCAGCAAGAACCGCCCCCAAAAGGGCTCAGTCACTACAGGCTGATCTGAAACGGCTTGAGCGGAACCCTGGTAAGCCAAAGTCCCACAACGATAAAAACAAAAGCATCGATAGACTAAAAAACGAGTTGCTGGCTGCTGAGACATTTCACAACAACCTCAGTGCAGAAATAAGCCGGCTTGAAGCTCAGGTTTCCCAAGCCAAAAACCGCCCCAAGATCATTCGCAATAACCTCACCGAAATATTCAACCGGCAGGCCGGTATCGACTCTGAACTAGCCAGCAGTCTAACGTCTACCTCAGGCAATCTGGAGGAACAGGTTCAGCGCTGGAAACTGGAAGCAGAGCAAAAAGCCCTGTCTGCTCGGCAGGAGTCTCTGGAGCAGGAGCTATTAAGCTTTCAAGCAAGGATAGAACTGAAGAGAATACAGCTCTCTATCTTTGAGATTCAGCTTCGCAACGCAAATAGCCGGATACAAACCCTGCAAGAGCTGCTATCGAAGAAGCGGATTGAGAGCGCGCAAAAGACAGAACAAACACTGACCAAGCAAGAGCAACAATTCAAAGATCAGCATATTCTGCTGCAACAACTAGCCGCTCAAAATACCGCACTTAGCAAGCAAAGCGCTAACACCAGCGAACAGTTTAAAAAAGTCGAAGCCGACACTCAGGAAGCCGCAACCAAAACACTCGAGTTATCTGAGAGTTTTCGTAATACCCAGCTAAAAATTGAAATAGCAGGCCTCAGCAAAGCGCTGGGGCAGGTGTTACTGGAAGAGAGGCGTCGGCTGCCGAACGCAACAAACATTAAAGCTGGCAGCCCAGCCAACGACGAAACAATAGCTGAAGCGGGTTTAAGACAGATAAGGCATGAAGAGGAGCGCCGAGCGCTACGCGACATCAATACCTACGTCAAAGAACTAACTAAAAATCTTGATAGTGAGATAGCACAATCCCTTGAGCCTGAATTAATTGAGTTGGCCGAACAACGTCGAGAGCTTCTAAACAAGGCAATCGAGATCGACCAAGCCTATGTACGGGCTTTGGGGGAGTTGGACTTTGTTTTACGAAAGTACCTGGCCAAAGCAGATAGTTACAACGAGTTTTTAACTGAGCATCTGCTATGGATACGCAGTTCGCCCGCGGTCAATGCCTCCATGTTGGGTGCTACCGGCAGTCAACTACTTGAGCTGTTTCTTGGGCCTCAGATCAAGCAGTTAATTACGGATGCCAGGCGATGGTCGTTCAGTAATCTGGGATACTGGTTGCTGGTAGTTGTGCTACTCGTATTTGCCTCAAGACACAAGCAGCTGAGCAGCCAATTAACCGCGTTGAACGAACCTATGCAGCGCCTGACGACAGATAATTACATGTTTACCCTGAAAGCACTGCTAATAACGCTGCTACACGCATCCATTTGGCCGCTGATTCTGTTTCTCAGTGGCCATGCGATTAGCACAACCCCTGAAATATCCTCGCTCACCTCAGCGTTGGCAAATGCGCTTTCAGGTATAGCGATCATACTTTTCAGCTTTTCATTTTTACGAAAAATGTGCCTCCCTGATGGTCTCGCCATTGCCCACTTCAAATGGCCAAAACAAGACGTTAACAAAGTCTACAAAGACCTCGGGCGGTTTATCTTTATCTTTATTCCAATAGTTATCGCAGCTGAAACCGTCATGAACTACCCGTTTGAAGCAAGTGCCGGAGCCCTGCCACATATAACGCTCGCGTTTGCAACAATCAGCTTTGGCTATTGTGCCTTTCGTCTGGTCAATAAAAAAAATGGCGCGATGACTGTTTATCACTCCCGCATACACAAGACGGAGTCAAATGTGCTACAAAAAGCACTGGTCAGCCTCTCAACAATCGTCCCCAGCACGTTATCTATTGCCGCATTGATGGGCTACCTTTATACGGCGGCGACCCTTAGCCTGCTGCTACTGACTTCCATTTTGAGTATTGCCAGCCTGATTAATGTACACCAGCTCATTATCCGCTGGCTGGTGCTGACACAACGCAAAATGGCCTATAAAAATGCCGTTGAACGCCGTGACAAGGCCAGGCAAAAAAGAGCCGAACAAAGTAAAGCTGAGCAGAGCAATGGAGACCAGAGTAGCGCCATCATCGAGTCGATTGAGGATGCGATTGAAGAGCCACAGGTAGACCTGAATGCCCTGAGCAGAGAGACCAAGGAACTGATCAACACGCTGCTATTTATCTCTGGCGCGATCATTCTCTGGTTAATCTGGAAAGAGATACTTCCTGCGCTGGGAATTCTGGAAGATATTGAGGTCTGGGAGAACACCCGGAAAGTAGGCGACAAAGAGCAGCTGGTTCCTGTCACGTTATTTAGCCTGACCATCGCCGTGCTCATCATCATACTGACATTTCTGGTCGCCAAGCGCTTGCCTGCACTGCTTGAGTTTATCTTTCTGCAACGGATGCAACTCAGTGCCGGTGGCCGCTATACCATACGAACCCTGTCGGGTTATACCATTGTAGCTATAGGTGTGCTCTCAGCACTCAGTTCGATTGGCGCCAGTTGGTCACAGGTTCAGTGGCTGGTCGCCGCGCTTGGCGTCGGTATTGGTTTTGGCTTGCAGGAAATTGTCGCCAACTTTATCAGCGGCTTGATTATCTTGTTTGAACGGCCTATACGTGTGGGAGATATTGTCACCGTTGGCGAGACCGATGGCATCGTCACCAAGATAAAGATTCGCGCAACCACCATCCGTACCTGGGATCAGAAAGAGCTATTGGTTCCCAACAAGGAGTTTATTACCAATCGCCTGTTGAATTGGTCGTTGTCTGACCAAACCATGAGATTGTTGGTTCAGGTGGGAGTGGCCTATGGCTCCGATGTCAGAAAGGCAATGGACATTATTATCGATATTGCCAAACAACACCCCAACATAGTCGACGAGCCCGCGCCAGCCGTCACGTTCGAGAGCCTCGGAGATAATGCGCTGATTCTATATTTGCGCGCTTACATCAATAACCTTGATCACCGTTTACCAACCACAACCGACCTGCACCTTGAGGTTTACGAACGCCTGAATGAAGCCGGTATTGTTATCGCCTTTCCGCAACGAGATGTACACTTGCATACCGCAGGGCCTCTCGATGTAAGGATGGCAAAGGAGCAAAACACGCCTGCACAGAGCAGTTAAGCACCGGATGTAAGCCTGAGTAGCCAGCTAAAGAGGATAAAGGCAAGCCAAATTGTCATAGTCAGTGCCGCCACAATGGTTAAGTACACGAGCAACAATCTGATGCGGCTTTGCCGCTTCACCCGGCCAGGATTGTTAACGTATGACTGAATCAGACGAACATTACGTTGATTCGCTTTAAAGGCAAAATCAAAAATATCGCCCACAAACGGTATCATGCCGACAATACTTTCGAACACCACGTAAAAAATCATGCGGCTCATGACGCTGGTTGGCACACCTAATTTAGCCGCATTGACCAGGATATAACCAGAAAGAAAACTTGAAAACAGGTCACCAACGACCGGAATCAGCCCAAACAAACCATCTAACCCAATCCGCCGGGACGTACCGGGCAAGCAGATCGAATCATCCAACCACCAAGCAAGTCGCTCAAGCCTTTTGACGGTGTGCTGTTGCGTTTCTCCCTGCCTGCTATTCATAGCTTCCTCATTTTGGCCTCGTAAACACGAGGCGCTATAGCCTGGGGGCATCAACATTTATTTTCAGCCCCCCATGGTTTACATACTGCGCTTTATAGTTAATTTATAGTACCTCCACTTCGTGGCCCCATAAAGAACCAATGCAGCAAACCAACAATAGGCAATAAAATAATATCACTCAGGTAACGTTCAATATAAAGTCAGATAAGCCTTCAAAAGCCAAAACAAAACTGGCACGAAATATGTCTATAAGAATATAGAGCGCAACAATGCTCGTTATGGATAAATGCGTTGAGCATTTTATTTTTTGTGTGAAAATGGAGGAACACAACATGAATTGGGACCAAGTAGAAGGTAAATGGGATCAGGTTAAAGGTCAGTTCCAACAGAAGTGGGGCAAGCTTACAGACGATGATCTGGACTCTGCCAAAGGCCGCCGCACGGAGCTAACAGGCCGTATACAAGAACGATATGGGCTGGCCAAAGAGAAAGCAGAGGAAGCTGTAGACGATTTTCTTAAAAAAATCTAAACGAATGAACTCTCGGCATTAATAGAGATTCAAGCTGTATAGAAAAAGCGCCACCGTCATTCAATGACGGTGGCGCTTTTTTTGTATCAGACCGTTAAATTCTACAAAGTTCTATTTTTCGGTTTATTCACAGCAGTGAAAAAGTTACTCATTGGAGTGAACTTTTTTCAAACCTCATTGCAATATTGGCTCTCGGTAATGACTAAAAAATTGTTCAAAGGCACTCACGTATTATCTATTTGGCTTTGTTTCTATATGCCGCTTCAAGCCCGGTAAAGAGGGTATCAAGAGCGCCCTCGATTCTATCCCAGGTATCCTCTTCTTTAAGCTCAAGCCCGGCAAAAGGTGACTCCATATGCTCACGAATGGTTAAGTGAAGCAACGCCGCACCCAACAGCGCAATGATCTCGTGATCGTACTCCGAGTACACTTTTTTATGTTGCCCCAGCATCTGTTTTACCACGTCCAGCGAGCTTTGCGTTCTTTCAGCAATGAGCTTTTTGGCAGCATCATTTTTTTCCGCCATCTCCCAGGCATAAATAGCCACCGTGTTAGGTCGTTTTTCCAGAGCGCTTCTGAAATTTCTAAAAATACATTTACAGCGGTCTCGTAACGAAAGTGCACTAAAGTCTTCACGGGACATGCCTCGTATTTCTCGCGCTGAAGGCCAAAAGGCATCGGTCTCACCATATGCTTCGATAACCCCTTCCAGGCCACCAAAATAACGGTAAATCAGTGCCTTACCAACACCTGCCTGCTTTGCAACATTATTGATACCCAGCCCTCGATAGCCGTCTTTCGACAATATGTGCTCAACCGCCTCCAGTATTCGGGTTTTGGTTTGCTCTTTATTTTTTATCTGTTTCTCAGCCAATGGAGATCTCTTCAGTTATCAAATAGTGCGATATTGCCCAGCAATTCGACTTCAAACGCCGGTTTGGCAGCAACAATGTTACCAGAGGGTAACATTTTTTGAAAACCCGTTGACTTCTTTTTTCGCTCGCTATAAATTATGTGACCAGTTGGTAACATTAGTAACCAAAACCATGGATGGTAGACATCCCACTACTGACTTTTTATACACAAGGAATATCGCAATGGCATTAGAGACGCTTCTTTCAGAAACCCTCGGCATCGTAAGAAAACCCATCCTCCCAAAAGTACTGAACAAAAAACTAACACTGATCACTGGTGGTAGCAGCGGGATCGGGCTTGCGGTTGCACGTCAGATCGGTGAAGCAGGCGGCACGGTTATTCTCGTCGCCAGAGGGTTGGAAAAACTTGAAGCAGCCAAGAAAGAAGTCGAGGCCCTGGGTGGTACAGCCTATATTTATACCTGCAATCTGAGCGACACAGACTCTTGTAAGGAGCTGGTCGAAAAGGTACTCGAAGAGCATGGCCCGATTGACGTGCTGATTAACAATGCCGGACGCTCTATCCGTCGCTCAGTCAACGACGCCTATGACCGGTTGCATGACTTTGAACGAACCATGAACCTAAATTACTTTGGCTGTTTACAGCTGATCTTAGGTTTTCTGCCTTCAATGCGTGAGCGTAAAAAAGGGCATATCATCAACATTTCATCGGCGGGCTGCCAGTCTAATGTTCCTCGTTTCTCAGCCTATATCGCCAGTAAGTCAGCGCTGGATGCCTTTAGCCGCTGCCTAACCAATGAAATCGCACAAGAGAACGTGCACATTACCACCGTCTACATGCCGCTTGTTCGCACCCCGATGATTGCGCCCACCAAGAGTTATGACTATCTACCTGTCATGTCGCCAGAACGTGCTGCACAGCTGGTACTGAAATCACTCGTAACCAAACAGAAGAAAGTCACCACCCCGCTCGGCTCACTGGCAGAACTGGTATATGACATATCTCCTACCTCTGCCAGCACCATCATGAACCTGAGCTACAGGCTAGAAGAGAAAATTCGGTTACACCAGGAGAAAGCTAAAAAGTCGTAGCTTAGCCGGGTGTTGTTTAGCCTGGTGTTGTTTAGCCTGGTGTTGTATAGCGCTTGTCTCTGTTATTGAGGCAAGCGTTTTGCCATCGTCGATGGTGAAGCTATATCACTGCTTCATAGCGCTGATTCTGCGTTTAACCTCAGGGTCATTCGGCGCAATGGCTGACAAGTTCGTTAAGTGACGCCAGCTCTCTTTCTGCTGGCCTGCTCTCTCCAAATAGACAATCAGCGACAGCAACACATCATATTGATTCGGCCACATCTCATTCGTGCGCTCAAGCACCTTAACAGCCTCCTGTAACTGGCCAGATGACTCCAGCGCCACCGCATAGACATAAGAGTATCTGACAGAACGATCACTCTGCTCTGTCGCCTCTTTTAGATAATTCAAAGCGGTGTCCAGCTGCCCTTGCCGAACCCAATACAAACCAAAACTATGCTGAGCGGCGCCACTATCTGGCGCAATTGAAACCGCTTTTTGCAGTGTCTGCTTGGCGCTTTTCTCATCACCCAAACCCCGGTATAGATCAGCAATGTTAAGCAAGGCAGGCACATAGTCTGGCTCAATTTCCAGGGCTTTATTCAGGGCCATAAGTGCCTGTTCTGTATCGCCTTGGTTCAGCGCATAGGTTGCAATAGATGCTTGTCCTGACGGTGTATCTTGTGACCTGCGCAACTGTTTCTCATACTCTCTAAACAGTTTGCTGAGGGCAATATAGTCTTCTCCGTTGACCTGCGAACCATATCCCGCCAGTTGGTTCGCCACAGCAAAACGGACGCTGGCAGACTCATCAGTGAGCAGCGGTTTCAACAACCCCCAACGGTACCGAACAGGAATAAAAGCTGAAGCCTCTACTGCGGCACGCCTAACCAAAGGGCTTTTAGACGCCAGCTGCCGACTAATGGTTTCAGCGGTCAAGCGAGACGGTATGTTCCCCGCAAGTGATAACAGCGTTGCTCGGCGAATGGCCGGATACTGTTCGTCTTCCGCATAACGAACCATTGCACGTAATGCCAACATGTCCGTCTTCTGCGCTCGCACATTAATGGAAGCAAACGGGTCTTTCAGGTCGCGCTTATTCCACTTATTAATTGCTTTTGAACTCCACTCTATCGACTTGTCTTGGTGGCAGTTATTACACGCATTGGGTGTATTCATCACCTCTGACTGCTGAGGGTCGGGAATGCTAAACGAGTGATCTCGACGATCATCCACTTGCATATAGGTCGTCGCGGGCATATGACAGTTAATGCACTGCGCACCTTGCGATGCACGCGCGTGGTGATGGTGGACCTCAGCATCATAACGTTCTGCGCTATGGCACTGAGTGCAAAGCCCGTTATCCTGGTTTCGTACTTGCCCGGTATGTGCATTGTGGCAGTCGGTGCAGGTCACACCAGCCAGATGCATTTTGCTTTGCAGGAAAGAGCCTAAAACAAACACTTCATCTCGGATTTGACCGTCCGGGTGATAAAGCGGGTCATCAAGCAAGCGCAGTGCGTATTGGTCGTGGTAATCATTGGCAGGGTCAACCCCGCCAATCACCTCTCTTCGAGAGTGGCATCCACCACAGGCATTAATCTGCGACGAAGTGACCTTCCCTTGAGGTTTTGCTATCGGCTCTTTGCCGTCAAAAACAAATTGGCGAGTCTGTTTAAGGTCTGTTTTAAAACCGCTGTTTACGCCTTTTTCGTAGTCGCCGTTACTGACTAGATTAACATGCTGCCTGCCCACCCCATGACAGGACTCGCAAGCAACATTCAACTCAGCAAACGTTGTTTTATAGCGTTGGTAGATCGGGTCGTAGCCCTTAGAAACACCGGTTGAATGACAGTCTGCGCACCGACTATTCCAGTTTTGTGTTTGGCGAGTCCAGTGAAACGGGCTGGTTGGGCCGGTATCTTCGTTCGGAAGCAATTTAATCCAGCGTTGCCCTCCCTCAGAAGCAGGCCTTGCATCCCACGCGATATCAAATGCTTGAAGTTTGCCCTCACCTATATCAATCAAATACTGCTGTAATGGCGTATAACCAAAAGTAAATGCGACTTTGTAGCGTTCTGCTTTTTGGCTGGCGCTTTGCGTGGTAACAAAGTACCCCCCTTCTTGCCGGGTAAACTGGGTAATTACACCATTAAAGCTGACTTTTTTATTATCAAAGTCTCCCAATACAGTTTTGGCCGAAGGCTGCATCATGGCCTTCGCATGATGTGATGTTTGCCATTGTTTCAGCTCTGCCTGATGGCACTGGCCACACACCTCGCTACCAACATGCGCCTCTTCAGCCTTAATGCTGGGGTATACCGGTTCAACCCCATTGTTGTTTTTACCTTCAAGATGGCCAGTGCTACCGGCCTTGGCAACACCATTTAAACCGATTAAGCACAACAGCAGTGTAAAAACAGCACAGCGGTGAGTACCAAAGCGCTTGGGTAGAGACGAAATCAAGAACGGCATGAAAGTCCTTTTATTACCTATAAAATAGTTACTTCCACCCTATTCAAAAACTTCTCCCAGCACTTGCCCAAAAGCGCCTGACGGCGGTTTAATCCCCAAGTAAGCGGCAAGGGTTGAGGCGATGTCGACGGTATAAACCTGTCGGGTAACATGCGCTGAGCCTATGTCTGAACCGGCAAAAACCAAAGGTACAAAACTGTCATAGCGCCAGGGTGATCCATGGGATGAGGCCACCACTAAGCCATCAAAGCTGTTAATAAACCAGTTAGGCTCAAACACAATGTAAATATCGCCTGACCGCGGAGCATAAAAGTTGTTCCGTACAGCCCGGTAGAGGGGCGTTTCTGGCAAGTTGCCGCGCTGTAACGCTTTGCTCGAAACAGCCATGGAAACACCCGGCAATGAGGCCAGTTCTTTTGATAGAGCCTCTTCCAGTGCCTGCCGGTCTATCTCTTTGTTGGCAATAATTGACTTACTCAGGTACAGATAAGGATGCTCGTATTTTTCTATCAACTTGCCATGAATATTAAACTGTTTTTTTAAACGAACGATGGCCTCTTCTTTGCTCCACGAAGCAGGGTCGATATAGCCTGCGGGAATATTTAAAGATTTCAGATACCCCGGAGTATCAGGCCCACCGTGATCTGCCGATAAGACGATTAAGGTATTTTTTAAACCAACATGTTGATCGACCGCCTCAAATAACTCCGCTAAACGACGATCTAAACGCAGAATATTGTCTTCAGCCTCAAGACTGGATGGCCCAAATAAGTGGCCCACATAATCAGTCGATGAAAAGCTGACACTGAGGTAGTCAGTTACATCATCTTTGCCCAATTGCTCAGCGACTAACAATGTCTTTGCAAAATCCAGGGTTATTTCATCACCCGCCGGGCTGGTAGTGAGCATTGTTGTATAATATTTGCCGTCAGCGGCCCCGTAAGGATGGGGAAAGGTTCTGCCAAACCCGGCTAAATCGGTTTCCCAGGCTCGGTCATCTGAGTCCGCAAACAGGTAGCTGCTTTTCTCATGCAACAGGCTCCACGTTGTGTCCGCATAGGATTGCGGAATTTTCTTTGCGTTCCAGTCCTTTACCCACTGCGGGTAGTCATCAAAGTAGTAGTTGCTGGTGACAAACTCACCGCTTGCTTTTGAAAACCAAAACGCTTTGCCTCCGTGGCCCGCCATCGCCACAGCCCCCCGGTCTTTAATCGACACACCGTACACTTTGGCTTTGCCATTGCTATTGGCTTTTAGCTCGTCACCAAAGGTTGTCACCCTGATCGCCGCAGGAGAACGACCTTCAACTTTAGCGGCTTTTTGCGTCGGGTCTATTTCTGTTTTTTCATTAACGTCAGCCCCTTTTGACAGCAGTTTGTAATTGGGGTCTTCGATATTGTAGGTGGTAAGCCCTGTTGCACGGTCAAGCCACAAGTTGCCCACCATACCGTGCACTGAAGGCTGAGCTCCGGTTGCCAATGTGGTATGCCCTACAATCGTTTCGGTATTGGCATGGGCATGGTGGGCGTTGGCGTACACCAGCCCTTGCTCCCACAAGTACTTAAATCCTCCTTTGCCAAGCCGGTCATAGTAACGAGTAGGCAAGTCTCCCCGCAGCTGGTCAACAGTTACCTGAAGAATCAACTTAGGTTTGTGCTTAACCGGTGAATGGTCTGCTGAGTTAGCCTGACTGGTAAAGCAGGGGGCGACTATCAACAAGCCTAATGACAAGGCTTTCGCATTATTTAACACTGGCATGTAGATCCCTCTATAGTCCTTTTCTCAATGATTAGCTGGCGCATTCCTCTGGTGACAGCCCATTAACGTTTTCCACATCGCGAGTCTCTGCCTGGCTGTTTTGGTTCTGCTTATTTATATAGTCGCTATAGACCGATTCTGCAAAACGCACGACACCGTTGAGTACATGCTCACTTCTTACCGAAGGAAATACATCAAATGCATGTTGAGCACCTTTTATCTCAGAATAAACGACAGGGCTCTTCGATATGCTTTGCAACCGCTCTACGAAATAGCGTGTCTCGTCGGTTGAAACCAGCGTGTCTTTATCCCCCTGAATGACCATAAACGGCGGTGCGTCTTCATGAATATGGTTGATAGGCGAGGCTTGCCGATAGATGTCGGGGTTGGTATGTTTTGCTGTTTTCAGTATCGATTTTTCCAGAATCATTTCCAGCCCTTTGTGATACTGCAGCGCCGACTCATTAAGAAAATCATAAATACCATAAAAAGGGATACACCCTTTGACGGAAGTATCTTCATGCTCAAACCCGGGCTGGAATGCAGCCACCTTCTCGGTGAGTGTAAGTAACGCACTGAGGTGCCCGCCTGCCGAGCCACCTGTTGCCAGTATAAAATCAGGGTTCCCCCCATACTCGGCAATATGATGTTTAACCCAGACCAGTGCTTTTTTACAGTCAATAATATGGTCAGGAAACGTCGCTTTGGGGCTGAGACGATAACTGATCGCAACACAGACCCAGCCCATCTCGGCTAACCGGTTCATCAGTGGGATGCCCTGCTCGTTCTTACTGCCCAGTTTATGTGTCCATGCCCCGCCGTGTATCTGGAACAATACCGGCGCATTCTTACAGGGCAACTTGCTTCGCCTGATATCCAGCTTTAAGTTGAGTCCACCCACCTGTTGATAGGGGATATTCTTAATACACTCAACGTCCAGCGAACGGAGCGCGGAAAAAGGCCGCATCAACTGCTTTTTAGTAAAAATTTTATTACCCTGGTAGCCAATATCTTCCCGTATATGTTGGCTATAGTCTGCTCCAAGCCCTTTGCGCAAGCTCTCTTCAACCTGGCTTTCGGCCAGGCCTGCCTGAAACTGATACATGATCATCCCCCACCATGAGACCAGCAGCATTAGCAGACCAACAGAACCCGGCAAGCCTTCAACGGCACCCGCTGCAACAAACAGCAAAGTAATGAATACTTGCACCGCCAAGTGGTGCCACACCAGCTCACCAACTAACCAGCCAGAGACAAAACTAATCACCACCCCTTTGGGATGTTTATAGATAGGATAATACAAGTTGTAAGTCAGCCACGCGCTGAGCGCCGCTAACACCAGAAAAAGTCCCGTCATCTATTACCACCAGTGATATATCATAAGAGGTCTAACTTTTGTTCCTCTAACTATAGCATTCTGACCTAAATGACACGTACTTAAGCCAAGTTATTCTAACCTATAGGATGTGCTGCGCACCAAAGACTCCTGGATACCCGTAGCCGTGATGCAGCGCAGAGGCTGTGAAAGTATTAACAAGCAAGAGATTCTTTGACTTCAAAACGAACTCGAAGCGAATCTGGCGTCATTACAACGGCCTTTATAATTATTGTCTGTAGAAACAGGTAATACTTATAGGCCTTTAAATATAGCTCTGGGCTCCTTCTATTAAGGCGAAACAGAGCTTTATTTTTTATCTCCTCAAGGAGCCTGTCGAACCCCAACACATTAAGTGCACGTGTGAGATTATAACATAACGCCATTAAACTAAACTCAGCCGCTACCTTCTCTTGGCCTCTTAGCAGGAAGTGGCTCCAACCTGCTCTAGATTTCATCGTGCCAAATGGGTGCTCAACGAGTGTACTTCGCTCGCGCATTTTTCCTTTGCTTACCTTCATTCGTTCTTGATGAGCTGTGAGCAGGTCTGCATTCTCACTTCGCCACACGACTCGGCAAGGTATTTTCTCCCCAAGACAGCTTGCTTTTTGGGGGCAGCTTTTACAGACTGTTTCTGATGCACTGAAGCGATGAAATACTTGTCCGTTCTGTGTGCGGGGCGACCCTCGTTGGTTTAATGACTCTCCTGCAGGGCACACATAATGATTTTTCCTCGCATCATATATGAACTGGTCTTTTGTGTACCTTCCCTTTTTCCCTTTACCCCCCGTTTTAGGCTTGGGAACATAAGGTGTTATCTTATCTTTTACACACTTAGCAATATGCGCCCCGCTGTAATAGCCCGCATCAGCAAGCACTTCTAACTCATCTGAATTCAGTATTTTCTTTGCTTTTAGCGACATTGGGTGCAATTGTTTAAGGTCGTTTGGCTCCGTTGTGACTTCTTCGCAAACGATCAAGTGATGCTTGTTATCTACTGCTATCTGTACGCTGTAGCCGGATACCTTTTGAGTTCCTTTGTTCAGTAAACGGGCATCTTTGTCTGTACTGCTCTCTTGTGTTTTTTTAGATTTTTCTAACCTTTTTAATTCGCTCTCTTTATCTTGTTTTTCTTTTTTCCAGTCTTCGAGTTGCTGAAGCACTTTTTCCAGTTCAATATCACTGGGCTTGTTTTCTTCTTCCTTTTCCTGCGCATCTTGCTGATCTAGCTCGTTCTGCCATTGCTCGATATGCGCCTCTAGCTTTTTGAGCTTCTTCTTGAGACCTGTGGTGGTCGTAAAGCTCTTGCGGCTCGCGCTTCCTTTAAAGAAACTGCCGTCAATAGCAATGCACTGGCCTCCAAACAACGAAAGTTTCTTGCAGAATAAAATAAACTCTTTATGAGTCTCCCGAATCGCACGCCGGTTTTGGCTGCGAAAATTAGCGATCGTCTTATAGCTTGGCTTAAGCCCTTGAACTAACCACATCACCTCTATATTACGGTGGCACTCTTGTTCCAACCGACGACTCGACTTAATGCGGTTTAGATATCCGTAGAGGTAAAGCTTGAGTAACGCACCGGGAGGGTAGGCAGGCTGCCCGCTATTAACCTTGTTTTCTAAGGTATGTTGATAGCCGAGCTTTCCTAAGTCTAAACATTCAACATAGGCATCAAGGGCTCTGATGGGATGCCTCTCATGCACGTAGTCATCCATATGGCTCGGAAACAAATCCCCTTGATCGCGGGAGTGTGTTTTCTTGTATTGTCTTCCCATTTTCTTATATCTTCGAAGTCGTTAGGCGACGATATTATACAGCGGGGAGCCTATGGATACTTTCACAGCCTCGCAGCGGAATCAAGGAGCCCGCCACATTGAAGTTTCAAATAGCCCAACCCTGATTACAGTCGTGCCTCCTTTCATCAAGGCTACAGCTGATGTGCGCTTGCGCACCAAATAATGTTAGAAATCACCCACCGTTACGCTTAAATAAGTGCCATTTTACTCTGACCTGTTATTAAACAACCAGAATGGCTTAGTTTTGAGAGTGATTTGAGGTAGCGGAAATAGCAGTCGCGGCAAGGTCTATACTTAACTGAATAGTATGAGGGTTTATTATGGCTCATAGTGTTCTCGACCTGTTCTCAATTGGCATAGGGCCATCCAGCTCCCACACCGTTGGCCCTATGCGTGCGGCCTGGCAGTTTTTGCAGTCACTTCCCCCCGATACAAGCCGAGTTATCTGCGAGCTATATGGGTCGCTTGCCTTGACCGGTAGGGGCCATGGCACCCAAAACGCCATCATATTTGGCTTATCTGGCTTGCGACCCGAGACAGTGACACCTTCAGAGCAAGCAGCGGCCATCACGCAAGCCTATCATCACCAGCAATTAAGCTATGATGACCGAACTTTCCTCACATTCAGCCCAGACAAAGATATCGTCTTTCTGACCAGCGAATTAATGCCTCTGCACGCCAATGGGCTGATGTTTAAGGCGTACAACGCCCATAACGAGGAGATTCATAGCCAGGGATACTACTCAGTCGGCGGCGGGTTTATCTGCGATGAATCGGGAACTCCTGTTGGCTCAGATTCAACATCAGCTGACTGCCCCTTCCCTTTTTGCTCTGCCGCAGAGCTGATCAAACATTGCAGACAGGCACAGTGCTCAATCAGCCAGCTGATATGGCAAAACGAGCGTTGCTGGCGATCAGAGTCAGACCTGAAGCAAGGCTTATTAGAGGTCTGGAACGCCATGAACAACAGTATCGAGTCGGGTTTGCACACCGAGGGCGTTTTACCGGGAGGGCTGGCGGTTAAACGCCGAGCCCCCAAACTCTTTGAAGCGCTAGTCAAGACGAAACAAGCCCAACCGGTCAAAACCGATATTCTTGACTGGTTAAGTGTTTATGCCATGGCAGTCAACGAGGAGAATGCCGCTGGCGGGAAAGTGGTAACAGCCCCCACAAACGGTGCCGCCGGAATCATCCCCGCAGTATTGAAGTACTACATAGAGCATCTGGCTCCCCGTCAGGAGCAGACAATCATCGACTACCTGTTAACGGCAGGTGCCATTGGCATTTTATACAAAGAAGGTGCGTCTCTCTCGGCTGCTGAAGTCGGCTGCCAGGGAGAGGTGGGCGTGGCCTGTTCAATGGCAGCTGGCGCACTCACTGCCATTCAGGGCGGCTCAATATGGCAGGTTGAGAACGCGGCTGAAATTGGCATGGAGCATAATCTGGGGTTAACCTGCGACCCGGTGGGTGGTTTAGTACAGATCCCCTGTATTGAGCGTAATACCATGGGGGCAGTTAAAGCAGTTAACGCCGCGAGGCTGGCACTTAATTCCGATGGCCGCCACGTAGTATCGCTTGATAAAGTAATCGCAACCATGATGCGGACGGGTAAAGATATGCAGCACCAATATAAGGAAACATCATTGGGAGGCTTGGCAATACAGGTCAATACGCCTGAATGCTAGTTAGTACGGCTATTAACAACACTGCTTTTAACAACAAAAGATCGCATTATGCGATCTTTTGTTGTAATCTGATTATTAATGCTAACTAGTTTCCATTCAGAAATATATAGGCATTGTTCCTGTTGTCATTCCCGCGAAGGCGGGAATCCAGTCATTTCAATGAGTTATGGTTCCCCGCCTTCGCGGGGATGACAGTGTGAAAGTATATCTGGATGGGCTCTAACTAAGGGTGATACTCAATCATGGCAAAATCCGTACGTTTAAGTGATGAACTGGTCAATACAGCCAGCCAGGAAGGCCGATTTTTAAAACGGTCTGCAGCAGGCCAAATAGAATATTGGGCTGAAATTGGCAAACTGGTTGAACAGACGGGGTGTTTTAGCCTATCGCGTATTCGTAGCTTTCAGGAAGGCCATGTATCCATTGACGATCTAACGCCGGATGAGCGTATAGCCGCTTCTCGAAGCTTGTTCGACCAACTGGCAGAAGCGCCTAACCGTGAAGGTGTCATTAATGAGCTAAAGAACTCTGAACACCCTTATTATTCAGCAAGCAATGGACAGGTAACAGCATCAACTGATGATTAGTTAACCGCAGAAATAACCCGCAATAGTACATTTTAGAATTAAAGGAATACCACCATCAACAGTAAACCGGTCCTATGGGTCATCGTAGGAGGTAACGGAGCGGGTAAAACCACTTTTTATCGTCATAACATCGCTCACCTAAAGATCCCCTTTATTAACGCAGACCTGATTGCCGCAGAGCAACACCCTGAGAACCCTGAGTTTTTCTCTTATCAGGCGGCGCGCCAGGCAGACGCATTACGCGAACAGTATATTAAAGAACGCCGTTCATTCTGTTTTGAAACGGTGTTTTCTCACGCCTCAAAAGTAGATTTTTTGACTAAAGCAAAGCAAGCCGGCTATGAAATAACTCTGGTGTTTATTCATGTTGAATTAGCAGAGCTCAATAAACGCCGAGTGGAACACAGGGTTAACCATGGCGGGCATAATGTTCCGGAGGATAAAATTCAGTCTCGAATTCCCCGGACGATAGAAAATGTAAAAGCAGCACGTTACATTGTTGATTTTCTTTATGTATTTGATAACACTAGCTCAGATATTCCACACCGTTTTTTGCTAAAGTGTGAACAAGGCCATGTAACCCAACAGCAATCACTACCCGAGTGGGCTACATACATTTTTAACCTATAGAGAGCTTCAAGGATGATCCAACGAACCTGCACCCATATAGTCGCATTATTTGTCGTGCTGCAGCTTACTGCCTGTGCATCGCCTCGAGCTGACCGAAACATCTATGACAGCACCATAACGGATAACGGCATTCCTCAATTCTCAATAAGGGGAGAGCGAAAAGTAGCATGGCTGGAGCGAGGCGATATAGAGGGGTTCCCGGTATTCTATGCCCACGGCAACCCTGGCTCTCGTCTGGAGTTGCTTTTTCTTGATCAAAAAGCACAGCAGTATGGTATTCGCCTCATCGTGATCGACCGCCCCGGGTTGGGCCAGTCCGACTACATTGACAACTATGGCCTGCTGGATTTCGCCAAGGATATTAAGCAGTTGGCAGACGAAAAAGGTATAGACGAGTTTGGTTTGTTAGGCTGGTCGAGTGGAGGTCCCCCAGTGTTGGCGGTTGCTCACCAATACCCCGAAAGAGCGAAATTTGTCATCTCTATATCGGGTTATACCAATTTTGGCGAGTTTGATCAGGCCCAGGAATTAATGAAAGATTACGATTTACGCGGCCCTGAACTATCCGAAGAGCGTCCTAAGTTATTTAAGCAGGCTATTAAGCTGGTTCGCTGGACCGATATGTCTTTACCCAATTTCTATATGAAAATGGCAGAAAAGGAAATGTCGGCCTATGACCGGACAATACTGGAAGACAAACAGGTTGCCGACCTGTTTATGCGCAACCAGCAAGAGGCGCTGCAACAAGGTGTAAAAGGCACCATTCAAGACCTTGAGGTTCAGTGGTCACCCTGGGAATTTAGCCTGAAGGAGATTAACGTTCCGGCCTATGTTTTCCAAGGCCAGAAAGATACCTTCGTGCCCTGGCGATTTGCAGAACATATGGCCACCACGATCCCCAATGCCACGTTATACATTAAACCTGAAGCGGGGCATTTAATCCCGCTAGACCCGATTTTTCAAGATGAGATATTCAGCCTGATGCTGCAATATGTTGATTGAGAGCCCTTTAATGGTTACGGGAAAAGTGTTCTAAATCGAGATTAATCCTAAGGTGTAGTAACTCCATCACCACTTCTTTGTCGACCCCGGGTTTTGATGAGAAACGTTTAATCAGCTCATCGCAATGGGGCCAGGTATACTCAACAAAGTCATCATTGAGCCCTGTTTTATAGAGCCGCTCACGCAATGCTTCTTTAATTTCATTGATATCATCTTTTTCGGGAATCCTAAAATCAATGACCTTTCCCACCATACGACTCCTGCTCAACGCTCTCAATCTCTATTACTGTCTACTATTATACTAGTCGATAGCTACAGATCAGGCCTGTTTTTAGCCATAGAGCACGCTGGGCACTCATTAGATTTGATAGAATGAGTATAGACAGAGGCTTCTGGCAGTTCAGGCACCTAATTATCAGCTCAAACGTATTCGCTTATGACGACATTACTGAAAACACTGCTCGGCATCATTTTTACTGCCTATGTTGCATTTATAACCTGGGGAAATTTGTCGTTACCACAAAAGCATTGGGTGTTTGACCTGTTCGGCATTCCATTCGATAGAACCCTGCCAATATCAAACCAGGCAGGCACAGATAACACTCAGCCGCTTCACGTAACCGGGCCCGCCTCTTCTCCTGAGAGCAAGCAGCCAGCACGCTCCAGTGGAGCGCCGATACCGCTTAAGGAGACTCTTTTAAGCGGCGTTGAAAAGCATGCCATTCCAGCGCTATGTTTAAAAACCAATACCCGCTCCATAACCACGGTCGAAAAAACCGGAAGCATTTTTCGCTGGACGGATCAGAACGGGCAAGTCCATTTCTCGGATAGCAAACCATCACAACAGGCCAGTGATGAGATAACCGCTAACTACCGGTCAGACAAACAGTTTTTCCGAATGAACCTGACCAGCCCCGAACAGGTATTACCCACGCTGCTTGGCGAACAGCTGCAACGAGATGTCAGCGCGATATTCGGCTATCTATCTGACCGAATGGCCAGCCAGTACTTGCGACAAGTTGACCTTAACCTGAAAGTCTTTAACTCGGCCAAAGGGTTTGAACAATACCGGCAGGCGCACGCCCCTTCACTTAAGTCTGCGGCCGGGTTTTATACCGCCTTAAACAACGAAGCCGTCGTCATGAGACAGCGTTATGATCAGCATACCCGCGCCATAGCTCGACATGAAACGACTCACGTTATTAACGCAGGGCTATTTGGCCGCACCCCGATCTGGTTTAATGAGGGGATAGCAGAATTCTTCGAAAGCTATGAGTACAGCGGGCTCAAAGCTGGGGCAACCAACACTAACCGCTATCACCTTCGCCATCTATCAACACTATTAAAGCAGGGTCAACTGCCCTCTTTGCGGGACTACCTGACGCTATCAGATCTGGAGTGGCGGTCACGCAATCAAAGAACCATGTATAGCTTGGCATGGTCTGTTATTTACCTGCTGCAAAACCACCAAAAAGGTGAGCAGTTTACCCGTCATTTACTGGCAGAGATGGCAGAAAACCCATGCTCGGAACTCGACACATTGCAGTTCTGGGACAAACATTACCCCGGTGGTCTGTCTGCATTTGAGAGCCGTTGGCGAATAATGCTACAAACAGCGCGAGAAGGCTGACTGAGGATAACGATCAACCCCCTAGGGCACTAATCGTCTGGCGAACGGCAACTTTGCCAGTATCATCGTAACCAGTAGTGCGACAATCAGAACCAGCAAGCTGATCAGCGGAATGGCCAACCAGTTTGAGCCAAAAAAATCATACACGCCGTTTTCCAGCTTTCGCACCGGGATCAATAGCAACGGATGAACCAGATATATCCCAAGACTATATCTGGAGACAATAGACACCACATCCCGCAAACGACCTTGTATGCGTTCGGCATAACATTGCGCCAGCACAAATAGCATCCCGGCGATAAGCACCGTATTGAGAGACTTGTATCCCATAAAAAATGCACGATACTTGCCATCGGTGAAGGATAAATAAGCACTGCCAAAGGCGTTCAACAAAAGACAGACAACGCCCGCCACTACCCAGTACTTGAGCTCGGGGCGATTATCACGGTTAAACAGATACCAACCCAATACCAGGTAGCCCGAATAGAGTACAATATTTTGCCTTAGCGGCGTTTCAACCTTAAGCAGGTGCATTAGCGTCAGCAGCCCCCAGGCAGACAGCAGAAGCTTCACATGCTCGGAACGCATTTGGTACAGCACAAGCGCCAACAGCGGAATGACAAAATATAGCGGGATGAAATCATAGAAAAACCACAAGTGATACCAGACGGGCTCATTGGTTGATTCCAGTAGAAGCTTAACCGTTGCAGCCTCACTCCAGCTATACCCTTCAAAACCACCGACGAATGCATATATTAGCGTCCAGGCGACAAAAGGAATCACCACTTTACCCAACCTGCGGGTCAGATAACGCTGGCAATCAAACGGCTTATGGTCTGATATCAGCAGCGCCCCGCTGATCATCATAAAAACAGGAACCGCCCAACGGCTGATGCTGTTGTAACCCATCGCGGCAAGCCAGTCCGAGTCACTAATGTCACCATACAAAAACCTGAATGGCCCCAATACATGAATGACAACAACAGCAATCGCAGCAATAAAACGCAGTAGATCAATGTAGAATATTGACGGTCGCACCTCAGACATAGCGTTATTAGTTATCTCTTATAGCCATAGGTTCGAATTGAAATTAGCGGGATTATATCTCCCTACTTGTTGAAACAACAATAAACAGGCTAGTATTAAGCTGAGAGCTTTGCACGATGTTATGAGCGAAGCAAAGACAAGGCAAAAAATGACGAAAAAGCGCAGTTTATTGGAATAAATGAGCATTTTGAGTCATTTTTTAACGATGAATTTGTAAGCGCAGTAGTCGTGCAAAGCTCTCAAGCTGTTAATCCCCCTAACTATAGACAAGGAAACAGAATGACTGCGATGCAGGTCGTCTATTGGCTTATTGCCAGTATCGGTAATTTCGGTGCCTTCTATTTTTGGAGTGAATCGGGTGCCCCCCTCAGCGTGGTGTTGTTCATATCAACACTGACCTACACGGCCGTTGGGTTTTACGACCTGAATATCAGCTCTCATAATCTCAATCGCCTCTACCCTGTAGTTGCCTATATCAGGTACTTTCTTGAATCATACCGGGGGGAGATCCAACAATACTTTATTGCCAGTGATACCGAAGAAACCCCGTTTAACCGTGAGCAGCGGTCACTGGTTTACCAGCGGGCAAAAAACGTGCGTGACACCATTGCTTTTGGTACACAGCAGGACCTGATGAAGGACAATTATCTCAGCCTATGGCATTCGCTATCGCCTAAAGATATTCGGGACGAAGCCAAAAGGATATCGGTCGGCGGGCCTGCATGCTCTCAGCCATATGAAGCCTCATACTTGAATATTTCGGCCATGAGCTTCGGCTCTTTAAGCTCCCGTGCGATTGAGGCATTGAACCTCGGTGCAAAAAAGGCTGGTTGCTATCAAAATACCGGTGAAGGCAGTGTAAGCCCTTATCATCTGGAGCATGGCGGCGATATCGTATGGCAGATTGGCACCGGGCTGTTTGGCTGCCGCGATGGAGAAGGAAAGTTTAATCCCGAGCGGTTTGCAAAAACAGCGCAGCTTCCTCAGGTAAAGATGATCGAAATTAAGCTGAGCCAAGGGGCAAAACCCGGTCACGGGGGTGTTTTACCCAAAGCCAAAATTACCAAAGAGATTGCAGATATACGCAATATTCCAATGGAAAAAGACTGCATATCCCCTGTTGTTAACCCCGAGTGCACCACCCCTATCGCACTACTGTCATTTGTGCAAAGACTACGCAGCCTCAGTGGCGGAAAACCGGTCGGGTTTAAGCTTTGCGTTGGCAATCCGGCAGAGTTTCTCAGCTTATGTAAAGCCATGCTGGAAACCGGTATCACGCCGGACTTTATTACTATAGATGGTGCTGAAGGTGGTACGGGCGCAGCACCTGTTGAGTTCAGCAACCGCTTAGGGATGACCTGCCTGGAAGGCGTTTACCTGGTAAATAATGCACTGGTTGGAGTGGGATTAAGAGATAAAATCCGGATTATCGCCTCAGGAAAAACAGCCTCCAGTTTTGATGTCCTCACCAAAATTGCAGTGGGGGCCGATATTATTAATGCAGCCCGTACCATGATGATGGCGCTGGGTTGCGTCCAGTCCCGTCACTGTAATACCAACCGCTGCCCTACAGGTATTGCCACACAAGACCCGGCTCGATCAAAAGCCATCAACATAAGCGAGAAAAGTGAGCGTGTGAAAAACTTCCACCACAACACCTTGAAAAACTTTTATGAGTTAGTTGGAAGCATGGGGTTAGACGACCCGGCAAAACTAAAACCGCAAATGATCAAAAGACGTTCGGCAAGTGGGTTATTAATGCCAGTGGGGAGTTTAATTCCGCCATTAAAACCACGGGAGCTATTAGAGAACCAACTCATTGGCAAGCCTTGGAAGCAGTGGTGGGAGCGTAGCCGCTCAGAACAGTTCTATGTCGAAGACCAGTACATTTTAACGCCGGAGGAGTCAGAACATCTGTCGCACTAACCTCATAGCGCTTGCCAAGAGTTATTCCTCACAACGCTTCGAATATATCTTGCGATAACTGCTTTAGCAGCTCGCTTTGTGCCGCAACGGCTTGTTCCATTGTAATTCCTGCGTTGCCGGTTTTTGAATATAATCCGGCAGAGACAACATTGCGGCCCTGATCCAGCCATGCCCAAGAGGCTTCAAGCCGGGCCACCCCACCAAGCTCTGCATCAAATCTCAAGATATCAATTCTAAGATTATAAGCCTCAGCCGTGCTCGCAAGCCCTGAATATTGGACATATACTTTTTTGGAATCAATCGCAGAAAGATTTTTCAGTAATGCCATCTGTATCTCTCCTTCCAAGTCTCCCCCCCACTGCTCTAACTTGGCAATATCATAGCGAGTATCTGATTGGAGTGTCACTATCGAGGTGCGCTTGAGGTAATCAGGAATCGTCACAGGGCCAATCACCACAAGATCAGCATTTAAGTCGATCTGTCGGTGCGGCAATGACGGAGAAGATAGCAGGTAGAACTCACTTTTAGCGGAAGGTGTGGGTGTTGCACATCCAGTCATTAGCAGCAGCGAAAGAACCAACCCAATAACCTGCACTTGCCTCATAATACTGTCTCCAGATATCTATAGCGTCTCGCCATCGTTTAATGGTCATCTAACCCTGTCAGTAACGCCTAGCGTTGTTTGCCAGTTAAAATTGATTCAGGGTTTCGCTGTAACGTTTCTGCTAATTGCCGTACTTGTTCTGAGGCTCGATCAAACGATTTCAGTGTTTGCACTAGCGTCACACTAAGCTCAGATCCTGGCTGTACGATTTTTTCATACGTTGATAATGTTCTGCTTGATTGTGCCAGTAACTGATCAAGCTTTTTCAATGAGCTGGCGGCCCCAATCAGCAATGGTTGACTACTGTCTGCCGCTGACGCCACTGAGTCAGCCATACCTTTAACTGCCCGAGTCGCCGCGATAAGCTCACCGGTTATTTCATCTTTCTCTTCATCCAGTTCGCTCAGCAAACTGTTCAGGTGTTGCAGGCTTTGGGAAAGGTTTCGCATCGACAGACGGGCATCCTCAGAGTTCACAATGTTATTCATGCCCTCAGCCACCGCGGCGAGATTATTGGAAATATCCTCTATCGGTAAATCACCAAACTGTTCGACTAACTTACTCAACGTTTCACCAAAAATTTCTATTTCACTGGGCACCGTCGGCACAACAATATAACCAGACTTACTTGGAGGCGCATAACCTGGCCGGTCTTCAAAAAATTCAAACTGAATTTGCAAACGCCCCGTGACCAGGTTTTCTTGTACTAGCTGGGCTCGAACGCCCTGCGCAATCAGTGTTCGAAGAATCTCATCATGATCCGTACTGAATTTAAATAAGCTGTTACCTGGCTGTTGCTGAATAATCACGCCTACCGTTCTGATATTAATATTATTCTCGTCTTCATAAAGGCTAATATTAATAGACTCGACCTCGCCGATTCTGACACCACGATAGGTAATTGACGAGCCTACACCAAGCCCTTTAACTGACCCGGTAAACACCATTTCAACGCGGTTTTGCTTCTTAAACCAATCGCCCGAACCAAACAATAAGATACCAATGACGGCACTTACAATCGCGCCGATCGTGAATAGTCCGATCGCTCTTGCATTCATTTGCTGAGACATAAAATACCCGCCAACCCAATAGCAAACCTGTACATTAAATTATTCCACATTAACCGCTTCCCCCCGTCTCAGGAACTGTTGGACTTTGCCATTCTCACAGTGCGTTAACAGATGATTTGGATTCCCGGTAGCCAGCATGGTTTTGGTGTCGGTATCCAAAAATACCGAATTCGTTCCGATACTTAATATGCTCGCCAACTCGTGTGTCACAATCACGATAGTGGACTTCATGGTATCGCTCAACTCCAAAATAAGATCATCCAGCAGACGAGCACTGACAGGGTCGAGCCCGGCAGAGGGTTCGTCAAAAAAAAGAATCTCAGGGTCAAGCGCAATCGCTCTGGCCAAGGCAGCTCTTTTTAGCATCCCGCCGCTTATTTCAGATGGATAGTAGTCTTCAAAACCTGCGAGCCCAACCATGGATAGTTTTAAACTGGCAATCTCCGCGACCTCTTTTGGTTGCAGGTTAGTATACAGCTCCAATGGCATACCAACGTTTTCAGACAGCGTCAACGAGCTTACAAGTGCACCAGCTTGATAAGAGACGCCAAAATTTTTCATCATGGACTGCCGCTGAGTCCCTGATACTTCCCACAAGCTATCATCATTAACAAAAATCTGCCCCTCTGCCGGCTGATAGAGGCCAATCATATGTTTCAGCAGGGTGCTTTTTCCGCAACCACTCCCTCCCATAATAATAAATATATCGTTGCGACCGACATCAAAGTTCAAGTCCTGCTGAATCAGTTTATCGCCATACTTCAGAGTCAGGTTTCGCACGCGAATATGAGGGCTTTCTTGTGTCATCATTCAAACCCCAAAAACAGTCGTGACAATCGTCACTAGCGAGTCAAACACGATGATCAGTACGATCCCCATCACCACTGCGTTGGTGGTTGCCAAACCGACAGCACTGGCACTGCGGCCGGAGTTCATTCCCATATAACAACCAGACAACGCAACCAGCACACCAAAAATCAAACTCTTGATCAAACCGATAAAAAAATGCGTAAGCGGTACCGTAGCAATCATTTGTTCAAGGTACATAGACCAGGTGAGATCAAGCATAATAATACTGACTAGAGCACCGCCAAATACGCCCATCATATTTGAATATATAGTCAATAACGGCATCATCGCAATAAGCGCCAACAAGCGAGGCAAAACCAGAAAATCCACCGGCGAAACACCCATTGTTTTTAGCGCATCAATCTCTTCGTTAACCTGCATGCTGCCTAATTGGGCGGCATAAGCAGCTCCGGTTCTACCGGCCATAATGATAGCCGTCATCATCGGTGCCATTTCTCTTGCCATTGCCAGGCCCACGAGACTGGCAACGTAGATGCTTGCACCAAATTTCTCGAGCTGCACAGCCCCCACAAAGGCCAGTATCATACCAATCAAGACACTAATAAGTGTGACAATTCCCAGCGATGAAGGGCCTGTGTCCGCAAGGAAAATAGAGAGATCCTGGCGCCTGAAAACCGCTTGTCCTTTTATCATTCGCCCTAAAGAGAGTATCGCTTCACCTAAAAAGGTAATAAACGCCATGGACTGCTTAATAGCTCCAATAACGCCCTGCCCGACGTTATCAACGATATTGAGCTTCGCCGCCTGCTTCGCCACGCCATCTCGTTCAGGTACTGCTTCCGCCAACGCAATAAGGCGGACAATACCCTCTGGCAGCCCGCTCACGTCAACATTTATGCCCTGTTTTTTAGATAGTGCATTGAGGGTAACCAGATAGCTAATGAGAGAGCTATCCCACTCGCCCAGTTTACGGGTATCAAATATCAGGTGAGTGGTTTCAGATGCCTCATTTAGGTGGGCCAGAAAGTGATCGGTATTTTGCAGACCAAAGGAGATACTCCAATCTCCTTTGATCAGAACCCGAAGGGTATGTTTTTTGTGGCGGTGAAAAGTGACGACTTCCTCTGTCACATATTCCTCCAATGTTATCTATGGGTCTAAAAATCGGGTTGCCGTAACTTTGTAACGATCTTCAGTTTGCGGTTCAAATGTGACCGTATATTGATAGAGCTTTTCACAGACTAACACCATCCATATTTCAGAATTAAGGTCATTCTGCACAGGCGATTTCTGTGTCACCTTAATCTCGCACTGTTGGTCATCCCCCCTTTGCAAGTGGCGAATGGCCTTAACGCCCCCTCCATGCTTGTCTGAACGAGCAACCATGAGTGACTCAGAGTGAGTGACCGAGCTGCAACCACCTAGAGCAAACAGAATAAGGGCTACAGGTAAAAAAACAAATTTATGCCACACGTAACGTACCTCCTTGTGAAGAGTTTAGTGTTTCCAAATTAAACAAGCCTAAGCACGCATTATTAACAGGTTTTAGCTTTCAGTATAGACCTTTATTCGCGGTTCACAGTGTCCTTACTGCTAAACCAATGAGTTTTTAGGTACCATCATCATCTTATTGGTCCCATTAATAGAGTTCAAACGCCTGGGTATGTTTGATCTCGCCATTAATACGAATCGATAGTTTATGCACACCCGGGTAGTGTTTGCGGGTGGTCATTTGTCGAAAAGAGTGCTTTCGCTCAAATGAGAGTTTGCGCTCGGCATACTCTGAGTCAGACGACATAAACACCTTTGGCGAGTGCCGCCCATTTGCCTTAACGTAATCAACGATATATTCAATTCGCAATTTAGACAATGCCTTTCTATCTGTTGATACTCCAAAACTAAAAAGAAGATCATCGCCAATTGCCAGCCGCTTGTTTTTGATCACCACCTCATCAACTGAAACCCGTGATGCAGGCGCATAACCAAATAGCGCCATCACTTCAGGGTTGGCCTGTTTCAATAACGTTCTACATCCATGTTTTATGATCCAGTCAGTGTCGCGATGTCGTCCAATATTCTCTTTACACCAATCTATAACCGCTGACGGATTGTCCTTTGCTATATCGTTTAAGTTATTCGCCACTGAACGTCTGACGTAAAGCGAGTCATCCTGTTTTAACTGGTTAATAATGGGCCATATTAAATCCGGGTTGCGTTTGAACTCAGGTAACGCCATAGCCCAAGGTAGTCGTGGTCTGCAACCTTCACTGGCAAGACGCCGGACATGATAATTCTGATGTGATGCCCAATTCAGCATGATCGCCATCATTTTTGGGGCGTCACGCAAGATCATGGGTCTCACAGCAAATTCAGAACTCGAGTACTGGGTGAGCTGCTCAAGCGCTAACACAGACAAGTCCCACTCATCTTCACCAAACTGCTCTATATAGTCCGGGAATAACATCCCTTCAAAACCACCAAATTCAGTGCTTGCTGCCAGCAGGATATTAACCGCCCGCTCAAAAGGCAGCGGCAGGCACTCATGCATCATGCGCGAAATATGTTGCATACGTGCTTTTAATTCTTTGCTTTCCCATTGGCTGTCAAGCACTTTGGAAACAAACAGTGGCTTATCAAACGGCGGCCATGCACGCTTAATGCTATCGGCCAAGCGTTCAATATAGTTCAGGTTATAGGCGTTTTTTAGCGGTTCTGCCATGGGTTCGTCTCTTGTATGATGTTGGTTTACAATAATGATTACGCATATAACTGACAACTGCCTGTCAGTTGCTTTGCCCCGCTGACGTTAAGCCGTGTTGGACGTTGCACCAACCCGCCACAGTCTTAGTTTAGGAATGCTCAATGAGAAAAAAGACGGATTCACTCATGCCGAGAAAGCTCTCTCTTTTAGGTGACTTTCCGGGCAAACGCTGGTTAAAAATAATACTAAGAACGCTTCACATCTTGAGCGTCATTGGTGTTGGCGGCGCAGTACTGTTCAACGTCCCATTCAGCCAATGGGTCTGGTACTGGTATGCCGCGGTCGCTACCGGTGTTGCTATGGTAGCGATTGATGCCTTATCGAACTTTTTGTGGCTCGTTCAGATAAGGGGCATTGTCATTTATATTAAGTTATTGCTGCTTATGTTTCTGGGTGGCAATATGCTCATCAACCAGCTGGTTCTGATCACCATCGTTGTTATATCGGCCATTATCTCTCACGCGCCCGGAGATATTCGTTATTATTCCATCGTTCATCGCCGCAGAATCAACTCATTCCACGACAGCAAAGGCTAACACGATCCATGTCCGGTCACTGTAAAAATAGCGCTCACTCCCGTTTGCTGGAAAAGTATTTTGACCAGCTAAAACAGGCGGCTCATCACGGCAACATTCTCGATATGGCCTGCGGAGCCGGGCGAAACGGGTTATTTCTGGCCAACAACGGGCTGCCAGTGACCTTCGCCGATAAATCTGAGACCCTGCTCGATAAGGTGACTGAGTCTCTATCAAGCACCACCAGCGACAATGAACTCTGGCATATTGACCTGGAAAAACCTGGCACCACACCGTTTAAAGGGCGGTCGTTCTCATCAGCACTGGTTTTTCGTTACCTGCACCGACCTCTGATTGAACCATTAAAGCATGCCATTTTGCCTGGCGGGATCATCATCTACGAAACATTTACCATCGAAAACAGGCAGTTTGGCCGCCCTGATAACCCCGATTTTCTTCTTAAAACGGGCGAGCTAAGAGATTGGTTTAATGAATGGGAAACGTTACACTACTTTGAAGGCATTTTATCCGACCCTGACAGGGCCATCGCTCAAATTGTCTGCCGTAAACCAATGCAAAACCCCAAAAACAAAAGCACCGACCTGACAAACAGTTAAAGCACACCATGACAACCTCATGCAAACGATGCCGATTGATAAGAACTCTCGTTCTGATTGGCATCATGATAACAATTTTAGTAATGACCAACCTGGAAACGCTAGCCCCCTAGAACCCAGAGTTAGCATAAAGGAGAGAACATTGAACACCCCATTAAAACATCTGAACATCCTGGCCATTTTATTGGTGTCGCTGTTTATTTCAGGCTGTGGAAACAAGCTGCAAATTGAAACCGAATACAGTAAGGCAACCAACTTTAAAGATTTCAAGTACTATCGCTGGCACACGGGCAAGGCCATAGAAGCATCAGAAGAAAACGGTGCCAAAAATGAGGAACAGATTGACGAGCTGCTAGACGCCAATATCCGCTATATGATCGATCAGCAGTTGGCAAAAAAAGGCATGATCAAGAAAGAAGAAGGCGTGGTTGATTTTCTCGTCAACTACCATGTGTCTGCAAAAAATCAGGTTGATGTCGAAACCCAGAAGGTATATGACGGCTACTCGAGAACCTATCAAACAGTTGGTGGCTACGGTTATGGTTATGCAGGGCGTTATCACACCGGCATCGCGATGACGATGGAAGTAAATCCGGTGAATGAAACCGTCGTTGACCGTTATGTTCAAGGCTCAATGAGCATCGACTTTGTTGAACCTGACCACAACAAGTTAATTTGGCGAGCGACGGGCGACAAGCGCTTGCCCTATGACGAACCCAACCAGCAACAACGGGACGAGCTAATCAACAAAGTTATTGCAAAACTACTTGCTAAATTCCCACCTAAGTAACGCGATCACTAAACAGGAATACACAGATGAAGTTCGTCGGCGCTCACGTCAGCGCGGCTGGAGGGGTGGAAAACGCCCCTCTGAATGCAGCAAAATTAGATGCATCAGCCTTTGCGTTTTTTACCAAGAACCAACGGCAGTGGAATGCAAAACCCCTGACCGAACAATCTATTTCAGCCTTCAAAGACAACTGCGCAACTCATGGTTTTAAGCCCGAACAAATTCTACCACACGATAGTTATCTGATTAACTTGGGCCACCCTGAGCAAGAGCCTCTGGAGAAGTCACGAGCCGCGTTTATTGATGAACTACAACGATGTGAGCAGCTAGGGCTGGTTTATCTCAATTTTCATCCCGGCAGCCACCTGAGAAAGATATCTGAACAAGAGTGTATTGCAAGAATTGCCGAGTCAATCAACATCGCTTTGCAAAAGACTAAAGGCGTGACGGCCGTTATAGAAAACACGGCAGGACAAGGTAGCAATATGGGCTACCGGTTTGAGCAGCTGGCCGCTATCATCGAACAGGTTGATGACAAAACCAGGGTGGGGGTTTGTCTGGACACCTGCCATGCCTTCGCCGCAGGCTATGACCTCCGTACGATTGAGAGCTGTGAAGCCGTATTTGCAGAATTCAGCCGTGTAGTCGGGTTCAACTATTTATGCGGCATGCACCTTAACGACTCTAAGGGCGACTACGACAGTCACCTTGACCGACATCACAGCCTAGGCCAGGGGCACATTGGCCTGGACGTTTTTCGATTTATCATGAGTGACCAACGATTTAGTAATATTCCATTGGTATTGGAGACCATAGACGAAACAATTTGGGCTGATGAAATACAAATGTTAAGGCAATTTTCAGTACAATAGTGTAATCTGTGAAACTGTACAATGTTGCATAAAGGTATCTTTATCTAACAAAAATAATACGTTAGAAGGTTTCACTTGGTGTAAAGTCGATGACCTGAGATGTTACAATCTTGTGCTTAGCTGTTAATAAATCGAACTTAACACTTGAAAACATAGAGCAGTTTTCAATTTGGCCTATTGCCTCCAGCGACTACATTGCTCGCTTCAATATGCCTTTTTATAAAGGAAGAGTTTGTAAACTTCCAATATTGCTGCATGCATCTAGCATTTTCGGCAATATTGGCAAATATTGTGAGTGTAGCAATAGTAATGAAAAAACGCCTTTCCACCTTTCTTATCGGCTACATGGCGGTAGCTTCTATGTTTGCAAGCGCTGGCGATCTGGCCAAAGCTCAAGAAATTGCAGTTGGTTACATTGAGTTCCCCCCCGTATTTTCTACCAATGAAGAAGGGAATCCAGAAGGGTTATTGATTGACCTGGCAAAAATGGTTATCCCCAAAGCTGGATATCGCTGGGCTGCACACTCTCGGCCGACCAAAAGGATGGCAAATGATATCGTTAATGGGGACCTGGATCTTTGGATCGGGCTATCAACTCTGCCGGAGTTCGAAAATACCACCTATATAGGTAAGCCTGTCGTTGCAACCATTGAGTTGAACGCCTACTGGCTTGGCGACAAACAGCCCATACGACGCAAGGAGGATCTGTCTGGAAAGCGCATCATCACACTGCACGGCTATAGCTACGGTGGGTGGATTAACTATATCCAAAGCCCTATAAATAACGTCACGGAGTGTCGTTCCTTCACTCAAAGCCAAGCCGTTAACATGCTTAAATTTAACCGCTGTGATTATCTGCTAAACTATTCAGGGCCGATGAAAAACAAGCTAAAAGAGATACCTATCAAGGCATTGAAGCATAATCGTATTTCTTCACTGGAGGCGCGTTTTGTTGTCTCCAAGAAGACCAAACATGCCCAACAACTTCTAAAGGCGCTGGTAACAGCCTATAACGAACTGCTTAGTGAAGGTCACTGGCCACCTCAGCAATAGCGCGGGCAACAAAAAGTTCCCAGTGCAACGCGTTTCAGGGTCGCAACGGTTTTCTCCGCCGGGACTCTTTAGCAACAGGAACGAGATATGGAAATTCAATACCAGCACAGTATTGGTAGCAATGCTGATCTACCCGTCCCCCGGACGCCTTTTAAACTGGCCGATCAGCCAACATTCACCTTTAACTCACCCGTAGGCTTGTGCTGCGACCAATTCAAGCGAGTGTGGCTTGCCGATACCGGTAACAACCGGATTGTGATATTGAGCCCTGATATGACAAGGGTGGTAAAGGTATACGGCGAACCTGGCAAAAAACCAGGGCAGTTTAATATGCCTTTCCGCTTGCTTCATCACCCTGAGAAACCCTGGATATACATTTCCGATCTCGCTAACCGCCGAGTTCAGATAGTACAATACAGCAGGAACTTAACCCTTTCGACGATTAAGGTTTTTGGCGATTCGGGAGAAGCTCACCTACCACTACAAGGCCCCAACGGACTTACGTTTTGCGATGGGAAACTCTGTGTGGCCGATGAGTTTTTTGTTAACGCCGAGGGCGGTGGTCGAGTGGCAATCTTCACCGAAAACGGTGATTTTATCAGTGACATTCAGAGCATACAGGGCGCGACCGACCCGGGCTTACTGTGGCCTCAAGGAATATCAAGCGACAATGATGGTAACCTTTATATCGCCAACACCGGTTTCTATAACATCGTTCGCTGTGACCTGTCAGGCAAAGGTGTGCCCTTTGCAGCAACGGGCACACCCGAGATTGATGACCTAGAGCTCAGCCGCGATGTCTCCGTCATCAACAATATACTGTATGTCCCTGGCGGTTCAGCCAATCATATCAACCGTTATTCGCTAGATGGTGAAGCGCTGCTTCCGCTCGGTGAGTTTTTTGCCCCTATTCAGGTTGTTGCCCACCCTAAAAGCAACCAGCATATTATTGTTTCGGAGCCGATACTGGCCACAGTGGGCCGCTATCTGGCGCTCGATAACGCACCGATGGCAGTGCCTGAGTATGTATCAGGGCCTGCGCGCAATAACCCTGGCCAACTCTATTTTGTAACTTCTGCCATTACCGAAGCGATCAGAAAGCCGGTATCACCCGCTCAACAATCCGTTACCGAGCAGCGTGGCTTTACCCCATTACCCGTCTATAACCCATTTAAGCCTGTGGAGTGGTTTTTCGATAGCGTTAACGCCTGGTCTCAAAACTGGAACAGGCTGGCAGGCATGGTTTTCAATAACCGCTTTGCTCCGACATCACGGATTAAGAATACCCGCGAAGACGCCTGGCTGTTAGATAGCGCTAACCGGCAAGTAAAACGGGCGAATATTTCAGAGCCCTACACGGCGGCAGAAGCGGAGAGCCTTTTTCCATTGATCCCTGGAGCGCTGGGAGTCGAGGCGTTTCACTCTCCCGTTGCAATTCCTGGACAGCTAGCACCCGGTACTGCGCTGTTTCTGGTGAGTAATTACCTGTCTGGATTTATAAGCGTGCTGCAATATAACCCTTATCTCGACGATCTGGTTCATTTCTCATTTTTTGGAGGACATGGTAGCCAGCCCTGGCAGTTAAACAAGCCTCAAGGTATGGCCGTTAACGATGCAACTGGCGATATCTATATTGCAGACTCGGGCAACCACCGAATTGCCCATTGGCGCATATCAAAAAACGGTATTATTGGTTTTATCAATACTTATGGCGAGCATGGCTGCGGTAACGGGCAGTTCTCCTGCCCTTCTGATGTTTCACTTGATCATAAGGGAAATGTCTACGTTGCGGATCAAATGAACAACCGCATTCAAGTGCTCAACAGCAACGGAGAGTACCGCTATCAGTTTGGCCAACAGGGGTATGGCACTGATAACGACAACTTTCTGCTGCCCACCAGCATTCAGGTAACCAGACAGTATTTAGTCGTCAATGACCTAGTAAACCGGTCACTCAAAGTTTTCACTCACACCGGGCAATACCTGAGTTCATTTTCAGGCTTGGGAGCAACCCCCAATACAGGGCAATTGTGGATGCCCTACCTGTTGCATGCCACCAATGCCTGTGACAAAAATACCAATATCGGCAATGCTGACCACACCAACGACGGCCACACTGACGGCGAGAGCAAACTGATCGTCCCGGATTGTGCGACCAATCAAGCGCATATATACACGCTATGATACCGACTCTATAAACCAGGCCCTGCAACCTGGGCCCCGGAAACGTTAGTGCAGGCAAAGATTAACCAGAAGCGAGAGATTATTATGAAGATACTGGAAGCCGCAGCGAAAAAAAGGCTTAAGAAATACGGTATTACGGCAGAAGGAAATATAAGTGATAACGAAGTAGACGAAGATAGTCTAAACCGCATCGAGTCACTTCTACACAAAGCAACCCTACAACAATCTCCCCTCCGGGAGAAAGAGATCGTCGAGGCACACCACAAGCTTCGCCGGAAAGCGACGCCGCCCATCATGCCTTAAACAGCTCTTTTTAAAAGCAGACTCATGTAATATCTGAGCCTACCAGAAAAAAGGGTCTTTTATTAATGCAGATGAATTGCCATCCGCCCGTGGCGTTGTGCAATTTTTTTCGCACTCAGCCCTGGAACCTGAGCACCACGCTCTACCAGCACTGGCGAAGCGATTCTTATATACTCCATGCAAGGCATCCGAATAAGCTCTGACCAGCTACCCGCATTAAATGCAATATCAGCATCCTGATGAAAAGCGGTACTCATGCACACATCCATATTCCACAATTCACCAAAGGGAGGAATCGCACCCAGTTCACAATTAGGAAAACTGGATTTAAACTCTGCTTCCGAGGCGATATCAACAGCATGAACACCGATCTCGTCGGCCAGTGCTTCGCACGTTACATGGTAATGAGCAGGCACGACCATGAGAGATAGTTTCTCATCAATTTTCAGTACCACCACCTTAGCCATGTTGATACCATGTATATGAACGCGCTCAGCGACCTCTGGCGCGGTATATGCTGGAGAATGAACCTCGATAGAGTACTTCGCTTGATGGCTATTCAAATAATCTAACAAGTTCTGAAAAGGCATAATTCTCACCCCCTCTGCGTTATTTAGTCAATGCGCTCTGAGTTTCGATCACTCCACGTCCTAAAAGTAGTCAAAAAACACGCTTTCAGCGAACATCAGAGCAGCAACCGAAAGACTTTTATCTTCTATTAACAAGCCAGCATATACTCCTCTTAACACCGTACCAGCTACGAGCATCCCATGCAGGTAATGACGACCTAAATCACCACATCACCCAACACTAACTCGGCCTCTCAACTACTTGATACTAGTCTGTTCCAAAGACCTCCCTCTTGTACTCATACGCACTTTTGTACTTTTTCATGCCATGATCTTCACTCATGCCTTGTCTATGTGACATCGTACCTGAATCTCCCTGTGAGCCAGCAACACCATCATGGCTTATACCACCGGCTGCAGTAGGCTCGACACTTTCAGTCAAAATCGCGCGCTCTAGCTCAGCTTCATGGCTGCCCCATGTTTCAACAGCCGTATCAGATTTTCTATCCGCCAGAGACTCCCCTGATACCACCGCAGGCAAAAGCGAAATAGCCAGCACAGACGCTACAGATACTACATTCCGGATTAAGATTTTCATCACTTCCTCCTTCTAACAGCTGAAATTAAAATCACTCACTCCAACGTATGTGACCATTTAACTGCAGTATGGTTCTACACCATTTAAGAAGAAGAGATACCGTTTTAAGATGGTTTGGAAATATCAGGACGAATAGCCTGACAAGGCGGCACGTAGTTCAGCCGAGAGTTCAACCAAAAGTTCAGACAAAGAAAAAAGAAGACCGACAACCCCATTTAACGGCACAGAGGGAGTAGCACCCAATGCATTAGACGTTTTCGACCCACGCCTGAATTTCCGGTTCCAGATATAATTGGTCATACAGATCTTGCGCCCAGCCTTCACTATCTACAAGCCTTTCCAGCATGCGAACAGCCATCACCTGAACAACAGGCGTGGTCGACCAGACCGATGTGTTGAGGCAGTGCCAATGATGTGGATCCATTTTTCCGGGGTTATCAATTTGCGCCGAGCAGACAGCGCATATGAACAACGTCTTATCCATATCCGGCTCAGCAGGCACTGGTGGCACTTCGTAGGCTGCCAGACTAACCCCCGTTGCAGCACACAACTCGCATTTCGAATGAGCCCTTCGGGCTAAGTCTTTCCCCAGCATCAGCAGTTCGTTAACACGCTTTTGATGTTTCTCTTGCCCCTTAGACATAATTCACTCTCTACAGACATCACCAATAGTAGAATCCACCGCACTGAAACGCCTAGCCACTCATCACTATGGCCTATTTCAAATAATAGCTGCAAATATGTAAGAGTCCCAAGTTCAACCCACTAATATCAGTGAATAGATAACAAATAAAAACCGTATTAGTAAATGATTCGCTAGCCGTTCATAAACGATTGCTATACTGTTAGGAATGCGTAAATACTTCTGTGTTTTGAATAGTATGGAGCCTTTGCACGGCGTTTTGACCCAGGTCTAACAGTGTTTGCCATGGCGTCGGTTAAGCTGGGTTGCCATATCGCGAGCGAATAGGAATAAAAAGGACTGTATTTCCCTTAATGCGAAAATTTATACCATTACTCTTTATTGTGTTTACTTCATCGTTAAACATTCAGTGGACACATGCCTCATCAGATAGCCCGAATACAACAGCCCCTGCGCGCGCCAAAGCCTCATCTGATGAACATCCTGCACAAGCTTCAGATCAGAAATCTGAGCAAAGCGAACAAGGCGATGAAGCAACTAAGCCATTTCTTAATCCAGACTCTATGCAATGGGTTGAGAAACAAAGAACTGAGTGGGGGCACGACATATCAACGCTCGGGGCCTATCTGGATAGTTTTATGGATGACACCCGAGCCTATCAGGACAGCAATAAAAGTTTTCTGAAAATTTATTTTGATTTCGACACATCAAAATATGATGGATTCGAGTTCAAACCCCGCGTTAAACTCAGCCTTGACCTCCCGGTTACTAAGGAAAAGCTCAGACTGGTTATTGAAAACGATCCGGACGAAGAGCTGGATCTTAAAGAGCGAAACTTGTCTGAGCTGCCAAGTACCGATAGGGAAGCCAACGACGGTTTATATGGCTCAATTCGTTACCTGTTTGAATCAGAAAAGTGGAGCCGACTCTCTTTCGACTGGGGGGTAAAGGCCCGATGGCCACCCGACCCTTTTGCACGCTTCAGGGCTGTCAGAGGCTGGGACTTAAATGAATACTGGAGAATGATCTACTCACAGGAGGTATCAATATTCGAAAGCAAAGGGTTTGGTACCTATTCACAGCTGGACTTCGACCGACGGCTTTCCGAGCAGTTTCTCTTTCGCGCGACCAGTGCACTCGATTGGCAAGAGCGGATAGAAACATTCAGCTTGCTGGAACAGTTTTCTATCTTTCATGATGTTGATGACAAACGTGCCATTCAGTATGCCTTAGGCGTCGTAACCGAAGAGAAAAATGGTAGCCGGATTACCAACTACTACACTAAGGCTACCTACCGTCGCCGGCTTTATAAAGACTGGTTGTTTTATGAGCTAACCCCCGGCATTGAGTTCCAAAGAGCAGAAGACTTTAGCCCAAATCCATTTGTGTCATTAAGATTGGAAATGCTATTCGCCAAAGATGCCAGCCGTAAGTTAACAACTCGGCTCTATTAGTCCTTCTAAGCGTCTATCAAACAGATTATAGCTGCTGAACTGGTTAGGGCTGCTGAACGGGTTAGGACTACTGAAAAGGATGCTGTGGCTCAGGCAGTCTCGGCCTCACATTCGATCAAATGTGGAAATAACAAGGAAACCGCTTGCAACCACTTCTTATTAAAAAAATGAAGCAGTATAGTAAGTCATGAAAGTCCACCTCAGCTTTTAGACCGTTGCACACATGAACAGTATTCGCTTCAAACTTCTGACCACTCTGCTTGTCGCGACCAGCGGTCTGGTCATATGTATGTATCTGGTCATGCAGTGGAGTTTTGACCGCGGATTTCTCGCCTATATTAATGCTCAGGAAGGCCCCAAATATGAACGACTGGCTGAAGCACTAAGCAGGGAGTGGCAACAAACCGGTAGCTGGGACAGAGTTAAGCATGATCGCCGTTATTGGGGAGAGATGTTCTCCAGCGCCTTGGGCATATCTTTACCCCCTCCTCAGAGAAGCCCTGGCTTTGCCAATAGAGCACGAGATAGCTACAGCGATAGACGGCCTCCTCCACATTTTGACCCTCAAGGCGGAAACCGCTTTCGTCCGCCAGCTACATCCCAGGCTCCGCCAAGGCCGGAGGCGAACGACATTCCTCCATCGCCAACATCTATGGGCACACCAAGGCCGTTCCTCTTAGACCATAATAAGCGCGTAATATACGGGCAGGCCAGCCAACTGGATCAGGTCACCTTATACCCGGTTTCCAGTGGCGGAACGGTTGTTGGTTATGTGGGTCAATTGCAGAAAAAAGAGCTGACGGGTGAATTAGACAGAGTTTTTCTACAGCAACAAACTGAGGCGTTTAGCTGGATCACCATGGTCATGATCCTGATTCCACTGTTGATAGTTTTGCCGATTGCGGCCCAGTTTGTCACCCCGATCAAACAACTGACCCAAGGCACCCGCAAACTCACCAGTGGCGATTACAATACTGTCATTCCTGTTACCTCTAATGATGAGTTGGGGCAGCTGTCGAAAGACTTTAATACCCTCGCCCATACCTTGGCTGAGAACGAAAAGTCGCGCCAGCAGTGGATAGCCGACATATCTCATGAACTGAGAACCCCCCAGGCGGTTTTAAAGGGCGAAATTGAAGCCATTCAGGACGGCGTTAGAGCGTCGTCAGCCAGCGCCATTTCATCACTGCACAGCGAAGTCGAGCATCTTAGCCAGCTGGTCAACGACCTTTATGAACTATCAATGTCAGATATAGGGGCGCTGAGTTACAAAAAAGAAAAACTCTATTTGGGCGAGTTATTAGCAGATTGCGTTGAGGGTTTCCAAAGGGTCTTTGAACAAAAGGGCATTACCATTCTATATACCCCCTCAAAAGAGGAGTCGTATTTTTGTCAGGCCGACGCTAATCGCCTGAAGCAGTTATTCAGCAACCTGCTTAAGAATACCCTCCGTTATACGGATGCCCCTGGCACACTGGAAATTGTTGAAGAGGTAAGCAGCCGCCATATCGCACTGCACTTCAAGGACTCAGCGCCTGGCGTGCCACCTGACGAGCTAAGCAAACTGTTTCAACGCCTGTACCGGGCCGAAGGCTCCAGAAACAGAGCATTAGGCGGGGCCGGGCTAGGCCTCTCTATATGTCAGAATATCGTCAAGGCACATGAAGGTGAGCTGTCTGCCAAGCGCTCAGCAATGGGAGGATTATGGATTACCGTAAAACTGCCGCTGTGCACATAGCAGCACGGCTTATAACGACTCGGCTTACTGCCTCAATCAAAGCCTCGACCAAAGACTTTAATACCCTGATGAGAGAGTAATACCATGCCAACCAGAATACTCATTGTCGAAGACGAGCCAAAGCTCGCAGCCATAGAATCCGACTACCTGACTCAATCCGGTTATAATACGTCTATTATTTCAAATGGTATGGACGTTGTACCTTTTGTTAAGCAAACACCACCTGATCTCATACTGCTGGATCTGATGTTGCCTGGCAAAGACGGCATGGAAGTCTGTAAAGAGATAAGACAGTTTTCCAATACCCCTATTATTATGATCACTGCCCGGGTGGAAGAAATTGATCGATTGCTGGGGTTGGAGCTGGGAGCAGACGACTATATATGCAAACCCTTTAGCCCCCGGGAAGTCGTCGCCCGAGTTAAAGCGGTGTTAAGGCGCAGCCAGCCTGCCACTGACACAAGTGCGCTATCAAACACTCTGTCCTTAGATGAAAGCCGCTATAAAGCGCTCATTAAAAATGAGGAAGTATCGCTTACAGCCGTAGAGTTTCAGCTGCTGAGCAAACTATTTTCAGCCCCTGGCAGGATCTATTCCAGAGAGCAGCTAATGGATCATATCTACAGCGACCACCGCGTAGTCAGCGACCGTACGATTGACAGCCACATCAAGAAAATCAGAAAGAAAATTGCTGAGGTCTGCCCGGAAAAAGAGCTGATCCATTCTGTTTATGGTGTCGGTTACAAATATGAAGTCCCGGAAGACTAATTAAGACGACTCGACCCAAGCTCTATTCCCCGCTTCATAGAACGTTCTTCTATCCGGTAGTTTGGTAATCGCCTACTTAACGAATTTTGAATAGGCTATGCACCATCAGGTCGGGCAGAACAAGGAGTGATGTCGCGAAGATTACAGAAAATAGGTTACAGGAAATAGATTACAGGAAATAGGTGCCAGACAAAAAGAAGCCGCCCTGTTGGTGTAAACTAACAGGGCGGCAGAGCGAGTGCTGACAACTTTCTAACTGAGTGACTAACTGCACCAAAACGCTAGCAGAAATACATCTCGTTCAGGTAAACAGCCAATGCATCCATATTTTGTTGTTCAAGATCCGAATGAGGTACAAAGATTTCTAATTCCACGACAATTCTCTCCTAGCCTTTTATAAGCTCTGCCGATCCGACGCCCCTGAGTTATGTCCATCGGGATATCGGATAATTTGTTTAAGTTACGCGCTCATAGTAGCTAAAATATATTTCAGTCGCTTGACAGTATGGGTCGATCATTTGACTATTTGTTGCAACCTGTAAACAACCTTTAACGATGCTCAAACTGGTATATAAGATCCAGCGAGCTGCTGAGTCCGCCTGCCGCTTCAATAAACAGGTTAGGCTGAAGCCGGTAACGCACGGCCACTGTTTTCGCCTCATCATAAAGGCTTGTACCGTATTTCAAGTAAATATCAGGAGACACGTAACCACTCACCTCCAGGCTGGTACCCTCCTCATCTGACTGAGTACTTATTTGCAGATCAGTAACGCCTATCTTGTTGGCCATTTTCTCGGTAAAGTCGCTTGTACCAAAGACCCCCGCAGATAGCACCATATTATTTAAAAGAGCCGAGTTATTTGACTTTTGATCAGGGGGCCGTCCGGTTAGCAAATAGTAAATAATACTGCTTTCGTTCATAGTCGGTTGCGAATAAAAGATCACCTCCGGTTCAGCCGCTGGTCCGGTTACCTTCACCCCCACTTTCACAGCGCTGCTAGGAATAGAGCGCATCGCGTCAAGCTGAAGGTCGGGTGAATCAAGCGGGCCATTGAATATGAAAAGCCCCTCTTTAACCGTTAAGCGCTGACCAAATAGGGTATAGAAACCGTCTTCTGTCGCAATCTCCCCTATACCAACCAGCTCACGCCCCGGTCGTTGCCTCAACAATAACCGGCCTGTGAGATAGGTGTTCACACCAAAACCTCTGAAATACACATCATCACCCAGAATCAAATTGATATCTGCCCGGTAACGCCATGGGCTAGCATTGGAATCCTCCTGACTATCTCCAATGACAACCGCATCACTGGAGACCGATTTAGTGCCTTCAGGGAGCTTGTCCAGCTTAATTCGAGCATGAGGCACTTCCAGCGTCCCGGATAAGTCGGCAAAGCCCTGTTTAAGCTGTAGCTTCAGATCCGGTTTTAACTTGAGATTAACACCTGAGCGAGGCGTAATGTCGAACGACTCTGAGGTTAAAGAGGTATTCAATACCCACTCTTGTTGCCAGTTAAGGTTCCCACTTAAACTGGCTTCACCACCCGACAGCTTAAACGAGCCACTGTAATCAAGCTGCTGCTGACTGAATTCTCCCTCTACACCAATCTTATGAAAACGGTCGGGTAAATAGTCGCTCTTAAACTCACCATCAGACAGCCTGAATTGCCCTGATAAATTTGGCTTATTAAGCGATCCCGCCACATTTAACTGACTCGAGAACAGCCCCTTAAGCGTCTCAACAGCAGGCAAAAGTGGCTGCATAAAGTTCAGGTTCAGCTCGTTTAGCGAAAATTCACCCTCCAGTAACCGTTTTTTAGCAATATCAGTCAGTCTCATCTGGCTTTCGGCATCACCTAACTGGGGAGATGAGAACTGAGCCTTCATGGTGATATTTTCATTCTGCATGGTCGATGAAAGGGTCAGTGGCTCAAAAACTATCGACACTGATGGGCTGGAGTCATCTTTTAAGTGGTGCTTTGAGCGACTGTCATAGACTTGCGGTCTGAGTCGCTGCAATAACAGATCCAGTTTTGGAACACGCAATGCGATTTCAGCATCAATGGTGCCACCGGTTTTCTGACTTATTTTGGCAAACCCGCTGAGTTCTCCCTGTAGCCCTACGTTCTCAATACGGTTATCCGCTAACCCCTTAACGTTCCAACGTTGAATAAGTTGGTTGAGAGGCTGTGCTTCTGTATTGAGCCATAATGAATAGCCATTAACCGGGTCCCAGGTCGCGTCTTTATGGTTGCAGATCTCAACATCATCATCGACAAGGCAAAACGGTTCAATCAACAGGGCCTTGCTGGCAAAATTCCAATTAACAACAATGGGGGTTTTATTCCTAACCGTAAGCAGTGAATAAGGATAGGTATCTGAGCGCCACCGTACATCTGCACACCGGCTTTCAACTTGCCCCTTATCCGGTGGCGTAAAATTCTGGCTGCCCTGCCCCAGCTCCCAGGTTAAGTCACACTGTGCAGTGGCAGTACCTGTGTCACTGAGTGTGACCCCCGCTTTGACAGACGTGCCATTAATATCACCCTTTAACTGCCAGTCGGTCGATTCAATCTCAACGCCTTGGTAGGTTAACGCCTCGGCGCTGAATACCAGCATGCTCGGTTGAAAACCCGACTGCACAATGTCAAACTCCGCCTCAATAGCACCTACGGATATGTCATCATAATTCAGCTTGCTGGATGTCACCCTTCCACTAATGTCAGCTTTTTCGATTGAGCCATCAAGACTGACCGCCCCTTCAACGGCACCTTTCAACTCCGGTATCCAGCGTTCCGGTTCGGGAATGTCAAAATGCGCTTCAACCCCCTTGAACTCTTTACCATTCGCGCCCAATGAACCACTAATATTAAGGCTGTTAAGCCCCGAAGACGCGGCAAGCTCTTTCACATGCCACATTTCAGTGTCATAGCTGAATGCAGCATGCCCCTCAATGGGGTATTGGTTAATTTGCCCTGCAAAGCGCTTAAGCAAAAAGCTGATATTTGGCCTCTCACTAGCAGTGCCTGAAATACGCCAGTCGCTGTCAAAAATAACAGGATACGGCACTGGCGGAGTCGCAGAGTCAGGAAGACTGATTTGATGGAGGGCGAGCTGGTGAGTTTGTATACTGAAATCAAACGGCATCTGCTCGCTAGTAACCCATGCCCCCTGCAGTTGTAGCTGACCATATTTAGAGTCGATAGTAGCGCTATTCAGTTGCAAGCGATCTTCTATCCATTGTGCATCGAGCGAAACCGTTAACTCACTCCAATAGGCAGTTTTCAGACGGCTTTCCACCTCAAGGGACAGGTCTCGGAGACTGGCATCAGCAGAGAACTGCGAAATATCCAGCGGTGTCGTTTCACTGCCTAGCGGAACAATCCATGATGCAGGTGAGTCGAAACTTACCGACAACGGCAAACGAGGGTCATCAAAAGAGATTGTTGACGAAAGCTGTGCCGGCCAATCGCCAGACAGCTGACCTTTTATGTCAAAGGCTAACTGACGACCATGCAGCTCAAATTCAAACGCCAGTGGCTGTTGACTTATATCAGCGGGAAGCGGATAGTCCACTCGCCCGACAAACTGACTGATCCACGGGTTCGAAAAATCCAGCTCTCCTTTGCCAGATAACCCCAGCCCTTTTAGATCTGATCCGTTGTAGCTGGCGGCAAAGTCCGACAGCGAAAGCAAGGTATCTACCCAACGCCCGGAAAACTTAAGGCCGTTAATGATGTGACTCTGCCCCTCGATGGTTAATTGCAGGGTTTTAATATGGGTTTCATCGATCACAAGGCCTACCGGCATAGAGATAACCGGTAGCCCATCATCAGCGGGTGAATCATCCTCGGTACCGGGTAGCACCGTGATTTCAAGGCGTGCCGCATAGAGGGGCTCAATGCATAGTTTATTATTCAATAAACAGAGTGGTGACCAGTTCAGGCTGACAGAGTGAGCCGTAACCACCACTGACTCTTCACGCCACTGCAAGCGGCCAACCGTTAAGTCACCCAGTACATAACCTTCAACATCATCCAGCTGTAGTTCTTGCAGCTGCTGGCTCGCAACCCCGGCAATAAACTGCGTGCCTTCGCGGGTTGATAACAACCATGCCAAACCAATCAGCACAACCACACCGAAAACATAGAGCAGCCATCGCAGCACTTTTAATGCAATAACGACGGCTGAAGGGAAATTCACCACTAGCCACATCACAACGGTGGCCCCATGGAGATATGCAGCATGATAGGGTTTTCGGCATCGCTATCTAATGGGTGTGCCAGATCAACTCGCACCTCACCTATGACAGACAACCAACGAGCGCCAACGCCCACACTGCTGGAGAATGACTCGTCAGGGTCATCATAAGCCCGACCAGAATCCGCAAAAACAGCACCCCGCCAATGCTCGGCAATTCGACCACTCAGCTCCAGGCTGCCAACATTAAGGTAGCGCCCACCAATGAGTTCGCCCTCTTCATCTCGAGTTGCCAAAGACCGGTAGTCATAGCCTCGAACCGTTTGATCACCTCCGGTATAGAAGCGCCTTGAAACCGGCACTTTAAGCAGATCGTCTGTTGCAATACCCCCAAGTTCCAGCCGTGAAAGAAGCCTGAAGGATGTTTTACCTAGCGGGGTAAGCCAACGAACACCCGCATGCGCTTTAAAAAAACTGGCATCAGCTCCCAGTTCGGTTGAACTTCCAGAAAACGTTAGCCACAATCGATAACCATGTGCCGGGCTGCGGCCTTTGTCCAGTTCACTTCTCATCCAGCCAATTTTGGGCACTAAATAAAAAACATCAACCCAATCATCATCAGACTGTCGATAACGTTCATAGTCTGCACTTACACCATAGCGCAGCTGCCAGTTGTTCTCTTTAAGGTTAAGCCTTGCCACGCCGACATTAAACAGGCTCGACTCAGTGCTTTCGATCTCCTGATGAAGGAACCCGGTATCAAACATCAGAAAATGTGTCAGCGGCTTCTGCAACGGTATTCGGTAGGTGGCACTGACCTCTTGTTCAGGTTTCGAGACTTCCAAGGTAGAGTTCCAGGCGTGCCCTCTGGTTCCAATAACAGGCATGCCCCAGTTAAAGCGCACCCTTGGGCCATTGTCGGTGTCAAACCCTAGCCCCACCTCAAATTGATGCTGGCTGGTATCTTCTGCACTCACCTTTAGGTTAACCTGCTTCTGCCCCTCTCGAACAACCCGTTCCGTATCCACCGAAACCGACGAAAAGTAACCCGTTTCGTATAGTTTCCTTCGAAAGGAGACCAGCAACTCTCGTTCATAAGGGGCCCCTTGTTTAAACGGCACGATGGTATGTAGAAATTCAGAGCTAAGCTGACTGCCATCAAAGGTGACCTCACCAAAGTGGTAACGCTCGCCACTCTTCATCATCAGTCTGATTTGTGCATCATTACGACGTACATCCACCAAAAGTTCACTTTCCGTATAATTCGCATCGAAAAAGCCAAGACTTTGCGCCTTCTGCATTAGCGCTTTTTTCAGTGCGTCATATTTAGAGTGATCCAGCTGCTCTCCAGCCGTAAGCGGATGATCTTTGATTATTTTATTGAATACCGGCAGTTCAGCAGCTGGGCCATTTATTTTTATGTGAGGCGCCAGCAAAACCACTGGCGGCCCGGGGGCCAGCTCAACTATGACCTTGTCAGGGGCCAGCTCAATCGTCCACTCGCAGTGATAATAACCCAATACTTGGACTGCATCGGTTACCAGACTATTAAGCCTTCGCTCCAAAAGCCTTGGATTACGAAGTTCCGCATCATCAACATCTCCGATACGGGCTTTTACATTATCCGTTAACGCTTTATCCCCCCCTGTAACAATAACCTCCACATTCGCCAATACAGATGGGCTTGCAAGAAAAATTAAGACAAAAAACACAAGCCCGTTGAGGGCCCAATGGTGAGCGAGTGCTGCCGTAAAACCGTGACCGTTATTTCGTCGTTTCAAAGAACACCTGACAGTCTGAATTCAAAGCCTTACAAACCGAGTAATGAAGTAAATTAAAGTGATATCGTACCATGAATAACCTTCACCGCTAACTACCAGGCAAAACAGACCTCTTTGCATTTTCCTTAAAACCTGAAATACTGAATAGTGACAAATCAAGAACGTTGGGCAACTTAAACCACTCACACGTCTAAGGATTGATCACTGTGGTAATGACTGCAAAAGACAAACAAGACGATAACAACGAAGTCACAGTAAATGCCTCTTCCACTCGCTCGTTATCGGGCTACCTTATTAAAAAAGGGCTCTCAAAAAAGAAGCTGGAAGCCCAGACCGGTCTGACACTGAGTAAGCTTGACCAGCCGGATCAACGCATTCCCATTGAAACTTTTCAATCCCTGTGGGACATTGCCGAACAGTTTACCAAAGACCCGGCGGTCGGCCTTCATGTCGGAGAGTCATCCAACCCCGACGATATGGGAGTGGTAGGCCATATATTCTTCAACAATGCCACGCTGGGAGAAGCATTAAAGCAATTTGAAAGGCTCTATAAGCTGGTCAACCAAGGCATGCGGGTAGAGTTTTATGTCGATGATGACTTTGCCTATCTAAACTATATTTGCGAGCGGCCGGAGTATTACTCCCGCGCCAACATGGATCGTACCATGGCCATCTCTGTGATAAGAGCACGCACACTGATTCGCTCAAAATTAAAAATGGAGTATGTTGCTTTCGCGCACCCTGAACCGGGTTACATAGACGAGTATCAACGGATATTTCAGTGCCCGATCAAATTTGATCAGCCCCACTGCTCGATTGTCTTCAAGAAACAGTTTCTGGCGTTTGAACTTCCCAAACGTAACCCTTACCTTCACAAGGTACTGACCCGACACGTTGAAACACTGCTGAACAAGATCAGGCCCAAAAAATCACTCTCGGATCAGGTCAAAGTCATTGCCTCCAAGCAATTGCCAAAAGGCGATATTGATGCAGAGAAGGTAGCCTCACAACTCTGTATGAGCCGCCATACCCTCTATCGAAAACTAAAAGCCGAAGGCAGTTCTTTCCAGGAACTAATCGAAGCCGTTAGAAAAGAAAAAGCCATTCGTTATATTAAAGAAAAACGTTACTCGCTCAGTGAAATTGCGTTCTTACTCGGTTTTTCAGAGCTCAGCGCCTTTAGCCGGGCCTTTAAACGCTGGACCGGTTCGTCACCAGCAAAATATCAGAAATAACAATATCTTGGCAGGCTTTAGCAGGCATGCGAGTGCCTGCCAATTTGCTCAAATGCCTACCCATTCCCTAACGACTAATTACTCGTAGCAATCATACTGCCAGGCTTTATAACATGTCGGTCTAAACGTTCAGTTCAATAAATGATCAATCCATTACTATACTTGGATTAATTACGTGACTCCGTACACGCGGGCAAAACCTGTGGCACAGCAGACGGATTAACCTGATGCAGCAAAACGGGTACACCATACCCACCGCATCAAGTCGGCCAAAAGCCAATCTCCGTTGATACCTTGTGCTAAACGTGAATACCGGATGTTTCACTTAGAAGGCCATTGGCCCCATCGTTATCGAAACATTAACGATACACCTGCGAATGCGGGCTAAGTGAGATGTTCGTTGCTGGAGGATTAGCGATGTTCCAACGACTCAAAGCCAACAAAGCACACGACCTTCATTTTAAATATGACCCTGACTCAGGGCTCAAAGCCATCATTGCCATTCATGATACCCGCAAGGGCCCCGCACTGGGCGGTTGCCGATTCCTTCACTATAACGCCGCGGATGATGCCATTAACGATGCATTACGCTTGGCAAGAGGAATGAGCTACAAAGCGGTGATGGCAAACTTGCCGCAAGGAGGAGGCAAATCAGTCATTATGAAGCCTAACGGGCACTTTAACCGTCAAGAATTGTTTACCGCTTTCGGTCGGTTTGTTGAAGAGCTCAATGGCCGCTATATCACTGCCATCGACAGTGGTACCTCTGCGGTTGAGATGGATATCATTAATCAGCAAACAAGCCACGTTACCAGTACCAGTCATGAAGATAACCCCTCTATTTATACCTCGCAAGGTGTCTTTGAAGGTATAAAAGCGGCCGTCAAAAGCACGTTCAAACAATCAAATTTAAAGGGCATTACCGTTGCAGTACAGGGGCTGGGGAATGTCGGTTATCCGCTGATCCAGTCACTTCACCACGCAGGCGCCAAGCTTGTCGTGACCGATATCAATGCCGACCGGCTTCAGCAGGTCGCCAAGGAGTTTAACGCTACCGCCGTTGCCCCCGATGAGATTTACGCAGCCGAATGTGACGTCTTTTCTCCGTGTGGGTTAGGCGCGATCGTCAACCACCACACCATTCCCCAATTCAAATGCAAGGTTATCGCGGGTTCAGCCAATAATCAGCTAGCAACCGAAGAAGACGGCTTGCGACTCTTTGAAAAGGGCATCTTGTACGCCCCTGACTATGTAATCAATGGCGGAGGGTTGATCTATGCCTCGATGAACCACATCCATCAACCGGCCGCCGATATTGCCAAAAAAACCAGTGAAATCGCCGCAACGCTAAGCGAGATATTTGCAGAATCCAGCGCCCAGAACAGACCCAGTAGCGAAGTTGCCGACCACATTGCTCAGCAGCGGCTCTACCGGGAATAACAATATTCAGTCAGCAGCATTAGTCCGCGGGTCGATGATACAGGGGGCTCAGGGAGAACAGGATGAATAGACAATACGATTTTTCAATCAGCTCAACGCAGTATATCGCTGACGACGGCCAGCTTATCAAACCGCTGCCCAACACGGTCAACCATGACTTGCTATTGGAGGCCTATCAAAACATGGTACTGATTCGAGCGTTTGACCAAAAGGCCGTTGCACTGCAACGCACCGGTAAACTGGGCACTTACCCGTCATCACTAGGCCAGGAAGCCATTGGTATTGCCATTGGGCTGGCGATGCGTAGCGATGATGTCTTCGTCCCGTACTACCGTGATCATGCTACGCAGTACCTCAGAGGCGTTTCGCTCACAGAGATTTTACAGTACTGGGGCGGTGACGAACGAGGCAGCGACTACCAACACTGCAAGGAAGATATGCCTGTTTGTGTGCCTATCGCTACTCAGTTTTGTCATGCCGCTGGGATAGCGTCAGCATTTAAAATTCGCGGTGAAAAAAGAGCCTCAGTGGTAACTGGCGGGGACGGCTCCACCTCAAAAGGCGACTTTCTCGAAAGCCTCAACCTAAGCGGTGTTTGGCAATTGCCGATGGTAATGGCCATCAATAACAATCAATGGGCCATATCGACCCGCAGAGAGGTACAGTCTCACGGTGAAACACTCGCACAGAAAGCCATTAGTGCGGGTATTCCCGGTGTTCAGGTTGACGGCAATGATTTTGTCTCACTCTACGATGCCATGCTCACGGCATTAAATCGGGCTCACTCAGGCAAAGGTCCGACCCTGATTGAGGCGGTCAGCTACCGACTGAGCGATCACACCACAGCAGATGACGCCACACGCTATCGCAGCAATGAAGAACTCAAAAAAGGCTGGGACCTGGAACCGGTTAAACGTTTGCGGGATTACCTTCACCATCAGCATTTATGGGATTCAGACAAAGAAACCCAACTCCAGCAGCAGGTTAAGCAACAGGTCGACAAAACCGTCGAGGAGTACCTGAACATCAAACCTGAACCACCATCTGCAATGTTCAACCACCTGTTCGAAGTACTCCCCGTCCCTTTACAACAACAGTATCAGGAGGTCTGCCTACTGGGTGGAGCAGGAGGTCAGCATCGTGAATAGCAAAGCAAGGGTCAGCGAGACAAGCATAGACGCCCCTCACCCAGTCGATGCAAATAATACCACGCCATCCAATCAGACCATGGTTGAAGCCATTAACCTCGCACTGGCACATGCCATGGAAGAGGATGACAGTGTGGTGATGCTGGGTGAAGATGTTGGCGCAAACGGCGGTGTATTCAGAGCAACAGTAGACCTCAGAAAAGAGTTTGGTTTAAAACGCGTTATGGATACGCCCCTAGCGGAGGCACTCATTGGCGGCATAACCATTGGCATGGCCAGCCAGGGTCTTAAGCCGATTGCTGAGATTCAGTTTATGGGGTTTATTTATGCAGCAATGGAGCAGATTATCAGCCATGCATCCCGACTGCGTAACCGCACCCGAGGCAGGCTAAGTTGCCCGATGGTGATTCGAGCCCCATTCGGTGGCGGCATTCATGCACCAGAGCATCATTCCGAGAGCACCGAAGCGCTATTTGCCCATATACCCGGTATTAGAGTGGTCATTCCCAGTTCACCCCTTCGGGCCTACGGGCTGCTGTTGTCTGCCATCAGAAACCCCGACCCGGTTCTGTTTCTCGAACCCAAGCGCATCTACCGCGCGGTGTCCCAACCAGTTATTGATGATGGCGTCGCCCTGCCATTAGACACCTGTTTTACATTACGAGAGGGCAGTGACCTGACCCTGGTGTCATGGGGAGCGATGATTCAGGAGACGCTGAAAGCCGCAGAGCTAATGGCAGATAAAGGAGTGGACTGTGAGGTGATCGATGTCGCCTCTATCAGCCCACTGGACATTCACACCATTGAATGCTCAATCGCTAAAACGGGCCGCTGCATTATTGTCCATGAAGCGGCAAGAAGCGCAGGAGTTGGTGCAGAGATAGCTGCTCACCTTGCGGAGCACTGTCTATTAGACATCAAAGCCCCGGTTAAGAGGGTGACGGGGTTCGACACCATCATGCCCTACCTCCGTAACGAAGGTTACTACCTGCCCAGCGTTGAACGAATTGTTCATGCAGTTAACGATGTTATGGCATTTGACTAACCGCTCAGGTGGAGAGTATCAAGAAGGTGAATTCATGAAATATTTTAAACTGCCAGATTTAGGGGAAGGTCTGCCAGAAGCCGAAATTGTACAGTGGCACATAAAGGCAGGCGACACCGTAAAGGCTGACCAGCTAATGGTAGAAGTTGAAACGGCTAAAGCCATTGTGGAAATTCCCTGCCCTCAGGATGGAAAGGTGGTCGCGCTATTTGGCGAAACAGGCGACATCATTCATACCGGAGAGCCGTTGGTGGAGTTCAAAAGTGATCAACAAGACGATGGCGGAACCGTAGTCGGCCAGCTAAAAACTGCTGAAGTTGGTTCAGCAACCGACCACTTTATCATCGGCGCAGCCCCTTCGAGCCAACAGGCTCATCACGTAAAAAGTACGCCGGCCGTGCGAGCCCTCGCCAAACATCTCAATGTCGACCTGGAGCAACTGACCCCTGCACCCGGTAAACAGATGATTAACGCAGACGACGTAGAGAAAGCCGCCAAACTGCAACAAACCCACGGTGAGGCCCATGTGTTAAAAGGGGTCAGGCGCACAATGGCCAAAGCGATGGCCCTATCGCACGCCCAGGTGGTGCCCGTTACCCTGATGGAAGATGCAGACATCAACGACTGGAGCCCCGACACAGATCTCACTATGAGACTTATTCAGGCCATATCGAAGGCCTGTAAAAAGTCACCTAACCTGAATGCCTGGTTTGATGGCAACACCCTCAGTTTGCGGCTGCTCAACGAAGTTAACATTGGTATCGCCGTCGACTCTGACGAAGGGCTCTTTGTACCCGTGCTCAATAACGTTGGCAAAAGACCACTTAAAGAGCTACGAGAAGGCCTTGACCAGATGCGGGCGGATATTAAAAAACGCTCGATTCCCCCAGCTCAAATGCAGGGCGCAACAATAACACTCTCAAACTTCGGCACAATTGCAGGCCGTTACGCCAACCCGGTTATTGTGCCCCCGCAGGTCGCCATCATCGGCTGCGGCGTGGCAAGAGACGAAGTCGTGGCCAGAAATGGCGAAATGGAAATCAGAAAAATATTGCCTCTCTCACTCACCTTCGACCATCGAGCTGCTACAGGCGGCGAAGCGGCGCGGTTTATGGCCGCATTAATTGAGGATTTGCAGTCTGCATGAGGTGGACATGAGAATATCCCGGTTTCAGCCGGGATATTGGTATTTTTAAGCATGAGCCTCAATGTCGAGGGAACGATACCCCTCCTTCCATGCCTAAAGAAACTCTATAGCTATCACCATGTTTGTATATTTGTAGAGAGTCCTCTTTTATTTTCCCCAGCAATGGCGAAGACTTCCAAACAATATTTCCAGTCTTGGTTGATGCAATGGCAAGTTGATCTCGATATGGATACCCAGCTGAATTATCTACAAGCACAAACAAATAACAGTTTTCACTTGTGCAATCAGGCAGTAGTTTAAATTTCTCTAGCTCTATTGTACCGTACACCCTTGAGGTTTCAGTCAAGTCCGTTGAAAAAGATACGAATTTTTGACGCTTGCCTGGTTGAGAGTAATCAATTGAAGCAATAACGATGTCAACTAAACTATCACCATTAACATCACCTACTACTAACTTATTGCCATAATAGTAAAGTGAATCTAACGTTTTGCTCCTATGTAATACAACCCCGTCTGTGGACTTCTTGTATATTTTTATTGATGTACTGTCCAGGGTAATAACTTCTGAAACTCCATCTTTATCAAAGTCATAAACCGCTGAGTCTTCAACTCCGTCATTAAGTCTATCGCTGCTCCATATGAGTGATTGATCAAAAAGATCAAATATCTCAATACGGTTTCGTGCTATGGCTACAAGATCCATTTTGTTATCCGCATTCATGTTGGCATATTGGAGTTTGTATTGAGAATTCTCACTACTTGAAACTGTCCACTCTTCGATATCATTACCTATATCGTATACTTTAAGTCCGCTACCGTTTGTCAGGCGTGAAGAGAATACGGCCTCATCAATAAGGTCATTATCGTAATCAAAACCCGTAAACGACAGGTAATTTGCATAGCCAGCGTTAACATCTGAGCTTATTGTTGGCATGCCCGTCAACGGAGAAAACTCTAGAATTCTATAGCTAGAATCCAAAACACTTCTGGCAAAATAAGAATAGTTTGATGGACCCTGATGCAGAGTTAGATAATGCCCACCTAAGTTAACCCCTTTCCAAGTAGCGTCCTGCCATTCTAGGCTTTGACCATTATAAACGAACAGCCTTCCTTTATGAGATCCTACCCATTCGATATCGCCATCATTATCAACATCGCCATGCGTTAAGCTGAAAGTTGCCCCCTGATTGTCACTTTTAACACCCACATCCTTGTCCTCGGTGTCTGAGGATTTCAGGTCAAGAATAGAGAAGGCATTCGTAGAGCTACAATTTGATATTACAACTTCGTCTTGAGCATCCGCATCAAGATTTAAGGCCTTAATGCCGCAACTATGTGTTCGATCTTGTTGTGAAACCAACACTTTATTTAAAACGTCAAAAACTTTGAGTTTGCCCCTATAATTACCATCAACAGCAACCAGTTCAGTATCGCCATCGCCATCAGTATCTCCCAACGCTAGGAATGCGCCAAACGTCTCTGTATAAAGCCATTGATTAACTTTTGAAGCTCCATCAAAAACATACCCTCCGCTAGTGATAATTTCTAACTGAGAATCGTTGTCGGCATTCCCCACTGTCATACTTTTTCCGAGACCATTTCGACCTAGAGACCACTCTTTTACAAGTGTTTCTGCATCAAAAACAACAAGGCTGTCTTGATTTGAGTAAGAACCATAGGATCCAAGAATGGTAACTTCGAGTGTACTATCAGCATCAACATCATTAACGCTGATTCCCTTTACGTAAGACATGTTAGTTAATTCAGCTTCTGCCAAAATTTCTTTGCTCTTGCCGTCTAAACGATAAATTTTATCTTCAGTCGTGACAAATATATCAGAATACGATTTTGAGCCTATTTTTCCCGTCGTTGCTCCAGTTGCGCTTTTGTTTCCCAGCCTTTCATCCAGTATCCAGTTTTGCTGGTAATCGTTATTGCTAAAAGTAAGCGTATATAGGAGCTGCTTTTCCTCTGAGAAGACCAGCATTTCGTTTTTCGTGTCACCATCAAGGTCAACAATATGTATATCATCTTCTCTGTTTGGAGTAGAAAGAGGCGTCCTAACAAAGTTGGCAGAGCCTTTACTATCAATTTTTATTTCAACCTCTTTTAACACCTCGTGTCCCGGACTAACAACCACAACACCGTAAATCGCGGTAGAAAATCTAGTAACCGGTAATGCATTGGCAGTCCACGTGATGCGGCCACTTTGGTCAACGGACATCCCGTCAGGCCCATAAGCCAATTTATAACTGAAAGATCCACTACTCGAATTTAAGACATCAATTTGTGCACTGTACACTTCACCGTTTTTGAGCTCAGCAGGGCCTGTAACATTGAACTCTGCGGGCTCTCCAGAAACGACTATAGTAATCTCTTTAGTCGTGGTGGCACCATCGCTATCAGTTACTATAATTTCAAGAACATAGGTTCCTGCCAGATTTGCAGTAATTTCCATAATGTTCCAGGAGGAAACCTCTACATCAAAAGTACTCCCTTCCGGCTGGCTCTTAATTTTCCATTGTGGGTTTATAAAATCGTAATCGCTATCAATCAGGTCTACCGTAAGAAAAATGACTTCATTTTTATTGCCGGTCACGCTATCTTCGGCACGTATCTCAGGCGCGTGATTCTCCGTTTTGTCATCTTCATATTGGCTGAGTGCAGTTGCGCCAAACCAAGTAGCATAATCATATTCGCCATCACCATTTTCATCTAGCAACAACCTATAACCCTGTTCAGAATATTGAGTAACCGGGTCAATTCCTTGTTCAGGAAAGAGCAGTAAAGAGCTTTCATTTGCTCCGGACATTACTGCAAACACGCTTTGCTCATCCAACCCTAAAGTCACATATCCTAGATTAGACTGATACAGTTTGCCGCTCAAAGTCTGTGTTTGCTGTTCGCTATCTAGGGTATATATAAAATCTTTAAGGTAAGTCGTTTCATTTTTGATATTGTCTTTGATTAGTAAGTCCGATTCGATGTGACGCTGAGACGATAGGTTTGAGCCCTCAAATCGAAAGTACACATGGCCATCCAACTCTCTATGATAGTTTTCGGCTTTGGACGTATAGCTTTCAAACGTTTGCCGACCTTCACTGACCAAGCCACCTTGGTCTTTACTGATGATTTCGTAAGTGATCTTTCCGTTATAAGTCACACTGTAAAATCGGCAGTTATTATATGTAACGGTAGAGGTTCCAAGACCAGATGCTTCATCAATATCTTCAACGATTTCTAAAGTCCCAGAGTCGCAATGTTCCGTTCCCGAATTATAAGAAGTAAACGCTTGTTTTGTGAATTGGCTAAATATCGACTCCTTTAGATAAGGAATGTCACTATAGCTGGTACGTTGGGATGATATTAGTCGGTGTGCTTGAGGACCATCGGAGGAAACATTGTATGCAAGCTGAGGATAAGCAGATGCGAATACCTTAGATGTTATTTCAGTATAACTGTGTGCTGCCAATTTGGATGTTGAGGTATCCAGCGTTGCTAGGCTCTGATCACCTTTATATTTTGCATCAAGCCCCGTTCCTGAAAGCGTACTTGTACCACCGGAACTGGCAGAGTCACTGCTGCCTCCGCCTCCTCCACCACAACCAACGAACAACAGGCTTACAGCAATTACTACACAACCTCTAAACACAAGGCTTCTCCATCTTTGATTGAAACAAACTAAGTCCAGCGGCCGCTAAATGCGATGGCAGGACACAAATCTGGAATGAATATAGTGATCTAAGGAACGAGAAAACAAGGTTAGCGATTGCTAGCCCCTTCCATGGCCCTATAAAGTTAAGCATTCCATCGAAAGCGCGCGATTGTATTTTACTGGCTTAAAAATGAACAGGCTTGTTTGATATCAAGAATGAAAATTTAAGTAAAATGAAGAGGGCAAGGAGAGTCTGAATGAACACGTGAACTCACTTCGTTCAACATATACCGGTACACTTCCGGCCCTGTTTGGAGACACTCGCATTACTCGGCAGGGCTAACAGGTGAATAGGGGGCTTATTTGTTCTCGAGCATCAAGTCAAAGCTAGGTGATCATTGAAGATTAAGGGCTAGAAACAGGCTTGATACTTTCCTGCCGACACTTTCTGGCTAATGAGTGCTGCCGGTAGTTACCAATAGTAGCCTCTACTCTACCCTCCGCTCAGTGCTTGAAAAATATACACCGTGCCATCTTCCGCTACCCGGTCTGTGAGCGCGTTTCTATCAACAATGAGATTATCATTTATGCTAATTAAAACATGTCGGCGCTGAGCCCCATAGTCATTAAGTACATAATCCGAAAAACCAGGGGTAATCTCGTTAACCGAACGAACAACATCAGCCACTGAGCCTTCCGGCACTAATATTTCACGGTTCTCCAACACCGGGAAGAAACGGTAAAGGTGGGATGTCATTTCTACTCTAGGCATCGTATTTACCCAAATCGTACCGAGTAGATTGGCGGAAAGTTATTCCCCAGGCATTGCCAGGTCTCTCCACGGTCATCTGACACGTAAAGATTGCCGGTGGTAGTGCCAAAACACAGGAAGTCACCGCAAACATCCAAGCCATGCCTGAGGACGATATCATATGCGTTCTCCTGCGGTAGGCCGCTACGAAATGTTTGCCACGACGCACCGCCATCGGTGGTTCTCGCGACAAACAAGCCACCGTCAATAGCCATACGTTCTGAGTCTGCTTTCGCGGGCACGACCCACGCGGTATGTCCATCTTGAGCGTCCACCGCGATGGGAAAGCCAAAGTGCACTCCACTCTCTGGCATACTGACTTTATTCCAGTTCTGTGCACCGTCTTTACTAAAAAAAACACCGCAGTGATTTTGTTGCCAAAGAAAGTCTGGTTGTCCAGGACAAGCAGTTACAAAATGCGGATCATGTCCCCATTCTGCCTTCGGGTTGGGCATGTAGTCCATTAACATTCCCTTATTACGGGCGGCCCAGGTGCGACCACCGTTGGTCGTTTCGATTACCCCGACCGAAGATGCGGCAACATAAAGGTGATCAGGGTTACGGGGGTCAACAATAATTGAGTGGATACCCGGCTCGAAAACACCATAGTCAATACTGGCAGGTGTGCCGTCCCACTTGTTCTCGCTGGTCGCGTCACCACTGAACAAGTCTCCGCCACGACTCTCATGGTTCCAAAGTGGTCGATTGAGCTGCCAAGTCTCTCCGTTATCATCACTGAAAAACAACCCACCCGGAATCGTCCCGGCATAAAGCCTACCCGCTTGAGATGCGCTGCCAAATTCAATATTCCAGATCTTTAACACCGAGGCCGCTTGGTATTCAGGCTTCCCAGCCGGCGCGTTCGGGTCAAAGTCCGGGGTAGGTATGGTTTTGGCAATGTATCGCGCACCCGCGGGGTATTTTATAGCAGGCCTTTCCTTCCATGTTTGGCCACCGTCCTCAGAAGAAGATAGCTTTGGCCCCCAATGGCCATGATCTAAAGATGCCCATAGCCGCTAGTTCCCAGTTCGTAACAATCATCAATATTTTCGGCCTTAAATTTATATACGCCATCCTCATATAAAAAAGGTTCAGCATAACTAACCGACGAGAATAAAAAGAATAGATACACGAAGGATATTTTTTTCATATTTCTCCATACTTGCCTGCACATAACGCCGCGAACACAGGTGACAAATATGGAGCGCGAAGCGCGGAGTATTTGGCATCCTGTGCTTTGCCTGGTTAAGTTTTTTATAAGCTCGCTTCTCTATTTAACGCTTCAGATGCCCATTGATTTATACTTTGCCCGCTTAACTCCGCTGCCGTAGCAACAGCTGCGTGAATTTCAGGACGAATGCGTAGCATTAGCTTACCTGAATATGGTTTTTGAGGTGTCTTACCAACTGCATGACATGTTTCTAGGTAATCATTAACAGCTTCTTCAAATGCAGTTTTTAACTCTGAAACTGTTTCTCCATGAAAGCCTACAACGTCTTTTATGCCTGCAATATGCCCGATAAAACACTCATCTTCTGAACTAAACTCTATGCGAGCAGCATAACCCTCATATACCATTGAATTACTCATGGCTCTACTCCTAGTTGTTTGAGAAAGGTTCGTGCATCTCTGACTTGATATGGTTTTGCTTCTTTTTTCGGGTGTGGTCGATGGAAACTCGCAATAATTCCATTCTTATGGAACCTTACTCGAGAACCATTGCCTTCTATTACTTCAACTTCCAAAGATACAAAAAGAGATTCAATATCTTTCCACGCTAAAGAGGATGATACCGGATCAGTGCATATAGCTTTCAAAGTGCGCTTTTGTTTAGAATTCATCCCTTAATGATATCACATGGCGATATCATAACAATCTATTTCTTGAAACTTAACGCCGCGTTAACCGCGCGAGCCGAAGGCGAGTCCGGTTGAACGCTTGGTTATGTTTATTTATTGTGTTAGTGTGTATTAAATTCAAGCATTGTACACACAGGTGTTTTTATGAGAACAAACATTGTAATTGATGACGAACTAATGGCAAATGCTTTAAAAGTAAGTGGCTTAAATACAAAGAAAGATGCTGTTGAAGAAGGCTTGAAGCTACTAATTAAGCTAAATGAACAACAGGCTGTACGGAGTTTAAGAGGCAAAATACACTGGGAAGGCGATTTAAACGAAATGCGAGGCGATAAGTGATTATTGCTGACACAAGTGTTTGGATTGATTATTTTAACGGTGTAGTGAGCCCTTTTACCGATGAGTTAGACAAGCAATTAATGGAGGGAAATGTTGCTTTAGGCGATTTAATATTGCTTGAGATATTGCAGGGAATAAAGAGCGACAAAGAATACAATAAGACCAAGTCGATACTTGGAAAACTAGACCAATATGAAATGCTTGGTCATAGGATGGTATTGCAATGTGCGGACTATTATCGATTGCTGAGAAAGCGAGGCGTTACGATAAGGAAAACAGCGGATGTGATTATTGCGACTTTTTGTATAGATAATAAATTGCCACTTCTCTTTACCGATAGAGATTTCAAACCGTTTGTAGAACACTGCGGATTAATTTCAGCTATTTCAAAAACATAACGCCCGCATTTGCGGCTGGAACGGAATGGTTTTGTTTGTGCCAAACTGGCGAAGCCAGGCACAAGCAAAGCCATGAAGTGACAGTCCGGCAAGATGCGCTTGTTGAACGAAGCCGCTATGCGGCAGAAGAGCTTGTCGTCTTTACTTCTTTTACCTTCAATCCCGAAGGCTTCGAGGAGTATTCTTATGAACATCAACGAACAAACCCGCTTCACTCTTTTATATGAACGCTATCTTAACGAATTAACCCTGCAAGGCAAAAGCCCTAAAACCATCGAAATGTATTCTCGCTACCTGCGGAAGATCGGCGATTATTTTGATTGTTGCCCTGACAACCTGACTGCAGATCAACTTAAAAGCTACTTTATGCAACTCGTTGAAACCCGTTCCTGGAGTGCCGTAAAGATAGCCCGCAATGCCATTCAGTTTTTCTATAAACATGTGCTTGATCGACCCTGGACTTGGATCAACATCGTCAAACCGCCCAAGTTACAACCACTGCAAGATGTGCTGTCCGTGAGTGAGGTGGAACTCATTATTAATCATACCTACAAACTGAGTTATCAGGTCTACTTTCTGACCACCTATAGTCTCGGTTTGCGCTTAACTGAGGCACTCAACTTAACCATTGCTGATATCGACGGTCACTTGATGCGGGTTCATATTCGCCGTGGTAAAGGGAATAAAGACCGTTTCGTTCCCTTACCCTTGCTAACGTATAAAGCGCTACGTCGATACTGGGCTACACATCGCCATCCCAGGCTAATCTTTCCAGGAGGAAAAGCGCCTTATATCCGAGAAGGAAAAGAGATGGTCATGGATAAAGGAGGGGTTCAAAAAGCCATCAAGATAATCGCCAAAGAGTGTGGTATTGCCAAGAATGTGCACATCCATACCTTACGCCATAGCTTTGCGACCCACTTGTTAGAAAATGGGGTGAACCTTCGTTCAATCCAAACCTATTTAGGTCATGTGAGTCCAGACACCACCGCCAAATACACCCGAATGACACAAGAAGCCGCCCAAAACAGCGCACTCATGGTTAATGCGCTCGTCGATCAATTCGAGATTAACTGGATTGAATCATGATTACGCTAGCGCAGATTATGCGCGATCATCAAGATGCACTCACGCAATGTTATGGCCCGATGATGAGTCGTCAACATCATCACGCCATGCAATCCATTATTGATTGTCACACACCGGCCTGTGGTGAAGTTGAATTTCATTGTGCCCCCTGCTCACAGCAGCAACGCTTTTGTCACAGCTGTGGCCATCGTAGTTGCCCTGCGTGTCAGCATCAAACCAACAATCAGTGGTTAGATCGTCAACGCCAGAAGCTGCTGCCTGTTGATTATTATATGGTGACCTTTACGCTGCCCACACAACTCAGGCATTTTGTCTGGCACCATCAGAAGTGGGGCTATCAAACCCTGTTTAACGTTGCCCGGCAGACCTTGTCCACGTTTGCAAAAAACGATAAGCAACTCCACGCTGATTTAGGGCTAACTGGGGTATTACATACCCATTCACGACGATTGGAATTTCATCCACACGTTCACTTTATTGTGCCCAACGGAGGCCTGGACAAAAACAAAGTCTCATGGCGACAAAAATCCGGTAAATATTTATTTAATGGCAAGTCGCTGGCCAAGGTCTTCCGGGCAAAGTTCATTGACGCCATGAAACAACAAGGCTTTTGTCTCCCCCAAAACACGCCTCAAGCGTGGGTGACGCAATGTGAGCATGTCGGCCAAGGCGAGTCAGCGTTCGTTTATCTTGCCAGATATCTTTATCGTGGCGTCATCAGCGAAAAGAACATTACTCGCTATGAACAAGGAAGAGTCACCTTCAAGTATCAAGAAAATAAAAGCAAGCAATGGCTAACACGCACTGAACCGGCGACCGAGTTTCTCTGGTTAGTCTTACAACACGTGCTGCCAAAAGGATTTCGACGTGCCCGTGATTATGGTTTTTTGCATAGCAATGCCAAGCAAACGTTGAAACGGTTGCAGCTGATATTGCAGGCCAAAGTTCCCGACATTGCAATCAACAAAAAAAGAGCGCATCGGTGCCCAAGCTGTGGACTCAGCATGGCCGTCATTCAGTTTTTCAAACCTAAACGATTCACTCAGCCGACCAGCTAAGGGACTAAAAAATCAGGGATGCCATTCATCAGTAGAAGGAGAAAATGAAAAATAGGTGAATATAGAAGAGTAAACTGACTACGCTAAGGTTGAGGTAATGGCCGCGCTCGGCCTGAGAAAAGTGCCTAAATGTAGCAACAAGAAAATCCCTTCAAACCGATCTAGCTATTTCCTATTAATAAGTACCGGGCTTGTCCAACAATAGGATTAAGTCGCGGCTTCGCGCGACCTATCCTTATTAGTTAGGCAGCCGGTACTGAACCAGTAGTAATTTTATGTTGATAGTTAATATACCCTAAAATAACTAAACAGATAATTTGAATTTCATTATTTATTGAGTCGATTGACCACTTAACTAAACAATTTTCTGCTTGATAGTTAGGAACAAAATTTAACTTAATATTGCTCTCCTTTGCTTTATTAACCGAATACTCTTCAACTAATGAATCATTTTTATACAAACAATTTTTTCGCCAAAAAAACATTCCTGACGATTTCATTACATATTTTACTTCGTCCAATATAGTAAACGAAAAGCTATACGATCCAAACGAAGGGAGAAAACCGCCCTCACAAAATAGCTCACCATCTTTTTTGATAGTGAAATTTTCTTCTGTTATTTGAAGCTGATATTTATTCATATTTGCCTAACGCTTAAATTTTGGGCAAATAATGTGGAGTGACGAAGGAGCGCAGCATTATTTGTCCTAAACATTTTTTGGTTATAATTGAACGTATGGTAAGTCAAAGTTTACTGATACAGGTCTCGCATAGCACCTTGTGATAGTTTCTGTGCCAATGATTAGATTGTTCTCAATTATCATTTCAGTTCGCTCTTCTTCATAGTGCTCACCTTCGCAAGAGTCATCTTCATTCTCTATACCAAAATATATCTCATCGTTATTTATATATGCGACATCTAGTATAGTTGACTGTGTGTTGTCTTCGTTTTGATAGGTAAGGTCAAGTTTGTTGGCGATAACTCCACTTGACATAGTAACCTCTGAACCCAAAATATAGGTTCCATTACTGGTTGTAGTTGAAGTAATGTCTGAACCACAACCACCTATAAGAGATTCGGTCGTTCTAGAAAATTCACCATCGTTAAAATTCCATCTAATATCCTTTAATCTACTACCTGCTACGAGGCAATCAGCTTGCCAAGTTCCGTCAATAATTGTGCTTCCTGAATTTGTTATTTCAGTAGTGGGTGACTCTGAACTCGATGAAGAACCTCCACCACACCCACTTAATGAAAATACTGCTAATACGATTAATACTCTAAACATAAACTTCCTAAAAATTATAACGCTTTGATCATCGACCTTACTCGGCCCCTAAAAAAACGACCAGCACCGTTCTATCCCGAGTGAGGTCGTTGCATCACCTTGTTAAATTCACAGCTCCGGAATTCGACGCTTCCCCTTCCTGATCTATGGTGGTTTGATCTATTTTTTCATTACCACAACATCTCTTCTGCTGCCTTTTAACCTGTTTTTGAGTGTGCATGCTAGACGCCTGTTTCGTCAATCTCTTTTTATCGGGCACGACTAACCCCATAGCTATCAACGGCTATGTCTCTTATTATCAATGAATCTGTTTTAATTTTTCTATTGCCTCTCCATGGTAGATCGGTAAACCGCAGGTACTGCATGCGGGTCTAAATCCTTTTTCTTCGAGGTAGCTACTCCAGTCCAGCTCTAATCTCTTCGGCACCGGCTTTTGCCGTAATTGTTTGCGTGCTACGTTTAGTTTTTCTCTTTGTACTGATGTATAAAGGCCACTGTATCTTGTACTTTGCTTTCGGGGTAAAGGTATGTGCTGCATAAAACGCTGAACAAACGCTTCGTAGCTGATCGTCAGCTTTTCCTTTCGTCCTGTCTGGTGTGATTGATAGCTGAATGTCAGGTGGCTTTCATTAGTCGATTTAATCTGCTGGTTTCGAAAGGGCCCTCCTTTAACATATCGTGCAAGATACTTGGCGACACCTCTAGCATGGTCGTAGCGTTTACAAAAATGTACCACCCAATCTTTTCGCCCCTGCTGATTTAGCATCGCTTTTACTTTATGAGTCATTTCGCCCTTAGGTAAAACCAGCTTTTCTTGCTCTAGCGCTTTCTTAAGTGTTGCCAATAACTTACCTCTAAATACCATCATCACTGGTTTTTGAGGAAAGAGACTACCCTTCTTTGGCTCAACCCACTGACCTTTGGCATCTAAACCACCATGACTGATCAACACATGTATGTGCGGGTGTAGTGATAAGTTTCTCCCCCAGGTATGAAGAACTGACAGTATACCCGGCGTTGCCCCCAAGTATTTTGGGTCATTAGCGAATTCACGGAGTGTTTCCTGCACTGCCTTAAACAAGACCCCTGTCATAAACTCGCGGTTATATTGCCAGAGTTTATTCAGGGCTTCAGGGATGGTGAAGATGACGTGGTGATGCGGGCAGTTCAATAGGATGGATTGGGTATTACGAAGCCACTCTTCACTTGCAAGTCCTTGGCATTGCGGGCAAGCTCGATGTTTACAGGAGTTATACCAAATGCCATTAACATGACCATTGGGACAATACTGGGTATGCCCTCCCAGCGCTTGTGTGCGACAAACGGAAAGGCGATCCAACGCTTTATGTTGATACACCGGGAGCTTTATATGTTCCCGCACTTTAGGTAAGTGCTGCTCCAACAGTCCTTGTAGAGTCTTCGTTTCCATAAACGAAGTTATAACATTATACTGTTTTTATTTACAGTACTTATTCTATGCGTGCGAGATCATTGATAGGTCTTCCCCAGGCTTTGCCTGGCGAATTTAACGCTTTGCTCACCGGTAAATTGGGAGCGTAGCGAGTAATTTATCCGTGTGCAGCAACTTGTGTACGCCCGGCATGGGCATTAACTAATGAGGTGAAAGTCCTCTGTAGGAAGGTCACCGTTAAATCAATCCTAAACGATTTAACGATAACTACTAGCGAATGGCAAGGGCCAATCCGTGAGGAGCGGTCTGGAGGAAGCCGCTAGCAAAGCTGCGAGCTGATGAACAAGAACATCATATGAGGCGTAGGCTGAAGGCGAGTTGGCACAAGACAACGAAGCCAGGTGATCTAACGGCCACCGTAAATGATGCAGTTGTGTAGTGAAAGTTAATGCTCTTATCCGGGGAGATCTGATAGACAAGCGTCCTGCGCTTACGCTGCGGAGATTACCAGTGAGAGCCTGGTTGATCAACTCTTGGCGCATCAATAGCTGCGATTGGATGCGAGCGAACCAGCAGCAACCCAGCCTAGCAAAGGGAGCGCTACGATAAGCAATTATGGTGGTGATCTATCAGAAGTCAGCAGACGGCATAGTAGCCCAACGCCCATCGTAATGGATGGGACATGGTGAAGGCCTGAACACTTAGTTGAATAAAGGAGGAGCCTTGTCAGACTTGAATACACGAACGCCGACTGGCGATGACGTGACTCAGCGTAGTGATCTGAAGCCAGCCTTTGGCAATAATCTATTCGAACAAATCTTCCAAGCCGAGAATCTTCAAAGGGCTTGGAAACAAGTTCGAGCCAACAAGGGAGCCGCTGGCATTGATGGCATGACCATTGATGAGTTCCCTGCTTGGGTAAGAGATGGGCACTGGAAAACGGTGGTTAATGACCTGAACTCAGGACGATATAAACCGGCTCCAGTACGAAGAGTGGAAATCGATAAACCTGATGGTGGTAAACGCCAACTGGGGATTCCCACGGTCACTGATCGCGTGATTCAACAAGCCATCGCCCAAGTGCTTACGCCTATCTTCGATCCCGGCTTTTCTAGCAATAGCTTTGGATTCCGGCCTAACCGAAATGGGCAACAGGCGGTAAAGCAGGTTCAACGCATCATCAAAACGGGACGCCGTTTTACCGTTGATGTTGACCTGTCCAAGTTCTTTGACCGAGTTAACCACGATCTGCTAATGACGCTTCTTGGCCGAAAGGTGAAGGATAAGCGCCTATTACAACTGATCAAACGTTACCTCCGAGCTGGGATTATCGATAACCAGTTCTACATCGAGAGTCGAGAAGGTGTACCTCAAGGAGGTCCATTATCTCCCTTATTGGCTAACATCATGCTCGACCCGCTGGACAAAGAACTTGAGAAACGGGGACACCGTTTTGCCCGCTATGCGGATGACTTTACGATTCTCGTTAACAGTCCTAGAGCAGGCGAACGGGTACTAAAAAGTATCACCCGTTTTCTTGAAATCCGCCTGAAACTGGTTGTTAACACGACCAAAAGCCACGTCGTCAAAACCAGTGAGTGCAAGTTCCTGGGATTTACCTTCCAGGCTGGGCGCATTCAATGGCACCCGAACTCTCTTAAGAAATTTAAACAGGAAGTTCGGCGTTTGACGAATCGCAACTGGGGAGTTTCGATGAAATATCAGCTCTTCAAACTGAGCCTATACTTACGTGGTTGGATTAACTACTTTGGTATCGCTAACTGTTATCAGCATTGTGTCGAGCTGGATCATTGGATTCGTCGCAGAGTGCGGATGGCCTACTGGCGTCAATGGCGAAAGCCACGAACCAAAGTACGAAATCTCATGAAACGTGGTGTTCACGTTCAGGCGGCAGTTGCCTGTGGCATTACCAGCAAGGGCCCATGGCGTAGCGCTAAGACTCCAGGTATCAATCAAGCTCTGTCATTGGAGTTTTTGAAATCTGAGGGCCTTTATTCGTTACGTGATGGATGGATTAAGCTTCACTATCCTGAGTGAAACGCCCTGTGCGGACCCGCATGCAGGGTGTTGTGGGGACTGGGGGCTAGATACCCCCGGTTACCCGATTAAGCACTGTTGACACATACAGTACTAGATACTACCATGGGCCACTATAGAAACCTATAGGATACTATAGTGGCAAAGACATTTTTTCCAGAGCTCATTGAGCACGTCTCAGCTAGCCCTCCTCATCCAGATGACACTCAATACCGTGTATCTGTTGGTATGGAGGAATGGGATGATACATTCATCCCTGTTGCCAAGGTTCAGATGGTATACAAAGGAGCTGTTGCAGGCAGAAAAAGCCCATCATATCCAATTGGCACTAGTGATCATGAAAAAGTGAACAAAATTATGGGGCGATTAATCAAGGAGGCTTCAGCAAAATATGACGTCAGCAAAAAAACTAAATAGCAATTTGCCTGATACTTCTGATATATCGATTGAGATTGGTGACTCTCGGCAGGTTTTAAGCGAATTTCCTGATGAATGTTTCCAATCGTGCATAACTAGCCCTCCCTATTGGGGTTTAAGAGATTACGGCGTCGAGGGGCAAATTGGAGCTGAGAACACTGTTGATAAATATATAGAGGACTTAGTTCTAGTATTCCGAGAAGTTAGAAGAACACTCAAGGATAACGGGACATTATGGCTAAATATCGGAGACTCCTATACTAGTGGAGGCCGAACTTGGCGAGATGCAGATAAGAAAAATGCTGCTAGAGGGATGTCTTACAGAGCGCCAACACCTGAAGGTTTAAAACCAAAAGACCTTATCGGTGTACCATGGAAAATTGCTTTCGCCTTGCAGGCTGATGGGTGGTATTTGAGGTCAGATATTGTGTGGTACAAGCCAAATTGTCAGCCTGAGTCAGTAAAAGATAGACCAACAAGATCACACGAGTATATTTTTCTCTTTAGCAAAAATGAAAAATATCATTATGATCATATAGCGATTAAAGAACCAACTGCAGATGGAAAAAGACTGAGAAACAAGAGGACTGTTTGGTCAATAAATACAGAACCTTTTAAGGAAGCTCATTTTGCTGTTTTTCCTCCCGAATTGGTTGAGCAGTGTATGCTTGCAAGTAGTGATGCTGGGGATACAGTGCTAGACCCATTTTTAGGGTCAGGCACCGTTTCACAAGTTGCAATTGAGCTAAATCGGAAGTGCGTAGGGGTTGAGCTAAACAGAGAGTATGCCGAAATTGCTAAAAAGCGTATTTCACAACTCAACAGAAAACTACTTTAAAAAAGCTAAGCTAGATCGTTTTTAACGAAAACTTCCATTCTGCATGTTTGATACAGTGCTTCTTTTGAAGCTTTTTGATGTGAAGTTTTCGTTCACCGCCACCATCAAAATACAATTGAAATTTTATCTCTCCGGCTCCATCTAAAGTTGTACATGATCCTATCTTAGGGATTTGTTGGCTTTTTTCAGAATAAGAGAGATTTCCATTTACCGATTCAAGCAGCAAGCTTTTAGGTATTTCTACCAGCTCATAATGATAGACATTATCAGAATGAGTTTTTGAATTGTTCGATAAGCACCTTAATTGAAAAATTCTCTCATAAGACTCCATGTGCTCAACGAACTGATTTCTCAAGCCTACTAAATGCTCCTGCTTATCAGTCCATTCGCCTTTTCCTAACTCCATGAACTTTGAAACCCAAAGTTCGTCTACCTTAATTTTTTTGTCTGCTTGTGTTTTTAGGGAGAATTTACTTCCATTAATAGTTATATCTTGACCTGGATTTCCTCTGTCAGCTAAACGAGCGACGAGGCCAACTTGGTTACAAATATCCTCTAAGGCGTATTCGAAACGATCTTTTGAAAGCGCCTCCCTTGATAAGCAATGATGCACTTTTAGGTAGTCACCAAAAAGCTGAGAAAAGTCACCAACAGCAAGATCGGAATCATTTTTTGACCATATAATATCAAATGGAACATTCAGCTTTTCGATAATCGACTCAATGAGAGATAGCTGAGGTTCCGACAGTCCCTCCATTTCGATTACCAAGTTGTTAATTCTGTCTTTCTTTATTACCACTGGTTACTCCTTAGTAGTGGTGCTTAACGCCTGCATTTGCGGCAGTTTTGTGAAGCGGCGAAGCCGCGTAGCAAAGCTGTCCAAGCCACGAAGTGGCTGATGCAACATGCTCTTGTTAAATGTTTAGTTTCCATAACCCTGCTGCCAATTTTCTGTTTCGATTTCTGAAATATTACCTTTGGCTAACAGGCTCCACAAAGTTATTACTTTTTCTTTTGTGGTATTTTCTAAGTGTTTAGGTTCACCATCACCTTCTACATTTTCCCATACTAGCAAGCCTGATGAATATGCGGATAAACACCATTCAGATTCGTGAGTAAGAGATACATCTGGATGCTCATTTGTTGCTTCCAAAAGTTCATCATAAAGTGAAGAGAGTGATTCTAGTGGATACTCCAAATCTGAGTTTCCAATAAGGTGATTTACCCAATATGCCATAATTCCCTCATTGACATTTAACGCTTTGATCATCGACCTTACTCGGCCCCTAAAAAAACGACCAGCACCGTTCTATCCCGAGTGAGGTCGTTGCATCACCTTGTTAAATTCACAGCTCCGGAATTCGACGCTTCCCCTTCCTGATCTATGGTGGTTTGATCTATTTTTTCATTACCACAACATCTCTTCTGCTGCCTTTTAACCTGTTTTTGAGTGTGCATGCTAGACGCCTGTTTCGTCAATCTCTTTTTATCGGGCACGACTAACCCCATAGCTATCAACGGCTATGTCTCTTATTATCAATGAATCTGTTTTAATTTTTCTATTGCCTCTCCATGGTAGATCGGTAAACCGCAGGTACTGCATGCGGGTCTAAATCCTTTTTCTTCGAGGTAGCTACTCCAGTCCAGCTCTAATCTCTTCGGCACCGGCTTTTGCCGTAATTGTTTGCGTGCTACGTTTAGTTTTTCTCTTTGTACTGATGTATAAAGGCCACTGTATCTTGTACTTTGCTTTCGGGGTAAAGGTATGTGCTGCATAAAACGCTGAACAAACGCTTCGTAGCTGATCGTCAGCTTTTCCTTTCGTCCTGTCTGGTGTGATTGATAGCTGAATGTCAGGTGGCTTTCATTAGTCGATTTAATCTGCTGGTTTCGAAAGGGCCCTCCTTTAACATATCGTGCAAGATACTTGGCGACACCTCTAGCATGGTCGTAGCGTTTACAAAAATGTACCACCCAATCTTTTCGCCCCTGCTGATTTAGCATCGCTTTTACTTTATGAGTCATTTCGCCCTTAGGTAAAACCAGCTTTTCTTGCTCTAGCGCTTTCTTAAGTGTTGCCAATAACTTACCTCTAAATACCATCATCACTGGTTTTTGAGGAAAGAGACTACCCTTCTTTGGCTCAACCCACTGACCTTTGGCATCTAAACCACCATGACTGATCAACACATGTATGTGCGGGTGTAGTGATAAGTTTCTCCCCCAGGTATGAAGAACTGACAGTATACCCGGCGTTGCCCCCAAGTATTTTGGGTCATTAGCGAATTCACGGAGTGTTTCCTGCACTGCCTTAAACAAGACCCCTGTCATAAACTCGCGGTTATATTGCCAGAGTTTATTCAGGGCTTCAGGGATGGTGAAGATGACGTGGTGATGCGGGCAGTTCAATAGGATGGATTGGGTATTACGAAGCCACTCTTCACTTGCAAGTCCTTGGCATTGCGGGCAAGCTCGATGTTTACAGGAGTTATACCAAATGCCATTAACATGACCATTGGGACAATACTGGGTATGCCCTCCCAGCGCTTGTGTGCGACAAACGGAAAGGCGATCCAACGCTTTATGTTGATACACCGGGAGCTTTATATGTTCCCGCACTTTAGGTAAGTGCTGCTCCAACAGTCCTTGTAGAGTCTTCGTTTCCATAAACGAAGTTATAACATTATACTGTTTTTATTTACAGTACTTATTCTATGCGTGCGAGATCATTGATAGGTCTTCCCCAGGCTTTGCCTGGCGAATTTAACGCTTTGATCATCGACCTTACTCGGCCCCTAAAAAAACGACCAGCACCGTTCTATCCCGAGTGAGGTCGTTGCATCACCTTGTTAAATTCACAGCTCCGGAATTCGACGCTTCCCCTTCCTGATCTATGGTGGTTTGATCTATTTTTTCATTACCACAACATCTCTTCTGCTGCCTTTTAACCTGTTTTTGAGTGTGCATGCTAGACGCCTGTTTCGTCAATCTCTTTTTATCGGGCACGACTAACCCCATAGCTATCAACGGCTATGTCTCTTATTATCAATGAATCTGTTTTAATTTTTCTATTGCCTCTCCATGGTAGATCGGTAAACCGCAGGTACTGCATGCGGGTCTAAATCCTTTTTCTTCGAGGTAGCTACTCCAGTCCAGCTCTAATCTCTTCGGCACCGGCTTTTGCCGTAATTGTTTGCGTGCTACGTTTAGTTTTTCTCTTTGTACTGATGTATAAAGGCCACTGTATCTTGTACTTTGCTTTCGGGGTAAAGGTATGTGCTGCATAAAACGCTGAACAAACGCTTCGTAGCTGATCGTCAGCTTTTCCTTTCGTCCTGTCTGGTGTGATTGATAGCTGAATGTCAGGTGGCTTTCATTAGTCGATTTAATCTGCTGGTTTCGAAAGGGCCCTCCTTTAACATATCGTGCAAGATACTTGGCGACACCTCTAGCATGGTCGTAGCGTTTACAAAAATGTACCACCCAATCTTTTCGCCCCTGCTGATTTAGCATCGCTTTTACTTTATGAGTCATTTCGCCCTTAGGTAAAACCAGCTTTTCTTGCTCTAGCGCTTTCTTAAGTGTTGCCAATAACTTACCTCTAAATACCATCATCACTGGTTTTTGAGGAAAGAGACTACCCTTCTTTGGCTCAACCCACTGACCTTTGGCATCTAAACCACCATGACTGATCAACACATGTATGTGCGGGTGTAGTGATAAGTTTCTCCCCCAGGTATGAAGAACTGACAGTATACCCGGCGTTGCCCCCAAGTATTTTGGGTCATTAGCGAATTCACGGAGTGTTTCCTGCACTGCCTTAAACAAGACCCCTGTCATAAACTCGCGGTTATATTGCCAGAGTTTATTCAGGGCTTCAGGGATGGTGAAGATGACGTGGTGATGCGGGCAGTTCAATAGGATGGATTGGGTATTACGAAGCCACTCTTCACTTGCAAGTCCTTGGCATTGCGGGCAAGCTCGATGTTTACAGGAGTTATACCAAATGCCATTAACATGACCATTGGGACAATACTGGGTATGCCCTCCCAGCGCTTGTGTGCGACAAACGGAAAGGCGATCCAACGCTTTATGTTGATACACCGGGAGCTTTATATGTTCCCGCACTTTAGGTAAGTGCTGCTCCAACAGTCCTTGTAGAGTCTTCGTTTCCATAAACGAAGTTATAACATTATACTGTTTTTATTTACAGTACTTATTCTATGCGTGCGAGATCATTGATAGGTCTTCCCCAGGCTTTGCCTGGCGAATTTAACGCTTTGATCATCGACCTTACTCGGCCCCTAAAAAAACGACCAGCACCGTTCTATCCCGAGTGAGGTCGTTGCATCACCTTGTTAAATTCACAGCTCCGGAATTCGACGCTTCCCCTTCCTGATCTATGGTGGTTTGATCTATTTTTTCATTACCACAACATCTCTTCTGCTGCCTTTTAACCTGTTTTTGAGTGTGCATGCTAGACGCCTGTTTCGTCAATCTCTTTTTATCGGGCACGACTAACCCCATAGCTATCAACGGCTATGTCTCTTATTATCAATGAATCTGTTTTAATTTTTCTATTGCCTCTCCATGGTAGATCGGTAAACCGCAGGTACTGCATGCGGGTCTAAATCCTTTTTCTTCGAGGTAGCTACTCCAGTCCAGCTCTAATCTCTTCGGCACCGGCTTTTGCCGTAATTGTTTGCGTGCTACGTTTAGTTTTTCTCTTTGTACTGATGTATAAAGGCCACTGTATCTTGTACTTTGCTTTCGGGGTAAAGGTATGTGCTGCATAAAACGCTGAACAAACGCTTCGTAGCTGATCGTCAGCTTTTCCTTTCGTCCTGTCTGGTGTGATTGATAGCTGAATGTCAGGTGGCTTTCATTAGTCGATTTAATCTGCTGGTTTCGAAAGGGCCCTCCTTTAACATATCGTGCAAGATACTTGGCGACACCTCTAGCATGGTCGTAGCGTTTACAAAAATGTACCACCCAATCTTTTCGCCCCTGCTGATTTAGCATCGCTTTTACTTTATGAGTCATTTCGCCCTTAGGTAAAACCAGCTTTTCTTGCTCTAGCGCTTTCTTAAGTGTTGCCAATAACTTACCTCTAAATACCATCATCACTGGTTTTTGAGGAAAGAGACTACCCTTCTTTGGCTCAACCCACTGACCTTTGGCATCTAAACCACCATGACTGATCAACACATGTATGTGCGGGTGTAGTGATAAGTTTCTCCCCCAGGTATGAAGAACTGACAGTATACCCGGCGTTGCCCCCAAGTATTTTGGGTCATTAGCGAATTCACGGAGTGTTTCCTGCACTGCCTTAAACAAGACCCCTGTCATAAACTCGCGGTTATATTGCCAGAGTTTATTCAGGGCTTCAGGGATGGTGAAGATGACGTGGTGATGCGGGCAGTTCAATAGGATGGATTGGGTATTACGAAGCCACTCTTCACTTGCAAGTCCTTGGCATTGCGGGCAAGCTCGATGTTTACAGGAGTTATACCAAATGCCATTAACATGACCATTGGGACAATACTGGGTATGCCCTCCCAGCGCTTGTGTGCGACAAACGGAAAGGCGATCCAACGCTTTATGTTGATACACCGGGAGCTTTATATGTTCCCGCACTTTAGGTAAGTGCTGCTCCAACAGTCCTTGTAGAGTCTTCGTTTCCATAAACGAAGTTATAACATTATACTGTTTTTATTTACAGTACTTATTCTATGCGTGCGAGATCATTGATAGGTCTTCCCCAGGCTTTGCCTGGCGAATTTAACAGCTAGTTCATGGGAACCTTCCCAAAAACCCCATTCCCATAAACTCAGAAATGCCTTTTTGGAAAGCCTACATTAATTTAATTACTATCAGTCAATTAGAGCACTTTTCCGCTTTGAGGCCAATAATTAAAACAAGATGCTTCTCAGAAACTCTCAGCCTTTGAAAATAAATCAATATCTTTATAAATCAACGCAATATAGACCACCACTCATATTATTAGCGTCAGTTCTCTTAATTGACCTATCAATAATTTTTGAGAAGTTTCCCAGAAATACCGGCTTAAGTACGTAATTATTCGTAAGCTTTCCACCCAGCTCACAATACCTATGAGCTAGCGGGGCATAACGGCCCGTTCTGAAAAGGAGATGTCGTAAAGAAAGGATCATCAAGTTATCTTAAAGCTTATCTAATTCTTTTTTGATGCGCTTCATAACCTCGTCTCGGTATACATTCCACCCCTCAGAGTGCCCTTCTACCGGCAGCTCAATCAATTCTGCGTTAGCCTGTTTGGCCGCTAACGCTTCAATCCATTCCGGTTTTATCACTTCATCATTCGGGGAGTAGAAATGAATCTGCGGAATAGCGTTACCCAATGCAGAGTTGTGCATGGTTAAGTCATGCATCGGGTCAAGCGAACCGCTTAACGCTGAATACTGGTGATGCTCGGCCCACTGTTGCACCGATAGGTTGCCTGCGATTGTCACAACCATTGAGACATTATTCATTCTGTCAGCCATTAGCATTGCCAACGTTCCGCCGCCGCTGTGCCCAACAAGTATTAGCGAACGCCCTTTCAACGTCTGGTGTAAAACATCAACCAGGCTCTCTACCACCCGGTCACTATAACGACCATGGGTATACCAATAGGCGGAACATTGGTCATCATCCAACTCAAAATAACAGGGCCTGCCCAGGTAAGCCGCTGGACCATTTGAGGCCAGGAACCAACCGAACAGCAGCGGGTTAAAGGGGGTCGGGTTGTTAGATATCTGTCGTCGCGTTGCCCATGGGGTGCCGTCCCCTTCGATATAAACCACCACGGGGCCGTCATTATTAGCAAAATGATTGAGTGCGAAAACGTGTTTAAAGGAGTCGGTTGTCACCTCTTGATAGGTTCCTCCAACACCCTCGACCTGTTGGTGTAAGGGCAGAGAGCAGCCAGCCAACGACAAGATCAGCGGAGCTGCCAATAACATGCACCAGACATTCTGACGGCACAGAAGGCGAGTAACAGTGCTAGTATAACGTTGACCCTGCGCCACCCGATCCACATTTATTCCTGTTTATCATGCCCATATATAAGAATAGCCAGTAAACCTCGTCTACCGTCATTTATTATAGTTTATGGGTTAGCGGGGGTAGTTTCATGATTGCCAATATGGCAGCATTGGAATGGTTCTCTCAATATTTGCCTCCTATTACGTGATTGACAGGTGCTGTATGACTCATTATTCACTCCCTAAACGAGGTTTAAGCCAATCCCTCTCGTTGCTATTGGTTATCGGGTTGTTTGTTATATCGGATGTATCCCACGCAGTATCAAGAGAAATTGCCAGAGGTCGTTCAATCTGTGATCAAACTGAAACCGCCTGTATTGACGGTGTCATTACCTGGCTGAAAAATCGCAAAATGATCACTATAGAAGGCCGGCTGAAACGAGCTATTGAACCAGGCAAGCTAAACTTTACCTTTTCCGGTCACCTGACGACTGGGGAGCAAGTGTTTCATACCAAGGAAATAGCAATAAGGGGAAAACGGGGGGAGATTCTTGATGAACGGTTTAAGCCGCCCTTTTCAAATCAAACCATCTGGGCGTTGCATAAATTTACCTATACTCCAACCGTGCCAGACGCGCAATAACATTAATACGGCCTAGCTCTGGGAGTGTTCTTCTTTAATCGACTTGATGACCTTTATGGCCTTTTTCCGCTGGGCCTTTATCAGTTCCAGCTCATCTAACAGTGCGGTGTTATCGGCTCCCTCTTCCTGCGCTGCAAGCTGCCTTTCAATCGCCTTTGTTCTCTTCTTCAAGCGTTTCAGCACGTCGAGAATTTTCTCTTTGCGCGCCACTTGCTCCCGATAGTCGCTATCAAGAAACGCCTTTATTTTCTTCAGCATTTTTTGAACCTTATGTTTAGCTGGCATCTCGTCTACCTCTCGCCACCGATGGACGTTCTGACCGTTCTTCCCGCAGGTCGATCTCTTCTATCAACTCGGAAATTTCGCTGGCATCCAGCGACAGTTCTGGGTCAATAGCGCTATCACCCGCTGAAGATGCGCCTTGCAGCAACTCCGTCATATTAATCAGCTTTCGCCCGACGCCGTGAGCATAATGAAAGTCATTCATCAAAGACGTCGCGACACTCCCCGGTATTTTTCGTTCACGGATTAACTGATCCAGCTCTCCACTGCCTAGCACATCAGCCTTTTCCAGATGCATTCTGGCCCGGTCAATCGACAGCAGTGAGCTTTTATTCGGCCGCTGTCTAATCAGTTTTATCTCTCGGATAAGCTCAATAAGGTCTTGCCGTAAACGTTCGTACTGCTCACTCACCGAGGTATAGTCTGAGAACATGGAGCGGTGTAAGTTTTTCCTCAGATGCTTTACATCCTTAAGCGCCTCAACGGCGTTTCGGCAGGCGGTTTTTAGTTCAAACACCAGATGAATCTGTGCGGCACTCATCTGTGGCTGGGATTTGGCCGCAAATTCAACAATGTCACTGTACACACCTTTTATTTCATTTTTATATAGGTCATCAATATTTTCACTAAACTGGCTTTGCTCTGGTTTGCTCATAACTTTTTCAATAGGCGCGCCAGAAGTGATCGCATCAAACTTGCAGTAAAGCCCATAAGAAATAACGGCCAGCACTCGGTCTGCCAAATCATTCACTTCTTTTATCAGAACAAACAGTGCGGTATCAGGGTAGATGAGGGAAGAGCGGGACAAGTAGCGAGCACGGCGGGTTTCGGGCCGTGGCACGTCAATGTCCCGAATCGCTGCGCTGCCTCCCGATTCGTTTAACTTCAACGCATTCGAGGTGGCCACTTCTGGCAAAACGACCATCAGCATTTTTTCCAAGCGACGAATAAAGGGCAGCATAATCATCACCCCGCCTACATTAAACAGCGTATGAAATAGCGATAACTTCAAGGTATAGTCATCGTCAGCAATTCCCAGTGAGGCAGCCAACACATCAACGGCCAACTGCAATGGCGCAATACACACCAGCGCCACTAGCCCTGTTATCAGATTAAAAACCAAATGCGCTCCTGCCAGCCGCTTACCTTGAATATCTGCCCCCAACGCGCCCAGAATGGCAGTCACAGTGGTTCCAACATTGGCACCAATCGCCAATGCCAGCGCGTTAACATATTCAAGCTGGCCTGATGACAGCGCAGTAATCGTCAGTACCAGTGTCGCATGGCTGGACTGCATAACCACCGTTGCCGCAGCGCCCAGCAGGGTATAGATCAATAGCCCTTTAATTCCCGACAGCGCATAAAGCGTGAGGTCAATATTGCCACGAAAGGCATCAAAGCCCTCTTTCATAAAGTGAATGCCCAGAAACAGAAAGCCGACACCCGCCAACACATAGCCAACGCCTTTTATCGGTTTGGCGTGCTGATAAACAAAAATGGCACCAAACACCAACATTGGCATCGCGTAGGCAGAGATATTGACCTTCAAGCCAATACCGGAGATTAACCAGGCCCCCGTCGTGGTGCCGATATTGGCACCAAAAATAATCCCGATTCCTTGGTACAAGCCAATCAGGCCTGCCGACAAAAAGGAGATACTAATCACCGAAACCAATGAGCTGGACTGCATTAAACTGGTGCTCACAACGCCGAAACTAATGCTTTTCCATAACCGGTCAGTGGTGGCTGCAAGCAGCTTTTCCAGCACGCCTCCCGTAAAAATGCGGAAGCCCGAATCCAGTGATAACATTCCAAACAGAAATATTGCCACACCCGCACAGATTGTCTTGAAGTCTGGACTGACCCAAAAGCCATAACCAAGAACAGCAACGATACTAGGCAAAAATATTCTTTTTAACATAGACTAAACAACAACTAAGATTAGACACGGGCTTTATTATTTAAGAATAGCAGCAATAGAGTGCCCTGTTGTGTGCCTTCACCAGTACGTCAGATTGAGATAAAAATGGATTTCAGCGTCATTGCCAGCCTGTTCAGCCTTGTCTACTTTCTAGCGCTGTTATGTATATTTCATGTGCTACAGAATTTTCGCACCGCTCAGGCTGCTATTGCCTGGATAGTTGGGCTGATATCCTTTCCGTACATAACTGTTTTGCTCTATTTCTTTTTTGGCCGCAATCGCTTTGAAGGTTATGTCGCTGCACGCAGAATCGGTGACAAAGAGCTATCACATATTGCCGATACCTTGGCCACGCACGCTGAACAGTGTATCTGTTCACCTCCATTGCAGAGCCGGGAGCACGAAGTTATTACCCAGCTTACAACGATGCCCTTCACATTACATAACCACGCCCAGCTTCTAATTGATGGGCTGCAAACCTATACCAGCATGTTTAGCGCCATACGTCAGGCAAAGGAGTACATACTCATCGAGTTTTATATCGTCAGAGATGATGGTATCGGTAACAAACTCAGTAACCTGCTGCTGGAAAAGTTGTCGGAGGGCGTCCGGGTTTATTTTCTATATGACGATGTGGGCAGCGCAAACCTTTCCAGTCCGTTCATTGAAAAACTGAACTCGGCTGGCGCTCATATCCGCTCGTTTAATACTGTGAGCAAGCGCCGCAAGCGCTTTCAGATCAATTTCAGGAATCACCGGAAAATTCTGATTATTGACGGGCATACCGGCTTTCTTGGTGGGCTTAACATCGGGGATGAGTATCTGGGGTTGAACCCTAAGCTTTCACCCTGGCGCGATACCCACTTAAAACTCATCGGCCCCTCTGTGCTGGCGCTGCAAGTCACATTTATCGAAGACTGGTACTGGTCAGCTGATACCGTGCCACAGCTTAACTGGATTCCCACCATCGCCCCCGACCATCACGAACAACCTCCTGCGACCACGACCACAGTAACTCGCTCTATCGATGGTTCTGAAATAGAACCACCATTGCCAGAAAGCTCAGCGGTGTTGATTATTCCTACCAGCGCTGCGGACGAATTCGATACCTGCGAACTTTTTTTTCTTAATTGCATCAACCATGCAACAGAGAGACTTTGGATTGCCAGCCCCTATTTTGTGCCGGATATACAGATCATCAGTGCCCTGCAACTCGCATCACTCAGAGGCGTTGACGTCCGAATAATGATCCCTGATAACCCTGACCATAAGCTGGTTTATTACGCGGCGTTCTCCTATCTGGAGGCAACCGACCTCAGTGGAGTTAAGGTATACCGCTATAAAACCGGGTTTATGCACCAGAAAGTCATGCTGGTCGATAATCGCTATGCCTGTGTTGGCACGGCCAATATTGACAACCGTTCCATGCGATTAAACTTCGAAGTCACAGCGCTGATATGCAACCAGCAAGTCGTCAGAGATGTAGAGCTGATGCTAAAAAAAGACTTTGACCACTGCCAGCAAGTCACGGCTCAATACTACCGCCAGCGACCCTGGGCGTTCAGGGTGATGTGCCGAGGTGCCCGGCTACTCGCACCGTTGCTTTAAAAAGCCTTTATTGTATTATTAAGAACTTAGAACCTATAAAAACAAAGCGAATGCACAATGCAATTTAAGCCTAAAGAAACTCTCACAGAACAAGTGGCCACGCACATCGAGAACCTGATTGCGTTTAATCAGCTAAAAGGGGGGCAGCGAATTTACGAAGGCCCTATGGCAAAAGAACTCTCAGTGAGTCATGGCTCGGTTAGAGAGGCCCTGTTGTTACTGGAGAAAAAGCACCTTGTTAGAAGCATTCCTCGTAAGGGGACATTCGTTACAGAGCTCGATGAGCACTTCGTAAAAAGCCTTTATGAAGCCATCCTGATGTACCTCACCAACACTGGCATCAAGCTTGTCAGAAACTGGAAACAAGAAGATATTGACCGCATGGAGAGCCTCTACACACAAATGAAAGAGTGCTTTCAGAAAGGCCAATTAATGGAGTTTCTGGACTTGGGGATTGAATACACCCAAGCCTCTATCGCCTATGCTGATAACTATTTTATAGTCAGCGCCATACAGGATTTATGGCCATCTGCAAAACGGTGTGCCTTTGTGGCACTGCAACAGGGCACCCCGGTTCTAAAAGAAAACCTTGAGCACATGCGCCACTCACTGGATACCATCAAAGACCGAGATGAAGAGGCCTTGGTCAAAATTCTAAAAGATTATGCTGACCAGCAGTGCAGGCAAGTATTACAATGCATCAATTAATCGTCCCCATTCAATAAAAGACAGGATCAATTTCTTGCTATGCTGGCAACAAAACAGCCCGAACATTGCCTTACCCCCCTCTTCCGTCATACAACCCTGCTCCTTATATTATTGGCTTTGTTAAGCGGCTGTAGCATTTACCCCGAAAAAGATATCGACTCAGAAGAAAGCACACCATCAGCAAAAGAGCGCCCGAATGACAAAGCCAAAGAACGCGACGCTGCACCTGACGGGGAAGATAAGCACTCAAAACAAGACAGCGATGGTAGTGAAACAAAAACCGGGCCTGACGCTGAAGGCACGCAGCCTCTCTGTGTCTATGAAACCACTAAAGGCATCGCCGAAGTAAAAGACGTTAACAAAGAGCGTGTTCGCTTTAAGTTCTACCCTGGTGACCATATCTTTCAAAAAGCCGCCAGTGACGTGACCTATACCGATATTAAACCTGGGCAAGAGCTTAAGGCTATCGCCAGAACGCCCATCTCAGGGCCTTGCAGCGAAACTGAATTCGAACTACTCACCTCGGTTCAATAAACAGGCTGGCGGCAGGGGGGATAACCCACACACCGACGGCCAAGCTTAAAACATGGTAAACATATCATGCCCTATGGTGATATATATCGCCTGATTATCTTTGTCGGCATAGCTAACAGCCAGTGTAACAGGCCCCAACGGCGTATCACTGCCTGCGAACAAGGTAAACGAATCCAGTAGCTGGTTAAATGGGGCGTCATGCAAATTCTCCCATACGTTTCCTGCCTCATACGACACCCCGACCATGTAAGGAATAAAAGGGCCGCCAAATTCGCGGTAAACCATCGCACTGATTAAACTTGCATCAGGCCCTGAGAACTCATTACGGCCATAACCCGACAGATTGAACAGCCCCCCCAAGGTCATAAAATCACTGATACCCGCGCTATTTCTGGTCACAGAAGAGGCCTTTGCTCTGCCTGCCACCGTATACCGCTCGAAAGAGTACGCTGAGCCTAGCAAAGCAGATACACGGTCATAGTCTCGCGTGGCCCCAAAATCATCTCTCGATACTTTCCATTCAAGACGAGCGATAACACCGCTGTGCGGCAAAAACAGGTTGTCTAACGAGTCGTAGGTATACTGAGTCACTATGCTGCCGATGTTATCATCCATGTTCTCATCGAGCTCTTTGCCTATTTCGAGCTCTGCATCGACCTTGCCTAATTCATAAAAGAACCGTAATTCAGCGGTATTACCGAACCCTCTGCCCACACCCAAATCAGCGTTGGCACTCGACACTTGCCATTCGGATGTTTTTCTGCCGTTCTCGTAAATGTTGAGGTTACGCTCTTCAAAAGCCGCTTTCAAAGACAGGAAATAGGTCGACTCGTAGGTCAGTGGTTGAAAGAACTCGGTGCGCACAAATGGTTCACTGCCAATTCGGGCTGAGCTCTGCCACTCGGCTCCAAGGTCGTTGATGGCCGTCTGGTCATAGTGAAAGGTCATACTGAACTGGGTATCATCCTGAAAGTTATCCTCAAACTGCAGGCCAAAACGAAGATAGTCTGGCCCCCAGGACTTTTCTTTGGCATTAATATTCAGGACATTTTCGCCATCGTTGCTGGTAACATCGTACGTCACAAGTTCGAAATAGCCTAAGCCATAGATGCGATCAAGATCCTTTTCCAGTTCGGCAATATCAAATAATTCGCCTTCTGACTGTTGAATACGGGAGGAAATAAATTTGTCCGCTACTTTTGACTGGTTATTAATCACGACTCGATCAATAACCCTTCCCGTTTCACGCTGATGGTTTCGTTTTTTTAAATACGCTGCCCATGTTTCGTCATCCACCGACAATTTGTTAAGCGCCAGAGCATTATTCCTTGCGGATGTGGCCCCCATCTCGACCAGTTCATCACTGCGCTCGAAATCGCCGGAACCAGCATCTTCCAGGTTTGGTGTTAACAGGATATCCGCTTCCGTAAGCGAAGCAATCTGCTCCTTCATGCTCCTGCGGGTCAATATGTTTGTCAGCTGCTCGATAACCCCTAACAAACTGTTAATTTCATCGCTATCTAATAGGTGAGAGCTGATATCAACCGCGATAATAAGCTCGGCCCCCAGTTCGCGCGCCACATCAATCGGCAGGTTGTTTGAAATGCCGCCATCTACCAGTAGATGGCCCTCATACTCAACCGGGGGGAACGCGCCAGGAATAGACATACTCGCGCGCATCGCTAACGCAAGATTGCCTTTACTTATTGCGACCGTTTCACCGGTCTCAATATCGGATGCAACCGCACGGTAGCGAATGGGAAACTCATCAAAGTTTTCTGCATGATCTGCCTGACTGGTTAAGTCATTCAGAATCATCATTAACTGCTGCCCCTGAATCAACCCCTTGCGAAACTTTACGCCGTCAGCACCAATGCCTAAAGTGAGGTCGGTTGCAAAGTCATAATCATCCCCTTTCCGCCTGAACGCTTTGTCTTCTCGTGGAGGCTCGTCTATCAGCCCCCTGTTCCAGTCCATACGGTGAAAGCGGTCTTCAATTTCAACCAGCGGCATTCCCATTGCGTATACACCACCCACCGATGCACCAGCACTGGTACCGACAATAATATCAACGGGTATTTGCATCTCTTCGAGTACTTTCAAGACGCCCACATGGGCTATCCCTTTAGCCCCACCGCCACTAAGAACCAGCCCGACGACCGGGCGCTTTTCTTCAGTGTTATTCTCAAAAGGAAGGGGGTCAGGGGAAGATTCAGCACGCGAATCAATAGAGATAAAAGCCATGATAATCATCACAACTTTAAAAAATAAACCTGCCATGGATGTCTCCGGAACCTACCTGGCCCCCGCTCTACGCTTGGGGCCGAACGAATAGGCTATCTTATTGATTATCCGGCAAATCGTCCAGTTTAAGGTGGGAAAGGTCGGGAACCTCAATATGCTCATCTTTTTTTAGCTGCCCCATATCACTCCCAACAGGCGCGATAGAGATGCTACTAACATCAGGAACAATAGGAGGTAACTCCTCTTTTTTATCAGCCAGGTCGCTTCCCGCGGGGGCAATAGAGATATTATCGATATCAGAAAAAACCGGGGCTTCAACCTCATGGTGCTCAGACAACCTAACCCCTTCAGGGTCAAGGTCTAAGTGGCTTTGTTGCAAGATACCATCAACATCCTCACCCGCCAAATTAAAGCCGCTCGGACGAGATCCAGCGCCACTTTCGGGAGCTGAAAAAGTTGATGCTAACGGCAGAACTTTAAGCCCGCTATCACCGCTACCACCACTATCACCGCTATCGCTGTTGTCATCCCTGTCGCCTGCCTTACTCGCCTCACCTGAAACGGCCTGTGCAGGCGCGGGAGTGCTAGATGGTTTCGGGGCAGATGGTTCCGGGGCAGATGGTTTCGCAGCAGCCGCTGACGGAGAAGGCGCTTTCGACCTTGCCTGTCCTGCCTGCCCCGCCTGGCCCATTGGGTCAACTTCACAAATCAGACCATTTTTACGCATCACCGCAACGTATTTATCAGCCGTGGCTTTATCAAGCTTGTTACGGATAACAACACGACCTCCTGCAAACATCTTATCAACCTGCGCGGCGGACGCTTTGAACAAACGAATTACGTTACTTTTAGCGGTATCAAGGCTGACACCATCGACCAGCCGACCATAAAATGCTAACTCAAAAAGAGGTTCACTCATTACACCCAATCATCCTGTTGTTTAATCTTGGTTCAACGAACATATCTACAAAGATGTCTACAGACGTATCTATAAGCATGTCTATAAACATGTAATAAATATAGCTACGTTCTATTCTCTTACTATAGCCAATTTGGCGAGATTTTCGCTCGGCCAGTGAAGATTATCCTCTATATGGCGGCACTGCCCGCATTTTTACTCACAGGCCATTTTCAAAACATTACATTTGTCTTACAGATGAAACGCTAAATCAGCGCCTATAATTCATTAGTTGTGTATAAAAGCGAGTGCACTCACCCGATAATATTGCCGTTAAAGGCAGTCACAATAATAAAAGAAAAGCCATGAGTTCTTCACAGTTTACCTTTAAAGGTGTTGAGATTTCTGAGCTGCTATCACGTCACGGGGAGACCTGTGCCTGGAGGGCTTATGACCTCAATCATGATCAGCCGATCATTATCAAGTCGGCGCAGAGCGAAACGCCTCCACTATTTTTAATGGAGCGGCTTCGCCATGAATATGAGATTGGCCGACACTTTAAACACCCACACATTATTGCCTATCGGGGGTTATTACAACACCATCACCGACTGGCTATTGTAACCGAGGACTTTAATGGCAAACCGCTGGCAGAGTGTATTCCAGAGCAAGGCTTTCCAATCGGCACGTTTCTGGATATTGCGCTGCAAATTGTCAAAGCCCTCATCGAGATTCATGCTCAGCAGGTCATCCACAAAGACCTCAACCCATACAACATTGTTTACAATCCTCAGAAGCGTTTAGCCAAGATTATTGACTTTGGCATGGCCTCAAAACTGTCCCAAGAGTCACCCGCCTATATGAAAACAACCTTGCTTGGCGGGAATCTACCCTATGTTGCCCCTGAGCAAACCGGTCGGCTAAACCGTGTTATTGATCATCGAACAGACTTTTATGGGCTCGGCATTACACTTTACGAAATGCTCTGTGGTCAACGCCCCTTTAACTCACCCGACCCACTAGAGTTGGTTCACGCTCATCTGACCCAGCCTGCACCACGGCTGTCAGAATGGCGCAAAGATATCCCGCCGTTATTTGATGACATTCTGGCCAAGCTGCTGGCCAAACAGTCTGAAGACCGCTACCAGTCAGCCAAAGGCATAAAGCACGATCTGGAAAAGTGCCTTCAGCAGTGGCAAAAAACACAACAATTTGAACGGTTCGAAATTGGTTCATATGACCGCAATGAACAGTTATCAATACCGCAAAACCTCTATGGTCGCAGCAAGGAAGTTGCACGGCTAACCAGTGCGTTTGAAACGGCTAACACCGGGCTGACCGAACTGGTTCTGGTGAGTGGTTTCTCAGGGATGGGCAAAACAGCACTGGTCAACGAGACCCGAAAGCCGCTGATTAACCGCCGAGGATACTTTATCTCAGGCAAGTTTGAGCCGCTAAAGCGCAATGTCCCCTTAAGTGCCATTACGCAAAGCTTACAGGATTTAATACAGCAATTGCTGACTGAACCTGAGTCCCGTATCGCTGAGTATCGACAGCAGATCATCACCGCTCTGGGTGATAAAGCCAGCATGCTGATAGAGCTGATTCCAGAACTTGAAACCATTCTCGGCCCTCAACCCCCCTCACCAGAGATGGGCAGTAACGAAAGGAAACTGGTATTCCTTAGGCTGTTACAGCGGTTTATCAAAGTCATTGCAGTAAAAGCTCACCCCTTGGTGATGTTTATCGATGATTTGCAGTGGGCAGACCCCATTAGTTTAGACTTTGTGAAGTCCCTTCTCGTTGACTTACACGACTGTCATTTACTACTGATTGGCTCATACAGAGATAGCGAGATATACGGCGGGCATCCGCTAATCGATACGCTGAAACATATTCGTCAAAACACCCCTCATGTTCAGCAAATACACCTGGAACCGCTTAAAAGCAGCGAAGTGACTCGGCTGATTTGTGATACCTTGCAATACTCCAGCCAACAAGCGGCCCAATTGTCCCGCTACGTATTTAGCCGAACACAAGGCAACCCGTTTTATGTCACCCAGCTGTTAAAAACACTCAATCAGGATGGCCAGCTCTACTTTGATGCCGAGCAGCGAGAGTGGTGTTATGAGCTGACGGACAGTTTAAAGAAAGTCACAGACCATCAACTGGTCGATATGGTCGTCAGCCGGATTAACCGGTTACCAGCCGACACCAAGAAATTATTACAGTTTGCCGCCTGCATCGGCAGCCGCTTTGATACCCAGAGTCTGACCCATATCATCGCCTCATCAGAGCAAGGGGTTAGCGAAACCGACATCAAGCAGCGCTTGGCACCTGCAATCGAGTCAGGTCTGGTGATATCCAAAAGCCAGTGGTCTGACTATGACCAACGAAACATCTGCCCTATTTCCAGCTACGAATTTCTCCATGATCGGGTGCAGCAAGCCGCATATGATCTGGTACCAGCCAGTACCCAGCAACAAAACCATCTGCATATCGGCTATTGCCTGTTGGCAGGGCTGACCGAAGAGCAGCAGCAGGAACAGCTTTTTGAAATAGCCAATCAGTTTAATTCAGGTGTTGACCAACTACCTGATGATGAGCGCTTACCCATTGCCAAACTCTGTTTACGTGCCGCTCAAAAAGCCCGCACAGCAACCGCATTCGAGTCGGCCGTGTTTTATGCTGAACTCAGTATTCGGTTACTGGAAAGCAGCTCTCCCCATATTAACGGCCATGCCTCAAACAGTGACACTAAGGGTAATAACGGCACACGAAATAAGCACGATGCCTGGTCTGAGCACCATGCTCTGCGATTTGAGCAAGGCCTTGTTCTCGCTGAGTGTGAAGGGCTTTGTCGGCGTTTCTCTCAGTCAGAACAGCGCATCAACGAGTTGCAACAACACGCCAACAGTGTAGAAGAAAAAATACAGTTGCTGTTGACTCAGATGAATTTGGTAGAGCTGAGAGGACAATACGCAGAGTCGATTGATGTGCTGTTAATCGGGTTAGCGCTGCTTGATGTTAATATTCCCAACAGTGAGCAGCAACAGCAGCAGGAACTCAGCCAACTGTTGCAGGTGCTCCCCTCTCGCTTTGAAGATATTAATGCCCAAAGCCTGATTGAAACCAGTGAGACACAAAATCCTCACCACCTGCTGGTGATGAGGTTGCTGATGCGCCTCTGGACGCCCTGCTATATCACCGGGCAGAAGAGCCTACTGGCACTGGTTTCTATTTACTTGGTTAACTACAGCCTCAAGCACGGCCGAAACGAAATAACCCCTTTTGCCTACTGCTCCTTCGCACTGGTATACAGTTTTCTAAAGAATGACCATTGCCTGGCATACCAGTTTGGTTTGGCCGGCGCGGAGCTGGCTAAAGAGTGCGATAACCTAGTGGTTCGTAACCGCAGTTACTTCCTCTTCTCTATCTCTATCAATAACTGGCAGAACCCGGTCAGCAAAAGCCGTAAGTGGCTCGAGAAAGCATTTGATTGCGCCAATGAGGCCGGTGATCAGGTGTACGCCTGTTATGCCGCTTACTATCTGATTACCGATGGATTTATTCAAGGACGGGCACTGACGGAAGTAGCAGCAGATAGCCGAAAGTATCTGGCATTTTTAGAGAAAGAGAGTCAGCCACTATTCAATATTGCGCTGGCATTCTGTCGCACCATAGAAAGTACTTGTGATGAAGATGTGGGCTATGCCTTTGACCAGGCCCGGTTTCTAAAGGATCATCACCATATTCCGGTATTTATGGCGGGGTATGATTTCGGCTCTCTTTGCAGCCAGTTCTGGAGTGGCCAACACACCGGCCTGACCAGCACCGCCCGGAATACGCTGATTAGTGTCACCGCTAATCTGCATGGTTCACTGAAAGTGCCCGAAACGCTCTTTTTAAGTTCTATGAGCTTTTTACTGAGCCACGCAAATAAGGCGCTGGATAACTGGCCCGAGCTGCAAGCACTGATTCACAGCAACCAGCAGCAACTAAAACTCTACACCGATAACTGTACCAGTAATTATCTGCATAAATACCTGCTGATTAACGCTGAACTGGCAGTAATTGACAACCAGCCTCTCGACGCGATGGATTTATATGAAGCCGCCATCGAGACCGCAGGAGAAAGCCACGTTATTCACATCGAAGCGTTGGCGAATGAGCGTTATGCTCATTTTTGGATGTCGCAGAATCGCTCGCAAATTGCCGCTATTTATATTAAACGTGCCCACTACCTTTATTTTCACTGGGGCAACCGAGCCAAAACCCAACGCCTTGAAGAAGAGTACAAAGAGTTACTGGAAAACCCGGCTTACCCATCATTCAGCAGCCATGATATTGCAGATAAACACAGCACACAAAACAGTGAAATAAACGACAGTGTAACCTGCACCAACCTTGATCAACGGCTGGACTGGCTCTCAGCGCTCAAAGCCAGCCAGGCCATTATGGAGAATATACAGTCCGAAAACCTGGCCCATGAGCTGATTAAGATCATGGCTGAGAATGCCGGTGCCAGTAAAGCAATGCTACTGCTTCAGGAAGATGACAGCCTGGTTGTCAGTGCCGTCTACCCAGAGCAGGGCAACAAAAAATGCTTGCAACAACCGATTAATCGATGTCATGACTTTTCGTTTTCAAAGTCACTGATCAACTATGTTAAGCGCATCCGAAGCCCGCAACTGGTCGCTGATGTCAGGGCCGAGCAACGCTTTTTCCCCATCGAATACCTTCGTAATACCAAGGTTCAGTCAGCCATGGCCGTGCCACTTTCTGATGCCGGAACGCAAGTGGGGCTGGTCTATTTTGAAAACAACCAAATGGCACATGCCTTCACGGAAGAGCGTATGGGGCTGGTGGAAATGCTCGGTTCGCAGGTTATTACCGCACTCAGAAGCTCCCGCCTCTATGAAGAGTTACGCACCAGTGAGCAACGTTTTAGAGACCTGATTGAAGGGTCTATTCAAGGCATAGTGATTCACCGCGACTTTAAGCCGCTGTTTATCAATCAGGCTTTTGCCGAGATGACGGGCTACCAAGTGGACGAGTTAATGTCGATGAACTCGCTGCTAAGTCTGGTGCCCAAAAGTGCCAATGACCAGCTTAAACGTCTTGATGCCATTATCGCCGCTGGAGACAAACCACCAGAGCACTCTGACATCGAGATCGAAACCCGTGACGGTTGCAAGCTTATTCTGGACAACATGAGCCGCGTTATCCAATGGGATAACAACTCAGCCATACAAAGTACACTGGTGGATATCACCTCAAGGAGAGAGTACGAGCACCAGATTGAGCATATGGCCAGCCATGACGCCCTAAGCCATTTACCCAACCGAATGTTATTCCAGGACCGGTTGCACCAATCCCTGGCCCAGTGTGAGCGACATGGCACACAGGGCGCGTTATTACTGCTGGATCTCGATAGTTTTAAAGAGGTCAATGACACCCTCGGACATGCCATTGGTGATGAGCTGATCAAAGGGGTTGCCCGGCGCTTGCAAGCACATATTAAAGACAGCGACACCGTGGCCCGACTCGGGGGTGACGAGTTTGCAATTATTCTGGAAGATGTAGGCAGTGCAGACAACATCGTGGTCGCGGCACAGCGAGTGCTCGACTCGCTGTCTCAGCCCTTTAGCTTTGAGGAAAACGAAATATATACTTCTGCCAGTATTGGGATTACGCTCTACCCGGAAGACAGCCAGGACACCGAAGAGCTGGTACGTTTTGCAGATATGGCCATGTATAGCGCCAAGAACAACAAGGGTAATCAGTTTCACTTTTTCCAGCAGGACATGAACCTTACACTCCGCCGGCAGAAAGAGATCTCAAATGAGATTCGTATTGCGCTGGCAAACGATAAATTTCACCTTGTATTTCAGCCACAGATTAATGCCAAATCTCTCAAGGTGTCAGGCTTAGAGGCACTTATTCGCTGGGATCATGAAGGCGCACTCATGCCACCTCACGAATTTCTACCCATTGCCGAGCAAAATGGACTGATGCCGCTTATTGGTGAGTGGGCGCTAAAAAATGCCTGCCTGAACGCGTTAGACTGGGCCCATGATGATCAGCCGATTACGTTGGCCGTCAATGTATCCGCCGCTCAATTTCATCAGTCAGACCTAACCGCTTGTGTGCAGAAAGTGCTACAGGAAACCCAATTTCCACCTGAAAGGCTGGAGCTGGAGATTACTGAGAGCCTGGTCATGCAAAACCTGGAGTCAGCGGTGCAGACAATGAATCAACTGAACCAGTTAGGGGTCAAGCTGTCGATCGACGACTTTGGCACCGGTTACTCCTCACTAAGTTATCTCAAGCGCTTTCCAGTGCATAAAATCAAGATAGACCGATCATTTATCAAAGACCTCGAAACCGATGAAGATGATGCCGCCATCGCACTTGCCATCATTCAGCTAGGGCATACCTTGGGCATGACCGTGGTTGCAGAGGGCGTAGAGTCAGCAACACAGCTGAAACTGCTGCAAAAGATGGGCTGCGATATTATTCAAGGCTTCTATTTCAGTCGCCCCATCGCACTACCGGATGTCGAACGCTGGATCAGTAATACAGATATTACGGCTAATAACGAGACTGTCGTGATTTAAGCCTGATGACATCTCACAGCTCCGCCGTACCATCTCGTAGCACCTCATACTCCAAACCAGTGCATCGATTTTGCCTCTGCTCTGGGCTGCGTGTTTTTCATAAGAATAATTGCATACAACGTCATCTTCCGTTTAAAATTCGCGCCGAAGACGGTTCTCTTAATTGAGATTGAAAGGGAACACGGTGAGAAACCGTGGCTGCCCCCGCAACTGTTAGCAGAGAGTGTCGGCTCTTATACCACTGGGAAACCGGGAAGGTGGGCCGAATACCTTGACCTGTGAGCCAGGAGACCTGCCGTTTAAGTCGTCACCTACCATCAAGCGGGGAGCTTGTTTGGGCGGATTCCGTAACGGTGGCAATAACATAGATTATTGTTGCTGGAAACGAATCCGTAAGAGGGGCTTCCTTTTATCTGTTTCTGCCACTCAGTTATCCGAACACTCAGCGAACCGTTGTTTGCTGCCTGCACGGATGGCCGCGTTGCGCTTCCAGCTCCAAGATTTCAGTACTTTAAGGAGCTTAAATTGCTTTATCAAAACTTTTCCAAAACCCCTGTACTGGCCGCAGCGGCTACATCGCTATTACTATTACTATTACTATCCTCAACGGCTCATGCAGAGGCACCAATGGCAGCCAATGAAGCAACAGAGGTAGTTATTAGCGCCTCCCGTATTGAAATGGCTCGCGAGTCCTCAGGCAGCGCCATCACGGTTTTAGACTCAGACTACCTTGAACAAAATCAGGTTCAGGTTGTGTCTGATGTCCTTAGAGATGTGCCCGGCGTGGCGGTGAGTCGAACCGGCGGAGCAGGCGCACCGACTCAAGTGCGGATTCGTGGAGCCGAAGCCAATCAGACATTGGTGCTGATTGATGGCATTGAAGTAAATGATGTCGCCAGTGGTTCAGAGTTTAACTTTGCCCACCTGATGAACCTGGAGGTTGAACGCATAGAAGTACTCCGTGGCGCTCAAAGTGCGCTGTGGGGTAGCGATGCAATGGGTGGCGTCATTAATATCGTAACTAAACGCGGAAAGGGGTCATTGAACGGTAAAATTACTGTTGAGGGAGGCAGCTACGACACCCATCAGGAAACCCTTGCTATTAATGCAGGCACAGACGACTATCACTACGCATTAAGCGGCACGCTGTTAAACACTAATGGCATTTCTGCTGCCAGTGAAGAGCGAGGCAACCGCGAAAAAGATGGCTATAAAAATGCAACAATCAACTTAAAAAGCGGCATCGATTTGCTCGACAACCTGTCTATGGATCTTGTGGTGCGCCACGTAAAGAGTGACGTAGACACCGATTCATTTTTAGGCGGAGTCGGCGCAGTTGATAGTGACGATAATACCGAAACGGAGCAAACCTCTGGCAAGGTCTCAGCCAAACTCGACCTTCTGGATGAGCAGTGGCATCACCGGCTGAGCTTTTCGGCAAACGATACTGACAACACCTTCTTCACCGCCGGTACAGAGAGCTACAACAGCCAGGGCTACAAGCAAAAATATGAATATCAGACCGACCTGTTTCTCTATAGCAGCCTGACAAACAGCGATGACCTGGAGCACCGCTTTACGTTTGCCGCCGAGCATGAAGAAGAGGAATTTTACAACAAAGGGTTCTCAACAATAGATCGTGACATGGACGTGTCAGGTTATGTTGTTGAATATGGCGCCAACATTGATGATCGCTATTATGCCACGGTCGCAGGCAGGCGAGATATCAACAGTCTGTTCCAGAATGCCAACACCTACCGGCTAACATTCGCAGGCTGGGTGACAGACAGTGTGCGGCTACACACCAGCAAGGGTAAAGGCATTAAAAACCCGACGCTGTTCGAGTTATTCGGCAGCACCCCTGACTACACCGGCAATGCAGACCTTCGACCAGAGGAAAATTCAACATGGGACGTTGGAACCGAGTATCACTTTAACGCGTTAGACGGCTATGTCGATTTAACCTACTTCCATACCGATGTAACCAATTTAATCACTGGCTCGGGGCAAACATCGGTCAATATGCCCTCAGACGCTAAAATTAAGGGGGTTGAATTAAGCCTGGTCTTGCGCCCCAGCGATAACACCCGGCTTAACAGCAGCTATACATACACAGACAGCAACGACGGAAACGGCAACGAACTGGTACGGCGGCCCGAGCATGTTGCCAGCATCAATGGCAGCTATCTGTTCTCCAATGATCAAACCCGTTTAACCACGGGGGTTCAATACAATGGCAAACAAGATGATATTGAATATGATGCCAACTGGAATACATCAACCGTTACACTGTCGGACTACACATTAGTCAACGTCGCACTCACTCATCAGCTGAATAAACACATCGAGCTCTTTGGCCGTGTCGATAACCTTCTCAATGAGGAGTATGAAGAGGTCTTGACCTACGGGACTAAAGGCATCAACGGCATGGTGGGTATCACCATTACAGGCAGCCTGTAGAGGTCATGAGCTAATGTTTAAGATATCCAGCCAGCACATACTTATCGTCTTCGCACTGCTGCTTTGCGGTATATTGCTGATAAGGCTGGATATCAACATTGCGCTTTTAAACGACAACGCTCTACGACCAACATCCGTCAAGGGAGCCCACTTCCCCAAGATGCTGGTCGACCCCATAGGAGAAGAATACCCTCTGCTCAGGCCACCGCAACGCATCGTGTCTGTGACGCTGGGAACCGATGAAATACTGTCTGCACTAGTCGACAGTGACCGAGTGTCAGGCGTTACGCATCTCGCTGATGACCCCATCATGTCAAACATACCCAACCACTATCCTGCCCATGTTAAGCGGATTACGGGAGAGGTAGAAGAGATCCTGTCACTAGAGCCTGATTTGGTTTTTGTCGCGGCCTATACCCGTGCCGAAACGGTACGGCTATTACTCGGCTCAAAAGTCCCTGTTGTGCGCCTGAGTCACTACCGCTCTTTCAGCGATATCGAAGCAAATATTCGACTCGTCGCCAGTGTTGTTGGCAACGAACCACAAGCAGAGGCCATGTTTAACGCGCTACAGCAGAACATTCAATCAATAAAACAGCGAGTTAGCGGAAAGAGCAGGCCCAGAGTACTCTATTACAGCATGAATGGTTATACCGCCGGGGCCGGAACCACTATTGATGAAATCATTGAAATAGCAGGCGGTTACAATGTCATCAATGAAACCCATATCAAAGGCACCCAGAAGATTAGTGAAGAGATGGCAATCGGCCTTGAGCCAGACGTTATTCTCATGAACGGCTGGGCACCCGACAGCACCCCCACCCCATCTGAGTTTCTTGCAATGCAGCCTGCCTGGCAAAACACCCCAGCGATACTCAATAACCGTGTCTACGATCTAAAAGGCGCATGGGTGCTTTCAGTCTCTCAATATAGTTGGCACGGAATAGCGCCAGTCGCCAGGCTTCTGCACCCGGAGGTATTTGAATGACACTTTTGGCAAAACCGTTAAATATTCTGATCTTAATGTTATTCATGCTCGCAGGGCTTGCAGTCATTGCATTTTTTCAGGGCTCGGTTGATATTCCCTTCAGTAAGGTGCCAGGCATATTGTCAAACGCATGGGGGTGGCCTGTCGCCGTTGAAGGTGTACGACCATGGATGCAGAGCGTCTTGATCGACGTAAGAATGCCCAGGATTATCGTTGGGGCGCTTGCCGGTGCTTGCCTCGCGATCAGTGGCGCAGTCATGCAAGGCATGTTTCGCAATCCCCTGGCATCCCCCTCGGTGCTGGGCGTTTCGTCTGGCGCCTCACTCGGTGCAGTTCTAGCACTTTATTTAGGGGTTGCATCCGTCTCTGTATGGGCACTGCCTGCCTTTGCGTTTATCGGCGCCACCCTAACCCTCTTTATAGTCTATCGAATTGCCAGCCAGCGGGGTCATATAGCCACCGGAACGCTGCTGCTTTCAGGCGTAGCCATAGGTGCCTTGAATACCGCCATATCTTCACTGGTTCTGGCATTATCTCTTAACAACTGGGAAGTCGGGCGCATGATCATCTACTGGACAATGGGTGGGTTAGACGGCCGCACCTGGGATCATGTATTACTACTGCTGCCGTTTGCAACGCTAGGCACCGCTGCTCTGCTACTGTTCTCAAAGCACCTGGACGCACTCTTGTTAGGGGAGATTCATGCCGTATCCATTGGCGTCAATATTGCGAATACCAGAAGGTGGCTGCTCGTGATCACTGCCTTCATGGTCGGCGCAACCGTTTCTGTCTGTGGCGCAATTGGCTTTATCGGGCTGGTAGTGCCTCATATTATACGGCTGTTAATTGGCCCCCATCATCGTTTTCTACTGCCCGCTTCCGCTATCGGAGGCGCGATTACACTGGTTGGGGCCGACCTATTACTACGTACAGCAGCCCCTGAAAAAGCCATCCCCCTTGGGGTGGCAACCGCCTCTTTAGGTGCACCTTTTTTCTTATTTATTTTGATAAAAAAACGCTGGGCCATGCAAATATAACAGGGAGGCTAACCTATGAAAGAACTCATTTTAAAGCACATGCAGAACCGCCAAAGCAGTTGGAGCCTGGGCTCATTAAGAGCGGGCCAATTTCACGGGCAAGCCGCTCACCAAGAACGAGAGGTGCCCGCACCATGAGTACACTGCTTAGTTGCTCAAACCTGGAATTCGCCTATGGAAAGCAGAACATCATCAAGGACGTCGCGTTAAGCTTCGATAAAAAGCAGTTTGTTGGCCTTATAGGCCCTAATGGAGCGGGCAAATCAACCTTGTTAACACTGCTGATGGGGTTAGTTTCCCCAACTCACGGGGAAATTACGCTCGCAGGCCGATCTCTTAACACCTACAAACCACGGGAGATAGCGCGCCATATCTCTCTGGTTCCTCAGGACACGTCGATTGACTGCGCGTTTAGCGTACAGGAGGTCGTAGCGATGGGGCGAAACCCTCACTTAGGCCCGTTTCAGTCTGAGCGCCAACAAGATCTTGAACTGATCCAAGCCGCCATGGAAAAAACGGATCTATTGCAGATGGCAGAGCGCAGGGTGGACCAGCTTTCAGGAGGGGAGCGGCAACGAGTGTTTATCGCTAGAGCTATCGCTCAACAAGCACCGATTCTGTTACTGGATGAGCCCACCGCAAATTTAGATCTTTGCCATCAGTTAGAGGTTTTGACATTAGTTAAGCAGTTAACCGAAAGCGGGCATACAGCCATTGCAGCAATTCACGATCTGGGGTTAGCATCACGATTTTGTGACCGGTTAATTTTGTTATCTCAAGGCGACGTCGTGGCAGACGGAACACCGACCCAAGTACTCACGAAAGATAACTTATACCGATACTTTTCCATCGAGGCACAGATAGAGCCATCTACTGAAGCAGGGGAAAGTGTGCGAGTAACGGCGCTAAGGCCGCGATACCGCAATAACTAATAGAAACCTTTGCACGACTACTGCGCTTACAAATACAGCGTTAAAGAATGACTCAAAATGCTCATTTATTGCTCATAAACTGCGCTTTTTCTTCATTTTTTGCCTTGTCTTTGCTTCGCTCGTAACGTCGTGCAAAGGTCTCTAACAGGGGCAAATAAATCATCCGGCAAATAAACCGGTAAACGAAATAAACTACTCAAGCAAAAACCTGAACAAAAAAAGCTGAGTCGAAGCAATGGCTTCCCCGTCTCGCATCGCGGGTACAAAACGCTCATGCTCGACGAACCTTAAAACGGAGTTATCCAGCAATGAGTAGCCACTACTTTCAATGACTTCAACATGGTTAACATGTCCGCTCTTATCGACCGACAGGCTGACCTTCACCCTTCCCTGCTGGTTACGCATAATCGCCCTGCGCGGATATTTCGGACTGTTATTAGACAACGGTTGCGCCCTTGCCAAAGTCCCTTTCTGCTTTGTTTCAACATCCACCAGTGAGTCCGCGGGCGGGGGATCAGGTTTGTTTTCAACTGCACCTGCATCCGAGGCCTGTGCTTTTATATCTTCTATAGGTTCATTGCCTGACTGAGTGCGGCTACCAACAACCGCTTCTGCTTTCGGGCTCTCAACTTCGTTGTTGTTAGGTTCTACAAAAGGATGAGGTGTGTTAATTGGCAACACCTTGCGACTCTTAACCGGGACGCTTTTGGGACGAGAAAATGTTGCCTGTGACGTTGTGTGCTCGCGATGGCTTAAGACGGGGCCAGGCTCGGTATGAGTAAGGGCAGCAGCACCATCCGTCGCTGACGGTAAAGGCAAGGCCTCGGCCTGCGCTATCTTTGGACTGGCCACTATCTTTGGACTGGCCACTATCTTTGGACTGGCCACTATCTTTGGACTGGCCATCTCCGGCGCCCGATTCGGCCCCGTTTTCGCCAGTTTCAACGATACCGTCTGGTGGCCCTCTGGCAAGCGAAGCTGTATCGATTGATGATACACGCTCCAGAACACCAATAGTAAGGCATGGAGCAATACGGCGAATAAAACCGAAACTGCATAGCGGCTCAACCGCTTCGGTACGCTAAAGCCACTATTATGAGTAAGTCGCTCCGACTTATCCGTATTATTTCGCCATGGACGAAACGCACCACTCTCCAGATAAGCAAAAGCACGCATTAAAGGGGCACGTGCGGCCAAGATGCATTGCTTCAAAAGAGACATTGGTTCAACCAAGCCAAAGAGATCACAGTTCCATCCTCGTGGAGTTGTGCGGTGTCTATCGCGTGAATACAGAGGTCTGACTTACCGTTCACATAAACGGCTCACAGTGGCGGGACCGTACCGGATTTTCACCGGTTTCCCTGTAGGTAAATTTGCAAGACGGGATTATAGGCGGTGGATATACGAAGGGCAATCCAACAAACCATACCCGTGCACATAAGAACAATATGTTATTCGTGCGAACGAACGAGCCATTTGTGAACGATTGCAAAATCCGGCTGATTTGCCAGTTACACTCCGTTACTTTTTGAAACTTTGTGCGATAATTAAAAACATAAGAACCCAACGTTTTATCTATTATCGTGTGAGGACGCAGCCATGAAAGCAGATACGTTTTTTAGAGCCGCATCAACTAAACAATCCACTAAAACAACCATGCTGTTAAGTACACTATTGGTTAGTACTCTCACCTTAAGCACGCCGTCATTGGCTGATGATGTAGAGAAACTACTAAGCAACGCCTACCCTGCTGAGGCGGCTATTTCTTTTATCAAACACGCAAGCGTCATACAGCCATCCGCTGATGATGAAGGCTCTGAGAAATTTATGGTGTTGGACTTTAAAATAGATCGTGAGGTATTGGTTGAACGGCAGCTTCAGGCAAGCATTCACTCGATATGTAATACCGTTCTCACCGACTACTCGCTAATCGAGCAGCTATCAAATAATGGCTACGATATGATTTCAGTATCATTTGATGCAAATGACCAATATGACTGTCTGTAACGGGCACCCGGCAGCCACTCACTGAATAGTAGGATAACAGCGGCTCGCTAATCAGCCACTCGCTCTTCAAAGCTCTCTAACAGGCGTTGCACTTCATCCAAGTCAAAAGCGTCGGTAGCCGCCTTCAGGTCTGCTGCAAACCGTTCAAGATTTGTTAGCCCCGCATCAATAGACGCCGAGTGTAATTCGTCAGCAAATAAACTTACTGCGGCAATATCTCCACTTCCGTTAACACGTTCCCACTGAGCAATGAACTGTTCCCGAATGGTTCGTCTCACATCCCGGTCATACGAAAGCGGTAAGTTCTCCTGCCGCCCTGACCTATTTTGACCGTTTGTAATATCGGCACCTTTAGAGCGGCTATCTTCAGCTTTTATATCGGCGTCCGGCGCCTCCCCACCAAGGTGCTCATTGCTGTCATTGAGCACCTCATGAGAAAGGAATGCGGCAATCCCCGAATACAGCTCACTGCCGCTTACCGGCTTTTTAAGGTAGCCATCAAACCCAGCATCCTGAATTTTTTTCTCATCTTTGCTCATAACCGATGCGGTTAGGGCAACCACGGGAATATCACGGGTCGCTGCGGCGTGCTTGAGTTTAGTTGTCGCTTCGTAGCCATCCATTACCGGCATTCGGATATCCATTAAAATCAGGTCAGGCATCCATTGCTGGGCAATGCTAATAGCTTGCTCGCCATTTTCCGCTTGCTTAACTTCAACAGGGGTCTTTTCCAGCAGGTCTATTACCAGCTGACGATTCAGTTCAATGTCGTCTGCCACAAGAATCTTAGCCGGTTTAAATCGATACCTGGATATATCAGGCGAACCTGCATCCACTAACTGGCTAGCGGCAGCGATATCTACATCGTAAATTTTAACCGTAAAGCATGACCCTTTGTCCACTTCGCTTTTGAGCGACAACTCTCCGCCCATCATTTCAACCAGCTTTTTACTAATCGCCAGCCCAAGGCCAGTGCCGCCATAATCTCGGGTGCTCTGCCCCGCTTGCTGTTCAAACGCTTTGAATATTCTCTCCTGCTGGTCATGTGGAATGCCGATGCCGGTATCTTCCACATCTATTGTCAGGGTGACCTTGCCAGCCTCTTGAGAGCGCTCAGCGCTGGCCCGCACACAAATTTTACCCTGATGAGTAAACTTGATGGCATTGCCAACCAGATTAAAAAGCACCTGCCGCAACCGGGTTTCATCCAACATCACGGCACGGGGAATACTCTCTGATAATTCAAGCGAAAACTGTAACTGCTTACTGTCTATTTTCGCAGCAAATATTTTCTGAAGCTCGCTAAATAATGGCTGCAACGTAATCGGGCGGAGTTCAATATGGAGCTTGCCGGCTTCAACTTTTGACAGGTCAAGAATATCATTGATCAAAGTGAGCAGTGCCTTACTGCCTGTTCTGATGGATTCCAGATAACTTTTCTGCTTTGGATCTTTAACCGCTGAAGCTAACAGTTCGGTGTACCCCATAACAGCATTCATAGGCGTGCGTATTTCATGTGACATATTGGCGAGAAAGATGCTCTTTGCCTGGTTGGCCTCATCCGCTTTTCGCGCCATCAACTCGGCCTCATAAGACGCTTTTCTCAGTTGCTCCTCACTGGTTCTCAGTGCCTGCTCCGATTTAATCCGGTCACTCACTTCTTTTGAAAGCTTACGGTTCCAATACCAGAAAATACCGATAACAAAAAACGAGATGAGCCCGATGCGGCGCACTATCCGATAATCGACCTGCACTTCCATATCTTTGAATATCCACTCTTTGTAGATATCATCCAGCTCCTGTTGAGGAATACTGGCAATGGCCTTATTGATAATAGGAACCAGCTCGGGATAATCAGCATTAATCCCAACCCGCAGGTCATAGACATAAGGGGTAATGCTGGTTAGGCGGACATTAAAAAGCCCTAACTTTTTAATTAAGTGGCTAACCGAAGGAATATTACTTACAAACACATCCAGGTCGCCATCAGAAAGCGCCTGAAGGCCTTCTGATACATTGTTAACAACCTGTATGTTTAGGTCAGGATGGTTGATAATCAGATAGTCGTAAGACGCATACCCCTTGACGACCCCCACACGCTCATCATCCAGCTCACGAAGGTCTGTCACAAACCCTAGCCCTTCCCTGATCACCAATACGATGGGGAAAGAGAAGTAGGGCTCCGAAAACAGCATGTAGTCTTCACGTTGTGGTGTTTTCGCAATCGCCGTTATTCCAGCGATTTCACGGTCTATCAGGCTTTCCAGCGTCTCATTCCAGGTATCCTTGTGATTAATGTCAAACTCGTAATCCAGACGCTCTTCAATGAGCTGAATGACATCTTTAACCATTCCAGCATAATTGCCTTCATGGTCGATAAACTCAAATGGGGGCCAGGAAATATCACCGGATAACTCCAGCTTGGGGTGGTTTTGCAGCCATGCCCGCTCATCGAGCGTTAACAAGCCATCAGTCAGCGCTTGAATAACCTCAAGTGGCGCACGCTCAAGAGTGCGAATATCTTCATCGAGAACCCCTTCCCCTCCCTGAATTCCCACATCAAGCGGGACTATACTCTGGGCTTGATCCTGAGTCTGGGGAACATTATCAATGATTATTTCATCGCCTTCCTTTTCAGCCTCTTCGGAGTACACAGAACGGGGAAAGCAAACAAATACCGTAATGGGAAGTAATAACAACCAATGGCGGAGCATGGGCCGATGAAAGGGCAGATTAAAGAGTCGTTGCAGTTGCTTTAACACGGCCTCGCAACCCTGCCTTTTACTATCCTAACGATCACTTGCAGCAACCTCTACCCGGTTTCTGCCATTTTCTTTAGCCTTGTATAACGCTTTATCAGCCAACTCGAAAACTTCTTCGGGTGTTTCTTTATCCTGGAACGGGGCCACACCAAACGACATGGTTATCTGAACGCGCTCATCACGAAAGTGAAAGGGTAGCCTCGAGATCATATCCCGGGTTTTTTCCATTACCGGAATCGCATCTTTCAGGCTCGTTTCCGGCATGATAATAACGAACTCTTCTCCGCCATAGCGGGCTACAAAGTCTGTTTTACGAATTCGGTTAGAGAGTTCTTTGGCAATAATCTGGATAACTTTGTCGCCAGCAAGGTGACCATAGTCATCATTGACCCGCTTAAAAAAGTCAATATCAGCAACAACAATAACCGCCGGCTGGTGGTATCGCTGCCAACGTTCAAACTCCATCAGCATCCTTTCTTCGTAGGCCTCACGGTTGGCTAACCCCGTTAGCACATCGGTTAATGCCTTGGCTCTTTCTACTTTTAATCGCTCTCTGATTTCTCCCGCTTCACTTTCCATTGACTCCAAGCGCTGCTGTAACTCTTGCATCTGCTTGTTCATCTCTTGAATACGAGTGTCTTCAATCGCAACAAAGTCATCCATTGAGGCAATAATGGTCTCGATATGAGAAGTCACTGAGACTTTCAGATGATCAATATCGTTCGCGTCTCGCACCTCTTGAGTAATCGTGTTGACCTGATCACGAACCCGTTTATCCAAAGCGCTGCTCGACCCGTGCCAGTCAATCTGCTGCGATTGGCTCTCCGCTAAATAACTTTGCAGTTTCTCTAGGCGAACGTCCAGGTTCTGCAAAAATATCTCAAAGTCTTTTTGACCTTTGCCCACCGCAGAAATAACCAAATTGGCCACATCATCAATTGTTGGCCCTAACTCGTACCAGTTTAAGCCAGTGCTAATGGTCGTTTGAATTTTTTCCGCAATAGGTTGGGCGTTTGGCGGGATACTCAACTGTACAATCAGGTTATTTAGCACTGAGCTAATATGCCCCGATATAGCAGAGAAGCCAGGCATAAACTCCCCCTCTACACTTTGCGAGGTAATATCAAGCTCGGTGGAATCTGATGCCTCGAAGTGATCACTCGTTTCGCTTGGCGTACGCTCATTTAATGCCGCTGAGTTACCCGAGGCTTGTCCGGCTGAGGCCCGGGAACCAAACAGGCGTCCCAGTAAGCCATTTTTGTCCTCTTTGCCTAACAACTCAAATTGCCTTTTAAGCGCATTTTCCTGCAACTGGGCATACTGCATCAAAAGGTTCGGGTAGTCTCGCAGCCCGCTCTTTTTTGACTTAACTTCTTTCGAGAACTGCTTAAGCTGCTTTTTCTGCTTGCGCTCCAGATCCAGCCCCAACAGCTGATCCACCAGGCTTTCAAGAGAGTCGAGAACTTTGCCTGTGCGCTCTGATTTCTGGCCGTCCAGTGCAAGCACAGCGGCTTCAATTTTTTCCAGCCGACTCGCCAATTCAGAACGGCTGGCAGAGCCTTTTCTTAATTGGTCGCACAAAGAACCAAGCTCTTTATCTAACGCTTCATTCAAGCCATCTGCAGCCAAGCTGACTCGAACCAGCATACGCTGCAACAGATCGATATGATCTTCGAATTTTTTTTCTTGTTGATCAAGCTCTTCTGCTTGTGCAAAGCACTTATCTTTCCATCGCTTAAGATCATCTTTGGCCGATTTTGAACCTGACATTAGCGCCTAATCCCGTTTTATTGTTCTTTATTTAAGATTACTTATCCGTTCAAGTATAGCCTATTTAAACTGGCTGTTTTCAATCTGGCTGATCAATTTTGGTATTTCACTCAGACAGTTAGCGACTTCTGTCGGTTCAGCCTCCCCCTGCCACCCTGATGCATCAAAATCAACCCAGATAGTATGCAGCCCGACATCTTGAGCACCTTTAATGTCATGCTCTGGATGATCACCAATATGTACCACCTGACTAGCATCCACCTTGGCCTTTTCCAATGCAAGCAAAAACATCGTTGGATCAGGTTTTTGCCTACCAATATCGTCTGCGGATAACGCAAAATCAAAATAGTGATCTAACCCAATAATAGCAACATCCGCATTCCCGTTCGTCAGCGCAGCCAATTTATACCGCTGACTCAAACTTTCCAGCACATGTTGGGCATGCTCAAAAAGTGTGACCCGTTGTCGGGCTTTATGGAACACACTAAATGCTTGACCAGCTAACGCCTCGGCCTCTTTCCCCCCATAACCAACCTCATAAAGCGCTCTTTTTAGCGCTTCCAGGCGCAATGCGCTGACTCGGTGTATTAATTCAGGGTTTTCATTCGCGACAGCCGTTTTGTGATCACGCATGGTGTCGATGCTATAACGAGAGGCCAGCTCTGGGCAGTTGTCTTGCAGCCACGCGTAAAGTGCCTGCTCGGCCTTAACCAGTACAGGGTTGGCATCCCACAGCGTGTTATCCAGGTCAAAAGTAATCAGCTTAATCATATGACGGTCTGCCGCTCTAGAGAGAGGTTAAATGAAGGATAACCGTTACGCTTCCATAATGAGTATAACGCGGTTTAAATAGGGAAAAGAACCAATAAAAGAGGCAGACAGGGGAGTTAACCCCTTTCTGACTCAGGACACGCTCTAATCAATCGCGCTGATGAAGGCCAGAAAGGGTTAAACAGAACAACCGATCAATCCAGAAGTGACGCCACGCTCTCTGATTTCGGGTTAGTCCTTTCGCGTTGCAGCAAAGGCGGCAACAAGCGGCTTAGCGTGTCACTAATATAGGATAGGAATAACGACCCCATACCGCTTTCAAAGTAATCCTGGCCTTTGCTGCCAAGACTGAACATTCCCAGCGTTTCAGTACTGCGTAACGGGATAACCGCCGCGGACGCTACTTCTGAGTTTGCATCAGGAAACAGACACTGTAACTGGTCATCAGTGAACCGGCCACACACTGCGCGCTTGCTTTCTGTAAGCGTGCCCAGCACTTTTTCTGCTTCAAGCTGCGATACCATTTGAACATTGCTAACCGGATATTCAGTCCGCTCACCAAATAGCAGCATGCTACAGAACTCTAAACCAAAGTCATTCTTAACGCTGTCTTCGACCACAATCATGACTTCATCCAGGCTTTGAGCCTCTAGCAGATTCATCAATAACCGCTTACTTTTATCAAAAAACTGGTCATTCTGCTTGGCAATGTCAATAAGGTCGGCAAGTTCGCGCTGCAAATCGTCTCGTTGTTCGCGGAAAACATGAACCTGGCGCTCCGCCAGCGAAATGGCCTTACCGCTTTGGTGAGGTAACTTTATCTCATTAAGCAAGTATGCATGGTCGGTAAAAAAACCGGTATGTGTTCGAAGATAGTCAACAACCTGCTGCTCGGTGATCTCTTGTTGCCCCTCGGACGTTACTGCCTTATCTGTCATTGAAACTGGACTCCAAAACCATTACTTTTTAATTATTATCTATAGACTGAAAACACTAAGCTAAACTCTAACCTGGCCTTCAAACACTTTAGTTGCCGGGCCTTTCATCATCACATTATGACCTTCACCCAGCCACTCGATTTGCAGGTTTCCACCAGGTAGCTTTACTTCGACGCTGGTATCCAGCAACCCTCTAAGTTGGCCCGCAACAACCGCTGCACAGGCTCCGGTTCCGCACGCCAGTGTTTCCCCTACGCCCCGCTCATAAACGCGCAAATGGACAAAGCGACGATGAATAATTTCCATAAAACCAACATTCACTCTGTTCGGGAATCGCTCATGGCTTTCAAGCAAGGGGCCAAGCGTCTCCACTGGTGCCGTTTTGATATCATCAGTCAGCAGCACACAGTGGGGGTTGCCCATTGAGACAGCACTCACAATAACCGGCTCCTGGCTATCGATACCCGCGCCATTTACATTAATCGGGTACTCAGCAGAAACCTCATCGGCGATAAACGGTACCTCAGCAGGGGTTAAGATCGGTGCCCCCATATCAACTACAACACGCCCATCAGAAGTCACTTCAAGCTCTATAATGCCATTACAGGTTTCGACCCGAATGCGGTTTTTAGCGGTCAACTTATTGTCAATCACATAGCGCGCAAAGCAGCGTGCGCCATTTCCACACTGCTCAACTTCACTGCCATCCGCATTAAAAATACGGTAACGAAAATCAACGTCAGGCCGACCTGGCGGTTCAACCAACAGCAATTGATCAAAGCCAATTCCAAAGTGGCGATCAGAAAGCTTTTTCACCTGCTCAGCCCTCAGGTGGGCGTGTTGACTGATCATATCAACAACCATGAAGTCATTTCCGAGGCCGTGCATTTTAGTAAATTTAATTAACATGACTAAACCTTCTATTCATCCTTGAGGATGGCGACGTAAGTGCTGTCCATTCATAAATACTGCCCATTCATAAATACTGTCCATTCATAAATACGCCCTCTCACAAATTCGCCTACTCATTACTCAGCAATGATGCTCTCTAACGCGATCTGGTCTTCGAACGTCTCTCGACGTCTAATCAGGTGAGCTTTGTCACCATCGACCAGCACTTCCGCTGGACGGTTTCGGCTGTTGTAGTTAGAACTCATTGCAAAACCATAAGCACCTGCAGAGCGCACGGCCAACAAGTCGCCAGCCTCCAATATCAGCTCTCGGTCTTTGCCGAGAAAGTCACCCGTTTCGCACACCGGGCCAACCAGATCGTAATGCCTTTTCTCACCCGATGTTCTTGGGCAGGCAGGTACAATATCCTGCCAGGCTGAATAGAGCGACGGCCTCAGCAAGTCGTTCATTGCGCCATCGATAACAGCAAAGTCACGGTGTTCAGTGCACTTCAAAAACTCGACCCGTGTCAGCATAATGCCTGCGTTTGCCGCTATTGAGCGACCCGGTTCCATAATCAGAGTCAGTGGTCGGCCTTTGAGTTTCGCGATGACATCACTGGCATATTCACTTGGCTCTGGAGGCGTTTCCTGATTGTAACGAACCCCCAGGCCGCCACCCAGATCAAGGTGTTTCAGCTCAATTCCCATCTCTTTGAGGTTATCGACCAGCACCAATACCCGGTCAAGTGCATCCAAAAACGGTTGAACCTCAGTTAGCTGAGAACCGATATGGCAATCGACGCCTTTAATTTCGAGGTTTTTAAGTTCTTTTGCAAGCTTGTATACATCTGGTGCTCGCTGAATATCGATACCAAACTTATTCTCTTTAAGGCCGGTAGAAATATAAGGGTGAGTCCCTGCATCCACATCAGGGTTCACGCGTAATGAAACCGGAGCCATCACGCCCATTTCTGCCGCGACATCATTGAGCCTGTATAATTCTGCCTCAGACTCAACATTAAAGCAGTGCACACCCACCTCAAGGGCTCGTTTCATCTCATGTGCCTGTTTGCCGACCCCGGAAAAAACAACTTTGGACGGCTCTCCACCAGCAGCCAATACCCGTTCTAACTCGCCGATAGATACAATGTCAAAGCCTGAACCGAGCTTCGCCAGAATATTAAGAATTGCGATATTGGAGTTGGCTTTAACGGCGTAGCAAATTAAATGAGGGTGATCACCCAGTGCGTTGTCATAAGCTTTATAGTGGCGCTCAAACGTGGCCCGTGAGTATACATAGCACGGGGTGCCAAACTCAGATGCAATGCTTTCAACAGGTATATCTTCGGCAAATAGCTGGCCATCTAAATAATTAAAATAATCCATGATTCTCTCAAAACTCACACTCACCCGAGACGGTTGATTCCGGGCTTCATCTATCAAATTTAATAACCGTTAAAGCCGTTTTTATTCAGCTGCAGGTGTGCCTTTCGCATCTGTTGCCTGCTTTTTCTCATCATCATTTACGGTTCCGGGTTTACTTGCAGCCTGCTCATTTTTTTGGCTGGGCAGATAAAGGGGGCCCTTTTGACCACACCCCACCAGTAGCCCTGAGCTTAACGAGCCTGCTCCGAACAGAAGAGCCAAAATGAAGAAACGCTTTAACATAGCTATCTACCATTAAAAATATTTCGGCAAGTATACCCGTTAGCCACCTGAAACTCTATCGCCTCAGCCCCAACCACTCGCTGTTATTTCCGCCCTGTCGTCAGGTCTGGCACTCTTTAGGACAGCTGCAGTAAAGCAAGATTCAATTTCTCTTCCAGCACTTTCTTGTACTGTAAATACTGCACCGTCTGGAGGCTATGCTGATAGTCGTGCTGGTCTAACCCTTGAGGCAGGCCAAGGTCGGTAAGGTAACAAGGATAAAGTTCTCCAGATGCTCGCTTTGAACGAATATAGTGTGCGACAGCGGGAATAAGCTGATCACCATACTCAAGCACCGAAAACTCTTGCTGATCACAATAGACATCAAACTGTAACTGCCCCTGCCGGTCATAACTCCCAATGGCTTGAATATCGACAAAAAGCACCACGGCTTCAGGGGTTAAATTCTTTTTCTCAACCGTGAAATATGATGGCAACTTGCCAGGCTTTAGTTCACAGAATTCCAGCGCCAAGTCAGACGAATATGAATCAATAGACTGATGCATCTGGCGCCGTTCCAAAATAGATGAGAGAAAACGGTAAAGCGGGATAAGCAGTGATTGATGGCTATGATACGGCGTTGAATAAGAGAACAGCGAACCATACTCGTCAACAATAAACAGATCCGCTTTATCCCCCATGACATGAAAGAAAACCTGAATTGCCCCGGAGCGGGATTTATCAAAAATAAGCCTGAGCCGGGGTTGCTCCAACAGTGCATAATGGTCAATCACAACAGGTGCATATGATGTTTGAGGCTGCTCAAGGTGCGCCAATAAAGCACTTAGACTATCAAACGCGGTAAACTGCGGTTGCTGATTGAAGAACTGGGCAACAAAAAAACGGTGATCCATCTCAATAACATAGCGCACCGGCAATATCCCTTTGGCGCTGAAAAACGCCCCGACAACATCTCTAAACAGTGTATCTACCCGCTTTGCTATCGCCGCCGCCCGATGGGGACAAAAACAACGAACATCAAGCCTTGGCAAAGGGTTGCTTCCCACGTCAGCCAGGCTGGCCAAATAGTGTTTCAGACACTGAATCAGGGTGTCGCCCAGCTCGTAGCGTTGAACTGACAGTTCATGCCAGCTATTGATGCTAATCTGGTCAAGTGTGGCCACCAGATTATCTCTAAACGAGCTATAGCCAAGCGAGTCATTCCGGTCACTTAATTTGTGCACTCCTCGGGCACTCATCTCTTCCATTGGATCCACGCCAACATTGACGAACAGCAATGTATGGAGCGGGAAGTGGCTATGACGAAATCGTTCATGAGGAACGGGCGGTAGAGGGTACGGTGCTAGTTGATCAAAAGTAGAAATAATATTCTGCAACTCAAACATCGTCATTTTGTTTTCGCCTGAAACCAGGCTTAGTCGAGTGCCTTTACTGACGATGCCGTTGAAGTAGCACCATGCGATCAGCTCAACAATACTCGTTGACCGTTTCAACACCGGGTGAAACGCAACATCCGATGATGATTCAAGGTCACGATAGAGCAGCCAAGCATTGCCATCACTAGCCAGCGGTTGGCTGCTTTGGTGATAAAACGCTAAATGATCTTCATACAGAGAAGGTGCAATGCCTGAGTTAATAAGTTCAACTTTCCCGGCTTTACGTTGAAACACGGCATATAACTTACGCCCCAGAATAGCCATGTCTTCAGCTTTAATATGGGCCTTTAAACCATGACTGCGTGCATACTGTGACAGAAATCGATAACTATGGGTTAACTCACTGACAACGGCTTTACGTTCCTTTATTACTTGCGGCACTCGCCAGAGATTCCGGTGATCCAGTGAAGACAATAGAGACTCTGACCACCCCCACCCTTCAATCAGTTTTGTCATCGCCTTTCGTTGCCATGACACTCTTGTTGAGGGTTTTCCGGTAAGTTTTTTTCCCACTTTAAGGTAAAAACTTCTCCTAACCAGCTCCAGTCGTTCCAATTCGTTGCGTGCCAGTAAATAACGCTCCAGCCTGCGATATACCATGACGTAGGGGTCAAGCTCATCGACATCCAGCTCATCATTATAGACAGCCTGTTTATACTCCAAGCTGAGATTCAGTTTATCTGGCAGCTCTTGAGCGTATAGCTCGGTTAACAGCAGTTTGATAACCGATTTGTATGGCGCGTCGATCCCTTTATAAAGCTGCCACATCCCCGCACCGACAAACTCTTCTTTGGGAATAGACGCCAACCCGCCAAAGTCGATCACATCCGACTCTCGAATAAAGCGTTTCCGGGTTAACAGCGCGGCAAAGGTGTCGTATTCAGGCTCATCACAAACAGGGATCAACCACCATAACGGGTAACACCCCGCCAGCAACACACTGGTTCGGTAAAACTCATCCAGCAATAAAAAATGCTGTGCTGAACCACTGCTCTCTTTATCTACCGCAGCCACTTTGCGGTGCCTGAAATGGTTTGAATCCATCAGAAAAAAGTGGATCTCCAGGCCTGCCGCATCCGCCCACTCAGTGATAAGATCAGCTTTACGTTGCAACAGCCTCAATGCGTCTTCGCCAAGCCCCGAACGATGACACAGCCAGATATCAATATCACTGACTTCTGACTGAGCGATAGTACCAATACTCCCCATCATAAAGAGCGAAACAATATCCGGCCTCAGCCGTTTTTCAGACTTGTATTTAAAGGTCTTACTGAAACGTCGAGCCGCCTGCAATACCCGTTTATCGGGTACATAATTGGCAACGCCGCGGGGAGTATCCCGCGATACATAGCCTGGCAATAAAGGGTGATTGACCTGAAAAAAAAGAGCTAGAAGATCAAGCGTGGTTTGATGCCTTAAAGGAAGCGCTTGCTGGGTGCGCTCAAGCCTCGACTGGTTAACCTTTAGAAATCGGTCTCGCAATATATTCAGCTGTTTACGATCTACACCCTCTCGATAGTCAGGCTGAATAACTTTTTTTAGACCCATTGAGTTTCCAGTTTTTTAAACGTATTCGATATGGTTAGCAGGTTAATCTCGATCTGGCTAATGTCATTTTAACATTACCGCCACACCAGCACGGGCGTTCAATAACATTATTTCTAGCTAATGAACTTCAACGCAACATCTGGTATAAATAGCATCCAATAAAAATAATCGCAAAGTAAATCTCAAATCGCTGCAAACAATCATATTTCAGGATATGCCCAAGTTATTCAGACACTGGGCATTTAGAACGGACAACTGAGAAGCTGCTCACAAAACGATCAATTTTATATCGATTAACAGTGACGATGCCGGACTCTGCATCTTTACTTAATGATGAGTTGTGCTTTGGTATAGGCGGGTAAGCATGAATACAGTCATGAATACAATGAAGAAGTATGAGATCAGTCGTGTTCGAAATGACGAAGACCAGGACGCCAAGGAGCCCTTGGTCGATGAACCTGCCTCCGTTATTATCGACACCAACGACCATATAGTACAACTCTGTCCTCTGGCTGAACGCTTATTTGGCTATAAAAACCAGGATATCATTGGCCAGCACTTCAAAGTGCTTGCAGCTTCTACCTTCGATTACCCAAAAGACATCCAACAGCGTGAGATGATCCAGAACGACAAAACACTCACCGTGACCTTCCGCCATAAAACAGGCTACTTTTTCCCTGCTACTATTGCATTAAAAGATGTCGCCGAAGATAGCCAGGGGCTTTTTCAACAGCCCATCACACCATGGACTCACAGCACAGAGTCTGCGCAACGTCTGCTGGGTGACAAGTCATTAACAAAACAGTTTGAGCTGGCGGGTAAAATGGGTGGCTGGCAGCTGGACATCGTGTCAAACAGAGTGAGCTGGACCGATGGCGTTTACTCAATATTCGCCATTGATAAGAGTGAAGAGATTACCCCGGAAAACATCCTTTATTATTTTCATGATGCGCAGCAGCGAATACAGGTGGCTTTCAGACGCTGCCTGAATTCAGGCCAGCCGTTCTCGATAGATGCCTCACTGCTAAACGCTCAGCAGCAATCTATTTGGGTCAGAATAACCGGTAAGGCCCATAAAACAGACGGTGCTGTCACTCATATATCCGGCTCTATCCAGGATATTTCAGAACTACGCAAAGCTAAATTTGAACAGGATCAGCTCAGCGATTACCTGGCAGGCGTTCTTGAAGGCACTGAAGACCTTGTCCTCGCGCTTGATAACCAGATGAGGGTGATCACCTTCAATAAAGCCTATCTTGAGCAATTTAAGCAAATATTCGGTTTTTCGATTGCCATTGGGGATTGCCTGCCAGAAGCACTAAGCGCATTCCCTAACGAGCGACGCATATATCAACGCCTCTGGGAACGAGCATTCAAAAGGGATAACTTTTGTGTCGAGATGCCGTTGGCTCAGCGTGAAGAGGACATCCCTATTTATGAGATTCGCTTCAGCCGGATTACCAACAGTAAAGGAGAACAACTGGGTGCAGCCCACATCGCCCGAAATATTACTGACCGGGTAAAAGTTCAGGAGAAGCTTAATTACCTTGCCAAACATGACCCTTTAACCGGAATATTTAATCGCCGGGAGTTTCAAAACAGGCTTAGCCGTTGCTTAGCCAATGCTCAGCAACGGGAGTCTACGCACGCCCTGCTCTATATGGATCTCGACCGATTCAAAGAGATAAACGACGCTTGTGGTCATAGCGCGGGCGACGAGCTTCTTCGCCAAATCAGCCGTATTATTAACGAAAAAATACGCCAGCGAGACGCGTTCGCTCGCATCGGCGGCGATGAGTTTGCCGCGATTCTGGAAAACTGCTCAACCACAGAAGCCAACCGCGTCGCAGAAAACATTCGTGACGCTATCGCCTCTTACATCTTCGAGCACGAAGGACGTCAGTTTAGAGTCGGGGTGAGTATAGGTCTGGTTCCCATCACCCGTGATAGCCCAAACACTGAAGAGCTGATAAAAACCGCAGACAGCACCTGTTACGCGGCAAAAGCTGCAGGCCGCAATCGTGTGCACAGCTACAATATACACCGTGAGCAGCGCAGAGCAGAGCTTAAACAGTCCAAGCAGCAAATTCAGATGATACAAAAAGCGGTGCGCGGCGGTGATAGCCTGCAACTGAGCTACCAGCAAATACGGCCTGTAAACAGTGCCGTTTGGGGTGACTACTTTGAGGTTCTTGCGCGCATTCGGGATACCGAAGGCAACTTGATCGTACCCTCCGAGTTCATCCATATTGCACAACGGTTCGATATCATCCAGGCATTCGATCAAGCGGTTATCTATAAAGTGATGCAATGGCTGGCACAGCACAATGAGCTGGAGCATAGACGCAAGCTGTGCTCCATCAATATCTCCGTTGAGAGCATGCTCGATAGCAAACTTCCAGCCTTTATAAAAAGGCAACTCAATCAGTTTGGGCTTGATGCCGAGAAGCTCTGCTTTGAGCTGGATGAACTGGCGGTAATCGAGCATTTTGAGCATGCAAAAACATTCACCAAAACAGTCAACGAAATGGGCTGCAAAACTGCGATAGATAAAGTCGGAAAAAACAATACCAGCTACCAATACCTGGCAGACATTCCCGCCAGCTACATTAAAATTGATGGTGACTTGATTCGCTCAATGCATGACGAGCCAGTTAAACAGGTCATCGTTGAGAGCATTCAGAAAATTGCCAATCTAACGGGCAAACAGACAATCGCAGGTAATATAGAGGATCAGCGAGCCCTGGGGGATATTCGCCGAATGGGGATTCACTTTGGTCAGGGTTTCGGGATATCAAAACCCAAACCCATGGATGATATGGTTGCCTAAGCGCTTTTAACAAACGCGCTAATATTAGGCGTAAGCGGGGTTCCTTAACAACCCCGCTCGGTATTTGGCGCTATCTCTGCGCCAACATCTCTTTCGCAGCAGCGACGGCGTTACGAACCTGTGCCGGGGCAGTACCCCCTATATGGTTACGGGCGTTAACGGAACCTTCCAATGTTAGAACATCAAAAACATCGCCTGTAATCACATCAGAGAACTTAACCAGCTCTTCCAGACTCATCTCAGACAGGTCTTTTTCACACTCAACACCATACGCAACCGCTTTACCCACTACCTCGTGAGCATCACGGAAAGGCACACCTTTAACCACCAGATAATCTGCAAGGTCGGTGGCGGTAGAGAACCCTCTGCGGGCCGATTCTTTCATGCTTTCAGCTTTAACCTGAATAGCAGGAACCATATCGCCGTACGCTTTCAGGCAGCCCTTAAGCGTATCAATCACATCAAATAACGGCTCTTTATCTTCCTGATTATCTTTGTTGTAGGCTAAAGGTTGAGATTTCATCAGCATTAACAATGAAATGAGATGGCCTGTTACTCGTCCACTCTTGCCTCTGACCAACTCAGGTACATCCGGGTTTTTCTTCTGCGGCATAATCGAAGAACCAGTACAGAAGCGGTCGGGTAAATCGATAAAATTAAACTGTGCAGACGCCCACAAGATTAGCTCTTCAGAACTACGAGAGAGGTGACTCATTACAAGGCTGGCAACTGAACAGAACTCAATCGCAAAGTCGCGGTCACTCACCGAGTCAAGGGAGTTGAATGACGGCCGCTCAAAGCCAAGCAGCTCAGCCGTTAAATTGCGATCAATCGGGTAGGTTGTTCCCGCTAATGCCGCAGCACCCAGTGGCATGATATTGACACGCTTGCGGCAGTCCTGAAGTCGTTCGTAGTCGCGACTCAACATCTCAAACCAGGCCATAATGTGATGCCCGAATGTCACCGGCTGTGCGGTCTGCAAATGCGTAAACCCTGGCATAATAGTGTCTGCTTCGCGTTCAGCCAGCAGCAACATGCCTTCCTGTAAACGAGTGATTTCAGACGCGATAATATCGATTTCATCTCTCAGATAGAGACGAATATCGGTCGCCACCTGATCATTTCGAGAGCGCCCGGTATGCAGTTTTTTACCGGTAATTCCGATCTTGTCTGTCAGCCGCGCCTCGATATTCATATGAACGTCTTCAAGCGTCACCGACCACTCAAAACTGCCGTCTTCAATATCATTCTGAACGTCTTTAAGACCCTGAATAATGGTGTCACGCTCCTGCTCAGTTAACACCCCCACCTTAGCTAACATTGTCGCGTGGGCAATTGAGCCTTGAATATCGTGATAATAGAGTCGCTGATCAAAATCCACAGAAGCAGTAAAACGCTCTACAAATGCATCGGTTGGCTCACTGAATCGCCCACCCCAAGGTTTTTCGGTTGTCTGGTTTTCGTTACTCATGCCTACTCTCTTTAATCGATACCCTTAAACACTGACACCCACAAAATACCCTTTCAAACAAGGTGTTAACCTTAAGACCTGCAGGTAAAGTGAGTTATGCTAAACTTTTAAAGGCCGAAGTATATCACTTCGACTCAGCCACGGATAATCAGAACAGCCACAAATGAAAAACACCCCAAAAGATAAGCTTCCCCTCTCGCAAAAAAAGTTAAACAGAGGCGTTCACGAGAACAAAGACACCACAAACACCTCAGATGAGCAAAGCTCCGGCTTTTTCTTACCCGACCTGTGTAAAGTTCAGTCGGTATTTTTTCTGCTTATCGTCACAGAGCTGGTTGCCCTGCTTTTTGCACTGTCACGCCCCAGCAATGAGTTGATAGACTGGAACTATCTCGGGCTTATCTCCCTATTTGGGCACTGGACTGTTCTAACTAGCGCCGCCACGCTGTGTATATCAAGGCAGGCACTGGCAAAGCTGTCGATTAACGTCTCCGCAACCGTCGCCTTTGTGATCATTCTAACCATCACCTTAATCTATAGCGTAGCGGCTGATTCGCTACTGCGCCCTCAAAGTGGTGGGCAAATCGATACCCTGTTTATCGTGCGCAATCTGATTATCAGTGCGATCATTGGCGGAATAACCCTGCGCTACTTCTATCTTCAACATCAGTGGAAAAGCCAGAAGCAAGCCGAGCTGCAAGCAAGACTGGAAGCACTTCAAGCCCGAATAAGACCTCATTTTCTGTTTAACAGCATGAACACTATCGCCAGCCTGATATCCACCCATCCTAATATGGCGGAAGAGGCGGTGCTTGATTTATCCGAGTTGTTCAGAGCGACCCTCAATAACAAAAAGATGCTAATTCCCTTACGAGAAGAGCTGGAGCTATGTAAACGTTATCTTCATATCGAAGGGCTGAGACTGGGAGACAGAATGACGGTGGACTGGAAGCTAGCCAACTTTGATGGCGCAGCATTGATCCCCCCTCTCAGCCTTCAACCCTTGGTAGAGAATGCCATTTATCACGGCATACAACCCAGAACAGAAGGCGGCACGATCACCATCGAGAGCTACCGTAAAAAGAATACCGTTTATGTCCTGATCAGTAACCCGTACGACGATGCGCCGTCTGACTCCCATAAACAGGGAAATAAAATCGCACTGGATAATATTCGTAGTCGATTTGAAGCCATATTCAATCAACAGGCCATTATGAAAACAAGCCAGATTGACGGTCAGTTTACCGTCATATTACGCTTTCCTATTCATTAAGGTTTTTGACAATGGGCTTTCAAATAGAGGCACTGACAGATAAATTAGCTACAAACCTGCCTGCAAACCTGACCGACAGGTAATGGAAGAGAGAGATGAAAGAGAACATACAGGTGCTAATCGTCGATGACGAACAGCTTGCCAGAGAACGACTCATGCGCTTAGTCGAAGCACTGGATGGCTATCAGGTTTGCGCTGAGGCAGCCAATGGAGAAGAGGCTCTAAAAGCGATCCACCAGACGGAGCCTGATATTGTTCTTATGGATATTCGCATGCCGGGAATGGATGGCATGGCGGCAGCAGAGCAGATAGCAACACTGAAAACGCCTCCTGCCATTATTTTCTGCACAGCCTATGATGAGTACGCAATCTCTGCGTTTAAAGTACAGGCCATTGATTACCTACTCAAACCTGTAAGAAAAGAGGCATTGGAACAGGCACTTATGCAGGCTGGCAAGTTGAACAAAGTCCAACTGAGTGACCCGCTGGCAAACAGCGCCCAGGGCGACACCACGCCCTGCCTGGTCGCCAAAACCTGGAAAGGCAGCGAGCTTATTGACCTTACCCATATCTACTACTTTATGGCAGATCAAAAATATGTCACTGTTCATCACCTCAATGGAGAAACAGTGATTGACAATACCCTCAAGGAGCTGGAAGCAGACTACTCACCCCGCTTTTTGAGAACCCATAGAAACTCGCTGGTGAATACAGATTTCATTGAAGCGCTGGTGAGAGACGGTGCCGGTCACTACCTTGTACGCTTAAAAAACAACGCGGGAGAGATACCTGTTAGCAGGCGCCATACCAGCGATGTCAAAGCGTGGCTGGAATCTAAAAGCTGACAATGCACCGCACAATACAACAGAGCGCGGTTTTCTTTTCTGGCCATTGCCATATATCAAGACATTTGATACCAAAAAAGGTAGGCTTTGAAACCAATAACGAGTGTTTATGACAACGTATTCATACACCATGAGGCCTTTGCGCGACATTATGAACAATGCAAAGACAAGGTAAACGCCTCACAGTGAACAACCCTTAATATAAAGAAGCTAGTAATGACCATTTCGAAACTACGAATCGCAACCCGAAAAAGTGCACTAGCCATGTGGCAGGCAGAACATGTTAAAGCACGCCTTGAAGCGCTGCACCCAGGGCTCGAAGTTGAGCTGCTGGGCATGTCAACCAAGGGTGATAAAATTCTGGATGTCCCTCTTGCCAAAGTCGGAGGCAAAGGCCTGTTTGTTAAAGAACTTGAAGCGGCGATGCTGGAAAACCGGGCCGATATCGCCGTGCATTCAATGAAAGATGTGCCAATGGAGTTTCCAGACGGCTTAGGCCTGGCGGTAATATCCGAGCGCGAAGATCCGACCGATGCATTTGTCAGTAATCAGTATGCCGATCTGGATGAGCTACCTGAGGGGGCCGTTGTAGGCACATCAAGTCTCAGAAGACGCTGCCAGATCAGTGAGTCAAGGCCTGACCTAAAAATAGAGTGGCTTAGAGGGAATGTTAATACACGCTTGGCAAAACTGGATAATGGGGAGTATGACGCCATTATTCTCGCCTCATCCGGGCTAAAGCGGTTGGGCTTTAATGATCGAATTAAAAGCACAATTCCAGACACCGTCAGCTTGCCTGCGGCAGGCCAGGGCGCATTAGGTATTGAGTGTCGCTTGGCAGATAATGAGGTCATCGAATTGCTTAAACCGCTAATTCATGAACCGACCCAGATTTGCGTCAGTGCAGAAAGAGCAATGAACCGTCGTCTTGAAGGGGGCTGCCAGGTTCCCATAGCCGGTTACGCAACACTTGAAGGCGACCAACTCTATGTTCGTGGCCTTGTTGGTGAGCCTGATGGTAGCCGCATTATCCGCGATGAAGTTAGAGGGAGTGCCGACCAGGCCGAACAGCTCGGTATTCAACTGGCTGAAGCACTACTTGAGCAGGGGGCAGGTGCAATATTGGAGTCGGTCTACAATAGTGAGCAATAAGTCTGACCCTGACAAGAACCTCCAGCCCCCTCTATCAAACTCGACCTCCTCCTTAAAGGGGGTTCGAGTCTTGGTTGCTCGCCCACATGAGCAGGGGGCAGCCTTAACAGCCCACTTAAACAGTCTGGGTGCAGACGCTCTTCAATTCCCCACCATTACCATTGAACCGGTTTCAGCCAGCAATACCAAACAGTACGCTACACTCAAAGACTGCTTTCTTAACCTGGATCACTATCACCACATTATCGCCGTTAGCACCCACGCTGCACATTATGGACTACAGTGGATCGACCAGTATTGGCCACAACTACCGCTTGATATTAAGTGGTATGCTGTGGGAGAAAAAACGGCTCGCACGCTTTTGGAGGCCGACATTGTCGCAACTGCATCCCAAAAAGGCTATGACAGCGAATCACTGCTAAACTTATCTGAACTAGCCATCTTAACGGATCAGCGAGTTCTGATTTTGAGGGGGGCAGGAGGTCGCGAGCTAATAAAGGAGCAGCTTGAACTGCGCGGAGCTAAGGTAGACTATGCCGACTTATATCAACGAAACTGTCCCCAGTACACGGTTTCTGAAATTAATGAGGCATTGATAACATTTTCCCCCGATATACTGATTGCTTTAAGTGGCGAGACATTGCATAACCTTGTAAAGATAAGCCAGAATAAGGACATAGCGTTAAAAAACACAACAGTAATAACAGACAAAGCCGTTATCGTTCCGAGCGAACGCGTAGCAGATCAGGCTCGGAGATTGGGGTTTAGTAGCATCTGGGTTCCTAAGGGGTTACACAAACAAGCGCTTGTCGACTGTATTACATCGAACTATTTTTTATAAAAGCATGTTGTACCAAACCATATTGCACCGAACTAGATTGTATCAAACGGCATAGAGTAGACCGAAAACTCATGCTATAGACCTCAGAGAACAGGATTTGTAGTGACAAACGAAAGCCAATCCCAATTAGTCGTTCCGGATACACCATTGAAGCCCTCGCCAAAAGTAAGACTGTGGCCTCTCTGGATAATTATTATCATTCTTATCGCTGCATTGGGAGGGCTGGCAACATATGGCTGGGTTAATGTTCAACAGATCGAGCAGCTTAAGTTTCAGCTGTCACATATTACTAAAGACGATGGAACCCTGAAGGAAAGCCTCAACCGGCTTGAAAGCCAGATAGGCAAACATAGAACAGACCTGCTCACTCAGAATCGTGCTGTTAGCGATCAAATGGCGACACTTCGCAGACAAACAGAACACAATGCCATGCAGCTGGCAAAAGTCGGTGGCCAAAGCAGAACCGACTGGCTACTGGCAGAAGCGGAGTATCTTATACGTCTGGCAAACCAGCGGCTTAATATGGAAAGAGACGCCATTGGCGCTGAAGCTATTCTCAACGCGGCCAACAGTGTATTAGCCGAGTCTGACGACCCTGGCCTTTACATCATCAGAAAGCAGCTGAGTAAAGATATTCTGGCGCTACAGCGAGTATCAAAAATTGACCGTGAAGGCATTTATCTTCAGCTCGAAGCACTGCTGGATCTTGTCGACAAGCTCGACCAAAGCCACTATCAAACACAACGTCTGGAAAGCTTTACAGCCGAAGCTGTAGCCGACGACAACACTCAGGCAACCAAAGAAAACCAGTTCAGCCGCCTGTTAGATCAAACTCTAAGCGAGCTTAAACAGCTGGTGGTCATTCGTCGTCTCGACGAGCAGGTGGAGCCACTGCTGGCTCCCGATCAAGTCTACTATCTACAGCAAAACTTACGTTTGATGATTGAACAAGCAGAGCTGGCGTTGCTTGACCGCAACCAGCAAATCTATCTGCGGAGCCTTGCTAAAGCCGAAAAGTGGATTAAGACCTACTTTTCCCAGAACAAAGATGACACCGCTCTTTTACTTAATACACTTAATGATCTGCAGGCTCATAAGATAAACCCCGATCTACCGGATATTTCACAGTCACTACTGCTACTCAAAGAACGTGTCGCCCTGCTCTATCGCCAGCATCAAGTGCCCAGCTCGCCGTCAGCATCGTCTGACCCACAGGCAGGAACAGATAGCGCAACAAAACAAGCGGATACTGATGGAGCTGCAACCGAATGAGAACGTTTTTCATTTTAATGCTCGTCACACTTTTGGCATCGGTCGCCATGACAATGATGATGACCATTGACTCCGGTTACGTTCGCATCAGCTGGGGCCACTACTTGCTGGAGACAAGTGTATGGATTGCGGCCGCAGCAATCTTACTGCTATTGGTCACCGTTGGGCTGATTTCCAAAAGTTGGCGAGGCGTCAAGTCATCGACCGGCGGAGTCAGTAACTGGCTGTTATCAACTGGTGGCCAGCGAGCACGAAAAAAGACCACTCGCGGGCTGTTAGAGTTTGCCGAAGGAAACTGGAAAAGGGCTCAAAAGAACCTTGCATCTGCCGCCCCAAAAGCAGAAACACCGCTTATTAACTACCTTGCTGCTGCACAGGCCGCATTTGAGCAGGGCAACGAAAAAGATACCGAGACACTACTTAAAAAAGCCTATGAAAGTACGCCCGGCTCCGACCTCGCCGTTGGCATAACGCAGGCCCAGCTACAACTGGGCAATAATCAACTGGAGCAATCGCTTGCCACCCTGCTGCGCCTGAGGAAGCAATCCCCGAATCATCCTTTTGTTCTAAAGCTGCTGAAAAACGTCTATTTCAAGCTGGAAGACTGGCACCAGTTGAGTCTATTAATCCCGGAACTCCGTCGTCGCCATGTCGCAGAGACCCACGAACTGGACGAACTTGAACGGGCAACCTGGATTAACCTGCTTGCACAAACCGCAGACGAAGTTCGCAGACAGTCGGGTAGCAGCCACAACACTGAACAACTGAGTCAACACTGGGACAGGTTACCCAGCTCAATGCGGCGAGATGAAGTGATCATTCACGCCTATGCCGGGCATTTAGCTAATTTAGGCGCACAAACTCAAGCAGAAACACTGCTAAGAAAAGTATTAAGAAACCACTGGAGTGACCTGCTCATCGAGCTGTACGGCAAGGTGTGCGGCAATAGCCCGGAAGAACAACTGCTAACAGCAGAAAACTGGCTAAAAGAACGCCCAAATAATGCCATTCTGCTACTCTCACTGGGGCGGTTGAGCCTTCGAAACCAGCTATGGGGAAAAGCAAAAGAGTATTTTGAAGCCAGCCACCGCATCAAGAAAACGCCACAAACCTTTGGCGAATTATGCCGACTGACTGCCAATCTCGAAGAGCACCAACAAAGCAGTGAGTACTTCATGCAGGGTATTATGGAGTTAGTGGGCCTGCCTGAGTTGCCTCAGCCAGGGAAACGTTAGCTCTGCATCACGGCTACAACGAGTCTACTATTATGGGGCTGAGCGTTCGTAGCCTTGATGGAAGGAGGGACGACTGGAATCAGGGTTTATGCTATAGCACATCAAACGCGCCTTGATTCCGCTTCGCTGCATCACCGCGGCAAGGGTGATGAAGGTACTGGCCCAAATTCTATCGTGGTGCGTATTCCAGTACATCAGAGTGAAAGTTCTCCGCTGGCATTCCCTGCTCCAGGAATGCATCCATGGTGGCGTACACCATTCCCGGTGAGCCACTGGCAAACACCTGGCAAGCGGCTAAGTCATGATTATCCTGCAAGACGGTCTTGAACAGCTGCTCGTGATGGCCCGGCCATTCATTATCCTCTATGTCACCACTGACAGTGCGGAAGGAGAAGTTTGGGTATGAGACCTGCCAGGCGCTGGGTTTGTCTAACAGATAAAGATCATTGGCCTGCCTTCCCCCCCAATACAGCGATATTTTCTGCTCCGGGTTTAGCTCCAAGGCATGCTCGATAATACTCTGCATCTGGGCAAACCCTGTTCCTGCCGCAACCAGCAGTAATGGTTGGTCCGGTTTATTGGTGAGACAGGCTTTACCAAAGGGTAACTGAACTTTTACTACAGGATGATTTTTGATGTACTCGATAACCGCAGAAGCAGACTCCCACCCCTCGGCCGCCTGCACATGCAACTCTATATTCCTGTTGGCAGACTCTTCAGGCAGAGTTGGCGCGCTTGCAATTGAGAAGAACGAAGGCTCTCGACCCTCCATCAGAACAGATAAATACTGTCCGGCGTGAAACTCAACTCGCTTACCTGCGGGAGGCCTAAGCACTACACGATAAACATCGTGATTCAGCTCTTCAATTCCTTCTACCTGACAGGCAAATGTTTTCAATGCAATTTCTCCTGGCTCTAGCACGCCATCTATTTCTATCTCGCAATCAGCTTCCGGCACTGACTTGCAGAGCATTAATTCAGTGTTCACCGCACTAACCTTAAGACCACCCGGGGTTGAACAACACCCAGACAACAATGTCCCCTGACAGATATGGCAAACACCATTTTCACAACTCACAGGAAAGCGAATACCCTGTCTAAAAGCCGCTTCAAACACCGTTTCCCCCGGCAGGGATTCAAACTTCAAACCTCTAGGCAATAAAGTGACTAATGACATAAATACGATCTAATTAAAGCACGGCCAAATTAAAGTGCGGTCTCGTCAACAAAAGCGCTGGTCAGGGCATTTGTATTACCAAGACCCTAGTCAATATTCGCGCATTCTATCAGACACAGATATACCCGACAAATTTAGTCAGGTATATCTGTGTCAGGACTCATCAATGCCTAACAGCGACCAAATGTCATCCACTCGTTGCTTTATTGCTGAATCCATTTCAATCGGCTCCCCCCACTCCCGGTCAGTTTCTCCGGGCCATTTATTGGTTGCGTCCAAGCCCATTTTGGAACCTAACCCCGAGACAGGTGAAGCAAAGTCAAGATAATCAATCGGTGTATTCTCAATCATCACCGTATCGCGCGCCGGATCCATTCTTGTCGTCATAGCCCAGATCACATCGTTCCAGTCCCTTGCGTTGACGTCATCATCTGTAACAATAACAAATTTTGTGTACATAAACTGTCTAAGGAAAGACCAGACGCCCATCATGACCCGTTTAGCATGACCAGGGTACTGTTTTTTCATCGTCACAACAGCTAGGCGGTACGAACAACCTTCAGGCGGAAGATAAAAATCGACGATTTCAGGAAACTGCTTCTGCAATATCGGGATAAACACTTCATTCAACGCAACCCCTAAAATAGCCGGCTCATCCGGTGGGCGGCCAGTATAAGTACTATGGTAAATAGGATCTTTTCGGTGAGTGATTTTTTCTACCGTAAAAACCGGGAATTGTTCAACTTCATTATAGTAGCCCGTATGGTCTCCGAATGGCCCCTCTGGAGCTACCTCATCAGGGTAAATGAAACCTTCCAATATGATTTCAGCACTCGCTGGCACCTGCAAATCACTTAATTGAGCCGATGCCACTTCGGTTTTTGAGCCTCGTAAAAGCCCGGCAAATGCGTATTCTGACAACGCATCCGGCACAGGGGTCACAGCCCCCAGAATAGTCGCTGGGTCAGCGCCCAATGCCACAGCCACAGGGAATGGTTTGCCAGGGTTCGCCTGCATCCATTCACGGTAATCCAGTGCACCACCCCGGTGTGAAAGCCAGCGCATGATTAGCTTGTTTTTGCCTATTAACTGCTGCCGATAAATCCCCAGGTTTTGCCGCTCTTTTTCCGGTCCGCGAGTAATCACTAACGGCCACGTAACCAGCGGCCCTGCATCCCCTGGCCAGCAGGTTTGAATAGGGATTTTGTAAAGATCAACGTCATCTTTATCAATCACCACTTGCTGGCACGCTGCAGAGCGGACTTCCTTAGGCCCCATGTTAAGCACTTGCTTAAAAGCCGGCAATTTCTGCCATGCATCCTTCAATCCTTTGGGTGGCTCGGGCTCCTTGAGAAAAGCCAGCAGTTTGCCCACCTCACGAAGCGCAGTAACGTCACGCTCCCCCATCCCCATTGCTACACGTTTAGGCGTTCCAAACAGGTTGCCTAATACCGGCATATCAAACCCTTTCGGGTTTTCAAATAGCAGTGCCGGACCACCTTTTCGCAAAGTCCGGTCACAGATTTCAGTCATCTCCAGATAAGGGTCAACCTCCATCGTAATACGCTTCAACTCGCCTTCTTTTTCAAGCTTGTTGATAAAATCACGCAGGTCGCTATATTTCATCTGCTTTATCCGTTTTGTTTAACGATTTAAGTTTACAGGCATTTCTCGTTGCGATTAGCAGGCATCGTCAAGGAGTGGCTTTCGGACTCCAAATCCTGGGCATTAAAAAAGCTGGCGTTTGAAGCTGAACCATCGGTAAAAAAACCAAGACTTCAGGCAATAAACGACCAGCCTTTTTTCAAGTAATTACTTAGCCAAAAACTAAATTAGAACCTTACACGACCACCGCACTTACAAATACAGTGTTATAAAAAGCCTTAAAATAACTATCGCTTCTTCATTGATAAGAAGAATTCTTCGTTAGTTTTGGTATCTTTAAGCTTATCAAGCAGGAATTCAATGGCACCCACATCATCTTCCATTGAGTGCAGCAACTTACGTAGAATCCAAACTCGTTGAAGGTCTCCCTCGCTCATCAGCAAGTCTTCACGACGCGTACCTGAGCGACGAATATTAATAGCAGGATAAACACGTTTCTCTGCGGCTTTACGATCCAGGTGAATTTCCTGGTTACCGGTTCCTTTAAACTCTTCGAAGATAACTTCATCCATCTTGGAGCCGGTATCAACCAGTGTGGTAGCCAAAATAGTTAAGCTGCCACCCTCTTCTACGTTACGAGCAGCACCAAAGAAACGTTTTGGACGTTCCAGCGCATGTGCATCAACACCACCGGTCAACACTTTACCTGATGAAGGAATGATGGTGTTATAAGCGCGTGCCAAACGGGTGATAGAGTCAAGCAGGATAACCACATCCTTCTTGTGTTCAACCAGTCGTTTCGCTTTTTCGATAACCATTTCAGCCACTTGTACGTGTCGTGACGGTGGCTCATCAAAGGTACTGGCTATCACCTCACCTCTAACAGAGCGCTGCATTTCTGTTACTTCTTCAGGCCGCTCATCGATCAGCAAAACCATCAAATGACATTCAGGGTTATTACGCACAATCGACTGCGCAATGTTCTGCATCATCAGCGTTTTACCCGCTTTTGGCGGCGAAACAATCAGGCCTCGCTGACCTTTACCAATCGGCGCAACCAAGTCAGTTACACGGGACGACAGGTCTTCAGTACTACCATTACCCACTTCCAAAACAAGTCGGTCGCTAGGAAATAAAGGGGTAAGGTTTTCAAAAAGGATTTTATTGCGGGAGTTTTCAGGCTTATCGAAGTTAATTTCACTGACTTTCAGTAGCGCAAAATAACGCTCTCCATCTTTTGGAGGCCGGATTTTGCCGGCGACCGTATCACCCGTTCGAAGATTAAATCGACGAATCTGGCTCGGTGACACATAGATATCGTCAGGGCCTGCTAAATATGAACCTTCTGCTGAACGAAGAAAACCAAAGCCATCCTGAAGAATCTCAAGGACACCGTCACCATAAATATCTTCGCCGCTTTTGGCATGTCGCTTCAGAATCGTGAAAATTACATCTTGTTTACGGGACCTTGCCAGGTTATCAAGTCCCATTTCGGCGGCAATAGTTAAGAGCTCAGGTACGGATTTTTTCTTAAGTTCGGAAAGATTCATAGTTTTAGTAGGCTATAGGGATAGAAGAGAGTTTTAATTGAAGGAATTTCAGATAATATTTTTCGATTTATTTGTAATCACTTTCATCTGAGATGAAGGAAGAAAGCTGCAACCTCAAAAGGGTTTCAGCTAAAGATAGACCGGATTATAACAATAATCCAGAAAATTACTAATTTTTTATTGTCCCGCCAGACAGCGCCCAGCTACCGCGCGCGCCCATCCTGAAAAATATACGCTATTTCACTACACCATATAGGTAAAATCACTGCGCTGCGCTATGTGCTTGTACGAATACCTTTGTAGCTCTACAGCGAAGATAATAGACGCCATAGAGACGCAATTTGTACAACACATTATGGCCAGGAGCACTCAATTTATTAAACCTCGGCCAGGGAGAGCAACATGCAAGTCAATAATTCAAGCTTCGCACAGGTTTACCAGGCAGTTAATCATCCCTCAATCACAGACACTGACACAGCCAGAGTTGTAGCGACCACGGCCGTCGATTTCAAGCAAACTCAGAATAACCTCGATACCTATACCGAGGCCTATCAAAATGCGACCAACAGCGATAACAGCGCAAGTAGTGACAGCCCTGGCTATAGCGACCTGCAAAACATAAACCAGGCAGTCCGGCGACAACAGATTTCAAATAGCGATCTGATAAGCAACTACATTGACCGCCAGCAAGAAGCGTCAAGCCCTGTCACTTACTCTCAAGCGGGGTTGCTGAGCAACAGTCAGGCAGGCTCAGTCATTAATGCATACGCGTAGTAGCGGATTAAACAGTAGCGGATTAAATAGTAGCGGATTAAACAGTGGTGGATTAAATAGTGGCGGAATAATCTATGCGTACACAGGAGCGGCTCAGGATAAAACAAACCAACTATTGATACAGGTAAACTTGCGAGGCGGTCAGGGAATGATAGTATGGGCGTCAACCCGTTTAAATTTTGGGAAGACCCGCTTTAGGAATACTCGCTTTAGGAATACCAGCTTTAGGAATACTACGACTCATGAGTGCTGCTACTGATTTTGTTTCACTAAATATTGCCGTATTAACTGTTTCTGATACTCGCACCTACGAAAATGATACATCAGGCCAGGCCCTGGTCGATGCTCTGGAAGAAACAGGGCACAAATTAATCGACCGCAATTTAATTCCTGACGACATCTACCAGATGCGCGCGGTGGTCTCCCAGTGGATCGCGAGACCCGACGTACAGGCGGTTATCGTGACAGGCGGCACCGGCTTTACTGACCGGGACAGCACGCCTGAGGCGCTTACCCCCATCTTCGATAAACAAGTTAAAGGCTTTGGGGAGCTATTCCGGCAAGTATCTTACGAAGAGATCGGCTCCTCCACCATTCAATCCCGGGCCTTCGCAGGCCTTGCCAACAACACGGTTATTTTCTGTTTACCCGGCTCGACGGGGGCTTGCCGTACAGGTTGGAACAAAATTATCAAAGAACAACTGGATAGTACCCACCGCCCATGTAACTTTGTTGGTTTACTCTCAGGCAAGCAGCATCAGCCTGTAGATACGGTTAAACCATATTGCGGGCCACGAGGCTAACAATCACTATCAGAGTCTTATAGGGGTAAACAATGAGTTGTTGTGACCGAGGTCAGCTTCGTTCAGTTGACGCCATGTTGGAAGAGTTGCTAAGCAAAGCGGTGCCTGTCGAGCAGAGCATCAGCGTTCATGTCGCAGATGCGCTCGGTAAAGTGCTGGCGAAAGACGTCATATCAGGTATCGATGTACCACCGCACAATAACAGCGCGGTCGACGGGTATGCCGTGAATATAGAGGACTGTCAGCAAGCCGGGACGGTCAAACTGGACATATCCCAGCGCATCCCTGCCGGCTCAGTGCCGCAACCACTTAAACCGGGCACTGCAGCCCGCATTTTTACAGGTGCAACCATTCCCGAAGGGGCAACGGCAGTTGTTATGCAGGAAGACTGCACAGAGCTGGATGGCTCACAGTCTGGCACAAAAGCGGTATCGCTGCCTTGCAACCTTACCATGAAGCAAAACATCCGCCCTCAGGGTCAGGATATCCAAACCAATCAGGTCATTCTGAAAAAAGGCCACCGCGTCCGCGCGCAAGACATGGGCCTGATGGCGTCCATTGGTGTTTCTGACATTGAGGTCTATCGCCCATTAAAAGTGGCCATTCTCTCGACAGGTGATGAACTGGTCGAACCCGGAGAAACCGTCAACGAAGGACAGATATACAACTCAAATCGTTACACGTTGAAAGGGCTTCTGGACGGCTTTGGCTTTGAAATTGTCGATTTTGGCATTGTCGAAGACACTCTGGATGCCACCATTACAGCCCTCACCAAAGCGTCTCAATCAGCCGATGTAATCATCACCAGCGGTGGGGTATCGGTGGGAGAAGAGGATCATGTTAAAGCGGCCATCAACACGCTTGGCGAGCTGAATCTTTGGCGGCTTGCCATCAAACCCGGTAAACCCTTTGCTTATGGCCGGGTTGGCAACACACCGGTCATCGGCCTGCCCGGCAACCCCGGTGCCGTTTTCGTAACGTTCTGTATATTGGCCCGCCCCTTTCTGCTTAAAAGTCAGGGCGCAGAGCGTTTCAACGCACGCTCTTTTAAACTGCCGCTTGCCTTTAGCCTGAAAAAGCCGGGCAAACGCCGAGAGTACCTGCGAACCCGACTGAACTATGAAAGCGGTGTTGCAACAATAGAAAACCACCCCAATCAAAGTTCGGGAGTATTGAGCTCTGCCTCCTGGGCTGATGGTTTCGCCATTATTCCTGAACACACGGTGCCCGAGAAGGGTGATTTGGTTGAGTTTTGCCCGTTCTCCGAACTTTTTGGCAACGGTTAACTCAAACTATAAGCCCAAAACAATCGGAGCTAAGCAAACGATAGAGCCGACGCAAACGACAGGGCCAACACCCGCTATTGGGCCTACAATGAGCCAACGCCCCAGCAATACAACAAAGAGCAAACAGCAGATTAATGAGCCAGACTATGAAAGTACTATTCTTTGCCAGCCTGAGAGAACGACTGAACTGCGACCAGGAGGAGTGGACAGATACCGCTGGCATCACATCGCCACAGGATATTATTAACCGACTCATTGAGCGCGGTGCACCTTGGAATGAAGCATTGCAAAATGGCAAGCTATTAGTCTCGATCAACCAAGAGATGGCGCACTTAAACAGTCAGCTAGAGCCAACGGATGAAGTGGCTTTTTTCCCTCCAGTCACAGGGGGTTAACAGTTAATGATACGAATTCAGAAAGAAGATTTTAATGTCCAGGAAGAAATGGACGCATTTAAATCGGACTGCCCAAAAATCGGGGCTATTTGTTGTTTTACCGGCCTTGTCAGAGAGTTTGGAGATCGTACCGACCTAACCGGCATGTTCCTTGAGCACTATCCGGGGATGACCGAAAAAGCACTGCAAAAAATCATTAATCAAGCGCATGAAAGGTGGCCAATTGAACATGTTCGGGTGATCCACCGGGTCGGAGAACTTAACCTGAGCGACCAAATTGTTTTTGTTGGCGTCAGCAGCGCGCATCGAGAAGCGTCATTTGCCGCCTGTGAGTTTATTATGGACTACCTGAAAGTAGAGGCTCCTTTCTGGAAAAAAGAGCGCACCACATCGGGTGAGAACTGGGTGGAAGAGAAAGGTACAGACCAGCAGCGTGCAGAGCGCTGGAAAGATCAGACAACGCTAAAAGATTGAACCACGACTGCCAAGATTAATGGCGACCCCGCTGCATAAGCGTTTCAAACTCTTCAGACGAATTAACATTCAGAAAACCCTCTGGTTGGTCGGAAAAGTCGCAACAAACCAGATTATTCTGTTTCAGCCACTTCATCATGCGCCTTTCGCCCGATGCAAGGTATTGGCTGATACTGCCCGCCAGTGACACCGGAACCAGTAAATGCAGCGGATGAAGCCGTTCGCCATCATCTACCGCAATGGTCGCACCGGGGTTTTGTTCAAGGCAACGCAACATTCGTTCTGCGAAATCCTCAGGCAAGGCGGGAGTATCACAAGGCGATACCAGCAAGTAATCAGCATCAGACGCCAGCAGTAAGGACTTTAGACCCGCTAAAGGGCCTTCAAATGCCCCGTCACCGTCACTGACCACCAAGTCAGCCAGAGGCCAATACTGGTCGCTATTGCGATTGCAGTTAATAATCAGTTTACGAGTATAAGGTTTTAGACGCTTGATAATGTGGCGAGCAAACTCCACGCCCTGCCATTGCAGTAGCCCTTTATCGGCACCATCAAGACGTGACCCCAAACCGCCTGCGATAATTCCCGCATCAATGGTTAGCCCTGCCACATTCATCAACTGCTTATTCATCAATATCTACTACCTGCCTATCAGCGCCCTATTTTGGCTGACAGTATAAGTGATGCGCTTTTCATAACCAACAGAGCGAATAACCTTCCCCTAAACTGACAGCACCTAAATCAACGACTAAACTGATAAATAATCGTTTTAATTTATAACTCCCGAAGCCTGCTGCCTGGTCAGGCAACCCATAGCCTGCTCTGCACATGAGTTATTCTGGAGGGAGGTCAGCATGAAACATCACGCTTCATTCGAGTCGTACCGGAAAATCCATGGGTTAGAAAAGCTCACACCACACACCGTCGAAGAAATACAATCAGGTCACTTTGACATCAATAAAGCTCAACGATTCATAGCCTTTCAAACACGCATCAATAGCGAACTGCTCAATCACAAAGTCATTACCCATAACCCCTATACCCGCTGGTTTAGCAAATCAACGCCCAATGACGCACAGATTAAGCAACTCATCGTTCAGTTTTCTGTTTTCTCGAACCAGTTTCTTGTTGCGCAACTTGAGAAGATGATTAACGCAGAGAGCATTGAAGAGATGCGTGCGTCTAAAGAGATACTGGCCAACGAAATAGGCGTGGTATACAAAAAGAATCCCCAGCAGACCCACTCTGAAGGTGATCAACCTGCACTGACTAAAGATGAACGTGACTTTGGTGACATTGAAGGCAGTATCGAAGGCGGCAACTTCCATTTCAAAGCCGCTCATTTCGAGCTGCTTAACCGAATGGCCAGCCATCTGGGTATAACATTCGAGCAATTGGGCAGACGCCAGTTTGGCACCCAGAAAACACTGTTTTTTTGCGATGAGCTTATCAGGCTCTATGGTGCTGCTGACTATGCCACCTCAACCGCTGCATCATACGCGGTTGAAAACTGGGCCGCCGCCGGTTTTTGGGATGAGTTAGTAGAGGGCCTCTCTCGCTATAAAACCAGCAGAAAGCTAGATGCTCTGCCTCTGACATTCTTTACCTGGCACGCCAAGCTTGAGGCCAATCATGCCAACCACACCCAGGAAGAACTTGAGAGTTACTATTTTAATAACACGGTCGACGAAGACCTGTTCATTACCCGAGGCAATGAAATGCTGGATGGCGTTTTCGCCTTTTGGCAGGGGCTGGACGAAGACCGAAAGCGGATACATTAAACATGTTTGACCACGCTGGCCAATAAACGCCCCCGGCACAGACTAAAGGAAGACAGCAGTATGAGCAGCCCAAAACGAGCATCTGACCCCCCCTATCTGGTCGAGACAGAGGCGGGAAAAACATACTTTTGGTGCGCATGTGGCCAAAGTAAAAACCAGCCATTTTGCGATGGCTCTCACAAAGGTACGGCGTTTACGCCCGTAAGCTACCATGCTACGACAGCCAAGCGGGTGTTCTTTTGCGGCTGCAAACAAACGGCAAATCAACCGCTATGTGATGGTAGCCATAAAAAGTCGTAGCCTGTTACTCTGCGTCAGGTTGCTGCTCTGGCGCGGCATCACGAAATGCCTGTAGCTCGATACAGTGCTGGTATATTGCATTGATCTTAGGGAAAGGTATCAGATCAAAATTGAAACGAATCGCGTTATAAACTTGTGGAATCAGGAATATTTCCGCCATCGAAACCTGATCATGGAAACAGTATCCGCCACCACACCCCTCTTCCAGCAGTGTTTCTATCGCCTCAAAACCTCTGGCTAACCAGTGGAAATACCAGTCAGTTTTAACCTGTTCATTGTGGCCGAGCGGACCTTCAATATATTTTAGTACTCGCAAGTTGTTAAGCGGGTGAATATCGCATGCAATGACTTGAACCAGCGCCCGTACTCTGGCTCGATCAATAAGGCTTTCAGGCAGCAACGGTGGTGACGAGTAGCGCTCCTCCAAATACTCAATAATCGCGCTGGACTGGGTAATAATCTGGCCGTCGACGTCCAGTGTCGGCACCAAACACTGCGGGTTAACATCAGTGTATTCAGCAGAATATTGCTCCCCCCCGTTTCGAACAAGGTGAACCGGTTTACAGTCATAAGGAAGCCTTTTGATGTTTAGGGCGATCCTTACCCGGTAAGCCGCTGATGAGCGATAATAACTATAAAGCTTCATACCCCTTTCCCCCAGCTATAACAGTGTATATAACGATTAAAATCACGACCTGGAAACACGGTGAGTTAGCAATCTAACAATCTTAAATCCGAACCACCCGCTGCTCTATCGCACCAAAAATTGACTCCCCAGTCTTATCAAACATTTCAATCTTCACCCGATCCCCAGCGTTTAAAAAGGGACTAGAGATATCTCCGGTGCCTAACTTTTCAAGCATTCTTTTTTCTGCGATACATGATGAGCCGACAGATGCGTCTTTATTAGAGACCGTGCCCGACCCCACAATGGTGCCAGCAGTTAAGGTGCGGGTTTTTGCCGCATGGGAAATCAACGAAGGAAAATCAAAGGTCATATCGCACCCGGCATCAGGCGAACCAAATAACTGCTCATTTAGATGGCTTAACAGAGGAAGGTGCAGCTTGGCGCCATCCCAGGCATCACCGAGTTCATCAGGCGTCACCGCAACAGGAGAGAATGCCGTCGAAGGTTTGCTGTGGAAAAAGCCAAACCCTTTTGCCAGCTCTGAGGGAATCAGGTTGCGCAATGAAATATCATTTACCAGCATGATTAGCACAATGGACTCCCGGGCCGCCGCGCTGGACACGCCCATCGCAACGTCATTGGTAATGATGGCCACCTCAGCCTCAAAGTCCAGCCCCCAGCGTTCATCCTGCAATGGTATTGCGTCAGCCGGCCCCAAAAAAGAATCACTTCCTCCCTGATACATTAATGGATCAGACCAGAATGACTCAGGCATTTCAGCCCCTCTGGCTTTCCGAACCAGCTCAACATGGTTTACATAGGCACTACCATCCGCCCACTGGTAGGCCCGTGGCAAGGGAGACTCCAGCTCACACTCGGCAAATGCAAACACACCGTCCAATTTACCGTCGTTCAGCTGCTGGTAACGCTGCTGTAGCTCGGGCTCGATGCTTTTCCACTGATCAAGCGCGCCTTGCAATGTCAATGCGATGTCAGGTACATACACGGCCGCCCGTAAATTCTTACTGACCAGAACCAGCTCACCATCTCGACTCCCGTTTCTTAACGTTGCCAGTTTCACCAAGACCTCCTAAACCCATTACCTTAAGCAATAAACAAGTGATCAAGTCTCCTGCCAGCTATTGACATACCCTTGCCACTCCACACTCGGCATGCCGTCAGCAATATTCATCCCGTCTCGGGTATCAATCATTACGGCTACTTCATCGGTCTCTTTTTTTGCAGCTTTCAAGCCTGTTTTGTACGCCTTGGGATGAGGGCCATGGGTGAAACCACACGGATGAAACGTCAGCATCCCTGGCTCAATATGATCCCGGCTAAAAAACGTGCCTGCGTGATAGAAAATAATCTCATCAAAGTCATCGTTGCTATGATAAAAAGGTACTTTTAATGCTCCAGGGTCACTTTCCATCGGCCTCGGCACGAAGGTGCATACAACAAATCGGCGGGTCAGAAAGGTGGTGTGGGCAGACGGCGGCAAGTGGTAGCGGTGGCTCATCAACGGCCTGATATCTCGCCAATTCAGTCTGACAACAGACACCTCTCCATGCCAGCCCACAGCATCAAGTGGGTTATACGGGTATTCAATAATCGAACAGCCGCCCGACCGCTTAACCTCGACCTGCCAGGGATTTTCGTCCTGCTGCTGAATGAACGTCTCATTGATCTCGGGAGAGTCAAGAATAGCCGGGTCAAAGATCGCATGCTGCCCAACAAGGCCCTTATCGGGCAGCCCGTAGTATTCGTTCGTCGCTTCAATCATAAGAACGGTCATCGGCTCAATAATCTCGAACCGCCATAAACATGAACGAGGTATTAACAGGTAATCGCCCTCTTTTACATGCAAATGGCCGTAGTCACAAAACAGCTCCCCACACCCTTTGTGTATAAACAGCAGGTCATCACCGTCAGCATTTCTAACCAGTGATGACATACTCTGCTCACAGCGCCAAATTCTGATTTTACAATGTGCGTTGCTCAGCATGAGCGGCGCCTGCCATGGAGAGGTAGGTGCAATTGGCAGGGCCAACAGATTATAGGCGCGCGGTTTGAGATCACCTTCCCAGCGGGTCCACCCGGTTGGTGCGTGCTTGTGGTGTATATGAGTCGCCGGGCCAAAAAAACCTTCCCGACTTACTTCTCGCTCATAGCGTCCCTCTCCTGGCAGGTCAGCATGAGCCTGCCGAGAGGATATTCCCTTGCGTTGTGGAAAGCTCATTCGACGAATCATCTACTTTCCTCGCTCGTCTTTATATCGGGACTTAAGACTTACTTTGACAGCATTAGCGTTTACTTTGACAACACCCCGCGCGCCATCTGGTCTCGCTCTATCGATTCAAACAGGGCCTGGAAATTACCCTCGCCAAAACCCTCATCCCCTTTCCGCTGAATAATCTCAAAAAATATCGGGCCAATCAGCGTTTCGGTAAAAATCTGGAGCAACAACACCAATTCACCCGACTCAACATGCCCGTCAATGAGTATTCGAAAATCTCTGAGTTGTTCAATCGCCTCATGGTGGCCTGGCAACCTATCTGAAACCATTTCATAGTACGTATCGGGGACATCCATAAATTTGATACCGTTAGCACGAAGCCGTGCCACCGTCTGATAAATGTCAGAGGTTCCCAATGCAATATGCTGGATACCTTCACCATGGTACTCATTCAAAAACTCTTCAATCTGCGAGTCATCGCTCGTACCCTCGTTGACGGGGATGCGAATTTTACCGCACGGGCTGGTCATCGCCCGGCTGTGCAACCCAGTCATCTCCCCTTGAATATCAAAGTAGCGGATTTCCCTGAAGTTAAAGACCCGTTTATAGAACTCAGCCCAAGGGTCCATATGACCGCGATACACGTTATGAGTCAGATGATCAATATAGGTCAACCCCGCCGACTCGTGCTCGGCTGCTTCACGCTCAACGGGTTCAAATTGCTGCTGATACAGTTTATCTCTCACTTCATCATCAACCAGATAGAGAATGCTATCCCCAATACCAAAAATAGCGGGTACACCGAACTCCAGTATTTTCCGCTTGCAGGGCATGGCTCGCTGGCTGAGCGCATATTGGTATGCCTTTTGGGCATCCGTTACTTTAAACCCCATAGCGCAGGCAGAAGGGCCGTGCTGTCTTGAGAATTCAGATGCAAAACCCTGATTGGTTTTACCCTCTGCTGACGACGCATCATTGAGTAGAAAGTGAATATCACCCTGCTTAAACCAGGTTAACGGGCGTGTTTTGTGGTGTGCAAAAGGGTGAAAACCCAGTTGTAGAAATAGCGCTGAGAGCTGCTCAGAGTCTGGGGACGAGAACTCGACAAATTCGAAGCCTTCTGTCCCCGCGGGATTACTAAACGACTGCTTAGCATAATCGTGCGCGTGGCCCATTTCGACCTCCTTTATAGCCAAAGACGGGTGACCCGCCTAGCTATAAAACTTGCAGCGCCTAAAGTGGCGCTCATAGACTGTGCTTATAAGAGACTTTTGCATGACTACTGCGCTTACAAATACTGCGTTAAAAAATGACTCAAAATTGTGCGCTCTCCTGGGTCGACCGGGACTTATAGACTATAAACTGCGCTTTTTCGTCATGTTTTGCCTTGTCTTTGATTCGCTCATAACGTCGTGCAAAGGTCTCTATAAAATGATAGTTGTAAACAATACTACATATACACAGTATGGACGATTAATCGCATTTTTGCCTAACCGTCCCTTAGGAAGCACAGGTATGGATGCTGAACCTGTTGACCAATAGGCCGCTCAATGAGCGCATACGCGTTAGTTCAGGTTGTTTTCCATGGCCCAGATAGCGGCTTCAACTCTGGATCTCATCTTCAACTTCTTGAGCAGATTCTTAACATGTACTTTAACCGTTCCCTCAGCAATATCGAGCTTAGAGGCGATCATCTTGTTGCTCATTCCCGCCGATATCTGTTTCAGTATCTGGCGCTCACGTTGGGTTAAACCATCTACCGAACGTTCCTTTCCGCCTTTGCGGTTGCCGATTTCCGACGCCAGCACTGCGGCTAGTTTATCGCTAATAGCCATCGTGCCCGTTGCTGCCTGTCGAATGTACGAGATCAGTTCTTCTGGTTCAGTCTCTTTTAACACATAACCATCAGCACCCGCTTTGAGCGCAGCAATCACGTCATCATGGTCATCTGAAACCGTAAACATCACAATACGAGAATAAATATCTTTGTCTCGCATCGCTTTCAATGTCTGAATTCCGTCCATCCCTTTCATGTTCAAATCGAGCAAAATAAGATCAGGCTCTAACTTCTCTGCAATTTCCAACGCCTCCTGGCCTGAGCTTGCTTCACCTACTGCATCCAGCCCCGCTTCCAGCTGCAGCAGTTGCATAACCCCCTTACGCAACATTGGATGATCATCCACGATCAGAATATTTAATTGTTCTTTATCACTTGTCATGATTACCCCATCATTTATCGTGAATTGTTGTCTCGCCTGTACGTTTTATTTTATCCATGTCGCAGTCAATGCGAACCGTTACACCGCCTTCCGAATTATTATTGATCGCCAGCTCGGCATCAAGACTTTGTGTACGCTCATTCATAATACTTACACCATGATGCATCGGGCCAGCTGACTCTTTGTTAAGGCCAACACCATTGTCTGAAACCTCAACAATCAATTTATTGTCATGCCCTATATTAAAAAGAATATCCGCACGTGTGGCTTTTGCATGACGCACCACATTCGAAAGCGCCTCACGCACGATTTGCAGCAGATGAATTTCGGCATTAGGTCTGAGCGCCATCTCTCCCAGCCGGTAATCCAGCACGATCTCCATTGAGCCACGTTCACGATATTCTGCCACCGTTGCCTTAAGCGCAGATTCCAACCCTGGTTCATCCAGTTTTAGTCTAAACGTGGTCAACAGCTCCCTGAGCTGGCCATATGCGGCATTTAACCCTGTTCGTATTTCTGCGGTGATATCGGCAAGCTGCTGCTTGTCTGCATTCCGCTCACTCAGCGTCTGCCAACGACTTACCTGCATTTTCAAATAGGAGAGCGCCTGGGCTAGTGAATCATGTAGCTCTCTTGCGATGGTGGCACGCTCTTCAACCAGCAACAGCCTCCAGGTCTGTTCATTTTTCCAGTCACGACTAAATGCAGAGGCGACCAGATCACACACAGCAACGATCAACTGCTCTTGCTCTTCAATGATTTTTGGCGACTCTGCCCGCCACAACAACCGGCCATAATTATGTTTTTTGTCAGATATACTAAACCATCGCTCCACAGCACCTGATACCGGAGGTTCCGCATCGTCGTTTTCAATACGGCCAAAATTCTCAGAGGGGTCAACATAGGCCAGCGCCTGCGGTGTGAGGTGTAACTCAAAGTCCCCGCCTCCCAACGTTCGTTTCAGGTTGTTCAGTATCGATCGCATCGCGCTGGCATGAGTAACACCATCATTGATCAGCCGCGACGTTTCATACAACAACTCAAGAGACTCCGTTTGCGCGCGTAATTCATGGGTTTTTCTCGCCACCCGCTCCTCAAGCTCAAGATAAGTTACTTCCAAACTTGAGGCCATATGATTAAACGTATTACCAAGTAGCCCCAACTCATCATTTTTTAAGTAATCGACCCGCGCGCTCAAATCTCCGTGCTTTGCTTTATCTGCGGCATTCACCAACTCCCTCAACGGAATAACCACTGTTCTAAAAAGGTCTAGCAACGCCAGAAAAGCGATAACAATAACCAGCGAAATACTGACACCATGAATATAACGCAGCTGCTCAATTTTCAGGTCGGTATGCGCCTGAAATAGCCCTACCATCTTATCAATACCTGAGGCAAAGCGATCTATTTCAGCCAGCAACGGCAATTCATCATCCTCAGCATGAACCCTCAAGCGCGTTTTTAGTTCGCTCCACTCTCGCAACACAGACTCTAACGACTGGCGTTCAAGGTTGGATGGGGGCAAATCAAGCAGCTCAGCCAAAATGGGCGTCTCTACACGTCGATCAAATTCATTGAGCTCTTTTTCGAGCGAGCTTTCCGTCTTTTGAAGGCCGTGATTAACCCTTAGTACAACCTGCGAAATGCGATAGGACTGCATCCTCAGCGAACCTGCCACGTTAATTCTTTCCGCATCCCCCTCGGTTGACTGGATAATAATCAGAGAAGCAGCCATACTAATTAAGACCAGCACAATAATACCCGCCCAGCCCCACATCGCTCTTCTAACCAATGACCCCTTAGTAATATTTCTGACTAAAAATCGCACAACACCTTCCACATACTCATATATAGGTATATAAATTTACTTGAAATTATCTAAGTGACAAAAACAATATTTAATCTTTTTAATTCAATCAATTACACAGAAAACAAACGTACTCACAAAGCAATAACCCTACTTTTCATAACACTTTACAACCCCAATAAAATTGACCGCTATCAATGGTTATTTTTCCGCATCGGTCTATGCTGAGTTTGGAGCAAAATTTATCGCCTAAATTTTGCTCAAGTATTCTGGATCAATAAGTTACGCGAATCAAAGAATACTTAAAGAATTGTCGTAATAGAATTGAGAGAGCGGTAAAGCTAATATCATGTCCAGAGAAATAGATCTTGGACGAAGATCGCTGTTTAAAGGCCAATATAAGCCTTCAGCGTCCATGTTGCTACCCCCTTGGTCAGTAGGTCAGACCAAATTCCTGGAGCTCTGCACTCGATGTGGTGATTGCGTGAGTGAATGTCCAGAGAATGTTTTAATGCCCGGTTCAGGCGGTTTCCCCACAACAAATTTTAAACACAATGAGTGCACCTTCTGTGGTGATTGTGTGGATGCCTGCTCAACAGGTGCGCTCATCCGGGCAGTCAATGTTGATGGCCACGTCAGCAGCCCTGATAACCGTGACCTTGTTAACAGCGACCTCGCCGCCAAAGCATGGCAACAGGCGCCTGTTGTTAGCGACCAGTGTTTAACTCTCAAAGGCGTTGTATGCCGTAGCTGCGGTGAAGCATGTGACCCTGAAGCAATTACATTTAACTGGGGAAGCGCATCCGCAGGAGGCAGTAGAGGCATCGCAACACCAATTGTCGATAACGACTTGTGCAGCGGATGTGGAGCGTGCATCAGTATCTGCCCAAATGATGCGCTCACTATGCAGCCACTCACTCACAGCAACACACGTAAGGCAGGTTAATCAGCGAATGAAAAAAGCACCTCGCTATTCCAATGAAGATTACAGTGTGGCCGGCGTTGTCGTTCACACCAAACCCGAAAACCGCAACCTGGTAGCAGAACGACTTGAGCTAATGCGCGGCGTAGAAGTGCACGCAATAAATGAAGATGGAAAGTTGGTAGTCACTGTCGAAGAAGAGCCAGGCGAACGATTTATTATCGATCGCATTACGGAGATCAATAACACCGAAGGGGTTATTAATTCTTCACTGGTATTCTCCCAGTCAGAGCAATTGGACTCTTCAGATACGATAGATTCTTCAGACCCTGTGGGCTCTACAATAAAGACAGATTTTACAGAAAGTAAAGTCGCTACAAACCTCGACTCGGAGGAGCAAAAATGAAACTAACCAGAAGAAATTTTATAAAGAGCAATGCGGTGGCCGCCACTGCAGCAGCAGCTGGTGTCGCAGTTCCCGTTTCAGCCTCTAACTTGATTACCAAATCAAGTGACTCGGCGATTAAATGGGACAAGGCACCCTGCCGCTTCTGTGGTACTGGCTGTAGCGTTCTGGTCGGAACCCAGGAGGGGCGCGTAGTTGCTACTCAGGGTGACCCAGACGCACCGGTCAACAAAGGTCTTAACTGTATCAAGGGCTATTTCCTGTCCAAGATCATGTATGGTGAAGACCGCCTGACCACGCCACTACTAAGAATGACTGACGGCGAATATGACAAAGAAGGCCAGTTTACCCCAGTATCCTGGGATAAAGCCTTTGATGTGATGGCTGAAAAATTCAAAGACGCATTGAAGAAAAAAGGCCCTACTTCGGTAGGTATGTTTGGTTCAGGCCAATGGACTGTTATGGAAGGCTACGCGGCATCCAAGCTGATGAAAGCAGGTTTCCGAACCAACAACATCGACCCGAATGCCCGTCACTGCATGGCGTCTGCCGTTGGTGGTTTTATGCGTACATTCGGTATTGATGAGCCAATGGGCTGCTATGATGACCTAGAACAAGCCGATGCATTCGTGCTTTGGGGGTCAAACATGGCAGAGATGCACCCAATCCTCTGGTCTCGTTTGACCGACAGACGTTTGAGTGCGCCTCATGTTCAGGTACATGTATTGTCCACCTTCAAGCATCGTAGTTTTGAGTTGGCGGATAACCCAATCATCTTTACACCACAAACCGACCTGGTTCTGCTGAACTATATTGCCAATTACATCATTCAAAACGGCGCGGTTAACAAAGATTTCGTTAATAAACACACCCGCTTTAAAGAAGGTGTCACTGATATTGGTTACGGGCTGCGCCCAGAGCACCCGCTAGAGCAAAAAGCTAAAAACTCCGGCAAAGGCGGTTCAAAAGACATCTCATTTGATGAGTACGCCAAGTTCGTATCAACGTACACATTAGATTATGCCCACGAAATGTCAGGTGTTCCTAAGGAGAACCTTGAGAAGTTAGCCAAGCTTTATGCAGACCCTAAAGCAAAAATTGTTTCATACTGGACAATGGGCTTTAACCAGCATACTCGTGGAGTTTGGGCCAACAACCTGATGTACAACGTTCACCTGCTCACCGGTAAGATTTCGGAGCCTGGTAGCGGGCCATTCTCATTGACAGGTCAACCTTCTGCCTGCGGTACAGCACGTGAAGTGGGCACGTTTGCCCACCGTCTGCCAGCAGACATGGTGGTTAAAAAGAAAGAGCATCGTGACAAAGCAGAGAAAATCTGGAAGCTGCCTGAAGGAACGATTCCTCCAAAACCAGGTTACCACGCTGTACTGCAAAACCGCATGCTGAAAGACGGCAAGTTGAATGCGTATTGGGTTATGTGTAACAACAACATGCAAACCGCACCCAATATGAACGAAGAAGGCTACCCGGGTTACCGTAATCCTGAAAACTTCATCGTGGTTTCAGACCCATACCCAACCGTGACTGCTCAAGCAGCTGACCTGATTCTTCCTACCGCTATGTGGGTTGAAAAAGAAGGGGCTTACGGTAATGCCGAGCGCCGTACTCAATCATGGTATCAGCAAGTTAAAGGGCCTGGTGAATCAAAGTCTGACTTGTGGCAGCTCATGGAGTTTTCCAAGCGCTTTAAAGTTGAGGAAGTCTGGCCAGAAGAGTTGCTTGCGAAAAAGCCTGAGTACCGTGGCAAAACCTTATTCGACATTCTTTACAAGAATGGCCAGGTTGATAAATACCCTCTATCTGAAGTGCCTGAAGATCGCTTGAACGATGAGTCTCGTGATTTTGGTTTCTATGCACAAAAAGGGCTATTCGAAGAGTACGCAATATTCGGCCGTGGCAAAGCGCACGACCTTGCAGACTACGAAATGTATCACAAGGCTCGCGGCTTAAGGTGGCCTGTTGTAGACGGCAAAGAGACCTTATGGCGCTTCAGAGAAGGCTATGACCCTTATGTACCAAAAGGTGAAGGGGTTCGATTCTATGGTAAACCTGACGGCAAGGCGTGGATATTTGCGCTGCCTTATGAGCCACCAGCGGAATCACCCGATAAAGAGTATGACCTGTGGTTAAGCACTGGTCGAGTACTGGAACACTGGCACAGTGGCACCATGACACGCCGTGTACCCGAACTGTACCGGGCATTCCCTGATGCAGTGCTGTTTATGCACCCGGACGATGCAAAATCACGCGGTCTCCGCCGTGGTGATGAAGTAGTGATCAGCTCAAGACGTGGCGAAGTCAAATCCCGCGTCGAGACCCGTGGCCGAAACCGCCCACCAGCCGGTCTAGTCTTCATGCCATTCTTCGATGCAGGTCAGTTAACCAACAAACTAACCCTTGATGCGACTGACCCGTTATCAAAAGAGACCGATTATAAGAAGTGTGCAGTTAAGGTAGTGAAAGTCTAAAACGCCGCGCGCACAGTTATGTGCGCGTATATGAAATAAGGCTTAAACGATAAATAGAAGTGGTAAGCACCATGGCAACCAAAAAAGCGAACAACCAACAGGCCCTTAGTCGCCGTCAGTTTTTAACTGACAGCGGCCATGCTGCTTGCAGTGTTGGCCTGCTTGGGCTTGGGCTGGGAATGTATGGCGAACAAAGTAAGACTCATGCAGCTCTGGCTCTGCGTCCGCCTGGTGCTTTAATAGAAGATGATTTTCTGGGCGCCTGTGTGCGCTGCGGACTTTGCGTGGAAGATTGCCCATACGACACATTAAAATTGGCTCGTTTGTTTGAGCCGGTGACCACCGGGACACCCTACTTTGACGCCAGGAAAGTGCCATGCGAAATGTGTGACGACATTCCCTGTGTTAAGGCGTGCCCAACCGGGGCACTGGACCCACAACTGACCAATATTGATGATGCCAGAATGGGCGTTGCAGTGCTGATTGATAGAGAGACCTGCCTCAATATGCAAGGCTTAAGGTGTGATGTTTGTTATCGCGTCTGCCCTTTGATAGAAGAAGCGATCACTCTCAATCTACTGCAAAACACCCGCACGGGTGTTCACGCGATATTTGAACCCGTGGTGCATTCAGACATCTGTACCGGCTGCGGTAAGTGCGAGCATGCCTGCGTTCTCGAAGAAGCTGCGATCAAGGTTATGCCGAGAGAGCTGGCAAAAGGAGAACTCGGCAAGCACTATCGCTGGGGCTGGGAAGAGAAAGAAAAAGCCGGAAAAGAGTTGGTTCCTGACATTATTGACCTTCCTAACCGAATGCCAAGCAATTCGGCTGAAAAACTCAATATTGCCCCCACAGGAGGTAAAAAATGAGTGCACCAGCAAAAAGCGCGGTCATCGGACAGGACGCAATAGTTGAAAAAGGGTGGCTAAAAACCCATCAATGGCTGCTACTACGCAGAGTCTCTCAACTCAGCATTTTAGGGTTGTTCTTGCTCGGGCCATTAGCAGGTATCTGGTGGATTAAAGGCAACCTGAGCGCCAGCTTACTATTCGGCACAATCCCGATGGCAGACCCATTTTTGGTGTTGCAGACCTTTTTTTCCGGTCACCAACCCGAACTGACAGCCTTAGCGGGTGCTCTGATCATTTTTGCTTTCTACTTTATCGTTGGAGGTCGGGTTTTCTGTTCCTGGGTTTGCCCGGTTAACATTGTGACAGATAGTGCAGGCTGGCTGCGCCGCCGCTTAGGGCTGCGTAAAAGTACTCAGCTATCTCGCTCACTTAGATACTGGATACTAATCATGTGCCTGATTACCCCCCTGTTTACAGGGTATGTGGTTTGGGAGCTGGTTAACCCGGTATCAATGCTGCACCGCGGACTCCTATTTGGAATGGGAATGGGCTGGACTCTCATCATCGCCATATTTCTTTTTGATTTATTTATCAGCCGCCGTGGCTGGTGTGGGCATATATGCCCAATGGGTGCTTTTTATAGTTTAGTGGGTAAATTCAGCCCATTAAAAGTAAGTGCTGCCAACAGGTCAAAATGCAATGACTGTATGGACTGCTACGCTGTCTGCCCGGAGCCCCAGGTTATCAGGCCTGCTCTTAAGGGTGAAGCTAAAGGCGTCGGCCCTGTCATCATCGCATCCGACTGCACCAATTGCGGACGCTGTATCGATATTTGCGCAAAAGATGTTTTTCACTACAGTTCGAGATTTGCCAACGAGGCGGAGAAATAACATGAAAAAACGACTAACTATTGTTGCCTTTGTCAGTTTGCTGGCTAGCATAATGGTCACCGGTTCAGCCTGGGCTGATATTGGTGGTGTTCAATCACTCAGAGGCTCAACGGAGCTTGATACCGATAATACCGCAGACTCACTTAAGCGGGTTCCGCGAGACCGCGAAACGTTTGAGCGGGACTATTTACACCAACCGCCACTTATTCCTCATCAAATTCGAGGCTATCGTGTCGACCTGAATAGCAACAAGTGCTTGTCCTGCCACAGCTGGACGAACTATAAAAAAGCGGGCGCGACCAAAATTAGTCTGACTCACTTTGAAACCCGTGATGGACAGCAGCTATCCGATGTGTCGCCACGCCGTTATTTTTGTAATCAATGCCATGTACCTCAGGCCGACGCTAAACCACTAGTTGATAACAACTTTAACTCAGTGAAGCCGCTCGCCAAATAGAGCTTGAAGATGATAGAAAGTGGAGAGCTAAAGTATGGCTAATCAAAAAAAAGGTCTGATCGGTCGCTACTGGTCGCTATTAACGCGGCCCAGTAGCATCGCCATGGGCATTATCCTTGCCCTTGGCTTTGTGGCTGGTATTGTATTCTGGGGTGGGTTTAACACCGCACTGGAACTTACAAATACGGAAGAGTTCTGTATCAGCTGTCACGAAATGGAAGACAATGTCTATCAGGAGTATCGCGAAACGATTCACTTTAGTAATCGTTCAGGTGTTCGTGCGACCTGTCCTGACTGCCACGTACCAAAAGACTGGACGCACAAAATAATTCGTAAGATTGCCGCCAGTAAAGAAGTATGGGGCAAAATTACCGGTATTATTAACACACCTGAGAAGTTTGATGAGCACCGTAAAAGTATGGCGCTACGTGAGTGGAAACGCATGAAAGATGGCGATTCACGTGAATGCCGTAACTGCCACAACTTTGAGTCTATGGACTTCAGTGAGCAGGGCCGCCGTTCTGTTACAATGCACTCTACGGCACTGGCTTCCGGTGAGAAGACCTGTATCGACTGCCACAAGGGGATTGCTCACAGGCTACCTGATATGGAAGGCGTTGAGGGCTGGCACTAGCAATAGTGCCCGCTTCACATCACTGGATTAGGAGAGAAATATGAGTCCTTTAGAAGCCATGATCTGGACTGTACTGGGTTATGCTGCAATGCCGACTATTTTTATAGTTGGGTTTGCCGTAACCGCAGCCGTCGCGTGCTTCCTGCTGGAAGTAACGGGCAACGCTGAAAAACAGTAAAGATATAAAACCAACAAAAAAGGCGAGCTATGATAGCTCGCCTTTTTTGTTGGTCTCATGTCATTCCCGCGAGGATGACTAAGTGTCCGCAGTTCCAGACATCAACACATTAGATATTGCTATCCAAAAATGCAGTCAACTGAGATTTAGACAGCGCGCCCACTTTAGTAGCATCAACGTTGCCGTTTTTAAACAGCATCAATGTAGGAATGCCACGAATATTAAACTTCGGTGGAGTCTGTTCATTCTCGTCGATATTTAACTTACAGATTTTAAGACGCCCTTCATACTCATCAGCAATCTCTTCCAGAACAGGGGCAATCATCTTACAAGGCCCACACCACTCTGCCCAGTAATCAACCAATACAGCCGTATCAGCACTTAAGACCTCTTCTTCAAAAGAGTCATCGGTTACGTTAACAATTTTGTCACTCATTCTGGTTTCCTGATGTTGTCGTCAATAGTTGTGGTAAACATTTTCGCCAATCGGCCACTAAAGACTTAAATAAACACACAATTCAAAGTGACTTTAATCAAAAACCACTGACTGCAAGTGTCATATTATCCATCTTTGGCTTATGATTGCCTTAGATGGTTTCTAATATATAGGTTCAACAGAGGATTTCAAGGCACGTGACGTCATTGCACTCTGGTAATAACTCTTCAACGAACGAAATTCCCGAAACACTAGCCTCTATCGACCTGGGCTCCAACAGCTTTCATATGGTAGTTGGTCGCACGGTATACGGCGAAATTCGTACTCTGGACAAGCTGGGCGAAAAAATTCAACTAGCGGCAGGGTTAGATGACAAAAATTACCTTTCTGAAGAAGCCCAGGAAAGGGGCCTTGATTGCTTGAGGCGATTTGCCCAGCGATTGCAGGGCATCCCCCCTAATGCTATTCAGGTGGTCGGAACCAACGCCCTTCGTGTCGCCAAGAATGCAAGGGAGTTTACCCGTAAAGCAGAAGCCGTTTTAGGCGCACCTGTTGAGATCATAGCTGGCCGGGAGGAAGCCCGTCTGGTCTATTTAGGCGTAGCGCATACACTGGCAGATGACGCCGGTCGAAAACTCGTTATTGATATTGGTGGGGGAAGCACTGAGTTCATTATTGGCGAACGCTTTGAAACACAAGCCCTTGAAAGCTTACACATGGGTTGTGTTTCGTTTCGTGAGCGCTATTTCAAAAATGGCGAAATAACCGAAAAAGGGATGCAGGCTGCCATCACTCACGCATCCAGAGAGCTTCTTAACATTCAATATCGCTTTCAAACCCTCGGCTGGCAAACGAGCATCGGCTCATCAGGCTCAATTAAAGCCATTGCACAGTTAGTCGAAAGCCTTGGTTACTCAAAAGAAGGCATTACGGCGCAATCACTCAACCAACTTAAAGCCCACGTTGTTTCACTCGGCCATATCGATCAACTACATGATATGGGCGTTAAAAAAGACCGGATCTCCATTTTCCCCTCCGGCCTTGCCATTCTCTGCGCCTGCTTTGAAGTCTTGGCGATTGATATCATGACGTTCGCCGATGGTGCGTTACGGGAAGGGCTTCTCTATGACATGATTGGCCGAATACAACATGAAGATGTCAGGGAAAGGACAATCTCAGCGCTTCAGGAGCGCTATAGGGTTGATACACCCCATGCGCAAACGGTCGAACGAACAGCCATGTATGCGTTTCGTCAGGTTCAACATTACTGGGGTCTCAACGCGGATTTTTTTGCCGACCTTCTGCGTTGGTCAAGCCGGCTTCATGAAATTGGTCTGGCAATTTCCCACACTCAATACCATAAGCACGGCGCATATCTGATTAAGTATTCAGACTTGTCCGGGTTTTCTAATCAGTTACAGCAGGCTATCGCCTCTTTAATTCGCAGTCACCGCCGTAAGCTCAGTGCCGACATTTTTTCTGGCTACTCTGACGAGCAAACAACGCCTTTGCTTAGACTATCAATACTGTTGAGGTTGGCCGTTACTCTGAATAGAAGTCGTGACGGAAGCCAGTCAACAACCTTCAAAATTGACGCTAATAGCGATACACTCAGTCTTGAGTTTGAGCCAGGTTGGCTGAAACAACACCCTCTCACACGAGCAGATTTGGAAAGCGAAGCCGAGCAGTTAAAAGCAGTGGGTTATACTTTATCGATATCCTAGCGCTATATAGTCGGCTTATTGATCAACATAAGTCGGCAGTGCTGTAGGGGTATCACCTGCTTGCCAGGGTTTGTACTTTTTCATCACCCCATTGAATAGCGACGACTGCAGAAATGCTTTAAGCCAGGTTCTTAATTTTGGATATGGCGCATGCTCAAACCAGTTAATGTCTACATGCGCAAACTGACGAATAAAGGGCATGATGGCAATATCAGCAACCGAAATATCGTGCCCGAGTATATATCGACTGGCATTCAGCCTGCGCTCTAAGCTGCCAAGAAACGCTTCGCCCTGAGCCCGATAGTGCTCGGCCGAGTATTCAGGGTAGCGATCTGCATATTTGTAACGATCCAGATAGCCTTTAAATTCGTAGTCGTTGGTATGAATCAGATCATTCAACTCATGAAATTGTGAAGTACCAGAGGCTGGCATCCATTTCTGAGGGTCGCTCTTCTCAAGTGCCCACGTGATGATATCCCAACTTTCGTCAATGACCTGGCTATCAGGCATTACCAGCACAGGAACGGTGCCTTTTGCTGATGCATCCAGCATTTCTGCGGGTTTGTTTTTAAGCTCAGTTTCTCGAAGTTCAACCGGTATAGCGCTATAACTCAGCGCCATCCTGGCCCGCATTGCATAAGGGCAACGCCGAAATGAGTAAAGTACAGGCTGAGAACTCATTCGACTGCTTCAGCCTGAAGCGCTTCTATCTGTTCACTCAGTTCACACCAGCTCAGCTCTACACTTTCAAGCTCTGTTTTATTTTCTGCTTGTTGTTGTAATAACTGCTTTAAGCGGTCTTTTTGAGCATCGGTGTAGATGTCCGGGTCAGCCAGCTGTGTCTCTATTTCCTCCAGCGCTACATGCAAGCGGTCAATAGACTTTTCATCTTTCTCCAACTGCTTTCGCAAAGGGCTGATGCGCTTCCTTAACTCTGCGGCTAAGCGCTTTCGTTCTTTTTTATCTTCCGACGACTCATTATCAGAGTTGCCAACAGATTTGCTGACTGATTGATCGGCCTGCTTTTGATACTCAAGCAACCACTTTTCATAGGCTGGTAAGTCACCATCAAATACCTCGACCTTACCATCTGCCACCAATAGAAACTCTTCAACAGTATTTTTGAGCAAATGCCTATCGTGTGAAACTACAATCACTGCGCCTTCAAAGCTTTGCAGCGCCATGGTTAGCGCATGCCTCATCTCCAGGTCGAGGTGGTTGGTTGGCTCATCAAGCAATAGCAGATTCGGCTTCTGCCATGCAATAATGGCCAATGCCAGGCGGGCCTTTTCGCCGCCAGAAAAGGTCGTAATATCCCCAAATGCATCATCACCATGAAAACCAAACCCGCCCAGAAAATTACGAATCGACTGCTCAGATTCGGTAGGTGAAAGCCGCTGAATATGAGTAGCGGGCGAAGCTTGCGGATCTAACGCTTCGAGCTGGTGCTGTGCGAAGTAGCCAATGGCTAAATGCTCTCCACATACCCGTTCCCCGGTCAATGGCGTCAGGTTGCCCACCAACGACTTGATCAAGGTAGACTTACCCGCACCGTTCGGCCCTAACAGGCCTATTCGTGTTCCCGGGTGGATGCTCAGCGTGACACCATCAAGTATCGTTTTATCACCATAACCAACAGCGATTTTTTTCAAATTCAGTAACGGGTCTGACATTTTATCAGAGCATGGGAATTCGAAGTGGAATGGCGAATCAACATGAGCGGCAGCAATTTTTTCCATTCGCTCCAGCTCTTTTAAACGGCTCTGAGCTTGCTTGGCTTTGGTTGCCTTGGCTCTAAAACGACGGACAAAATCTTCTATCTCCGAAATTCGTTGCTGCTGTTTTTCAAAGTTTGCTTGCTGCTGGGCCAGACGTTCGGCTCGCTGTCGCTCAAAGTCAGAATAGGTTCCGGTATAGTAATTGAGTTTCTTGTTTTCCAGATGAAGCACATGGCTGGCGACGCTATCAATAAAGTCGCGGTCGTGAGAGATGAACAGTAACGTCCCCTTATACTGTTTCAACCAGCGCTCTAACCAGAGGGTAGCATCCAAGTCCAGGTGGTTGGTCGGCTCATCGAGCAATAGCAGGTCTGATGGGCACATAAGCGCCTGAGCAAGATTCAAACGAATACGCCAGCCACCAGAAAAGTCGCTGACGGATCGATTCATATCCGCCTGAGAAAACCCAAGACCGTGCAGCAACTGTTCGGCACTTACATTAACATTGTAACCATCAATGGCATCTAGCTGGCCATGTATTTGGGCCATCTTGCTATGATCATCTTGCTGTTCTGCATGGGCTAGTGCCGCCTGCAGTGCTCTAAGCTCCTTGTGGCCATCAATCACATGCTCCAGAGCCGTGCGATCAATATTGTCGACCTCTTGCTGCATATGGGCAATACGGCACTGCCCTGGCAGTGTCAGCTGCCCTTCATCTGCATGCAGCTCACCCAGAATCAATTTAAACAGGCTGGTTTTACCTGTACCATTGGCACCCACAATAGCCACACGGCGGCCCGAGTGGATCGTCACTTCAACTTGGTCTAGCAGCGTATTACCGCCGCGTAGTAGACTTAACGCTTCAATATTTAACATGGGCGGCATTCTACCTTGACCGAGGAATAAACTAAACCATGCCAGACCAAACAAACAGCTCTGCTCTCAGCGGCAGTACCTTTTCACTGCCACAAGAGTTACCCCTGAATACGCCTTTCTGGGATTTTTCAATTTCATTGTGGAAGAGCGCTGATGCTCAGCGCACGCTGCTACACCTGCAGGACGAATACGGGTTAAAGGTGAACCGGCTACTCTTCTGCTGCTGGCTTGGCTTTGAGCGAAAAGAGCTATTAGCTGAAGCACTGGCTGCTGACTCACTATTGGCAGAATGGAGCGAACAAACCGTCACACCTCTTCGCAATATACGAAAGCAACTAAAGCACAGCGCCCCACATCACCCTCAGTTAAGGGCCACCGTTCAAAGTGCCGAATTGCAGGCAGAGCAAATTGAGCAGGCGCTATTATTTAAACAAACCGACAAATTATCCCGCCCGACTACAAAACGAAACACGCTGCAAACCTTATCTTTCAACCTATTGAGCTATACTGAGCAAGCGCTACAAGATAATGAACGCATTTCGCGGTTGGTCACCCCCTGTTTGGTTAGCCTTGTTCAGGCTACGATTCCCAATCACGAACGTTCCCATATTGAGATTTACTTTCCTGGCGGCGAGTAAAACTACAGTGGCATGCAATCGCGCCGAGTAACGTTCAAAGCGACCTGTTTAGCTGGCAAACCGGATGAATGGTTACTCTTGATATACTATGATGGTTGTAACTCCTAGCAAACGAGAACGATAGCATTATGAAGTGGATTTACCGGGTTTTTACCCTCATTATTTTAGGCGGTGCTTTGGCAATCCCTTTTTTTATGAAGAATAAACAAGGTGAACCCATGATGAGTTTACCCGGCGTTAAAGACCTGACTCCCAGCGCGCTGGTATCAGACCCGCCTTCACTTAATTCTGAGCGTACGGTCTATAAGTGGAAAGATAAAAATGGCGTCTGGCACTATGGTGACCAGGCTCCGGAAGGGGCTCAGTTTAGTACGCTGGTCGTCGATGATAAAACCAACATTATTCAGTCGACACCGGTGCCGAAGGAGACAGAGACTGCCGAAGTGGAGGCCCCCAAGAAAGATAGTAAAAAACCAGCTTACCAGCCGCCCAAAGACAGTGAAGATATACTGACACTGGATCGCGCACTCAACATTGTTGATGATGCCCACGCAGTTCGTGAGATGATGGAGCAGCGTAACCAGCACCTCGACTCGGTCGTAGGCAACCGAGATAAAAAGTAGCCTCTCTGGTAAAAAACAAGTAAGTTAATACCCGAATGGCACTTACTTAAACTTGTCATCCTCGCGAACGCGTGGATCCATAGGGTTGTAGACTCCGTTCCAAATGGATTCCCGCCTGCGCGGGAATGACAGTACTGAGTCATTATGTCTTAAGTAAGTGCCATTCAGTTAATACCCTATTTCGGCAAGGAGCCTAGACAAGGCAGGCTCCTAAGTTATTCAATAATAAACAGTTAAATACATACTAAGGATCACAACCCAATGAAAAAAATGCTCTTGGCTGCGGCACTCTTAAGCGCGTCCTCTCTAACTTATGCTGCCGACCCGGTTAAATCACTGGAAAGCGACGAGCAGAAGGTCAGCTACAGTTTCGGCCTTATCTTTGGTAAGCGCATGACCAACGACCTCCCAAGCCTGGATTTAGATGTGTTTATTCGAGGCGTTAAGGACGGTTTTAAAGGCGACCCTGCCCTGTTAAGCGACGCACAGATAGAGGAAGTGCTTAAAAACTTTCAAAATAGTCAACGCCAAGAGCAGCTGCAGCAATTTGAAAAAGTGGCAGAAGACAATAAAGCAACAGGAAGTGCCTTTCTGGCGCAGAATAAAGACAAAGAAGGTGTCGTAACGCTTGCCAGCGGCTTGCAGTATAAAGTTATTAAAGAAGGAACAGGAAACAAACCCAAAGCGGACAGCACTGTAAAAGTGCACTATACCGGGAGCCTGATAAACGGAACCGTTTTCGACAGCTCAATCGAGCGCGGGGAACCTGTTAGCTTCCCTGTGAACGGAGTGATTCCAGGCTGGACAGAAGCGTTGCAGCTGATGAATGAAGGCAGTAAGTGGAACCTCTACATTCCTTCAGATTTAGCCTATGGCCCCGGTGGAAATCGCAACATCGGCCCTAACGAAACACTGTTATTTGAAGTTGAGTTACTGGAAGTAAAGAAATAACGTTAATCGATACGCCATAAAAAAAGCCCATGCAGCTTTGTCAGCGCATGGGCTTTTTTATTTAGCTGGGCATGAAGTTACTTAGCAAACTCCTGCAACATTCCATCTGTCATCAGTGCGATAATACCGTTGCCTCCAGGTGAGAATTCAGCCGCAATCACAGCCTTACTTGAGGCGCCGCCGTATGCTTTACGAGGGCTTGCCTGCCATTTGGACTCAACGTTTCCCGACGAAATATCCACCAACGATAGCGCGCCCTGAAACGTCCCTAACAACAGTTTACTCTCATCTCGGGAAAAGCCTGCTACTGTGAAATTGGTATAACGGTTCGGCAATGTTAAAACTGCTTGCCCACTCTTTAAATCCCAGACAATTGAATCTTCTCTTTGGGAGGTGGTGAAACCGTATTTTCCTTTGCCGGAAATAGCCACCGTCTTAATCTGGTTTTCATGGCTGAACACATGCACCTGCTCACCGCTTTTTAGATCCCAGACTTTAGCTGTTAAATCATCTGCCCCGGTAATTCCCAGTCGCCCGTCATCCGTTAAATCAACCGACCTGACTTCAGCTTCATGTGGAAAGGTAAACACCCTGCTTCCCGCCTTCATATCAAAGTACATTGCATCATGATTGATCATACCTAACAATGCATGACTTCCATCCCAGGACAGCTTAAGCGATAAAACTCTGGCCGGTGCCTTCCAAAAGGCAATTGATTTTCCGGTAGCCGTTTCCCAAAGAACAATATCATCTTCCACAGTGGTCGCTGCCAATGTTCCATCACCAGACAGAGACACCGCTCTAATCAGGCTTTTTTCTCCCGCGGCATGATTCCAGTCGTACAAACGCTCTTTTCTGGCGACATCCCATAAGCTACCGCCATGGTGTATAGAGCCCACTAGCGCATAACGACCATCTTGCGATAGGTCTCCGCTCAAAAAACCTTGCACAGCCAGTTCAGCTTTTGATTCAGGCCCTTTCCCGCCACACCCGTACAAGCTGGCAAACAGCAGCATCCCCCCTAATAAACTAGTCATCCGCACACATGGGCGAAAGCTAAATTGTGTTTTTTTCATCAAACAAGAAGACTCCTAGTGAATATACACAGCCTGAACAGGCAACGGCTCACTATCAGTTTAGCTAAAGAAATGAGGGAAAAAGAAGTAGTTTATTAAAAAATCACAAAAACAGAGGGGTTAAGCAGGATAATTAAAGTTAATCCTGCTTAACTAAAAAAGGGACTATCAGTCAGGCGTATCAAACGCCATAAGCTTACTCTATCTGCCAGGAAAGCAAGCCAAGCAGTTCAGTTTTTAGGCAACTTGATCTGCGTGCGAGTTATGCAATGCTTCCAGAAGTGCATCTTCAAACTCGAATCTATCTTCAAGCACTTCGCCCAACTTGGACATTTTCTTTCCTAACGACACCAAACCATCGTCAACTTTATGAACTTCATCGAATTGATCATTGAACGTTAAAGCAATCTCGGTGGTCAGTTCGATTTTAGGAATAATTTTTTTAGCTAACTCCAACCCACCGTCATCAAACTCTTTGGCTTCCTGGATAAGCTGTTCGTACACTTCAAAGTGCCCGGCAGAAACATAGTCTACAAGAATCTGGCAGAAGTGTTGGTATTTAGCGACCAACGCTTCGGGCGACTCACTTTCGGTTGATGTGATTTCGCAATAAAGAACGATTAGATCCTGCCGTTCTTTTAACCACTTGTCGACGATATCACTCACGCCTCCCCAACGCTCTTTTGCATTACGGCAATTCTCGAGCATAACAGTCCCCTTGACCCACGTCTTTTCGCAAGCGCATATCGATGATGACCTGATTCAGAAAATCGTTCTGAAAAATATAAAGTCGAATAATCGCTGCGTCCTGGTTTATTGTTTTCATCCGCCCCCTACAGGCTCATCTATTACTTTATGCGAGCCTTGAAAACGAAGCAAGCTCTGAACTTAAACAAAATGTGAAATCATCGCAAGGATAATTAGGTAATTCAGTCAAAAATAGCCAATAAATCTCGCATTTTTTCTGTAAATATTAGGCCTGTATTATTTTATTCCGAAGCAGATTACTTATGTGCGCTGATCTGTTTTTCTCAACAATTGGTACAACCCCATAAGCCCCATACCGGTAAATACCACTAACGTCCAACCCGGTATACTGAGTCCTAAAAAGACCCACTGAACCTCTGCACAATCGCCTGTACCGCTCAACATCATCGTTAACACTTCCTGCATAGGAAAGTACTCCATATTCTCAACGATATAGCTTAAGCCAGGGCCACAGGCGGGAATTTCATCTGCGGGCAAGCTTTGTAACCAGAGCTGTCTTGAGGACAACGCAGCACCCATTGCCGCCAAAACGATTAACAATGCGCCATATACCTTTACGCCAACGCTTGAAGGATTATGTATGGCCGCAATAAGTGCCAGAATGGCAATGGCAATGACCACGATCCGCTGTGACATACATAAGGGGCAGGGCTCAAGACCCTTAATATGTTCAAGAAAAAAGGCAAAAACCATTAGTGATGTACAGGCAATAAAAAGCAACAGGTTGAGTATGCGAGGAGCAGGGATCGTCATTGAGTTCTCCAACAGAACTTGGTCAGCAGCCATTTAATAAAAGTTAATGGGTATCAGGCAGAACATAATAACTTGCCACAAATGTTGCAAGTTAATTAAAGTTTAAAATATAAGACTGGAAGGTCACGGGCATTACTGCCTAAGCGCTAGTGGCTTGCCTGAACTCAAGATAGGCGTCTAATACTCGCTGCGGTGATTCGAGATGAGGATAGTGCCCAACACCTTCCAGGCGCACGACATCGCTGTTAGCAATCATATTCTCATAGCGGTCAGCCATGGCGCTGCCTGAAGCTGGGTCTTCAGTGCCATTAATAAAACGCATTGGAATCCGGCTATGTAGCAAGGCTTCAACCCAGCGATCACGATGACAGCGCCGCTCGTCAATATAACGAATCAAACGATGCACCAAACCAAGTCCGTTGTTATATTCAACCAGCTCCCAGAAACTTTGCAGCAGCTCTTGATCGGGCTGATTGGAAGAGCCAAACAGGCGACAGAGTGCTTTTTCATAAGTGCTTCGGCTAATAAAGCGGCTCACAATACCACCGATGGGACTACTCAATAACCGTTGAACCGGAATCGGCTGATGGGCTTCAGGAAACAGCCCCCCATTGAGGAAACAGGCGCTTTGTATTTCACAGTCGTGCGTCCCTCTCAGCTGGCGAGCTAAAAGCTCTTGCGCTACGTTAACACCATAATCATGACTAAAAAGGTCACAGCGTTTAACCCCCAGCTCTCTTAAAAATCCGGAGAGCAGATCGGCCTGATCAATAATATTGTAGTCATAATCAACAGGCTTATCTGAAAAACCAAAGCCTATCATATCAATGGCAATAACAAAGTATCGCTCGGTGAGTGCTGGCCACAATACGTGCCAGTCCCACGACGAGGTCGGGAAGCCATGTATAAGAACAAGAGGCTCTCCCTTCCCCTCCATACGGCAAAAAATTGAATGGTTCAGGTATGTAAACCATTTGCCGCCTTGTTGCCAGCTATCCAAGTCTGCTGATGTGTCCATATTTGCCTCAAATTGGCAGTTTATTGCCCAACAATGTAAAAAATACTTTACACCTTTAAGTTCTGCATGCGCATGATTCTATACGCGCAGATATATTTATTTTTTATTTTTTCTTCCCAGGAGTTTGTCCGATGGGTAAGTCCCTGAGTACACAGGTCTAATTCTATCGGTTTAGAAACAAAGCTCAACCTGATAGAAAAGAATTTTTTGTTGTCTAACGAAGTAAAGGGGTTGGCAGGCAATCTGCATAGTAATTATCAACGGCATAAATGCTGAAAAATTGTCGTCAGTATCCCTTAGAATTCCATGGCAACTCTAAGGCTGAAAATAAAAAGCTGGCTTTTGCTAAGTAAAACAGCATTGCAGCCGATAGCCATTATATAGATCACCAGATACCAGTTTGGTGATAGGAGGTTTGGGTTATGCATTACCAACAAAATGATTATTTAGAAAGACTTACTAGACTTCACAACCTAAAGCTAAAGCAGGCAGATAAAGCTAAGGTGTGCCCTAATAGCCTTATGTACATGGTATTAAAGGCTGAAGCGGCAGCAATAGATCAGGAACTAAAAAGCCTACAAGGCTAACACAGTCATGCTCTTTCCTACTGGCCCGCTACGCAATGAGGGGGCCAGAGTGGAGTTCAGTAAGCTCTTCTGCCCCCCTCATTAGCCAAAATAACCCATCTCGTGTTACATTCCGCTTTTCCATAACGGCCTGCACACCTATTTTTTAATAATGATCAGGTTCAATCCTAAAAGTATCAGATTTTTTTACAGTTTTCCGGGGTTAGTCCATGCAAGATATTCTTGAGTCAAGTTTCCGCCAGGTCATTGGAGCGGTTGGGGAAGATATTAACCGGGAAGGTTTAGTTGACACGCCAAAGAGAGCAGCAAAGGCCATCGAGTTTTTGACCCAGGGATACCGCCAAAATTTGAATGACATTATTAATAATGCCATTTTTGAATCCGACAATGATGAAATGGTAATCGTTAAAGACATTGAGCTATATTCCCTTTGCGAACACCACATGCTGCCCTTCATCGGCAAATGCCATATAGCTTATATCCCAAATGGAAAGGTATTAGGTTTATCCAAATTTGCTCGTATTATTGATATGTTTGCCAGACGCCTGCAGATTCAGGAAAACCTGACACGCCAGATTGCAGAAGCCGTGCTGGAGGTCACCGAAGCAAAAGGTGTGGGTGTCGTTATCGAAGCAAAACACATGTGTATGATGATGCGCGGTGTTGAAAAGCAAAACTCCGTCATGAGCTCATCAATGATGCTGGGAACAATGAGAGAGTCCCAGGCTGCTCGAACCGAGTTCCTGACGCTTATTAACCGATAACTTAAACAGAGATTCCGGTCCAGTTCGCTATGTCTTCAGTTGCAACGATAAAAATTAAAAACCTGCGATTAAGAACATTCATCGGTATTAAAGATGAAGAAATTAATAACCAGCAGGATGTCTTGATTAACGCCTCCATCCGCTACGATGCAGACACAGCCATTAAAGAAAACTGTATTGAAACAGCATTGAACTATCGCACCATCACCAAACAGATTATCAAGCTGGTTGAAGATAACCGTTTTGCACTGCTTGAAAGAATGACCCATGAAATATTGAGCATTATTATGTCTTACCAGGACGTAATCGATGCAACCGTTGAAGCTGATAAACCCTATGCGCTTCGTTATGCTGATTCGGTTTCTGTCACACTCACTGCTACCCGAGAGGCATCCGCATGACCTTTATTGACCCACATAGCGACCAGCAAATTAGCGACATTCTCCATTCGGTAAAAACCATCGCCTTGGTCGGCGCAAGTGACAAAGAAGAGCGAGCAAGCTATCGGGTGATGCGGTTTATGCAAAGCAAGGGGTTTAAGATTATTCCTGTCAGCCCTCGTCTTGCTGGCCAAACATTGCTCGGCGAGACGGTTCACGCAGACCTTAAGTCTCTACCCTGCCCGGTTGATATGGTTGATCTATTTGTAAACTCAGAGCGAGTATTACCTGTTATTGATGATGCAATTGCGCTTGCGCCTAAGGTTGTGTGGATGCAAATAGGCGTTATAAATCAGGAGGCAGCGGAGCGTGCTAAAAATGCAGGCATTGATGTCGTGATGGATCGCTGCCCTAAAAAAGAAATTGAACAGCTAGGGCTATTTACCCAGGCGACAGTGTAGCCAAGCCACGGTTTAAGCTGGCTACGGCTTAGCCTGTGTAGACTCATTAAAAACAGCTAATACATTGTTAGCTGTTTAGTTTTTCCAATAGTGACCTAAACACCTCCAGAGAGCGCTGAACATCAGGCACAGCGTGCAAATAACAGGGTTCATCCTGAACGACTAACTGGCCGCCACTCCGCTCTATCGCCCCCACCAGCATCAAGTTATCAATCATATCAAACTGCTCAACGGCACAACCCGAATCATCACTGACCCGGCTGCTGTATAGTCGTCCGTCAAGCGTATAACCATAGACAGGCTTATCTAAAGCCAACATAAACCCCATCTCAAAGGCCGTACCAACATCCATGCTCGGACCTCTAAAAGGGGTCATATTGGCGATAACCGCATCACAGTGGCGCATTAGTGAAATATTCTCATCAAATATCGTAAGCCCCTGCTGGTAAGGTGGTTTATCACTCAGGTCTAGTTGATTATCCAGAGGGAACAAACCCTCGATACCATACTCCTGACATATGCGCTTCTTCTCCCGCCCCACTTCTTCTGCATTTGGCCAAAAGACTTCAGGCCCTGCCAGATAAAAACGCTTCACCTATAGCTCCTCTGCTTGCTATGTTCTACTTCCTGACCAATCTTATACCGATGACCAGGCCAAATGACCAAGTTAGCTGCTTTATAGTAGTTCACAGCTCTTCATAGTAGTTCACTGTTCTTCATAGTAGTGGAAGCACATTTGCACATCCCCTTTTGGTATGAGCGTATAACCTGTGCCAGGCGGAATGACCGCAGAAAACTCAGGGTCAATAACATACCCCTCCACATGATCTGTATGGCGTTGATAAACCAGTTCACCTTGAGATACGACGAGCTCAATCCAGCAATCACTGGCATTTTCCTGAGGGCCAGAGCATTGCTGTTGCAACATTTGCTGATCAAATAACGGCGAGCAGGTGACCCGTTTCGCATTGCCAGGTATAGCCGGCATATTGCACTTTTTGCAGTTCAGTACCTGACCTAACATACTCTCCCTGCCAGCGTCATCCAATACCCAAGGCCGGTTTATCCAGGGAGGGTTATGCCTGACATGTTGACGGTGGCCACACTCCAAATCTGCAACCCAGTCACCAAGATCATCAACATGAAAACCGACTATTTTCTTTTCCACTACTCACCTTTCTTTTAGTCCACCTTAGCGCCACCCTTCTGATAGCAGCTCGATGTTTATCGACACTAACCGCTAAGTTACCGGCAATGATATACTCTCCCACATACCTAACACTACACTATCGTCTTCTACCAGGTCTTTACTATGCCGCTTAAATCACTCTTTTCTTTGTTTTCAGATCAGCGTTCAGATGATTCTGCCCCCCTTTGGCCGGAAGAGCGGCTTCCAGAACAGCAGCTCGCTCAAAATACGGCCCTATTTCATGCCCAATACGCACAAATAAGCGACCCGCAAGAGTCATTCGATTTATGCAAACAAGCGGCAAATGAAGGGGTTATCGACGCGCTGTATCTACTCGGCGTTATGTATGAGAACGGAGACTATTTACAGCAAGCTGCCGAGTGCTATTGGCGCGCCGCCAGTAAAGGAAAAGCTGAAGCCCAGTACAACCTGGCACTCATTTACGCTCAGGGTCGACTTGGACAGCAGGACTACCTGACTGCATTTCACTGGTTCGAAAAAGCTGCCGATGCAGGTATTGCTCAAGCGCAGTACAATCTCGCAAACTGCCATGACCAGGCACTGGGCTGCCTCGGCGACAAGGTAAAAGCCTTTAATTGGTATATGGCAGCAGCAGAGCAAGGGTTTGTGCCTGCCTGGCAAAATATTGCAGTGATGTATTACCAAGGCGAAGGGGTCGAGAAAGATTTGGTTAAAGCCTATGGGTGGACGCTGCTGGCGGCCAAGGCAGGTCAGGAAGAGTCAATAATGTCAGAACCCGTACTGACCAAAGAGCTCACACCAGAACAGGTTATTGAGGGCAAAAGTTTACTTGAAACACTGATAAAGCAGTACAGTGCATTTCTAGAAAATACCACTGCCCAGCCCGCTATCGACCAGTTTTATGATGCGGTCAAAGCCAATGCTAAAGATGAATGATCCGCACTCTTCAGCCTGGTGGGTCTATCTAGTGCTGACAGATTCAGAGCAGTTGTATACAGGCATTGCCAAAAATCCAGAGCGCCGCTTTGAGGAACACTTGGCCACCTACGAAGGCAGAGGAAAAAAAGGCGCCAAGTTTTTCAGGGGTCATAAACCAATAAAAATAGTCTATCGTGAGGCCGCTGAAAACCGTTCAGCGGCCACCCGCCGAGAGATAGCAATAAAAAAACTCTCGCCCATAAAAAAACGAGCACTCACGACCACTCCCCAAAATCAGACATAGGTGCTGTTCAAATAAGCAGACATAGAACTGTTCAAATAAACAGACGGTGCCAACCGAAGCAGATTAGTACAACTAATGCTTATGGGACTCTTTAAATTTTTCTAACTGCTCGGCGGTCGCCTCCTTCTGATACTTCTCTTTCCAGTCAGCATAGGGCTCTCCATACACTCGTTCTCGGGCAGATTCATAGTCAATCTCAACGCCACGCTCTTCTGCGGCGGTAACGTACCACTTTGACAGACAGTTTCTGCAAAAGCCTGCCAAGTTCATTAAATCGATATTTTGAGCATCTTTACGCTCATCAAGATGCTGCAGCAAACGCCGAAATACAGCGGCCTCTATATCTGTTGCTTTTTTCTCGTCAATTTCTTTGTTTTGATCCGTCATGTGCATCCTCTTTTGTGCATCAACACGCATTAAGCCAAGTCATTAAGTTCAATATTTTCGGTAATGTAAAGCATGACCTCTTCAGCCTTATCCTCAGTTAGCAGCCCTAACCCAACATGAGCATCAATGTAGGCCAGTAAGAAGTTAAGCTCATAATGTGCTTTGGTTTCTGCATCGGCCTCAAAGCTGGCAAGCACACGCTTGGCAGAAAATTGGTACAACGCTTTTTGCTTGTCTTTATCTTTAATGCCCCGGTTTAAACTACACAGTGCAGCACCGTATTTGAATAAGTAACTTTTCTGCTCTGCGCCAAGCTCTGGCTGCTCACCTTTTAGCAATGTCCAGGCAACCCCTAAAGCACTCTTTGCCTCATTTGCCCAACCAGAAACCTCTCTCGGTATCTCTCTCATCTTGAATACTCAACTATATAATCGCGATAGGTAAGGTTCATCATCAACGACATCAAACCTTCACCTATTATGACGGATTTGCCCCTATAAACAAAAACACGCTCTACAAGTGTATGAGTTCGAAACAGTGCGCTCGACTGTTACCCTTTGTAGCGCTCTTCCATTATTCATTATTATTCTCTATTAACAGCGGGTTAGTACGACTAATGTCCAGCTACTTTTTTATACCCTCTCATCGTATACTAACCAGCATCATGGTTTATGGCACCAACACTTGAATAAAATAGTTTCAGCGTAGCTGTCACCTTTTTATACAGAGACAAAGAAGAGTAGTTCATAAATTACCTTAAGAGGGCAGCACAACAAAATAATTTAGTTTGTTTTTTAAAAGATGGGGATTGTTAATTGCAATGGTATTAAGTGCTTGTGCGATTCATCTCATTCAGGGGAATAGTCATGACTGATACAGCTAATTCATTTTTAAAAATAACCGCTGCAATGCTCGTTTACTTGGCGTTATCAAGCTTGGCAGAGGCCGTTGTTTTTATCTAGACCGCCTCTCTTTTTGTGGGATTTAAACTGGGGACATTGTTCTGACAAACATGCCGATTTTTTGAATCGCCTGGCGTCCCTCCGGCAAGATACTCGCCGCAAACTGCCACACATGAAACATGCCCGGCCACACCTGCAACTCAACTAATGAGCCCAACTTATTCGCTCTTTTAGTAAACAGCCTGCACTCGGGCAGTAATATTTCATCCCCACCCACCTGAATCAGCATAGGCGGCAAATTGTCCAGTTCACCAAAAAATGGAGACAAGCCTGGCTGGGTTCGATCATTGATACCGGCATAGTGCTGTGCAAAAAAACGGATACGTGACGGCGTAATAAGCGGATCACTTTTCAGCGTTTTAGATAATGAGGACATTGAACAACTCAGATCAAGCCATGGAGAGAGACAAACGCCGGCTGCAGGCATCGGCATTTTTTTATCCCGCAACGTCTGCAATAACGCCACGGTTAACCCGCCTCCTGCTGAGTCGCCCGCAATAACAATTTTTTCAGGCGAGACCCTCTCCCTTAACAGATATTGATATACTTTCAGCGCATCATTCAACGCCGCCGGATAAGGGTGTTCTGGCGCAAGCCTATATTCCACCATGAGCATTTGCGACTTCGCTGCGCGGGCGATTCTTGCGGCAAGCTCAAGATGCGTGCGGTTAGATCCGATGGCATATCCCCCACCATGAAGATACAGGATAACTCTCGAACTACAGTGTGTTTTGTGATTAACCCATAAAACAGGGATATCATCGACATGGGTTGCGTCAATTTGGAAGTTTCTCGGAGGGCGAACCAGAAAGTGGCCGCTGTCAGAAAAAAAGCGGTAAGCGGGCAATTCATTAGGAACAAAGCGTATTCCAAAACGAATCAGAGACTTAATTAACATGGCTCGATTCACAGTCGACCTCCTGCGATATGTTGTTACTTCAAGCGCAAGGCTTAAATACCGAGAGGTGAAGGCGTAATGTTACGCCTAAAAGCCAGCTACGCGCACAACCAGCTAAAACACGCAGCCCAAAATAAAAATTATTATTTGGTTCTAAGTTGAATGGCACTTACTTAAGACATAAAGATCCCGCACAGTCATTCCCGCGCAGGCGGGAATCTATTTGGAACGGAGTCTACAATCCTCTGGATCCCCGCATTCGCGAGGATGACGAACCTAAGTAAGCCCATTCATTCCTAAGTTAATTTATAGACCACAAAATCAATTTGATCAAATTTCGTACAGCCATGACTCGCAGACCTGCTGGTAAGTCTGCGAGTCATAACGTCGTGCAAAGGTCTCTTATAGTTTTTTATGGAGTGGCTTCGCGAAGCTCCTGAGAAGACTGTGCCAAAGGCTTCGAACCATCAACCTTAATTAACAATGACGGCAGGAACAGGAAATCCCAGATCAATGCGATAATAATGGTAATCCCTACCATTAGTCCCATCGATGCATTGACATCAAAGCTCGAGAATGCCAGTACAAAGAAGCCTGCAGCCAGCACCACTGTGGTAGTAATGATGGCTTTACCTACCACCGTAAATGCGTACTCAATCGATTTTTTCGCATCATAGCCGTGAAGCTTTCTGGCTCGAATATACTTGGTAATAAAGTGGACGGTATCATCCACAACAATCCCCAGTGTGATCGCAAATATAACAGCAACGGCCAAGTTTACTTCGCCATCAAAAATTCCCCACAAACCAAAAGCCATACCCGCAGGGAATGCATTGGGAAGCAGGCTTAACAAACCATATTTAAAGGAGCGCAGTGCCACCAGCAGCGTCAATGTCACCAGCACCAGTGCCACCAGTGAGCCTGTCAGCATGCTATCTATATTTCGTTGCCCAATATGAGCAAACATAATCGACACACTGGCGCCCGGCGTGACCATTTCGGGGGCATTATCCACCAGCCATTGTTGTGCACGCTTATCCAGATCAATCAACTGCTGGGCTTTCTGGTCTTTTACTCTCACCCTGACCAACAAAGAGGACTTGTCACCATCGATCTGATTGTTCAGATCAAGTCCAAATGGCAGAGACATCTCATAAAGCAATAGGTACTGCGCCGCCAGTTCCCGGCTATCCGGTAGGCGATACCACTCAGGGTCATCATTGTGCATATTCCTATTAAGTCGTTTGATTACATTGGTGAAGCTGCTGACATGGACAACCTCTGGCTGAGATAGGTACCACTGTGAAAATGCTTCAACCTTTGCCAGGTAAGCAGGGTCATTTACACCATTGCTTTCACCGCTGTTAAGTGAGTATGAAATAATGTCAAAGCCTGTCAGGTTTTGCTGAGTATAATCGGCTGCTTGACGGAACGGCACATCCTCGTGGAAATATTCCACCGTGTCATCATTCAACTCATTTTTGAACATAAAACTAACCAGCACGATAGCACCCACTAACAGTCCCCAAAAGAGCGGGTTATATCGGCTAATTGCCAGTCGAGCAATTGCGCCGGTTAGCTTGTCCGAACCCGAGTGCTGCAAAGGAGGCCGCGCTTTCATCGGCAACAATAAAACAATGAATGGGAATAAGGTCATACTGAAAAGAAAGGCAGCCATCACACCAAATGCCGAGATATTTCCAAGCTCCTGAAACGGGGGTGAGTCACTGAAATTCATACTCAGAAAGCCGATGGCTGTCGTCAAACTGGTCAATAAAATAGGCTGAAAGTTAAGCGACAGACTCTCTTTCATCGAGGCCACGCGTCCATCACCTCTGGAAAGGTTATACAAATAATTATTAAGAATATGCACGCAATCGCACACAGCCAGCGTCAATATAATAATTGGGCTCATCACGTTAACCTGATTCACGGCATAACCGACCCACCCCATAAACCCTTGTGTGGCCAGAACACTCAAGGCAATAATTACGACGGTACTGATCGTGCCGACAACCGACCGCAAGATAAACTGGAGCAACACAACAATCACCAGAAACATAATAGGTATCAGCTGGGTCATGTCCTGGGTCGACATTTCGTTAAAGGTATTATTAACAACCGTCTGCCCGATAAGATAGATCTTGAGGTTTGGGTTTTCAGCTTCAAGCCGATCTCGCAATGCCCGGGCGTAAGCAACAACTTCCACCGTTGCTTTATCTGCCTCTACCCGTAGATCCGGTAAGTTAAGATTCACTGAAACAGCCGTGGCGTGAGCCCTATTGGAGATCAGGTAGTTTACTAATTGAGGTTCTGCAAGCGCGATATCTTTTAGCTCGTTAAGACGGTCAAGTGATATTTGTGCAGGGTTAGCAACAAAGTCTTCAACCACCAAATCATCTTCTTCAACCCAGGTATGCTGGTAGTTTGTTATAGAGTCAACTCTGGAAGAATAAGGCATCTTCCAGGATTCTTCAGTCAGTTTCTTGATGCTCGCCAGAGTTTCCGGGGAGAAAACCGTTTCATCTTCGGGAGCAATGACAAAGGTAATATTGTCACTCTTGGTGTAAGTTTCCTGATTGGCCTCATGGGCCAGCAACTGCGGATTGTCATCACTAAAGAATATTTTATAGTCGCTCTCAAAACGCAGAGAGCCGAGCCCCATCCCTAAAGCCGCAACCAAAACCAAACTCAACAATGCAAACCACACTCGATATCTAACCAGTGAGCCTGACAATTGACTAACCATAACGATAAAGTCCCTTTTTAATATTATTTTGATATTGGCAGCAATGATAAAACATACAACAGAACAACGACATAGTTATCGGCATACTCTTGCGCATTATCTGATTGCCATCTAAAAATGATGTTGACAACAGCAACATAAAACCAGATGACTCACAAAGTTACAACAATTTTTTGATTGATGGTTAGAAAATAGTTTGCGACAAACCTTCATCCCAGTTTTACATTTCTTTTACATAGCCCTCATCACGTTTAAATAAACGATCAGCCCCTTAATTAACAAATAAATCTGTGATAGTAATCACTTACAAACTAATCAAACAGACTACCGCTTACGCAACAGCACATTGCACCAGCACACAACTCAAAGCTAACATGCACACATCAATTTCTGACTGTTTTCTGAGCATATTATGGCAAAACCAATGGCAACGGATACCCACGATCTTCAAGATGAGAGCTACTCAGTCGCTGAAGAGTTGATGAACAGTCTCACCCATGGTGCTGGTGCTGTCCTCAGCCTAGTTGGGCTGATACTACTGATTGCGTATGCAAGCCCTATGAATGACCCGTGGAAAATTATCAGCTTCACAATCTATGGCATTAGCCTAACCTCACTTTATCTCGCATCAACGTTGTACCATAGCGCCAAGTGCCCCAGACGGCGCGAAACGTTCAAAATGCTAGATCACTGTGCGATCTACGTTCTCATTGCAGGTTCCTACACACCTTTTTTGCTCGTCAGCATGCGGGACAATGTTGGTTGGCCTATGTTTGCAGCGGTATGGGGCATCGCATTACTAGGAATCATATTAAAAATCGTATTCAAACATCGATTCCACAACCTCAGATTGGCCACTTACCTGATTATGGGCTGGCTGGTAGTCTTAGCGGGAGCCGATTTAGTCAACTCAATTGCCTCAGGCGGGTTAACCCTGCTTATTGCAGGTGGCGTTACCTACACGTTGGGCATCATTTTTTATGTGGGTGACCGAATTCCTTTTAATCATGCGATCTGGCACCTTTTTGTACTTGGCGGCAGCGCCTTTCACTACTTTGCCGTTTATTATTATGTCTTACCCATCGCCTAGCTTGCCCATTGCACACAGCTCGATTGATCACGTACCATAATCATAGAATACAGTGTTTATCAAATAAGGTGAGAGCTATGACCCGACCCATTACCAACAGATCACTAGTTTATCGTATGGTCTCTTTTTTGTTGCTCTCACTGCTGAGCGTGGCCTCTTGGGCAGACGTCGCAGTGATTTCACAGCAAACCCTGATCGACAAAATGGCAAACAACACTCCTCTACTCATTCTTGATGTCCGGTCACCAGAAGAGTATTCAGAGGGTCATGTTCCCAGCGCTATTAACATTCCCCACACTGAAGTAAAACAACAGCTGTCGCTGATTAAGCAAGCTGCAAAAGACGGTAAGCAAATTGTTGTTTACTGCCGGAGTGGTCGACGGGCGGGCTATGCTGAAGAGGTATTACAGGCATCGGGCATTCAGTCACTGCTTCATCTGGAGGGTGATATGATCGCATGGAGCAAGAACAACCAGCCAATTGAGCAATAAGATAGCGCCTTCATGACAGGTCATTAAGCACTATTGGGGTGCGCGCTCAAACAAGCGCGCACTTGGCACTAATTAGCACCTCTAACTTTGCCTTGCACTGCATTGAGCAATACATCTCCCCAATGATAAATAACCAGCCCCAACACTACGCAGGCTGCGCCACTTATCAGCGGTAGACCTATCACCTCATCATTTAACAAAGCACCGAACAAAATAGCGAAAACAGGGGTGATCAAAGTTACCAGTGCCACCGTGCTCGGAGCCATTTTCTGCAGCACATAAAAGTATGATACGAACCCGATTAAAGATCCAAACAATGCCAGATAAATTATCGACATCACCGACTTGGCACTCCATTCAGACACCGTAAAGGGTACGTCAAGCAGCACCATACTCAAAGCATATAGTGGCAACGATAGCAGTAACGCGCCCACGGTCGTCGAAAACGGATGAAGGTTTTCACTGCGTTGCTTAACCAGCACGCCACTGGCGCTAAACAGCACTACCGCCAACAATATCAAGACCATTCCGGCCCAGCCATCACCACTTATCGTAAGGTCATTCATACAAATAATTGCTAGCCCAGCGACTGCAACAAAGGTTGCAGCCCAACGGACTCGAGTGAATGTCGCATCGCCCAAAATTCGCTGAGCCAATAACCCTGAAATGAGGGGCGACAACCCAAACACAACCGATATCAAACCGGATGGGATCGACCTGGCAGCGAGATAGGTACATAGCATTGCACCGAAAACACCCAGTACAGAGCAGCCGTACGCATGTATCGCCTGTTTGTGCCACGGCAGTGGAATTCGTCGCCATTTCAATATCAACAACCCAATCACTGCGGCAATAGACATTCGCAGCAAAGCAGCGATAACGGGGGGCACGGACTCACTGCTCCACACTACCCCGAGAGGGGTGGTAGACCAAACAATAACGACAGCAGCGTAAGCTGCGGGAATAGACATTGCTCTCTCCTTTTCCAAATAATAAAACCCTTGGGCTAAAGCAAACTCATTGGCAAATTCAGAATACAGAAAGAAAAAGGCCGCAGAGCTTAGCGCTGCGGCCTTCAGGAATTGTGTTAGATACGGTACGTTTGAATAAAACTACAACTCAATACAATCACTCCTCACAACACCTCCGACGCACAGCAATTGGCAGACTCGTCGAGACATAATCCGCCACTGCATAATCGGTTTACAATGTTTTGAAGTTACTAGTTTTGAGGTTACGATTTTCATATTTAGCGTTCTAAGTTGTTTGTGTGCTTCTCAATACTAGTTGCTGGTTGAGTGCTGTTCAATATTAGTCGAGTACCAGAAGTTAAGTCAATCGCGTGAACGGTAAATACTTTCAACATCCCCATTACGATACATCTGGGTAATTGTTTTTTGTAGCGTCTTCACCGTAGCCGGGTCAACCGCAAGGTTACATGCCATTGCTCTAACCGTAGTAAAAAAGACCAGTTCAGGTTCGGAGATAGGAAGTTTTTCGTTTTTAACCAGAAACCGTGCCGACTCAATATCCGATACCCACAGATCAATCCGCTTTTTCAGGAGTTTGCGGGCATTTAGCTCATTACGACCGGCATATTCGACATTGAACCCCAAGCCTTCAAGGTACTCCCCCACCCCGCTACCAAGATAACTGCCAACCTTGTATGGTTTTGCGTCTTCAAGGGTTTTCAGTTTGACCGGTACATGAGGGTGGCTGAACATCCCATGCCGGGATATCAGCACCGGGCTGACCCATTGAAAAAGCGCTTCGCGCTCCTGACTTCGCTCAACCGGAAAAACGCAAAAGCTGTCTGTTTCAGCGGTCGTTAAAATAGCCCTTTTCGGCGGCATCAGCCTTAGTTTGTAATCAATACCAGACTGGCGAAAAAGCTCTCTCACCACACTAACAACAACACCAGCAGGCTCGCCGTTATGCTGGTATATCAGCGGTTTTTCAATAAATGTCACCACATTGAGTGGTTTTGCACCCACGCCACAGGCCATTGCAGCAAGTATTACTCCCCCTAAAAATACTAAAAATGAGTGTTTTTTTGTCGTTAGTGTTTTCATCTTGCACTGTCTGTTCCCAGGCACGAATTGTCTATTGCCAGGCACGAATTGCCTCTTCATAGCTTAAGGTTTTCCCTTTGGGCCGCTCATTCCGTTTCGCTTTAGGTGAGCCGTCCCGCTTTAACCAGACCGCTTCTGACTCAACTTCGTTCAGCACTGGTTTACAGCGCAGTACTGACTCATCCGCTATTTGCTGTAGTTCTGCATCCATCGCCGAAGCCAACTGTCGCATCGCGTCTTCTACCGTTTCTTTACCTTCAACCGCGCGAGAAACAAATTGCCACCAGTAGTTGGAAAGCCGAGCATAGTCCGGCACATTGGTACCGGTTGGCGTCCACACATCTCGCCCTCTGCTGCGATAAAACTCCACCAGCCCCCCTAAATACGGTGCTCTTTCAGTCATCACAGGTGATTCAATATCTGACTCTCTAATCGGTGTTAACCCAACCAGCGTCTTCTTTAAGGAAATCGACTTGGAAACAACAAACTGGGCATATAGCCATGCGGCATCACGGCGCATAGGCGGGGTATTTTTTAGCAGCGTCCAGGATCCGGCATCCTGGTAGCCCAGTTTCATACCCTCATCCCAATATACGCCGTGAGGGGAAGGTGCCATACGCCATTTAGGCGTCCCGTCTTCGTTAACAATAGGGAGGTCAGGGTCTGTCAGCGAGGCGGTAAAAGCCGTATACCAGAACACTTGCTGCGCGATATTCCCTTTCGATACCCACTCTCCAGCCTCGGTAAAGTTCAGCTCCTTGGCTTCTGGGGGCGCGTACTTATCAAGCCACTCCACAAATTTAGTCACTGCATAAACTGCGGCGGGGCTATCAATAGCCCCGCCCCGTTTGACCGATGCTCCAGCGGGCTGGCAGCCAATGACCCTAATGCCCCACTCATCAACGGGGTAACCATTAGGTAAGCCTTTATCGCCGGCCCCGGCCATCGACAGCCATGCATCAGACATACGCCAACCCAGTGACGGGTCTGTTCTGGCGTAATCCATATGCCCCCAAACCCGTTCGCCATCAATCTCTTTTACATGAACCGTAAAAAACTCTGCGATATCTTCGTATGCGCTCCAGTTATCTGGAACTCCTAACTCATAACCATATATAGCTTTGAATTTTTTCTGTAGATCTGGTCTGGCAAACCAGTCATGGCGATACCAGTACAAATTGGCAAATTGCTGATCTGGTAATTGGTATACTCGCCCATCGGGCGCTTCAGTAAACGAAATACCGATAAAGTCATCCAAATCCAGCGTGGGCAGGGTAACACTCTTTCCTTCTGCCTCGATGTAGTCACTCAGAATTACTGTTTCGCCAGATCGATAGTGGTAGCCAATCAAGTCGCTGTCATTAATATACGCGTCATAAAGATTAACCCCGGTTTGAATCTGGGTTTGCAGCTTTTTGATAACATCATCTTCGCCGGTCAATTCGTGCACAACATTGATGCCGGTGATGTCACTAAACGCACGGGTCAGCACGTTGGATTCATACACATGAGTATCAATTCGTTCAGAGACGACACGAATCGTCATTCCTCGAAATGGCTTTGCCGCCTGAATGAACCAGCGCATCTCATCCATTTGCTGCTCGGGCGAAAGCGTAGAGACGCCGAACTCGGTATCCAACCACTTCTTTGCAGCAAGCTCATACGCGCTATCTTTACCAGAGACAGTTTTTTCAGGAACTGCTTTCTCAGGAACAGCGCCGCCCGTTGAAAAGGAGACGAATAAACCCGCTAATAGAGACCATCTATATCGTTTCAGAACACACCCTACATTATGGTTCGCGCAGTAAGTTTGTTACTACAAGCCAATATTACTAACCTTCACAACACTTAACCTATATACCTTTAGCTAGAGTATAGCGGCTATCTATATGTTGAGCAGAAATAACATGATATCGTCAATATTCGGGACAATAAATGGGCCTTATACCCAACGACAAAGATTAACAATTTAGAGACCAAATTTCTGTGTTAACTTCACTTCTATCTACCTTTCTATTGATATTTGCCGCTGAGTTCGGCGACAAAAGCCAGCTCGTTTGTATGCTTCTGGCAAGCAGACATAGAGGGTTGCCAGTATTTTTAGGCGCAATTTCAGCATTCGCCATTCTTAACCTGCTAGCTGTAACAGTGGGGGTCGCGCTATCCCGGTTAATTCCCGATCAATGGCTATCGGCGCTGGTCGCCCTGCTCTTTTTATTTTTTGGAGTCAACGCGTTACGCCAACCCGAAGAGGACGATGAAACAGTTGAAGAAAAACCTGGACATACCGTCTTTATCACCACATTCTTGATGATATTTGTAGCCGAACTGGGCGACAAAACCCAGCTGACAATCGCCGCCTTAGGCGCATCACACCCTGCTGAAACAGTGTATATCGGCGCAACCCTGGCGCTGGCACTCACCACCTTGATCGGTGTCATAGGTGGCCGTTGGGTTACCCAGCATATCAGCGCGACTGCACTTCACCGGATTAGTGGAATACTGTTCCTGCTGTTCGCCGCCTGGACAGCGTCAACCATTTTTTAACAGGTTACGCGAAAAATAACACCAAGACTTGACCTAAGAGTTACTCACAGGTTTTAAACTGTTCCATACTGTTAAGTGAGCCCTATTGCTGCTGGTTATGACAAAATAGACAGCAGCCCACCCCAGACACGACACACTGGAACGAGGTCTAATACAATGCAGGTCAGCCAACTTGCCAAAAAAGCAGATGTCTCAGCCGATACCGTTCGTTTTTATACCAAAGAAGGTCTGCTTCAGCCGCAAAAAAACCCTGACAATGGCTATCAGCAATATAGTCAAAGTGACTATCAGCGTCTTATATTCGCCCGCAAAGCACGCCAGTTAGGGTTCAGTTTAAAAGAGATACAGGCGATACTATCCCAGGCAGACAATCACAATAGCCCTTGCCCAATGGTGCGAAGCCTGTTTGAAAAGCACCTGCTTCAGGTTGAACAGCAAATCGAAGAGCTACAGTCACTGCGCCAGCGGATGCTGGATGCGGTAGATGTCTGGCAAGAGATGCCCGATGGCATTCCTGATGGCCAGACCATCTGCCAACTCATCGAAAACTGGGATCAGCATCTACCACCCCGCCCCAGCACAGGGAGTGACCATCATGAGCAGTGAAAACCCCATCAGATTTGCCATTACCGGTGCCAAATGTGCAGGCTGCGTAAAAAAAATTGAATCGGCCATGTTGGCAACAGAAGGGGTCACCGCCGCGTCCATGAACTTTGCGGAAAGAACCGCCGAAGTTGAAGGCGCGGTAAGCCTGTCTGCGATCACCCAGGCCATCGAGCAGGCGGGCTTCGGCGCAAGTCTTATTGAAGATGAAGAGAAAGCGCAGCAAGAGCGTGAAACACTGGATCAGGCGCATTACAAAAAACTGATGCGTAATATGGCTTTCTCCCTTTCTGTGGGAGTAATTCTAATGGCCTACGGGTTATTAGGTGGCTCAATGCAGGTGGAGTCGACCAGTGAGCAGCTCATCTGGTTTGCCGTTGGTTTACTAACATTGGGAATTCTCTACCAGTCTGGTGGTCACTTTTTTACCGGTGCCTGGCGATCATTTAAAGCGCATAGCGCCAATATGGATACACTGATCGCATTGGGAACCGGGTCGGCATGGGTTTATTCAATGTATGTGGTGTTATTCCCCTCGACACTTCCTACAGAAGCCCGGCACATCTATTTTGAAGCAACCGCCATGATCATCGGCCTGATTAACCTGGGCATGGCTCTCGAAGTTCGAGCCAGAGGAAAAACATCTCAGGCGATAAAAAGGCTGCTGGGCTTGCGAGCAAAAACCGCACGCATTATACGTGACGGTAATGAGCAGGATATCCCGATTGCCAGCGTACAAATAGGCGATAAAATAAGGGTGAGACCAGGCGAAAAGATTCCGGTTGACGGTCTCGTTTTAGAGGGTAAGAGCCTGGTCGACGAATCAATGCTGACTGGCGAACCGGTTCCTGTTTCCAAGGAGTCAGGAGACGAGGTCGCAGCAGGCACACTCAATGATTCAGGCACGCTCGTTTTTGAGGCGACTCGAATAGGCCATCAGACCGCGCTGGCGCAAATCATCAGTCAAGTTAAAAAGGCGCAGAATACCAAGCCCGCCATAGGTCGTTTAGCCGATACTATCTCTGCCATATTTGTACCCAGTGTGATGATTATTGCTATCATCGCGGCACTCGCCTGGTACAACATCGGACCAGAACCCAAAGTCGCCTATATGCTGGTCGCCATTATGAGTGTTTTAATTATTGCTTGCCCCTGCGCCTTGGGGCTGGCGACGCCAATGGCCGTTATGGTCGGCGTAGGCAAGGCAGCCCAGTTTGGCGTACTGATCCGCAAAGGCGAAGCGTTACAAAGCGCCGGAAAACTGGACATGATCGTGCTCGACAAAACCGGCACAATTACTCAGGGGAAACCTCGCGTAGTCAACCTTATGACATATGGTGGAGTTAATGACCATCAAGCACTCATGCTGGCAGCGAGCCTGGAGCGGGCATCAGAGCACCCGTTAGCCGCTGCAATCATCAGCGAAGCAGAGCAACAACGCATCACGCTGGCGGACTGTGTCGATTTTCAGGCAGAAAGCGGACAAGGTATTGGCGGCAATATTGAAGGTCAGAACGTTTTTTTGGGCAACCAGCGCTGGATGACCACAAATCATATCGATATCACACCGCTGGAAGACACCGCAAAAAATTGGTCTACGCAAGCGATAACGCCTCTGTTTTTGGCCGTTGACGGTCAGGCCGCAGGGCTAATCGGTGTCTCAGACCCGGTAAAAGAAGATTCAAGAGAGGCAATTCAGCGACTAAAAGCCAAGGGGCTAAGGGTGGTGATGCTAACCGGCGACAAGGAGGCTACAGCACAGGCTATCGCCCAGCAAGTTGATGTTGATAAAGTCATTGCCGACGTACTGCCCATTGAAAAAGGCGATGTTATCAACCACCTCAAGCAACAAGGCCATACCGTAGCCATGGTCGGAGACGGTATCAACGATGCCGCGGCGCTTGCCTCTGCTGATGTCGGTTTTGCCATTGGCAGTGGCACTGATGTGGCCATCGAAAGTGCAGATATCACACTCATGCGCGGGTCGCTGCACAGTGTCGCCGATGCGATTGAGGTTTCCAACGCTACCGTACGCAATATCAAACAGAACCTGTTCGGCGCATTTATCTATAATGGGTTGGGAATTCCCCTGGCAGCAGGCCTGCTCTACCCCTTGACCGGACTTTTGCTCAACCCGATGGTTGCCGGTGCAGCGATGTCCCTTTCATCATTTACCGTCGTCAGTAATGCCAATCGATTACGGCTGTTTAGCCCTTCTCGTGCAGCATCTTCACACTCACACAAAACTGGAGTCGCCTAATGGACATTATCGTTAATCTCTCCGGCGTTGCGTTGATCGGACTCATTGCGTGGTGGTTTTGGCGATGAAGACGGCGCTATCCAACAACATTTCATTACTCCCAGACAAGGTAAAACACAATGAACATTAGCCTGATTAAAAAGCAACTCTCTCTCCTTCTTCTTTCAGGGCTGATAGTGATCACATCAGCCAACGCAGCAGATAGCACCACCCAGCCGCCCCAGCCTGCGGTAAGTTCGGCAACCAGCGAAATGGTTGTCTATAAATCGGCCAGCTGTGGTTGCTGCGGAGATTGGGTTAAGCATATGGAAGAAAACGGTTTTAAACTGAAAGTTCACAACACCTCTGACCTCAACAGCATTAAGCAAAAAGCCGGGCTCACACCAAGACTTGCTTCTTGCCATACTGCCTTCATCGATGGTTATGTGATTGAGGGGCATGTACCCGCCAACGATGTGAAACGCTTGTTATCAGAAAAACCCAATATCAACGGTTTGACAGTCCCAGGAATGCCAGCAGGCGCCAACGTACCCGGCATGGAGGTCTCTCCTGAGAATGCCGAGTTTGACGTGTTAGGTTTCAAAAAGGACGGCACGGTACAACGCTGGAGCCATTACGAATAAACCGCGCTGGCCATAAACGCTCCCGGCAATACGCCGGGGGCAAAGGCCGCCCGTGCCGCTTATACTTTAGACTAATTGCACGCAGTCACGTTGCAGTGAAATAATGCTGCCATCATAAAAATAAGAGACCAGATCGTGAGCAACCACGAAAAGCGTTCTAAAAAATCACAATTAATCAGAATATTACTCGTATTCTTTTTCATTTATGGTGGCGCCAGCTACAGCCTGTCGATATTTGAGTACACGTACTTTAACCTCACCGGACAAGCACTGTTTGGGGTCAGCAAAACGATTGACTCAATCACTAAAGACGAACTTATCATCGAGTTTAATCGTTGCGGGGGGCCGCTATTCGGCGCAAACAGCATTGAAACAGATAACCTTAATGATCCGATTGTAGTACGCTGTGGCCGCTTCTGGCCTTTCTATCGTTACTCCATGATTCTGCCTGCAAACGGTTATATTCCCGGCGCTCTTATCAACTACCCGACACAGCCACCGGAAGTCACCGCAGCTAAAGAGAACTTTATTCAGAATACGACCCTGGTCAACGGCGCATATATGCTTTTGAGCCTAATCGTGTTTACACTGACGCTGCTGGCCATTTACCACTTCTTTGTAAGAAAAGATGCAGAAAAAGGGTACAAATGGGCATTTCAGGCCTTTGCCAGTAGCTTGTTAATGGCCATCACCTATGTGGGTGTCATGCTTTTTATAGACCCTGTTTTTTCGTTAGGCTGGTAGAGATTTTCGCCATTCAAAAGGAATAGCGACTACACAGCGAGAACGAATTTCCGTATCATTGGCTACCTCATTCAACTCGCAAAAAGACCACACAACAGCCCATGCTAAACATCGATGCATTACAGCAGCTAAAATCGCTCAAGAAAGACATTAAGGACAGCAAAGAAATAGTCCAGGGTATCGTCAAAGGGAGCAACAACCGTTTTGGTTTTGTAACTCTGGAGGGTGGCAAAGACATCTACCTTTCTCCTGACGAAATGTTAAAAGTATTCCCGGGCGATGAAGTTCAAATCGAAGTTAAGAAAGACGAGAAAGGCAAAGAGTTCGGGCTCATTGAAAAGCTAATCAAGTCAAACCTTAAGCGTTTTGCAGGAAAGTACGTTATCAAGGGCAATGCTCATTTTGTCGAGGTGGATGTCACCGGCATGTCTCGCTGGATTTTTATTCCACCAAACAAACGCAACAAAGCACAAGAACACGACCTGATTGATTGTAAGGTCATTCAGCACCCGATTCGAAACGGAAAACCCCAGGCAGAAGTGCTTAAAGTTATTGGCAGCATAAACAAGCCGGGTATTGAGCGCGAGTACGTAATCTGCAAACATCAAATAGAAAGCGACTGGGACAAAGACGCGCTGGCGCAAACCAATAGCCTGAGTGAGCAAACCATTATTGACCAGCAGCAAGGGCGCCGCGACCTCAGAAGTCTGCCATTTGTCACCATTGATGCGGCATCGACCACCGATATGGACGATGCGCTGTTTGTCGAGACCACTGAAGATGGCTGGACACTCAAGGTCGCTATCGCTGACCCAACCGCGATCATTCCTGCCGGGTCTGCGCTGGAAAAAACAGCGCTTAGAAGAATGACCTCGATATACTTCCCTGGCGAGCCACTGGCAATGTTGCCCGAAAGTATATCTACACAGCTTTGCTCGTTACTGCCAAAAGTTGATCGTCTGGCATTAATCTGTGAAATCAAGATCGATTCACAGGGTGGCCTTGGGGACTACAGCATCTACGAAGCCACCATTCATTCCCGTGCAAAACTCAGTTACGAAGAAGTTGCAGCATTCCTAGAGGCACCCGCTGACGCTCATGACCTCAAGGTAGACAGTGATGTTGCCCCAATACTGGAGACGCTTGCCACCCTGACCAGTACCCTCAAACAGTGGCGAGCAGACAATGCGTTGCTGGGTGACGAACGCCCGGATTACCGCCTGCGCCTAAACGAACAGAAAAAGATCGCTGCCATCGATGTCATCGAACAAAATGCGGCCCACGACATCGTCGGAGAGTGCATGGTGGCTGCCAATCGCTGCGCGGCTGACTTTCTTCAGGCACTCCCTAGCGGGCTGTTTGTCACCCATGCAGGGATAAGAAGCGAGCGCCAGAGCAATGTGCTTGAAGTGGCTCGCAGTCGCTGGGCGGACAATACGCCCGACAATCTGACCGAAAAAGAGAATTACGTTAAGCTGGTGCGACTTGCTCAACAAGACCAGACACTGCCTCCCATTAAGTCAATCATTGCTAGACAACATGAGCGCAGCCTGTTCAGCAGCACCGCCAACCCCCACTTTGGTATGGGGCTAGACGCATACACTACGTTTACTTCGCCGCTCAGGAAGGGTAATGACTTTTATGTTCACCGCCTGATTAAGAAAAAAATCAATGCTGAGCCGGCCAATATTTTAAGTGATAGCGAATTAGAATCACTGCAAGAACAGATATTTACTGCCCGCAGAGCGGTCAATGAAATGGAGCAGTGGCTCAAGTGTCAATATATTGAGCCATTAAAGGATCAAACCTTTGAGGCGACTGTGGTACGAATGACATCCGCAGGCTGTCAGGTGAGGATTAACGAAAATGGCATCGAAGGATTTGTCTCCACCAAAGCGATGCCTGTTAAATACAGCTTCGACCCTAACCTGATGACGCTGACCAGCAAGGCCAAAGACCAGTTTATGCTTGATCAGCAGGTTAACGTCTGTTTAGACAGTATCGACTGGAAACGAAAACAGATTCAGTTCAAAGTAGCAGCTAAACCCGAACAGCAGGACACACCTAAAACAGAGGCCTCTGAAGCACCTGCAACAGAATGAGCAGCAAGCGACCGGGTCACCCTTCAGAATGAGGGTGACCACAAGCGCGCGGCATAGCGGTTTGTGGTAGATGAATAGAGTTTCTGGCAAAACGTACCATAAACTATTTATACTCCTCATTTCCGAAAATCTTATTCACTTTTTTACAAACCAAGTTCACAACATTGGAACAATAATAAACTGAGGTTTTTTCACGGCGTTATGAGCGAAGCAAAGACAAGGCAAAAAATGATGAAGAAGCGGAGTTTATGAACATAAGTCCCGGTCGACCCAGGAGAGCGCACCATTTCGAATCATTTTTTAACGCTGTATTTGCAAGCGCAGTAGTCGTGCAAGGATCTCAAATTACGCTAACGCGAGGATTTACTCATAATGGAAGCACGCGACAAACATAGCTACACCCAAGATGTAGATACAGTATTTAAGTACTTTTGCAATGCCGAGCAGGTTAAAGCCAAGCAGGAAGCTCTGGGCGCCAGAAACATTAACTTGGTTAAATTTGAGGCGACCGACACAACCCTTGAGGTCATCATTGAACGCGAAGTGCCCGCAGAAGTGCCACGAGCCATGAAAAAGTTTCTTAGCGAGTGGAACCATGTTAAGCAAGTCGAGCACTGGAGTGGCACGCCCGGTGAGCAGTATCACTGCGATATTTCAATTGAGATTAATGGTGTTCCGGTAACTATTGCTGGCACCATGGATCTGGCTGCCGAAGCCAACGGCTGTTCTAACACCGTCTGTTTAGATATCAACTGTGGCATTCCGTTAGTCGGTAAAAAGCTGGCAGAACTGGTCGCCAGCCAGTCTAAGACATCAATGCAGGAAGAGTACCAGTACATTAAGTCGGCACTGGATCAGTAGCCGTCACAAAAAGTGCTATCTTGCCAGCCGCTTGATAGCACACTTGCTTCCACAATAGCGCCCAGCTGGTATTGGTTACTCAGATTACCGATAACGCGCTTGCAACTGCTCAAAAAAACCTTCCTTTTTCATATCCAGCAGATGATTGTCCAGCATTTCTGCATCGTAAGGCATTTTTAGTGAATAAGAGCAGTGCAGACCAAACACATCGGCATCAACCGTCGCAATGGCAAGTTTGTTTTCCAGCCCCTGCTTTTTGATTTCGTACTCAATAATAGCGCCAAAATCAATAACAGTATCAAGCCGCCCCATCTCCACCAGTCTCATACCTGTAGCAAGGCTACCCACCGGCACAGACTCTGCCTTTCCTTCAGCGAACAGCGACATAATCTCTTGGTTGTACACGTAACCGTTGTAAGTGCCAATCCGCTTGCCTTCAAAGTCTGCCACGCTGTTCAGCGTATTCACATCCTCCAGCCGTATTAAATAATTGTCAGTCCCTTCAAACAAAACCGATGACCAGTGATAATTATCCGGCTTTTCTTCCCATTTAGGGTTGGTCAAACAACTCACATGAGCCTCGCCACTTGTTACCATAATGGCAACACGCTTTGTTGGCAGCTCGATATATTTCGGTTTCAAGTTGGCTCTTTCAGCCAACTCGTCGCCGATATCTTTAACCATCCCTCCAACTAACTTATTGTTAGAGCGGATAGCAAAAGGCTCCAGCGCCTCATTCCAATAGGTAAAGATTAACTCTTCTGACCAAGCAGACGGTGCAGACACAATAACAGTGACGCATAATGAGCACCAAGCAAGAAGCCTTTTACCTTTCAACATAGTCAGAAGAGATTCCAGAAAAGATCTAAAAGAGGCATTACTACTTAGCGTAGACAATTTGCAGATTTATTCAATTCAGAGTCTATCGTACCCATGCCTGATTGAGGAAAAGTCTAGTACCGCTCAAAATTCAATCCAATTATCGCTTTTATCCCCCCTCAATCGAGGCGATAATAGCCCACTTTAACATCGCCAAACTGTTCGCATAACGAACCAAGGCGTGTTAGTTTTATCGACCGATTTTTCACAACTATGTTTGTTCCTACTTAATGTTTGTTGCTACTTATGTTTTTTACCGATAATCGCGAACAGTTTTTTCGTCCTCTTACCAGCAAGTACAGAGAGGTCGTTGTTGAGTGCGTCAGGCTTTTATACCTCCGACTTTATAGCTCTATGGCCGACTATGGCCACTCTCTGAGAAGAGGTCAGCTCATAGAGATTTTTCAGGAAGCCATTACCCGTGCTCCAGAGCTTGAGTATGGAGAAGATGATGATGCCATCGCCACCCGCACTGACCGGGAGAAAGCGAACTGGATTCTCAACATATTGCTGGACAACGGCTGGTTGGAAGTTCAACTCGACGAAGTCTCACTGCAAAGCACTTACCGGTTTAGTCGCATCGGCCGACTCTTTTCTCAACCCTTTGTAGAGCTTAAAGGGACACAGGTTCGCACCCGCCACCGCAACACTCGTAACACCCGCAATGCGCTCAGCGCCTTTTTAGAACAGGGCGAAATACACGACCTGCTGGATGCCTTTGAGTACTCAGAGCGTATCATCAGTGACTTCACCGACGTCATTGCCGAGCTGGAAGACCGCAAGCGAGAGCTGGTTAAAGAGATCGACATGCGGGAGCTGGTTCAAAAAGCCAGCGACGAATTTTTTGATTTTATGGAGAAGCGTTTTCAACCCGATCTTTCGGTCAGACTGTCAGCCGACAGCGTTGAAAAGCACCGTGATGATATGATCAACCTGATCCATAAAATCCGAGGGCAATCTAAAGGCTTTAAAGCTGAAGCGGAACACAAACTGCGCGAGTTTTTACCCGACATGATTGTTGAAGGGCAGTCGCTGCTATGGATCATTCTTGACCGGATAGAAGTAAGGCTTTCAAATGCCTGCGAAATCATGCTGCCGGCACTGCGTACTGCACTGAAAAACTTTACCAAACGCGCTGATATTATCATCCGCCAGCTTAACTATCTCGCCAGCCAGCAGCACAATGATGTGGTCGCCATTTGTCAGTCATTAAAAGACCTTGATGCCGAAAGTGCCGATAAACGATTAGCAAAAGCTGGCCAGTTGATGTCTGGTTTGAAGCTGGAGCTCGTTGACCCTGCACAGAACACATTACGCGACAATCGCACCCGGCGCATCGTTGACTCGCTGGTGGCAGAAGATCATGCGGTTGATGAATCTGCGCGCAAAGAGCTGTTCATCCAACACGCGCTTGATCAGGCATTCAATATCAACCAGCAAGACCTGCGTAACTTTCTGGTGCGCTCGCTTAGAGGCGGCGAGAAAATCAATACCAAAAACTTGCAAATCGTACAGGCAAGCGACCTTTTGGCAGCAACCCATGCCATCGAAATTGCTGCCGCAAACAACCTCTCCAGTGAATATCGTTTTAATGTCGTTCCAACGGGGGATGTCACCAGCAACGACTATTTACTGGCCGCAGATGATTTCACCATAGAAATTGAAGACCTGACCGACAAAAACGCGGTGGGCCAAAACAACGTCCAAACATTAACCACCTGATAAGTGACTGATACCATGATCGTGACCCAATCTCTGGAAAAAGCACTCAGCCAGGAAGGCATTACACTGACTGAGTTCAGTGAGCTTGTTCTACGACTGCTTGACTATAGCGTAATCTGCCGTGAAGAAAGCCAGGTAGAACAGAACCTTTATGACCGTTTTTTACGCGTCGAGCCACTGGTTCAGGACTATTTATCAGTGCTACATATACGCCTGCTGCATGAAAGCCAGTTTCAGTATATACGCGCCTACCCGCCCGGTGCTGAAGTACCAGGCATGCATGATGAACAATATCAGCCATTCAACAGTGGCTTAAGGCAGCGCCTCAGTCAGCAGGAAATTGCCGTTATCCTGGTGCTTCGCTCTCAGTATGATAAATCACTCCGAGAGGGCGCTGTCGATGATCACGGCCAGGTACTCATATCCCTCGAAGCCCTCAGTATCGCGATGCACAATTTGCTTGGTCGAGCACTGCCCGAGCATATGCTCGACCGGAAAAAGCTGTTTAGCCGACTAAAACAACTGCGCTTAATTCAATATGGTGCCGAAGATGAAGTTTCAAATGGTGACGCATGGATTCGTATTCGCCCGATGATCGTGAGCTTTGTCAGCGATGAAGCATTATCTGCGCTGCAAGGTGCAGAACCTGGCGATGAGCCGCTGAGCGACGAAGCGTTGTCGGAGCTCAAAGAAGAAAGCCAAACGGCTGACTGCGAATAGTTAGGAACTATACCGTCACTCCCGCGAAGGCGGGAGTCCATGACTAAGCCAGTGTAATGGATCCCCGCCTTCGCGAGGATGACAACAGAATCAAACCATTGTGTTTGGGGTGACCGAAAAGCGTCTCATTACCCCCCTGAAAATATAAGAACTGTTGCGTTTAAAAGTGTATTGATAAAACTATGTTTATAAAGAAGTGTATTTATGTCAATTGGGGGAATATCCCTCATTTAGAGTTTGATTTCGGTCCGATCAACCTGTTATCCGGCGGTAATGGCTCGGGCAAAACAACCTCTGCCGATGCCATTCAAACCGTCATGACAGCCGCATACGATTACCTGTTCGCCTACAACCCCGGACAGGACGAAACCACCCAAAGAGGCAAAGGCGGCAAGCAAGTACGAACACTGCAATCATACATTCTCGGTTGTGATGATGGCTCCTATGCACGCCCCCAACCAACAGACGGTTATATCGCACTAACTTTTTACCCGACTCAAGGCGAAACCTCAGAACCGTTCACCGCAGTGGTTTCCGCCAGAGCGTATCTTGATGCGGCAGGCAGCAAACCCGTTGCCCGATTAAGTGAGCTGTTTTTCCTGATTATTCCGGGAGAGCAACTACAACTCAATCACTTCATCAAGGAACAAGAGGATGGCAATAAACATATTGTTGGCCTGGACAAAATTTATAATAGCCTCCGACATGAATTTGGCCCCGACTCAGTTGAAAAGTATGATGCCAAAAAGCCCTATTTGAAACGCCTATACGGCGCACTTAAAGGCAAGCGCGAGTCAGTATCAGAGCGAGAGGCGATGAATGCGGCGCGCGCCTTTTCCCGTTTTATGGCGTACAAGCCGGTTAAAAGTATCAACGACTTTGTTGCCAATGAGATTCTGGAAAAGAAAGACCTTGGTGAAGCCATCCGTTCTGTTTCTGAACTGATGAAAACCATTCACGGCATGGAAAGTGATGCCACTCACCTGCGAAATTCCATCAACCTGCTTGAGCAAACCGCAGAAAAGAGTGATGGTTATATTCAGCAGTGGATCAATCTTAATGTGCTGCATTACATCGATACCCGTATCCAGTACCTGAATGACCAGCAGACCTACCTTAACGCCAAGCGGCAGCAAAAAAGCCTTCAGGACGAACAGACCGCCAACCAACAGGAACGGGATATACTGGAAGCAAGACACCAGCAGGCCCGCAACGAGCTAATTCAGCTGGAGGCAAAACGTCAGGGCCATCAACCACTACAACAAAAAGATGACCTTGAAAAGCTGGTCGAAAGCAACACCAAACTACTGCACGACCAAGCCCCTGCCCTGCTCGATCAAAGCAACAGGCTTAACAACAGCTTTAACGCCACTGACCGTTTGTTAACGTTGCTGCAACAGAGCAATATCGCTAGAGAAATTCCGCGGCTCGGCCAAAAAGACTTTATGTCTGCTGCCAAAACCTTTGCCCAGCAACAAGCTAAAAGTGCCATCGACTTTACCTCTCTGCTTGGTAGAGATTGGGTCGATATTTCACCGCTTGAAGCGCATCTTGAAGATGCGGTCACGATTCAGCAGCAGGCAAACCAGTGGCAGAGACTGTTACACGATAAAGAGCTGTCGGCAGATGGCATCTGTGTGCGCGATAAAGTGAACAGTGCACTGTTTCAACGCCAGACACTCTGTAAAACCCTTGAAAAGCAGAGACAACAAAAGCAGGCCGAGATCGAAAACCTTGAAGGGCACCAGGCCACATATCCTTATTATATAAAACAAGCCATCGACACCATCCGGCGAGAGTGCCCCAAGGCAGACCCCAGAGTCTTGTGCGACTATATCGAGGTGAAAGACGAAAAATGGCAGAATGCCATTGAGGGTTATATTGGCGGTGCCCGTTTCTCAATCATTGTAGAGCCGGAAATGGAAGCCGAAGCGATTCGTATCGTGCGCAATATGCCCGGCCGGGATAACCGCGCCAGAGTTATCCAGGGTTCAAAAGCCAGCAAAGACTACCAGCGCACCACACTGGATAAAGACTCGATCGTTAATGCCATGGAGTTCTCCCACGCGACCGCCAAACACTATATTGCCGCCAGCTATGGCAGTGTTATTCGCGTAAAATCAGAACAGGAATTGCGCTATACCCGCCGGGGTATTACCAGCAATGGGCTGGGCTCCGGCTCGTACAGTATGTGGCGGTGCGACATCTCTGACAGCGAGCTGGTGTTTGGTCAGGGTGCCAGAGAGCGAGCGCTGGCCGCCAAACGTGGTGAGATGGATAAATTGCTACATGAGTTTCAGGCGGCAGATGACCATCAACAGCAGTTATCATCTCTGCTAAATGCAATCGACCGAATTGGCCCGGTTAGCTACGCTGACCGTTTGCAACAAATGCTTAACACCCAGCGAGAGCTAAGAGACGCAGAAGGCAAACTGGAGCACCTTGATCTTTCAGATTTTGCTGAATTGGAGCAAAAACTGGAAGCCCTGAAAGCGCAAGATCAAGAATTTAGCCAGCAGATTGAAAACAAAATTGAACGCGCAGGCTCAATTAAAACAGAGCTATCAGAGATCACTGAGCGCTGCAAAAAGCTCTCAAATCAGCAAGAAATTTCCGAACAGCTCCAGGAAGAGAAAGAAGACAACCTTCGCGGCATTGTATCGCTATGGCCAGACTTTGACTGTGAAAAAGAGCTTGAGAAGGCAGACAAGCGGGCCGAAAACACTCGGCCTGAAATCTTACTCAACGACCTGCAAGACACCTATAGCAGCTTAAACAGTCTTGCACATGACATTGAACATGGTGTAATCGAGCACAACCAGCACTGCAATCTGGCAGACAATATCGCCTATATGCCAGACTACAGTGAAAATCACTCTAAAAAGTTCTTCAAATCAATCTGTGATCTGCGCCGAGACAACGATCTCGTGCATAATCGTCTGAAGAACAATATTCTGGTCGAGAAACAAGAAAAGCTCACCAAGATAAAAGAGTCTTTTAACAATGCGTTTGTCACCCACTTGTGCCACGCCATCTATCAGTCGATTAACGATGGTAAGAAAATACTTGAGAACATGAACCGGGAGCTGGAACACCATCGATTTGGGGCAGACCGAGAGTCATTCCATTTTGATTGGAACTGGGTGCCGGAGTTCAAAGAGTACTGGAATTTCTTTAAAGAGATTATCAACCTCCCTAACCTGGGTGACGGCACGACATTGTTCGAAGCGGAACTCAGTCAAAAGTCACAACTGGTTCGCGACCGGTTAATGCAAATGTTACTGTCTGATGACGAAGTCCGTTCGATGCGAGAGCTAGAGCGTATCTCAGACTACCGTAACTACCGCAGCTACGAGATATATAAACAACCTGAAGGCAAAGCAGCTATCGCGCTGAGTCAATACGGAACAGGTTCAGGAGGGCAACTGGAAACCCCTGCTTATATCATCCGCTCAGCCGCAATCACTTCCGCCTTTAAGTTTAATGAAGGGAATAGCCACCTAAGAATGGTGTTAGTTGATGAGGCCTTCTCAAAAATGGATGAGACCCGCTCGCGAGAAGTGATCAAATACCTCACCGAGACCTTGGGGCTACAACTACTGTTCATCATGCCTACCAGCAAGTCAGGCCCGTTTATGGACCTGATCAGCAATCAGTTCGTGTTTAGCAAATGCCCGACAACCAAGTCCGTTGGTGAACTGAATACTCGCGTTCTGGTTGACAGGCAGCGATGTAACTCAGATAAGATCAAGGAGTTGTGGGCCAACCACCGCCGCACGGTTAGACACCAGTATGCCCTGGACTTTATGGAGGAGTTTCATTAACTATGCCGAGTCGTAATTAATGCGGCAGATAGGGTGGGCATTGCCCACCCCTTACTGCGTTAACACCTGTTGGCCTATAGCTAACGCGCGCCCCGACCTTCTTATCGCGCCAGGCTTAACAAGCAAAAAAGCAGCTTTTAGCTAAACCTTAAACGGGATTTCAATAACAAACTCGGTTCCTTTGTCATCGCTGCTTAACTCAATCGTACCGCCCAGCACGCCCGTCACAATATTGTGGACGATATGCAACCCCAACCCTGTTCCACCCTCACCTAAACGGGTAGTAAAGAATGGATCAAACACCTTATCAAGGTGCTCTTTGGCAATGCCTTTACCGGTATCTTTGATGCTGATTTTTACCCGCTCACCACTCACTTCTTGCGCTGAGACCAGCACAGTACCACTCGCTTTCGCCTCAAACCCGTGCAGCAGTGCATTATTGATCAGGTTGGTTACGACCTGGCTCAATGAACCGGGGAAACTTTCCAGCTCAATTCCCTCAGGAATCTCACTTTCCAGTATCACGGCACTTTTCTTAATAAGCGGCTTTAGCGTCATCAGAACTTCTTCCAAGTGCTGCTTTAATTCAAACTTCCTTTTCTGCGCGCTGGTTTGATCCACCGCGACCTGCTTAAAACTGATAATAAGCTCAGCTGCCCGGTTCAGATTTTTGGTAACCAACTGTTCTGACTCTTTCGTTGTCTCCAAATAGCGCTCAAACATTGTCCGCTTAACCCGCCCTGCCCGATACTCTTCCTCAAACATTCGGGTCTGTTCCTCAAGCGTAGTAATGGCCATTAAGGCATTACCGATGGGCGTATTAAGCTCATGAGAGACCCCGGCAACCATTGCACCCAGTGCGGCTAGTTTATCCGCTCGCAGCAGTTCAGACTGCGTTCGTTTCAGGTTCTTCAACGCATGCTTTAGCTGCTCATTAGTGTTCGATAACGCCGTTGTACGGTCTGCAACACGCTGTTCGAGGCGGGTATTTAAGTCCTGTAACTCACCTTCGATGCGGCACTGTTCGGTAATATCTTCCACCAAACTTAAATATCCGATTAGCTCCCCATTATCATCCGCAATCGATGCATTAAATGAGCGGCACATAATAATATTGCCTGTTTCACTCTTAAACTGGTGCTCACCGATAAAACTTGATTCGGTTTTAAAACGTTCAGAAAGAGCGGCAAGCTGCTGCTGGTTTTCCTCTTGCGCGAGATAATCTATAGCACTGCTAACAGAGCCTTTGTCCAGAAAGCCCAGTATATTCTGGGCCACCCGATTCCACCGAATGACTTCCAGATGCTCATCCCACTCAATGACGGCAACAGGGCTCTGCTCGACTAATGCTCGATAGCGCTGTTCCTTCGCCGCCAGTGCAAGTTCTCTATTTTTAATTTGCTGCCCGGCATGAAGAATTTCTCGCCCAAGCGACTCTATCTCCTTAATTTTTGACGGGATCGGCTGCACATCATAATGCCCTGAGGTGATCGCTTCTGCCAGCTGCATATAGACCTTGAAGCGGCGGCTGAACACACCACCAACAATACCGGCCACAATAATTGCCACCAACATGCCTATCAGCAGTGCCACTAACAGGATAAGCCCTGATGTAATGATTGTTGAACGATAACTCGCTAACGTTTTGGATACGATAACAACCCAGCCGCTTTTATCGGTCAAAATCAGTGAACCAAAATACTCTGTGCCCTGAAAACTAAAGGGGCCACTGGCTCCTCCCTGTTTGATCCCCTCTTTCACCAGAGGGATATTGCTTAAATTTAATTGCTGATTATCGAGGCTGGAGTCAGGGTGAACCAGCAACTGGCCATCTCGATCCAGAATCATAATTTTTTGTTTGCTTTCCTTTGATAGAAATTGAGAGAGCTCCGGTAGCTCACCTATCGAGATCTCGGCAATCAGGGTTTGGTCGCCCATTGGAATTAAATATCCGGTTGATAAACGGCCACTGACAGCAGACAGAAACGTACCGTAATACCTCTCCTGCTGCTGATGGCGAGCATCGAGAAAGAACTTTTTGCGTGACATATCAAGACCGATATAGTTACCACGTAGTGGCTGGTATAACTCGGGAAGACCAACTTGAGTCACCATCCCATCTTGGTCAGTGATATAGATCGCCTCATAAACCGCATTGCTGGCAGCCACATTATCTAACAATTGCTGAATATCTGTATCGCTATCCAAGAACGGCAAAAACTCCGAGAAACGCCTAAGCTCCCTTTTAGCCGACTCAAATCGCCCCTCTATTCTTGCTGTTATGGCTTGCGCTAGTGCTTCCTGTTCAAGGGTTTCCTGGCTCGACAGGTGAGGAAGCAGAAAGATACCCGCCAATACCGATACCACAATAACCGGGATGAGGGACACCAACAAAAACTGCGATGATAAGAATGATTTAAGCGAAATATTACGCGCATTCCTATAGCTCAATGTGTCACCCCTAACCGAAACTGACCATCAACGATCTCGGTTAAATAGGTCTTACTTTTTGCATCGCCGAATGCATCAAACACCACCTTGCCAGACACGCCTGAAAAGGCCTTTATCCGCAAAATAGCCTGTTTCAGGCTTTCACCCTCCTGACAGGCCTCCAAACTATCCAAGACAACGTTCGTTGCATTAAATCCCACCAAGCCGGGAAAGCCGGGTGCATGACCAAAACGCTGATAATAAGCATTATAAAACGCCAGATATCCGGGGTTTTGGCTGTTTCTGTCAAAGTATTGCGGTACAACAGTATGCTCTACATAACGACCACCCAGCTCAATAAGTCGCTCGGTTCCGGCCCATTCCGAGGTGGCCAGCTGAATGCCTGGGTTCATCGTTCTTAACTGCTTCGATAGCAGTGCTGCATCGACTGAATTAGCCACCATGACCACCGAATCCGGGTTTTCTTTCAATGCATCCGAGGCAATACGCTCAAACCTGACCTGATCACTTGATACAAAAGAGGTTTTACTGACAATGTCGCCACCCAGTAGCTCAAACGCCTGCGAGAAGTCATGCATCCAGCTCTCTGAATAGGATTTGTTTTTCAGATCATAGATGATTGCCACACGCTCAGATTGCTTATGGGAGCGCAAATACTCAGCCGTTTCGGAAGCGTGATCCATGGTAGGAGACAGGGTTCTAAAAAACAGGTCATCCTTGCCTGCCAGTTCATTTGTAGTGGCAGTGATGCCCATCGTTAAGGTACCGAACAATTCAGACACCGTGACGACTTCCAAAGCCATGGAACTCGTCATCGGCCCTAAAATAGCCTTTACGCCGGAGTCTGCCAGTTCTTTAGCGGCTCTTTTGGCGGTCGCCGCATCTTGTTTATCATCTTTCAGCAGCAGTTCAATGCTCTGGCCGTTAATCCCCCCGGCTGCATTTCGCTTTTCTACCGCCAGAATAACGCCATTGCGGCCAGCCACCCCCAAGTCCGCAACCCGCCCCGATGTTCCTCCGATAAAGCCAAGCTTCAACGGTTTTGACTCCCCACAGCCGGTGAGCGGAAGCAGAAGTAAGCCAATCATAGCCGAGATTATTATTCTTATCATAACCGCCATTACACCCATCCAGTCTTGTTGTGAGAGCGTGAGTTACCTCTGATCGCTATGCCAGTCGCTGCTCTTGCTCTCTCAGCCATTCCAGCAGCCAGGTCTCTTCTAATGGCCGGGCATATAAATACCCTTGTGCTTCATCACAGTTAATTCGTTTTAGCCATGCAGCCTGCTCTTCCGTTTCAACCCCTTCAGCGATAACGTCCAAATCAAGGTCTTTAGCAAGGTTAACGATCATTTCAGGGAGCCTTGGATCAGCGGAGTCACCCTGCAATTTGTCAATAAACGATTTATCTATCTTTAACCGGTGAACCTCCAGGCGTTCCAGATAACTCAGCGATGAAAATCCGGTACCAAAATCATCTATCGCGATCTTAATGCCCCTTTTGGCAATTGATGAGAGCGTTTTACTAACGGCAACTCTGTCAATCATCGCAACCGACTCGGTTACCTCAAGCTCTATGTCATGAGGGTCAACGCCGGTTTCAGCGATTGCCCGATCCAGCACGTTCAAGAACTCAGGATGCCGGAACTGGGCCATTGATACGTTGATCCCCATTCTCAGCTTAAACGAGGTCTGACTCTGCAAACGCTGCAATTGAAGCATGGCGGTGCGCAGAACCCACTCACCCAAGTGAATAATCAACCCCGAGCTCTCAGCCAGTGGTATAAAGCGGTCAGGAGGAACCATCTCCCCCTTTTCTGTACGCCAGCGTAAAAGTGCTTCAACCCCCACTGGTCGACCATCAGGCACCGTGACCTGCGGTTGATAGACCATAAACAGGCGGTCATGATCAAACGCCTTTCTTAAGTTGTGCAGCAAACGAACCCGTGTTTCAGTCTCCATCTCCATTGCGCGGGTAAAGTAGCAGTGGCTCCCTCTAAGAGACTCTTTCGCTTTCTTTAATGCAATATTGGCTTTTTTCAGTGCTTCCTGACCGCTCTCCACTTTCTCATCCAGGTCATACATACCCAGCGTAACCGAGATGAGCTGCTCCTGGTCTGCGATGGAGAACGGTGAATAGAATATCCCTCTTACGGTATCCGGTGTCAGCGCCTCTCGTTCCCCAACCAGGCCAAACACATCACCGGATATTCTGGCGACAAAACTGTCATCAAGCACCTCACCCAGCCTCAGAGCCACGGCACCAAGCAGAAAGTCTCCGTTAGTAATACCAATGGTATCGTTAATCGCGCTAAATTGGTCAACATCCACCAGCACGACCGAGGCATCTATGCCTTTGCTCTTATACTCATCGATACGATTGACAAAGGCCAACCGGTTGGGAATATCAAGCAGTGAGTCAAAATAAGCGTAGTGGTGCAGTTTTGACAGCATTAAAACATTGTTCAGACAGACCGAAATATTAGAACAGAATACATCCAGTAAGCGTTTTTCGGTGTCATCGAGTTTGCGTGTCTGGTCGAGAAAAGCGACCAAGTCATTGCCTGATTGGCCGGAAAAGTAGAGCACTATGGCGTTATCTAATAGCAAGTTTTGCTGTTGCTCAATGCAGTTTTTCAGTGCCTGCATAACGGTGGGCTGCTGTAGCTCATTGAGTGGCTTATTAATCGCTGATCGGTATCTGCCCGAAGCAGCAACAATGGTATATCCCATACCGATATCAGCATCATCACTAGACGTGCGGGTGCACACAATGCCGTCGTCCGACAGGCCTAAAAGCTCTGATAACTGTTTGATAATTCCCAGTGAAAACTCGTCAAAGCCTTTGCTGTTGATCAACTTGCCTGACGACTGGGTGATTAATTCAAGCCCTTTCCGGCTGGCCTCCAATGCACGTATCTGTGAATACGAACGAATTACAGAAGTTAGTGTGGTATAAAGCTTGGTGTGCGTTAGCTCGCTTTTGTTGCGGTAATCATTAATATCATAATCACGTATCGCCTCTAACTCAGGGGCATAACCGGGCTGCCCGGTACGCAGAACAATTCGCAGATCCACCAGCCCGAGTTCATTGCGAATTTTATCAACTATATCAAGACCGGCGTGATCATCTTCCATGACTACATCCAGCAGCACGACGGCAATGCCCTTTTCTTTACCAAGAACGTCGAGCGCTTCTTCTGCAGTATAGGCCTTGAGAAGCTCTACTGGCTTACCCAGTATCTCTACCCGATCCAATGCCAATTGTGTCGTGACATGAACATCCTCATCATCATCAACACTGAGCACGCGCCATGGATCAGACTTGTTAGATAAATGACCTGTCTGTGAGTCGACGTCATCTTCCAGGAATGTAAGAAGCTCGTCTTCGGAATGCTCTGACATAGGCTAAAATAATCACGTTAACAAATAAAAAACCGCTATTTGAAGCGGCCGCTGTCGTCGACTCGTTCAGAGTCCAACGCTTCTTAAACAATACCGTAATGTACAACTATAAGTATGGTTGATTTCCAGAGTTGGTCAACAGAAAGAGGGCCTGAGAACTAACCGGATAGTTAACTCAAAACGGCGGATGGCCATCAAAAAAACGTCCGCATAAACCAGTTGCGGCTCAGCTCATCTTTGCACCCCCAGTACTGCTGGCTATAACGCTTGGCTCTGGCATCTACTTTTCGCGCGACCTTTTTCAACCAAGGCTTTTTGTTATAGGTTTTTCTTCGGTACCCTCCATGGCCTTCGTGGTAGTTCAAGTATTGATGATAAGCATCCCACTTTGAGACCTTATTAACCCGGTTCGTTTTGTGGATATACCACCCCATGAAATCAATTGCATCATGAAAGTCTCCCCGGTCGGCAAACCAGTTTCCTGTTTCATCAATATACTCGTCCCAGGTCATCTCTTTGGCCTGTGCATAACCATAGGCATCACTGGCTCGGCCAATAGGAATGATCCATAACACATACTGCATAGGCGGGGCAGCATCATACTTAAATGAGGACTCCTGATACATAATCGCCATTGGCACATGAACCGGTGCCCCCCATTTATCGCGGGAGTCAATGGCGGCTTCGTACCAGTCCCGGTTTTCTTCAAAAATGGAGCAGAGATTATCCGGGTTTGTCGGCGGTGAGGCAGCACAACCCGACAGCAGCATTAGTGCTAGTAGCACGCCGCCACTATTTAGCAGGTGGCGGAGGAATATTGTTTTTGTTTTCATATTTTCTTAGTGTTTATACAGCTTATCGGCGTTTTTTCAGCAACCGCTTTTAATTAACTCCCGGCGCGGATCAAACCTGCCAGACCTGCCTGTATCAGCTCTGACTCCAGTATTTCTCGAATGCTATCTTCGCTCTCAAGTGCGAGCACCTTTCTTAGGAGAGATTCAGCTCGCTTTCGGGTGATAGTGCGGATAACCCATTTAATTTTAGGCAGGTTAAACGCGCTCATGCTGAGGGTATCGATACCCATGCCCAGAAGCAACAGGACTGCCGCAGGGTCGGCGGCCATTTCACCGCAGACTGACACTTTTAGGCGGTGCCGATGAGCTATCCTGACAATACGGTGAATACTATGTACAACAGCCGGGTTTAAATAGTTATAGAGTGAAGACACCTTGGGGTTGTTGCGGTCTACCGCCAATAGATATTGGGTTAAGTCGTTTGAGCCAATCGAAATAAAGTCGACCCTTTTTGCCAGCTGCTCCAGAATCATCATTGCCGAAGGCACTTCAATCATAATGCCGGTCGATGGTCGCTTCACTTTGAGCCCTTCTTCCTGTAGCTGGCTTATTGCCTCGTCAAGCAGTAATTTAAAAGCATCAACCTCTTCAACCCGGCTTACCATCGGCAGCATTATTTTCATATTATCCAATCCAATGGATGCCCTCAGCAGCGCACGAATCTGGGTAATAAAAATGCCCCCATTATCAAGGGTAAAACGAATACCTCGCCATCCGAGATAAGGATTCTCTTCAGTAAAACCAAAATACGGCAGCGCTTTATCTCCGCCGATATCCAATGTTCGCATATAGACTGAACGGGGAGCGTAAGCCTGTAGTACTTCCCGGTAGATTTTCGCCTGCTCCTCTTCCGAGGGAAATGTATCATGGAGCATAAAGGGTATCTCTGAACGGTACAGCCCCACGCCCTCAGCCCCTCGTTCAAGACCCGGCGAAATATCAGCCAATAATCCTGTGTTTGCATATAGGTTAATGCGATGGTTGTCAGGTGTGGTGGCCGGCAAGTCTTTAAACTTATCCAGCCCCCGAACCAGCTTTTTCTCTTGTTCGATCAGCCGCTGATACTCTTGTTGCAGAGGTTCACTGGCATTAAAAATAACTTGGGCGCGGTAACCATCCATCACAGCAGTCTGCTGATCTACCTTGCTACGCGTGATATTGCCAATACCCATAACGGCCGTAACACCCAGCGCATTGGCCAAAATCGCAGTGTGAGAGAGTGATGAGCCTTCCATACAGACAATACCGGCAAGCTTATCAACCGGAAACTGGGCAATTTCTGTGATGCTCACTAGTTTGGATACTAAAATAACAGGCTCATCAGGTAGCTCAATCTCATGATGATAGGCATTCATGCGGGCATAAATACGCGAGCCAATATGGCGAATATCTTCCGCTCTTGCCCTGAGATAGGCATCGTCCATGCGCTCGAATTCCTGGGCGTGATTTTCAATGGTGTGCTTCAAAGCAGACGCGGCAGAAAAGCCTTCTTTGATACGTTCCTCAGTCTGCTTCGCAATCATGTCGTTATCGAGCATCATCAGGTATACACCAAATAACGCGTGAACATCTTGAGGTACACTTGATGCCAATTTGTCGCCGCCAGATTGCACTTCTAACTTTACGTCTTCAAGTGCATCACGAAACAGTTTTATCTCTTCTTCCTGATTCTCACAGGGCTCATCTTTAATGGTTTTCAGGTCATTAAAAGGGGCGAGAAAATGAACCTTACCAATGGATATACCCGCTGCGCCTTTAACCCCCAGCACTTTAATCTGGTCATTAAGCTCGCCACTCGCTAGTGCGGTCAATTTCTCCTGGCTCAAAACCGTTTTCAAAGGGCCTGCAAGCTGGGCGGCGATGGTAATTAAAAATGCTTCTTCCTCGACTGAAAAGCAGCGCTTTTCGCGGCTTTGAATGACTAAAACGCCAATGACTCTGCGAAAACTGATAATCGGTACCCCCAAAAAGCCTGCAAAGTGCTCTTCGCCGGTCTCGGGAAAGTAACGATAGCTTGAATGGGTAGAACCGTCATTAAGATTCAGCAGGCTTTGATGCTTGCAGATGTGACCAACCAGCCCTTCCCCGGTACGCATTCGAACCTTGCCAACGGCTTCATCTGCCAGACCTTCTGTGGCAACCAACACCCAATCGTCTTGCTCTTCATCGGCTAGATAGATGCTGCACACATCAGAGCTCGTCACCTCTTTAACTCGGGTAACAATAAGATGGAGCAACTCATCGGCCGATGAGAGTTCACCAGCTTCCTGAAAAATTTTCCTGAGTGCCTGTAGTGGCTCCATAGTGTGTTTCCTTGGAAATTTGAGGGCTATGTATAAGTATTCTATGAAAAAAGGTTGCTTTCGTCTTGTGTGGCGTCAATTTTATTATTACCTGGCGCGATAGAATTAATGGCATGAGAGAAACCTTTTAACACCAGCAAATCGGAGGGATCAACGTGTCACTTAACGACAACATGCCAGACCAGCGCGGATATTTTGGAGAGTACGGCGGCCAGATCGTGCCTCCTGAGCTGCAAGCCGTCATGAATGAAATTGACCTGGCCTATGAAGAAATCCGCAAAACCCAGGAGTTTCAAGATCAACTTTCTGAGCTATATGCAAAATATGTTGGACGACCCAGCCCAATATTTCACGCTAAACGCCTGACAGAAAAAGCAGGTGGCGCGCAGATTTTCTTAAAACGAGAAGACCTGAACCATACCGGTGCGCATAAAATCAATCACTGCCTCGGTGAAGCCCTGCTCGCCAAGTTCATGGGTAAAACCAAAGTGCTGGCAGAAACGGGCGCAGGTCAGCATGGCGTCGCATTAGCCAGTGCCTGCGCGCTAATTGGCATTCCCTGCGAGATTCATATGGGGGCCATCGATATTGCCAAAGAGCACCCCAATGTTGTGAAGATGAAAATACTGGGCTGCAAAATAGTCTCTGTTGATCGAGGCACGCAAACACTGAAAGATGCGGTAGACAGTGCATTTGAGGAGTACCTGAAAGACCCTCAAAACTACTTCTACGCGATAGGCTCAGTGGTTGGCCCTCACCCCTTCCCCAAGATGGTTCGCGATTTCCAAAGTATTATCGGCAAAGAGGCCCGCCAACAGTTTCAACAACAAAATGGCCAACTGCCTGATGTGGTGATGGCCTGCGTAGGCGGTGGCTCTAATGCAATGGGTATGTTCAGTGCTTTTTTAGACGATGAGAATGTCGAGCTGGTGGGTATTGAACCGGCCGGCAAAGGTTTGGATACCCCTGATCATGCAGCCACAATGACCCTCGGTACAAAAGGGGCTATTCATGGTTTTGAATGCTTAACGTTGCAAGATGAAAATGGTGAACCGTTACCCGTATACTCTATTGCATCGGGCTTGGATTACCCAGGCGTTGGCCCGCAACACTGCCACCTGAAAGACATTAAGCGGGTTCGTTATGAAGCCATTAATGATCAGGAGTGTCTGGATGCGTTTATATCGCTTTCCCGTTGCGAAGGGATTATTCCGGCACTTGAAAGTGCTCATGCTGTAGCTTACGCAACAAAGCTTGCTGCAACATTTCCTGCAGACAAAACCATTCTGGTCAACCTGTCTGGCCGGGGTGATAAAGATGCAGATTTTGTTGCCGAGAAGTTAGCACTATAAATTGGAGGCCTTGTTCAGCAAACTAAGTGGAACCAAGCCTCACCTAAATACCTGCTGACAGGCTATAGCTATCCACAAAATAGACCATTGAAGAGTCTTTTTTGTGGATGGATCACGTTGGTCTTATCACTTGTCTGAGATTAGCGGCTAATGAACTTGCACCTGCTACAGACGATATCCTGACCACCCCAAATAGCCATTATCTCTACAACCTGGCCATTTATTCGGTAGTAAATACTATCTGAAGAGTATGGCATCGCCTGTAACCTGGTCGAATATGATCAACTGACTGGTAGAGATACGGGTTGAGGCTAATTTTTTCGAACATGCTAAAAAAGCCATGATAATAGCGATCTGCTTGTGACTCACCGTATTCTTTGAATTCATATGCATAGATCCGTTTCAAGTCTCTTTCACATTTGAAGATATCTTAAATTCAAACATGGACTATTTCAGTTCAGATTTAAATTCAGCCAATATCTCTGAAGCACTTTGATCAGTAAAGCCGCTTTTCTCAGCGTCCTCTAATTTTCTATTAGTTGCTTCAGCTCTTTTAGCACTGCGAATTAAATCGTTTATCAATTCGCTTTTGCGGGAATAGTCTCGTATATGATCTACCTGATTTCTCAACCATAAGTCATTTTGACTTGTTAGGCTAATACTTTTGTCTGGGCATCTTATACCTCATTTCGTCTGATGCAGTTAAGGTGCAATTATGCACCAGAACAGAATCAGGCGTAGTATAACTTGTTTAGAAAGTGTCGATTACTAGCTCAGTTAACAGCTTTGCTACGCGGCTTCACCGCTCCACAAATCGACCAAAAGTGTTGGCTCTACATATTGCATGAATACCGTGTATTCGTTAACATTTATAAATGATCATTTCCTTTGGCAATAAAGCGACATCAGACCTGTTTAATGGTGTTTCTAGTCGTTGGGTGCGAAAGCTGCCTAATCAGATACATGAGTTGGCCTTGTATAAGCTTGATGTTATCAATGCTGCTCAAAACCTTGATGACCTTAAGTCGCCTCCTGGAAATAGACTTGAGCTGCTCAAAGGTGACTTAGAAGGTTTCCATAGTATTCGTATTAATTCTCAGTGGCGTATTGTATTTCGCTGGGATTCTAATGCAGCTCATGATGTTCAAATAGTGGATTACCACTAAATACGAGGTAAATTATGATTCCTTCAAATCGTATAGCAACACATCCAGGAGTTATTCTTCTCAAGGAGTTTCTTGAGCCTCTTGAGGTAACTCAAAAAGCATTGGCGCTACATTTAGGTGTTCCTGTACAACGTATAAATGAAATAGTGCGTGGTAAGCGTGGGGTTACTCCAGAAACAGCGTGGCTATTATCAGAGTCTTTAAATACATCTCCTGAGTTTTGGCTTAATTTACAGTCAATTCATGACTTATCAGCGAACCGGCCTGAAAACCACATTCAGCCACTCGTTGCAGCAGGCATATAACTAAGTAATCTTGCAGCCACTTCAGCTCTGGATTGCTTTTAACGATGGTACTTCAGGCGATATAGACTTAAAGGCGCTTTAGAAGCACTCAGTTTTTAACTTTGAGGGATATTGATGTTTTTCTAAAGTTTTCGTTGGTTCTTGGCTTGGGACAGAAGCCTGGCCAGCTTGTGCCACCGACTTTAGAGAGCTAAAAAAAACGGCTACCAAATCACTTTGATAGCCGTTTTGTTTTGAACTAACAGATTATTGCACAGGAAATACAAACTCACTCGCAACCGGGTAATGATCTGATAGGTCCCAAGAAGTAAAGTGGTCAGACTCGATACTACGAGGCACCAGCATCTTGTTGTGAGAGTAGATGGGAGCCTGGTGCTCATTTGAGTACAAGACATAGTCCAGATACTCAGTATACTGGTCATCAGCGTATACGTTCACAGGCCCTGCGTAAGAGTGAGGGTATTCACCCAACGCCATTGGCTCAGTAGCATTCATCAGCGCCAAGAAGTCGTAATGCTCTTGAGGAAAATGAATTTTATCCACATTAAAGTCACCCGCCATCAACACAGGCTCACTGGCAGGAATATTTTTACTGTTAATAAAGGCCTTTAGTTCCGCCAATTGAGCAAAACGAACAGCGATATCATCCGGCGTTGTATACGCGTGAGTGTGGGTGCCAAACAGGTTATATATTTTTCCGCCTTTGTTAATCTTCGCGTAGTTCATGCCTTTGGATGCCAGGCAGCCATCTGCACGGCAGGCACTGTACACGGCATCATCATGTTCAATAATAGGGTGACGGCTGGCGATAAACGAACCACCTGTTAATAGCTTACCAAACTTAAACGGAATGTCTGTCAGGTAGGGGTACTCTGCACTAATTTTACTGCGAAAATGTGCCGTTAATGCAGGGTCAAACAGCTCCTGGAAAACAATGGCATCATAGCCCTGAACAATCTCTTCAGCGATGGTATCAAGGCGGGCATGGGTGTTTTTACTTTCAATGCCGGGTAATAGCGCCCAGGTATTGTATGTCAGCACTTTAAAGTTATTGCTGGCCGCTTCTCGGGTTTCAGTCTTCCAATCATTATTGATCACGTAGTAAATATCATCACCTGCGGCACGGGCATACTGAGAACGAAACGCTAAGGTTGAGTCTTTACCGTCAAAGTTCATTGGAATCTTGTGGATATCCCGATCATAGTGCCAAGGATCATTTTCAGCCGAGAGCCACATTTTACTAAATGTCATGGTGCCTACCAGGCTCTGCTGAAGCTCAACTGAATTAGTCGCTCCCTGAACCGTTGTCGTAAAGTAGTAAGTCTTACCCCACTTGATTCCCTGATCACGGTTATAACGAAGAAACTTAACCGTGGCTAAAGGCGGTACAGTATTGGCCAACTGCTCCCATTCGTTGCCATGGGTAATGTTATTGTGACCCGTCTGCACGGTATTCAGCGTCAATGTTTCCATCGTGCTGTTAGTGAGGTAGACGTACGATTCAGCCCAACTGATCGTCGAGATCAGAATGCTGAAGATAAAAAGCGATATTCTACTGCGCATGGGAGCTGCCCTTCTAAGTTAAAGTCCGTCGAATATAAATTCGAATTATTATTATTTCATGACGCTTCTGTTACTAAACGACATCTAGATTTACTGGCCGTATTTTAAAGACAAAAAAAATAACATGAGGGACAGAACGCGTCATAAAGAGGGACAAATTGCGCAATTGTGAACAGGTAGTCACTAATTTATTGAGGCGCTGCCAGGGCAAAAAAAGCCCCACCTGCTGATGGGGCTTTATTGACTTCTCCCCTCCGTAAACGAAGGGGATTCTTAGGGCCATTACAGCCCTAAGACTAGGGCGACTACGGAGTAGTCGCTACCTTTCCTTCCGCAAGACGGTGTAGCCCCACCGCAAGAATGTTCTTGGCTGCATTAATATCTCGATCATGCGTAGTGTTACAAGCACTACAAGTCCATTCTCTTATTCCAAGTCCTGTCCTACCTTTCGGACTGCTGTCGGGTATGACCGCGCAGCACGAACAGGCTTGGGTTGTATATGCCTCGTTAACTTCATCAAAAACAATACCTGCGTGATCGCACTTGTATTCCAGTATTGTTTTCATCATGCCCCAGCCAGCATCTAGCACTGACTTGGCTAATTTTGTCTTAGCGAGACCCTTACTTGATACATTCCCGACAAAGACGGCTGCATTCTCTTGTACAAGTTTCGAGGTGTACTTATGAATACCATCTTTACGGCGGTTTACTATTTTGGCGTGGATCGCCTTCACCCGCTTTTTGTTACGAGCGCGTTGAGCTAGACCCAGCTTCGCTTCAAGGGTGCGATAGTTACGACCAAGCAGCTTGTCGCCGTGGGAAGACGTAGCCGCTTCTTTACAGCCCAAGTCGATACCAACAGCTTGTGTGCCTGTTGATTGCTCCGCTTCAACATCGACTACGACATTGAAGTACCAGCGTCCACGAGCGTCTTCGCTGAAACTGGCCGAACGGAACTTGTATTTCGACAGGTCGTAGCTGTCCCAAATCTTGAAGTGGTGGCCGTTGTGGAATACTTGGCCGTTTTTCCATTTAGACGCGCCCGTCTTGATCGGTATCCAGCCGAGTGAGCGGCGAACACCACCAGACTTGCGCCAGTTCAGCTTGGCCTTTTTGAATTGCTTACGACGGGTAACGTATTCTTTGCCAATCTCTTGAACCGTGTGGCTGTGCAAGCCTAACAGCTTGCCAGCGCCATCGGTGTACTTCTGCAAGTCATAGGCTGACATAAAGACACCACGCTCTTTGACCGAGCGGAGGCTTAGTTCGTTGAGAAAATTCCACACATAGTTAACTTGCCGAGCCATTTGGCCTAGCAAGTATGCGTGGTTATCTCTTACACGAACTCGGAGTGTCTTTGTCTTTTTCATAGAGTTGAGTATAATTGGTCTATGAAAGAAAACAAGCCTTATCGAACAGGTAGAAACTGTGTTTTTATGCTCCATGCACACTTGGTCTTCGTGACCAAGTATCGGCATGTTGTCTTTAATTCCGCTCATTTAGAAACGCTGCATGAACTGTTTTTAGTCGTATGCAAAGAGTTCGATGTTGAGCTGGCAGAGTTCAATGGTGAAGGAGACCATGTTCACTTGTTAGTGAACTTCCCGCCCAAAGTCTGCTTATCAAAATTGGTTAATAGCTTGAAGGGGGTATCCAGTAGGAAATTGAAATTGCATCACCCCGAGCTAATAAAATCAGCCTACATGAAAAATGCTCTTTGGAGTCCCAGCTACTTTGCGGGAAGTGTCGGTGGTGCACCTATCAGTGTGGTTAGGCAATACATCGAGCAACAAAACAGCCACCATTAAACCGCGAAGCGGTTTCCGTTATCCTTCCCCGCCCTAAAGGACGGGGCATGGCGCGAATTTTAGTCAGAGTCGATAGCCGGCTCTATTATGCGGCTTTTTCAAACAATCGTTTCTCGAAAAACCGACTGCTTTGTAGCGGGCCAACAGCCTTGGCGATGGCCAGTACCGCCAAATCTACCAGCGGTTCAAGCACAATAACGGAGGTGTATGCCAAGCTGAATGTTGCGACGGCATTGAGGTTTTCAGCACTAAAGCCCCCGCCATATAGCGCCCAAAAAGCAACCCATGCAATGATTCCTCCCTGATAAGTCAGAGAAAGTCTCAAAGTTTGCGAATACGTAATATCCTTATAGGCCACATTCGCCGGAATTATTTTCCGGGCAACCATATTCATACCATACAAAGGCACCAACAATGTAGTGACATTCATACCATACTGCGGCAAATCAAAAGGCGCCATGAAAATACCCTGTATCAGCAACCCTGCCGCCAAGCCAATAGCCGCAGGCGCTACGCCCAATATCAATAACAAGGTTGAACCCAAAATAAGGTGAACCTCAGAAACCCCGACCGGGTGATGAGGCAACACCTCAAAGAAAACAAAAACACTCAGTGTTGCCAACAGGCTTTTTACCAGCAGTTGCTTAAGACCGCCCTGCCTAATACTTTCATAACTTACTTTGGCCAATACACCTACGGCCAACAATGCGGTTCCATAACTCAGGGCGATTTTCGTGCCTTCAACGACACCGGGTTCAATATGCATAATAAATTCCTTAGTGGCTATTCCGATCCGAATAGATTGCAGTGAACACCAAGCAGGTACTCTGGCTTGCACTCTTTGATCCCCATAACGGCGATAACTCATCGAGTGCTTACAGTTGCGGCGGCAGCGACGGACTTTAACCGGTCTTCCCCTTATACTTGGTGCGGCTAAGTTATTGACTCACCAGATGGCCGTCAACTCGTTTTCGACATTTGAGACAATATGTCGCAGCCATGGTGTAGAAAAAGCCACAACGGTAGACCTTAATCACTCAACCTCTATACACAGTTGCTAATCGCGCTTACCCCTCCCGCCTTGATTAAGATAAACTGGCGATTCTCTTGTCTCTATAAATAATGCGACCAAAGCAAAAATGACTAACCTGGCAACCGATACATCTCTGGCTAAAACACTCTTCCACATGACTTGGCCAATGCTTTTTGGTGTGCTGTCTTTGATGAGTTTTCAACTGGCCGACAGCGCCTTCATTGGTCAACTCGGGGTCGCACCACTTGCAGCAGTTGGGTTTACCGTGCCGATGTACCAGCTCATTATCGGCGTGCAAGTCGGGCTTGGGATAGCAACCACCGCCGTTATATCCAAAGCGCTGGGGGCCGAGCAGACAGAGCATGCCAAACAACTTGGCGGGCTGGTGGTAATAATTGGCGCAGTGGCTATTTCCATTCTCTGTTTAATCCTCTGGTTTTCGCGAGCCACCATACTTGAAGTGTTAGGCGGCGAACCTGAGCTGCTTGCAACCCTGTCACTGTACTGGAAACCCTGGCTAATCAGCGCCTGGGTAGGGGCAATGCTTTATTTTGGCTACAGCCTATGCAGAGCGCACGGCAATACTATGCTACCGGGCATTACCATGGTGGTGACCAGCCTGCTAAATATTGCGTTAGACCCTTTATACATATTTGTGTTTGACTGGGGGCTGGCGGGGGCACCCTATGCAACCATTACCTCATTCGCCATTGGCGCGTTAATCGTCTACCCAAAAGTCATCTCGCACCAGTGGTTAGCGTTCAAGTTTCAACCGGGCACTATTCCATCGTCTATCAAACAATTAGCGAATATCACCGGCCCGGCCATGCTCAGCCAGTTTATGCCATCACTCTCGGCGATGTTTGCCACTGCCTTGGTTGCGGCCTACGGAACGGCCGCTGTTGCTGCATGGGGGTTGGGAACACGGCTGGAGTTTTTCTCAATCGTCATTGTGCTCGCCTTAACCATGTCAATGCCGCCAATGATAGGCCGATTTTGGGGGGCAAAAGACTTGGAGAGTATTCGCCAGCTGGTTAACATCGCAATTAAGTTCGTGCTGCTATGGCAGCTTGCCATCGCCATCATTTGGCTGCTGCTTTCGGACAATATCACCAGCCTGATGACGACCGATTTATCCGTTGCCGAGGTACTGCAACATTACCTGTTAAAAGTCCCCTTTAGTTACGGTGCGTTGGGGCTCTGTATGATCATGGTATCGGTATGCAACGCCATGGGGTTACCGATGCGAGCCTTGCTGATTTCTTGCCTGAGATTGTTCCTTTGCTACTTACCGCTGCTATGGATTGGTAGTCAAATCGATGCGTTAGACGGGTTGATGAGTGGCGCGCTGGTTGGCAACCTGGCTGCGGGGTTAATGGCGTGGATGTTATATCAGAAAGGGTTTAAAAAGGCGCTTGAGAAGCACCCTTCATAGGGTGCCTAACAATATTGGAACTATCTATTTTCTAAAAAACAGATACATTCCAACAACCAGGCTAACCGCTCCGCCGATGCCGGTATACATCACCTTATCCGAGTGGGAGCCAGTCAATGCTGATGTAAACTGGTTGGCTGCAGAACCAGACATATCATACGCCCAAAACAACAAACCAATACCAAACACCAATAATGTCAGCGCAATTATTTTTGGTATGGGGGTATTTCCACTTAAAGCCATTATATTCTCTTTCTATACACCAGTTAATTCAACTCAGATCCATACTTTGTCATGAAATATTCAATGGTGCAAAAGTTAAGATGGAAGGTGAGACAGGAAGTCATTCTTGTTCACTATAAACATGAGGTTGGAGCCAAGCAAGCGACCTGCATAGGCTCCCGCCTTCGCGGGAGTGACAATGGATACGGAAAATCAAACGCGATAACGATGATATGGTTTTTGTTTTAGCCAGGTTTCCGCGCTAACATGGTCGCAAACTGCAGTTGCGCACCATTGTGCATTGTACCTATATCTTCATTGTACTTTATCAGCTCCCAGCCTTCATAAGCCTCACGTAACTGCCCTGCTTTCAGGGTAAAAGGGAAGCGAACCGGGCATGGGTGCTCTTCCGTACTCATGGCACAAACAATCAGGTTATATCCGCCAGCGAGAGTACGCTCTTGCATATCGGCAATAACCGCATCAACACGAGCAGGATCGAGAAACATGAGAGTTACGGTACAAGCAATAAACCCATAGTCCACACCAAGGCAGGCATTGTTAATATCGTACACCTGAGCCTTAACATTGGTCATCTTCTCTTCACTGACAATGCTTTGCAGCATATCAATGGCACCAGGGTTAGCATCTACCGCAACAACATTAAACCCGAGTTGGCCGAGATACAACGCATTACGCCCATTCGAACACCCCATGTCTAACGTATCGCACGGCTCAATAATTTTACACGCATCTACCACTTCACTATGCGCAGAATTCAAGCCGTAACGGCTATTTAGATCAACAGTCATGGTAACCACTTTTTTTGAAAAATGAGGGTCATTATTTTACTACTAATATTGCTTAATTAAATTATGAATATAAATAAATCAGATGATTAGCTCGTGGGGTGATGAGGTGAAAACCCTATTTGCCTCTCACTCCGCACCGGCCTGATCCGACACAGAAATCGTTGCTTACTTTAACTAGAAAGACTCCCTTAAAGCCCTGATTAATACTGAGGCTTTAAGGGACGATGCAATATTTGAAGAGTAAACACCTATCCCTTTACATCAATAATAATCTTACCCCTTGCCCTGCCCGTTCGGCTGTAGGCATAGGCGTCTTCCAGCGCAGGCAAACCAAAGTGACGGTCAATCAAGGTCTTTAATTGGCCTGTTTCTCTTAGTTGAGCGAACATTTCTAAACACTCGGCAGACGCAGATGCGCTGATCAAATGGGTTCAAGCTGGCATGGTTTCTTCTATCAGCACTTCGCGATCTACGGGAGTTGGTTTGGCAAAGAAAATTAGGCCATGCTACTATATACTTAGTTTGAAACTTTATTTGGATTAGTCGCATGAGTATTAAGCAAGTACTTGAAAGTACAAAACATTTAAATAGTAGTGAAAGAGCTATGCTTGCTCATTGTCTGATTTCATCTTTGGATTCTACCCAAGACCAGGGTGTAGAAGAAGCTTGGGGTAAACTAGCAGAAAAACGTTTTCAGCAGCTGGAATCTGGTGAGGTTAAAGGAGTGTCTTGGAGTGAAATAAAAAAGGACACAAGGGGAGAGTAATTGAAAAACCTCATTTTTCACCCGGATGTGAAAGACGAAATTAAAGCTTATTATCAATGGTATGAAGAGCAAGCAGTTGGTTTAGGTGACGACTTATTACAAGAACTAGAGAGTTCTTACGAAATACTTTCAGAATATCCAGATACTTGGCCAAATTTTCAAACAGGGTTTAAAAGATACTTACTATCAAGGTTTCCATTTTCGGTAATATATAAAAAGCATTGCAATCAAATATACGTTGTTGCAATTATGCACAATAAGCGTAAACCCGGATATTGGCAAGATCGAAAATAATCGGGTGGCCGAGGGTCTCTAACCCTCAGTCCCCCACAATACACTGCATGCAGCTTCACACAAGGTATTTCACATAGGAATAAAGCAAAAGAGTCATAAGCAACAAGATCAGATTTAGACTCGTGGTCACCCTTTCCAGCCGTGCATTAAGCGCCAAATAAACCTCTTCTACACATAAACACCTATCCCTTTACATCAATAATAATCTTACCCCTTGCCCTGCCCGTTCGGCTGTAGGCATAGGCGTCTTCCAGCGCAGGCAAACCAAAGTGGCGGTCAATCACGGTCTTTAATTGCCCTGTTTCGCTTAGTTGAGCGAACATTTCTAAACACTCGGCAGACGCAGATGCGCTGATCAAATGGGCTTTTTGATTTTGCTGATTGCTGACACCTTTTGATTTAGTCTTTTTAACTTCAAAGAAACTCTTAACGTTAGGCATCGTAGTAATGTAGTGGCCTTCTGGAACCAGGATATCGGAACACGCACTAAGGCTATGTTTACCCACGGCATCAAAGACGATGTCATAGTTGCCGGGGAGCGTTCTAAAATCTTGCTTTTGGTAGTCAATGACATTATCTGCACCCAGCGACTCAACAAGTTCAACATTGTTCCCACTACAAACACCGGTAACATTAGCGCCTGTCGATTTTGCCATCTGGACTGCATAACTTCCTACACCACCCGATGCACCGATAATCAGTACATTTTTATCCGCTGAAATTTCACCCAACTGTAATGACTGCCAGGCTGTGGTGCCAGCCAAAGGTACACCTGCTGCTTCGGCAAAACTCATGTTGCCGGGTTTAAGGGCGACCGTGTTCTCATTGGATACGGCATATTCGGCAAAGCCTCCCCCCAAGGTATAACTAAGGTAGCTATAAACTTCATCACCCACTTTAAACTTTGCAGCGTTCTTCCCTACCGCGGCGACCGTCCCCGCAACATCTTTGCCCTGAACGATTTGTTTAAAGGGGTAGAACTGTAAAATTTTGAAGAGCTTCCAGTCGATAGGGTTCAAACTGGCATGGCTCACCTCTATCAGCACTTCGTCATCTGCGGGGGTTGGCTTGCTGGTTTCACCGTAGGTCAAAACAGATTTTATACACTTACGTTGTGTGAATACCGCTTTCATGTGGGAACCTTTATTGACTGATGCTCAAATTAATTGACCATCAAGTATTTCATACATGGCTAGAGTCGTTGTGGCAGGCGTATAGCAATACGAAAAAACGCTGCATCAATGCAGCGTTTTCTGATAAAACCGATCTATAACGGTTTATAGCTCTGCAGCTAGCTCAGAGCCCTGACGAATCGCTCTTTTAGCATCAAGCTCTGAGGCAACATCTGCACCACCGATCAAGTGGACGTTGACACCTGCTGTTTCTAGCGCAGCATATAACTCCCGGCAAGGTTCTTGGCCTGCGCAGGTAATTACATTATCAACTTCAAGCACGCCAGCCTGTCCATTCACCGTAATATGCAACCCTTTATCGTCGACCTTGTCGTAGCTTACACCGGCGATCATTTCAACATTCTTATCTTGCAACGTTGTACGATGAACCCAGCCAGACGTCTTGCCTAGGCCTGCCCCCACTTTAGTCTCTTTACGCTGGCATAAGTAAATCTGCCTTGCTGGGGCTGTTGGTTGCTTACCTTTCTTGGCTAAACCGCCGGGCTGCTTCATGGTTTTATCGATGCCCCACTCTTTCTGCCAAAGGGCTAAATCAAGGCTTGGCGCTTCACCTTCGTTGTGGACAAGATACTCGCTGATATCAAAACCGATGCCTCCCGCGCCAATAACAGCAACTTTCTTACCTACCGGCTTGTTATGGCGTAGTACATCGATATAAGAAAGCACTTTCTCGTGGTCGATTCCAGGGAAGGTTAACTCCCGTGCGGTTACGCCCGTCGCCAAAATCACTTCATGATAGTTCCCATCAATCAAGTCTTGTGCTTCGACACGAGTGTTAAGCTTCATACGAACGCCATTTAGTTCAATCTGCTTATTAAAGTAACGAATGGTTTCGTAGAACTCTTCTTTCCCTGGCACACGCTTGGCCATATTAAATTGGCCACCAATCTCATGAGACTGGTCAAACAGTGTCACCAAATGGCCTCTCTTGGCCGCCGTCGTTGCCGCTGCCAAGCCCGCTGGCCCGGCACCAACCACTGCAATATTTTTTGGTTTGCGGGTGCGCTTGTACACCAGCTCAGTTTCAAAACAGGCTCTCGGGTTTACCAGACAGCTCGCACGCTGAGCTTTAAATACATGGTCAAGGCAAGCCTGATTACACGCGATACAGGTGTTGATTTCATCGCTTTTGTTGGCTTCTGCCTTAATCATAAACTCAGGGTCAGCCAGGAACGGCCTTGCCATCGAGACCAGGTCTGCATCACCGCTTGCCAACACTTCTTCGGCTTTTTCTGGCGTGTTGATCCGGTTACTCGTCACCACAGGGATGGACACTTCTTTTCTGAATTTCTTGGTTACCCAGGTAAAGGCTGCACGTGGCACGGAGGTCACAATGGTCGGTACTCGGGCTTCGTGCCAACCGATACCGGTATTAATAATCGTCGCACCGGCTGCTTCAATCGCTTTACCCAGTTGAACGACCTCTTCCCAGGTATGGCCTTCTTCAACCAAATCGATCATTGAGAGACGGTAGATAATGATAAAGTCATCACCCGCTTCTTTTCGTACTTTTTTCACCACCTCAACAGGCAGACGCATGCGGTTTTCGAAGCTACCACCCCATTCATCGGTTCGTTTGTTGGTGCGCTTACATAAAAACTGGTTAATGAAATAACCTTCTGAGCCCATCACTTCAACACCGTCATAACCGGCTTTTTTAGCCAGTTTAGCACAGCGCCCATAGGCATCTATTTGGCGCTGCACCCCTTTAGAACTCAACGCTCTTGGCTTAAATGGGCTAATAGGAGACTTAACGGCACTGGCCGAAACCGCCAGCGGTTGGTAGGCATAACGCCCCGCATGCAGAATTTGCATCGCTATTTTGCCGCCCTCTTTGTGCACTGCACTGGTCACTTTGCGGTGCCAGGGCAGAACCAGCGAATGGGTCAAGTTGGATGACAGTGGTGCCAGCTCCCCTTCAAGATTGGGTGCAAAACCACCGGTTACGATGAGGCCAACCCCACCCTTGGCACGCTCGGCAAAATAGGCGGCCAACTTATCGTAGTTCCAGAGGCGATCTTCAAGCCCTGTGTGCATCGACCCCATAATGACGCGGTTTTTTAGTTGGGTAAAACCCAGGTCAAGAGGTTCAAATAGTTTCGGGTATGGATGGCTCACAGAGTCTCTCCTCTCAGTGTTTATCATTCAAGTTAGCAGTAGCTGTTGTTCGAATTCGTATTAAATATCTTAACTTATGCTTGGTGGGCTACTTAATACGCAATCATCACTCAGAACGCAAGTGCCAGATCGCCTAACCAGCGGTCAGCAGGGTCAATATAAGGATTTAAATTAAAAGTGCGTTGACGTAAAACAACTCAGTTTAGCCGCCTCTGCTACTGATGCGTTAGTCAAGACGTTCCATATCGTCGTCACTGGATTTACGTTTTTTGAGCTGCTCTTTTTCTTCATCCGCCTCAGCTCCCTGAGCCTCTAATAACTGATGGTCATAGAGCCGTTCTTCAGAGGCGGCTGGCGCCGATGGTGCCGATTCTGATTTCTGCTTCTGTGCATCATCAGGCGCATGAGAGGAAGAACATCCAGCCGTTACCAGTAACAAAACAACGGCTAAAGACGCTAGAATGGCTTTAATTTTACTCATCAAAACTGAGGCTCCTGACGCGGATTAAAATAGGCGATGAAGATATTACCACGAACCAGCGAATTAGCCTCTTAGTGTATCAATAAAGCCAGCCGATAAAACATGCTGACAAGCCCAGTTGAACTCCTTGCTGTTGCATATGGCGGGGTATCCCTGAGGGGCATAATCCAGGTCAAGGAAGTATGGGCTTGCCGCCACCAGCAATCTGAAAAACTGCTCGCAAAGGGTGGCAGATTTCAGCAAAGAGCCAAAACGCAGTCCGTTACGAGCCACCACCCATAAGTATGGCTCCTGCACCAGCACCTTTTTGCTTTGGCTTAAAAAGTCAGAATGGGTAAGATAATTTAATACCTGTTCGTCGCTCTCCCTATGCTCCGGCTCAATTGCATTTAAGTAACAGGCCAAAATATTCTGGTGTACTTTGTATAGAACAAATTCACTGACGCTGCTCTCAGCAGCTTCTTGGTTGTGCGTTTCGATTAACGTAATGGCCTGCTGATAATGTTGAATCGCGTGCTTCTGGTATTCCTGCAACTGCACTCGTTTTCTCGCTGTTCTGAGTGCTCCTATGTCATCAAAATAGGTATTGGCCAATAGCCAATTTAAACGGGCGGCCCTAAGCAAAGGCATACCTTGTTCATTAACCTGCGCTTGCAGAAACAACCTAAGGTCAGCAACATCGGCTTCTGTGGTGGCATGTTTTGGGCAATCAACCAAGTTGTTGTAAATACGCATCAGTGCTTCAGTATCGGCCGGAAAAGGTGACGGAAAGTACCGCTTATGCAACGACTCAATCAGCTGTTGGGTGTGACTGGTTGATCGCTTATGAGGTTGTCGATAGTGTGATTTAAGTGTTTTTTCATCAATGCCACCAAAATAAATCCGATCCAGCTCCGACATAAACTGATCCCATGTCCAACCTTGGCTTTTTAAGCGGTGAATTTTGCAGAACAGATTTGGCATTTTGAATACAGTTCGTTAATCAGTCTAAATGCAGCCTAGCCAATCCCTGAGATTAGACAAAAAACGCTTGGTACTGCCTGGGAGTGACCGCCAATCGCTTTTTGAAGTTACGCTGGAAGTGGCTTTGGTCAGCAAATCCTAGCACGCTTGCTGTATCGACGATACTCTCCCCGCGCTGAAGAAGCGATTTGGCTTTTTTTATCCGCTGATCTAATTGAAACGCATGGGGTGACTGGCCGTAAGCGTGTTTAAAGCTGCGAATAAGGTGATAACGGCTGAGACCTGAGTGAGCTGAAAACTCATCTAAAGAAATATTCACGTCCAGCTGATCCATGATCAGCTCCTTGACCTGTTTGACTCGCATTAGGTCTGGTAGCGCTGACGCCTTTGCCAGAGAGGCGCTATTCATAAATCGCCGCTCTAGAAACTGAATTAACAGGCTTTCAGCGACCAAGGGGTTCGTTTCTGCGACTAATATTTCGAATAGTTTGCCAAAAGAGTGGTAGGTTTTGGCATCACTCTCATAAAGGTTCGGAAAAGGCAGATAATCGATACTATGAAAACTGAGCATTTCTTGCTGTAATTCACCGATCCAGTGGGTATCAACAAACAGCATTCTATATGACCAAAGCCCCTCTTTGGGGTTGCAGCTGTGAGCGTCCGCCGGGTTAATTGTCACGGTCATGCCCGAACCAATATGATTTTTACACCTCTGATTGCGGTATTCAGCCTCTCCCTCATCAATCACACCGAATGAGAATTCGTCATGAGAGTGGGTGTGATAGCAGGCGCTAGAGCGATCAGCCCGACGCATTTCGACAAATGGCAGTATGTCGCTCTTCTTAAAAAATAAGGACTGTTCCTGCGCCATCAACAATATCTCGTCAACAAGAAGTGGGTGAATAAATCATTATGCACTTATAAAAATAGAAACAACCGTGCTACTTAGCAATAGCCCCATCACAATATTAAAGCTAATTTGCTGCCTCTCATTAGACAAATATTTGCGGATAACATGCCCAATCGCAGCCCAAGTACCTACTCCAAATAAGCAAACGACAAACGATATAGCGCAGAAAACAAACAGGTATAACGAAGCAGGCGTGTTCGCCGCCACAAACAGCGTAACCCCTGACATTGATACCAGCCATGCTTTGGGGTTTAACCATTGAGACAATGCTCCCTCAAGCAAGCTTGGCGGTCTCGCTTGCGCCGCTTCAATATCATTGGTCGGCTTAGATGTCGCAATTTTATACGCCATATACAATAGAAAAGCGCCCCCAAGATACCGTAATGAATCAGTTATCTGAGGGTACATCTCCAATATACGATTAAGACCGACCCCAACTAAAAATACAATCAATGTGTACGCGATAGTCGCCCCGAGTACATGAGGCAAGGCTCTGCGAAAACCAAAATTAGCCCCAGCTCCCGTCGCTATAATATTGACCGGACCAGGAGAGATTGCGCCTATCAAGGCAAAGATAAACATTGAGAGAAAGATCGTCATATTGCCAGCCTCTATCACGTTAAAGAGCAGGCAATATAACAATGCAAACAGGTAAGATATTGAACAAAATTGCGGTGAACTTCATTCCTCTTCATATAATAAGTTGATAAGCTACCGTCACGCTGATTTTTAATAAATAAGGATGTTTATGAAAAGCTTGACCACAGTTCTATTTATTCTGCTCACCCTGGTTTTTAGCCCCGCCTCTTTCTCAAAAGAGCTGATCCTTTCTGCAAATTTAGCGATGGATTACCCCGACCCGACATTAATTTCTCACACCCGCTCATCATTAATATTCAAATACGACAACTGGTCATTTGTCCACGAGGTGGTCGACCCTAAAAGTATATATAAGTCGATAGATCTTACGGGGATTGATCAAGTGTTTCTAATATCAATATTCGACAAAACAAAGCGAGATTCACTGCCAAGCTGGCTGGCAGCGCTATCAAAAGATCAGGCGAAAGAGTTTAACGTTACCCCAACAAGTGTTGAAAAATCAGCTATCGGGAAAGCAAAAATCACTTCAGTTTATGATGAAGAGAGGCAAAGTGCCCAACTATATATTTTTGAAGAGTTGATGACTCACCATATAACGGTATATGGATCTAAGGAAAAGCTTGATTTAGTCAAGCGCAGTATCAAGGAGAGATAATATGGATTTACATCAGAGTGATGACTTAAGAGCTTTTTTAGTCTCTTTGTTTGGCAACCAAGCCAATAACTGGCCGATGTCAGAAGGCATATTTAACTTAACATTTGAGCTGGTTTCAGAGTCAGGCCAGTGTTCTGGAGCAATGAGTGTTGTACCCCGCCCATTACCGTATGGCAAAGCGCCATTCAAGTGGATGTCTAAAGAGTTGAGAGGTATGTTCCTAAGAGATTTAAAGGAGAATAAAGAGCAGTATGTTACATGCCCAAAAACGGCAGCTTACAGGATGGCGCATCAATTTCATATGGCAGCGCAGGGTATAGGGACTTAGACACCAATATGATAAAAGGCTGACCAGAGCCTTTTATCATAAACGTAGGTAAAACAACGTTCAAAGCCCTACTTAGGCTGAAGCCGAACCGCGCTGTCCAAGCGCACCGTTTCACCATTCATGATCGGGTTTTCCACCATATGTTTGACCAACTGGCCAAACTCTTCCGGGTGACCCAATCGTGGTGGGAATGGCAGGCCAGCGGCCAAGGCATCTTGAACGTCTTGCGGCATACCTTCCATCATTGGTGTTTTAAAGAGCCCTGGCGCAATGGTGTTAACCCGAATACCAAAACGCGCAAGCTCCCTTGCCGCTGGCAGCGTCATAGCAACCACCCCTCCTTTCGATGCAGAGTATGCCGCCTGACCAATTTGGCCTTCAAACGCTGCAATTGAGGCGGTGTTGATAACAATTCCCCGCTCACCATCGGCATTAGGGGTGCGCTGTTGCATCTGTTCTGCGGCCAGGCGAAGTATGTTAAACGTACCAATCAGATTAACATTGATCGTTTTGCTAAAGACATCCAGATCCATAGGGCCATCTTTGCCCAGAATTCGGCCTGCGGTGCCAATACCGGCACAGCTAACCGCGATACCACAAGGGCCGAGGGCTTCCAGCGACTGCGCCAACGCCTGCTTGGCACTTTCTGCATCTGAGACATTACACTGGATCGCCAGACCACCTAACTCAGCCGCTAGCTTTTCTGCTTTTTCAATTTGCAGATCCAACAAGACGACTTTCGCCCCCGCTGCGGCCAAAATTCTTGCTGCGCCTTCTCCAAGGCCAGAAGCACCACCGGTTATGATCGCTGGTACATTTTGAAGTTCCATGATGAAATCCTTCTTATTTTTAAACAATGAATGAGGCTATTTTGGCGAACTATACAGACTGACCACAATGGTGATAGCCACCATAACAATAGGCAAAAACAATCAATTTTAACGCTCCGGTTAGCGAGACTCACCCGTTTTTGGGTAGCGGGAAATCTCCTTACCATATTTTATGGCTAGCCGGAAGACCAATTTAAAGCTGATACACCCTTATTCCAGGCTGCGAAACATTATTATCCTGTCATTACTCCCTCCACCAAACTGAATGATGAAGGATACCAACATGACCATAAACTCGATGCCCCCAAAACCATGTTATAAACCAGCTCACACCAAGCAGTACCTGACCATGGCGCTATCTACCGCCATACTGGTTGCTGGGTGCAGCACTAACGAACACGCTATCGAAGAGCAGGAACACGCCCCACATTTAAGCACAGCAAAAGAGCAAGCACGCTCTCAAGGTAAAAAGGCCAAACATGAAAGCAAAATAGCCGCTCAAGCTGTACTCATGGACGCAACAATGCCAGAAATGCGCATCGCTTCCGGGGCTTATATCAGCCCCGCCCTACCCCCATCACCCCCTATATCTACAGAGCGGTACCAGAACATTGAGCAAAACAGCGTGATGGCGGTCAGCGAATCTCCCGTTAGTACCTTCAGTATAGATGTAGATACAGCAAGCTATGCCAATATTCGTCGATTCATTAACAATGGGCAAATCCCGCCCGCCAATGCGGTCAGAACCGAAGAGCTAATTAACTATTTCGACTACCAGTACATGCCACCCTCATCCGAAAGCCAGCCTTTCTCGGTTCATTATGAGGTGGGGCCAAGTCCATGGAACAGTGATCGAACATTACTGCATATCGGAATACAGGGTTATAAAGAGCAGGCTGCCACGCGCCCAGCGGCCAATCTCGTATTTCTAGTCGATGTATCTGGGTCAATGAATAGCACAGACAAACTTCCATTGGTTAAGAAGTCGCTGCGTCTGCTGACCAAACAGCTAAATCAGGATGACCGAATATCGCTGGTGGTCTACGCGGGTTCTGCACGTGTGGTATTGGAACCCACGCCAGGCGACAAAACCTATAAAATTTTACAGGCTATTGATCAGCTTCAAGCTGGCGGTTCGACTCACGGAAGCGCGGGTATAGAACTCGCTTACCAACTTGGACAACAAGCAACCATCGAGAAAGGGATTAACCGGGTTGTTCTGGCCACCGATGGCGATTTTAATGTAGGCGTCAGCTCCATCGACGAACTCAAAAACTATATTGAACAGAAGCGAAAAACGGGCATACAACTTTCTGTGCTGGGCTACGGAACCGGTAACTATAATGACGCGCTAATGGAAGAACTTTCCAACAGAGGCAATGGCAACGCTGCTTACATTGATAACCTGAAAGAAGCTCAAAAAGTACTGGTTGATGAGATGAGCAGCACATTGCAAACCATTGCCAGCGACGTTAAGTTGCAAATGGAGTTTAACCCCCAGTGGGTTCAGGAGTACCGCCTTCTGGGCTATGAAAACCGCTTATTAAACCGGGAAGATTTTAATAATGACAAAGTTGATGCCGGTGAAATCGGGGCGGGGCACAGCTTAACTGCTATTTACGAGTTAACGCTGGTAGACGCCAAAAAACCATGGAATGACCCACTTAGATATGGAGAAAAACAGGCCCCGCATAGCGCCAAGAATAATTCCAGTGAGCTTGGTTTATTGAAAATTCGCTACAAATTGCCTGACCAATCTAATAGTAAACTGCTCCAGTTCCCGGTTAACAAAAATGCAATTAAGAGTAGTCTAAGCAGTACCAGCGAAGCATTTCGATTTGCCTCATCGGTAGCCGGCTTTTCAGAACTCCTACGCAATAGCCAATACCTTGACTCATACTCCTTTGACGATGTTGTTAAACAGGCCGAGCGTGCCAAGGGCCGTGATCAATACGGATACAGAAGTGAATTTGTTCAACTAGCCAGGTTAGCCCAGACCCTGGCAGATGAACCACAAAACAAAGGAGGGGTTGACGGGGGTTAAGTGGAAGGCGTCAGTAAGGAAAGCTTTAGCGGGCAGCTCGTGCCCGCTCCCATGCAAGCTGGATCAAACCATATTTGTGCAGTTGCTGATCCAGCATAGCAACCACTTGATCTTCTGTTTTACAGATATGCTTTCTGACCAGCCCGCCGTCAGCAAAAATTTCCACCGACCAACTAGAGTGCTCTGCATCAAAGCGCCCACAAACAACATCTATGGTCACTTTTTGCGGGGCATTGCCCACATCGATTGTTGAATAAACATGTGTTTCATAAAACCCTTTACGTAAAACGTGCTCAGCCGTTTTAATATGCTCATGATTAAAGCCTTGAGTCTGTTTGAGTTCAGGGTAGCGTTTAAACAGATAGACTAAAACCCACCCTAACTGTTCGATATAACGAACCTGCTCATCGGTAAATTGGCTCACTCGAATTGAGTTAGGCAACCTTGGTTTAACCGCTTTGCCATCGCCACTCAAAACCTCCCTGTTAAATGAGACAACATCGGCGGGCTGGCTACGCTTGGTGTTTTCTCTCGCATTACCGAGACAGGTTGAATGACCTCGCATCAGTTTAACATTTGCACCGAGAACCCCCTCCCGGCCAGCGCCATAATGCTTTTTGTTATGATCTGTGTTCTTCAATTGTCTGTTACTCATCATGAGTACCTCCATAGTGGTTAACGTCCGGAATAGTGGTTCACTCCCTTAAATCACAGTTAAGTGACACATCTCACACCATCATAATTAACCTTTTTAAAACGTCTCTCAATGATCAATAACCACCATAACAGTAGGTACAATTCGCATAAAAACATCTCACAACAACAATAAGTAAGTGCACACTTACCTTATTAAGCACAATAAATAGACGTATAAAAAAATGTAAAATATTCATTCTTTGCTAACAAACCCAAATACAAAACTATCGTACCAGTATTATAATAACCCGAGTAACAGGCTGTATCTGCGCTATATTGACCTAAGCGACCCATTGAGCTCAGTGACGGGTCAATGACGGCAAGAGGATTGGGCGGAATACTGCCACACCGTTAAACCGGACGATCATTGAATGGAGTAAATCATGTCTGAAACAACTGCCCTGTGGGGTTTTCCCATCAATGAGCAACTGCATATAGAAGCTCACGATACGGTAAAGAAAATTCAAGATGACTGCGGCAAAGGCACCAGACAGCTAAACGAGCAAGCAGCCCAGATCGTTGTAAAACTGACACAACATGGCTTGGAGCACTACTATCAACGTCCAACAGAGATTGTTCCGCTACCCCCCACCATGAAAAAGGCTGCTGACACCGGGATTAAAGCCGTAATGGGTGCGATACAGCTGGTAATAAAGCAGTTTTTCAAAAAGCGAAATGATGAAGAGCTTAAGCTGCTGAGCCTCTACATCGAGCAAATGCTCTGGACTCACCCTGACAAGAATGAACCTCACTTAGTGTTTGCCGTGCACGAGGAGCTGCACAAAAGAGCCGTCGCACTGATTGACCAGGTCAGAGAAGAAAATACTACCGATGCTTATATTGATGATGTTATCGATGCATTATGCGAACTGGTTGAGCTCAGTGTTGCCAATTACTACCACCAGCCGATTGATAAAGTAGCAATGGGTGGGGTGAGCAAAAAAGCCGCAGACCTGGGCATTAGTCAGGCCGAAAAAGGCATCAGAAAACTAATCGACAAGCTATTAAGAGAAGTTAATCACAAACAGTTAGTAGAGCTTTCTTACCACCTTGAGAGCATGATTCACCAAAAAGCAGTCTAAAACCAGACAATCACTGACGAGTGTAGGATATCTCGCACACGCATTTAAGAGATCTCCTATATATTTTTCTCGCTCTGCACTCTACTATGTTCAACATAAGGAAGCAGCGAGAAAGGATACCGCTTAGGAAGCTACCCGAAGGGACGCAAACACGGATGTGGCAAGGAAGTAAACACGGACGACAAGGCCACCAGAAGGAATGGTAACGGAAGCGCCAAATAAACAAGAGCGTCGCATGGAGTGCGGCGCTTTTTTTTTGCCTGCCTGTTTTCTATCTCATGGGTTGCACTCGCCTCAACTCCGCCGAATAAATTGATCATTTATTGAACAATCACTCAATTAATACACTATACTTTTCTTAAGTTGAGACCTTTCGCAGCGCTGTCTTACATAGAGCTGTCTTGCGCAGAGCTGACTTGCACAGAATGAGCTTTCACAACAATGGATTTTCACAACAATGCCAGTGCGGAAGCCATACAAGCCTCTCAAACCAGCCACACGAGAATGACTGGGTATCCAACGGGTCTAACCTTAAGCGTCCAATACAAGGGTTATCACGATGCACCAGCAGACATTAGACGAAGAAGCCACAGAAAAGGTTTCTATTCAGCAGCTTGAAAGCCTTTTGGAGATGCAAAGGGATATCCTTGAAACGGCCCTGTTCAGCATGGACTATCACGAAATACTAAACCAGATTTGTCTGGCGGTTGAGCACCTCTCTCCCAACAGTCTCGCACTTATTTTGGAAATGGACTTGGATAGTAAAAGGTTTCGAATACGCGCAGCCCCCAGCCTGGACACTGAGCGAATCAAGCAGGTTAATGAACTCAAATTTGACGAATCAGTGTATTGGCTCGATAACACCCTAAACTCAAAACAACCATTATTTATCAGTAATATTCAGTCTTCTCCAAATTCAACGTTTCTGCATACGATATCCCCGGAGCACCAGTCTATGGTCTGCTCGACAATCGGTGACGCACAGGCAACAAAGCTCGGCGTGCTTTGTTTATTCAGGCTCAAAAACTCAACACCACCGGACTTTATCAATCAGCTAAGCAAGACCACGAGTTATCTTGCGAGCCTGGTGCTGCAACGTGAACGGCATGAAGATCATTTTTCCAGCCCGGCATATCGGGATACTCTTACCTCGTTGCCAAACCGCCACCTGCTGAGAGACCGCATATGCCAGGCAATTATCCAGGCCAATCACCATAAAATGCAGGTTGCATTGATACTGCTTGATCTTGACCGATTTAAACATATCAATAATTCATACGGCCATGAAGTGGGCGATATTCTGCTAAAAAAAGTCGCTCAACGAATTGTTAACGCTGCAGGAGAAGAGTACACCGTCGCCAGACTAGGCGGAGATGAGTTCGCTATCTTGGTTAACCAGGTTGACAACATTGATAAAGTCACTGACTTGGCCGCCCATATCTTATCTGCGCTTGAACACCCTCTGAGCATTCATGAACACAAGTTTTATTTGATGGGGAGCATCGGCATCGCCGTCTACCCTCATGATGGTCAGGATGATGAAACCTTGCTGAGCTGCGCCGATGCAGCGATGTACCAGGCAAAAGCCATGGGCAGAAACCAGTTTTCATTTTACGAATCGTCACTTACAGATACCGCCCATGAGCACCTGTCACTTGAACAGGACTTGCGCCAAGCATTACTCAACCGGGAGTTGACAACGTTCTACCAGCCCCAGGTCAACCCGTTTTCAGGGAGAATTGTTGGCATCGAAGCGCTGGCACGCTGGCACCACCCTACCCGAGGGTTAACGTCCCCTCATGCGTTTATTCAGGTTGCGGAGGAGGTAGGGCTGATTGATGAACTTGGTGCAATCATCACCGAGCAAGCCTGTATCCAGTTAAAACAGTGGCATCAGCATGGCGCAACTGATGTCAGAATGGCGATTAATGTTTCAGGTCGCCAACTTAGCAATCTGGTCGTTGGTCAACTCAAGTCCATTGTTTCAAATGCCGGCATTTCACCCGATAGTGTTGATTTTGAACTGACTGAAAGTTATTTGATGCACAACGCCGAGCAATCAAAGCGCCTGCTCACATCATTGCGAGATTCAGGGTTTCATATTGCGATTGATGACTTTGGCATTGGTTATTCATCACTTGCATACCTGAAACGGCTGCCGATTGATAAGTTAAAAATCGACCGGATGCTCATTCAGGATATTGCCCATGACCCCAATGATGAAGCCATTTGCCGGGCAGTCATTGCGCTCGGTCACAGCCTTGGCTTGACCATCGTCGCTGAAGGCGTGGAATCAAGAAGGCAGCAGGAATTTCTGGCAAACGAAGGGTGTGACATTCTTCAGGGGTTCAAATTTGGCAAACCGATGCCTTCCGACGATTTTGAACAGCTACTGTTTGCTGCTTAGAAGATATTGATCTATAACCGCAAAAAATTCCATCGGCAAATGCCGTTTGTAGGCCTATACTTTAAGCTATGGAAGGGGTGATACAAAACGCTCAACGGTTTGGTTTGAGTAGTCACCCGAAATGGACTGTCAAAGGGTCTCACCCCTTTGCCTCGGATCAGGCTAAAGTGATGATATTAATAAAAAAGGATAGCAGCGCCTCATTTTGTCTTTCAGGTGTCGCATGGGCGGCTTTCGCAAGCGCTATTTTCTGGCTGTTCAGCGCTTTGTCAGAAGCGTGGATATTAAACCCCGGCCCTCTTTCACAACACCTGTTTGCGCCCAGCTCAGATAGCTTGGCAAACAGAGTATCATTTGCAGTATTTGCACTCATGCTGAGCTTAGCACTGCATATGCGCCTGTATTATTCTGAAAGCCACTATAAAAATCTGCTCACACAGCAACAGCGGCTGAACACTCTTATTAAAAAATCCACAGACATCACTCTGATTATCAATGAAAGCGGGACTTGCAACTATGTTAGCCCTTCGGTTACCGACATATTGGGGTTTCGTCCTGATGAGGTGTCAGGAAAAAGCCTTCAAGAGATATTAAACCCCAAACAGATTAAACGAGCGCAAAAGATAATCAATAGCGCCATACAGGAGCAATCAGTCGCACTGCCGATCTCACTGCAACTACTAGATAAACAAAGAAAAAGCCGGCATGTAGAAGGAACCATTGCCAACATGCTTAAAGTCCCCTCCATTGAAGGGCTGATTATCAATTTACGGGATGTCACAGCTCAGGTTAATGCAGAAGCGGCCCGAGACCAGATTAAAAGCAAATACAAAAACCTGTTTTTAAATAATGAGGTCGCCATTTGGGAGGAGGATTACTCAGAGGTATATCGCGAGCTGAAAAAGCTACGCAAAATGGGCATTGAGAATATTGTGGAGTACTTTCACCGCAATGAAGAACAAACCATGCGCCTGGCTTCAATGGTAGAGATTAACGAGATTAACCAAGCCACCCTCTCTCTTTTTAACGCCAATTCACGCAGCGACTTCATCAACCATATTAATGAGATATCTAACGATCAATCCCTTGATCTGTTCAAGTCTCAAGTCGAAGCGATATGGAATGGCGCAAAAGTATTCCAAACCGATGCGACGTATAAAACGCTGGATGGCAACAATATACACGTACACCTGTACATGCCCATTCCAGATAACGAAGCGGATTACCAACACATTCCGATTAGCCGGCAAAACATCACTGATCGAAAAAACGCAGAACAGGCACTCCAGCGAAGCCAGCATCAACTGGCTGAAGCACAACGCCTGGCCAAAATCGGGAGCTGGGAGTGGAACGTAGCCGATAAGAATGTTATCTGCTCAAAAGAGGCCTACCGAATACTGGGCTACGAAATGCCACCGCTAAAAATTCATCGGGATGAGTTTATTGGTCGTGTTCACCCGGAAGACCGAACACGCTTGAAAGAAGCGATATACAACGCAATTGAGCATGTCGGCACCATTGATCTGGACTACCGGGTACTCACGCCAGACGGTCACTGTCATATTGTAAACGCGATTGCAGAAGCGATATTTGAAACCAACGGCAAGGTTAGCCACATGGTTGGCACGCTTCAGGATGTGACCAAACAAAGGCAAAATGAAGAGCGCATGATACTGGCCAATCGAATGTTTGAGCACACCCATGAAGGTATCTTCATTACCGACCAATATTCCAAGATTATCACCGTCAATCACGCGTTCACCGCAATTACCGGCTACACACTGGATGAAGCGTATGGCCAAACACCTCAGATCCTGCATTCAGGGAAACACAATAGCCAGTTCTATCAAGAGATGTGGCAAGATATCAGAAAGAAAGGCTGCTGGCAGGGAGAGATCTGGAATCGCACAAAAGATGGTCAACTGTACTCAGAATGGCTAGTCATCAACGAAGTTAAAGATGAGCAGATGAATACCATCAACTACATCGGCACGTTCTCGGATATCAATAAGGCGAGAGAAAGCGTGCGGTTAACCATGCGGGGCTAACGCCCCGCCTCGGGAATATCTTAACCTCCCCAATACCTTAGCCTTTGCAATAGCTTAACCCCTGCAATAACTTAGCCTTTGCAATAACTTGCCCCCTGCAATAACTTAACCTCAGAAAATCTGCATATCATAAACACCAATGCAATTGACCAACGGTCATTTACATAAGTACGTATCTGCGGCACAATAACTCGAACTATTCATTTATTGACCCTTCAAGGAGGATCGCTATTGTGAAAAAGGTCATGATCACTAAGGCTGGTGGCGTTGATGTACTCGATGTTCAGGACTTCCCTGCCCCATCACCACAACGAAACGAAGTCGTCATTACCACAAAAGCTTGCGGTATCAACTTTGCTGATATTCTTGCACGGCAAGGGCTTTACCCCGATGCCCCTCAACTTCCCACCTGTGTCGGTTATGAGTTTTCAGGCATTGTTACGCAAGTTGGGCCATCAGTCGACCCAAGCTGGAAAGACAAAGCGGTATTCGGCCTCACCCGCTTCAATGGCTACGCGGATACCATTTGCGTGCCTGTTGACCAAATTTTTGAAAAACCTGACTCGCTCACATTTGAGCAAGCCGCAGCCATTCCTGTTAACTACTTGACAGCATGGCAACTGCTCGTAGTTATGGGTGCGCTTACCGCTGACGACAGCGTACTGATACACAATGTTGGGGGTGGCGTTGGGCTCGCAGCGCTGGAAATTGCCAAACATATCGGCGCGACTACTTACGGCACTGCCAGCCCCGGTAAGCACAGGTTTCTGGTAGAAAAAGGACTAGACCATGCCATTGATTATCGCAGCGCAAACTGGGAGGACGAACTAAAAGCACTAACCAATGGCCTGGGCGTAGAACTAATAACCGACCCGATTGGCGGCAATCACTGGCGCAAGAGCTATCGCGCCCTGCGCGCTACCGGCCGTCTTGGTATGTTTGGTATCTCAGCAGCCTCAGACTCAAGCTGGCAGGGCAAAGTAAAACTGCTCAAAACAGCCGTTCAAATGCCTTTCTTTCACCCGGTAAACCTGATGAACACCAACAAAGCGGTATTCGGCGTTAATATGGGGCGCCTTTGGCATGAAAACGAAAAAATTCGTCAGTGGATGATGCATATTATCGATGGTGTCAACGAGGGTTGGATCAACCCACATGTTGATTGCAGCTTTACGTTTGACCAGGCTGCAGCCGCTCACCAGTATATTGAAGACCGAAAAAACAAAGGAAAGGTCGTGCTCACCCCGTAAATGATGACCAAATGCGGCCTTGATACTGAGTAGCGGAATAAAGGACTATTGCCTCAGCCTGGAATCGGTGGCCGCCCTCCCCTGATTCCGCTCGTCCCTCGCTGTATCAAGGCTACAGACTTCTCAAATTTAACAAATATTCTGCTATTTATACTTTTGTTCCCCTTTTCCGTCATTTCTACCAATGTTAAACACAACCTCGCTTCTTAAGATTCTCCAGCCTTCTAAAAATAACTTCACTTTCGTAAAGGATGTATCGCATATGATCAACAAACTTGCTTACTGGCTTGTCGCTGGACTTATTTTTTCGCTCTCATCAACAACCATGGCCACGTCTGAGAAGTCCTTAGAAGTCAAAACGCTGCCCAGCATCCACTTTTTCTATGGCGAATACTCTCTTTCTAGCAAAGATATGCACAAACAAGGTGAAAAAATCGCAGAGAAAACAGCCTATGCCATCGCCACTAAAACCCCAACAGTATTAAATGGCCCGTTTACCTATATTTTTGAAAACGTTCAGTCTTTCGACCCTAAAGCCATTAACGCCCAAATCGGCTGGCCGGTAGAAAAACCCATAAACGGCGTGGGCTCATATCTGTTTAAAGAAACCAAGGAATTTAAATGCATCAGTGTCGTCCATGAAGGGCCGCACGCTGAACTGCCCCATGCGTGGAAAAAACTGGTGACACAAGCCATTGCCGAAGGGCATAAGGTGACAGGCGAAGGCCGAACAGTAATTAAGTTATCAGGTGCCAATGGTTATGTGATAGCCGAGCTTCAGTTGGGCGTGCAGTAGACCCTGCGTTACCAAGGGACTAGCCGCCTGCAAAAAAACCTTTAGCGCCGGTAAAAATGATTTGCGCGGCGATGGCTGAGACGAATAACCCTGTAATTTTCTGCATCACCGAGAGCGACTGCTGGCTGATAAACTTCTGCAGCCAGCCAGACGACAACAAGAGAACACCAATGGTCAGAGCGGCCCCCACCAAGGCCACTAAAAACTCCAATAATTGCAAGGCATTACGAGGCTCCGCCCCCATCACCATCAAGACACCAATAACCCCTGGCCCAACCGTAATGGGTATGGCCAGAGGCACCACGGCAATGTCATTTTCATAATCATTCGAACTAACCTTTCGGCTCCCGTTCACCAGAGAAACCGCACTGAGAAACAAAATAGAACCTGCGCCGATCCTAAATGCATCCAACGTAATACCAAAAAGCTCAAAGATATATTTGCCAAAAAAGAACATCGATAAACAACTGACTAACACCGCTACAGTGACTTTTAATGAAGTGCTTTTCTTCTCCCGCTCACTCATATGGCTAGTCATGGTAATGAATGACGAGAGCACGAAAAACGGCGTCATAATAAAAAGCAGCTTGAGGTAGTTATTGATGAGCACGGTTAGCAACGGAAACTCCATTTAGCGAAGAAAGTATAAACAGGTTGTTATAAGGACGCTTTGAGCATAGTTGATTCTGTTAACAAGGTCGAAAACAAAGCCACTCATCCGACTAAAAAGTTATTTATTAACAAACAAACTGACCATCTAGTTAGCCAATAACTAACAAATTAAGCCATCAGTGAGCACTAAAAATTCTGGCACTAAAATAAAAAACCGTTAAAAACAACTAAATATCAAAAACTTATAAATTGTTTATTTACATTATTTTGTTTCTGGCACGCCCTCTGCAATACCTTAAGTACGAACCAACCAAGCAACACAGAGGTTCTACTACTTAAACTCAAAACACGTAAAAAGATTTATTCAGAGGATACTATTATGACAACTTTAGCCCTTAACACGACAAACCTGAACATTGCAGACCTGGCAACAAGCAACGAACTGGACAGCAAAGCCCTGAAAACCATCGCAGGTGGTTACAGCTACTGGACAGGCTGGTCAACCCAGTACAAATTCCGCGGTACGACCTTTTTAGGATATGTGTATAAGAACGGAAAGCTTCGCTCCAAGATTCGCAAGCACCACAGCCGTAAGTGGAGCAAGACTAACTACTTCTCAACCGATCATATCGTGTAAGTTAAGGGTTACGAACCACATCAAACAAAAAGAGCGGCCAATCGGTCGCTCTTTTTGTGGGAGCGGCTTTTAGCCGCGATTAATTTGAAAGCTAAAAGGAATCGATGGAAATAGTAATAACTCTCAGTTGACGTGAATCTTATAAGCCCTACGCGCAAACAGATTACGCCCGCAGCACTGCTGTTGCGGGATATTCTCAGAGAAAAATTTGCTCAACTACCGGAAGGGCGTTGAAAGCCCTGCCCGATACAATAGCTATTTATCTGACCAGACCGCGTATTCATTGCCATTCGGATCACAGAAATGGAAACGTCTACCTCCCGGAAAGGAAAAAATGGGCTTTATAATTTTGCCACCACAGCGCTCAATTTTGTTGCCGGTTTCCTCAAGCTGGTCACTAAAGAGAACGATTAACGCGCTTCCGGTATTGGTTGATAACACCTGATCAGATTTAAAAAAACCACCTTCTAAACCCGCGTTGGAAAATGCGGTGTATTCCGGCCCATAGTCAGTGAAAGACCAGTTAAATACCGTAGAAAAAAACTGTTTTGTTGCTGCTAAATCTTTGGACGGAAACTCAACGTAGTTAATTTTTTCGTGGTTACTCATGCATTACTCTCCTTTTTAATGGCAAGCCAAGTGCCCTGCGACAGAAACATAGGGTGCATGACTCTCTCAAGCCCTAACTATCGCTATAGCAGGGCTTGAGTTTACACCAGCCGTCGATTTACAACAGCCGTATTCGTTTGATTTCGTCTGCATCAATGCCTAATGACTCAAGAAATTTTTGGTGCTCATCGGGCTCCATCTCTTCAAATTTCTGATGCCATCTGCGCATCGCATCTTCATCAAACCCCGACGCTTTCATTATCTCTACCCATCGTTCTTTGGTCACCCTGTTTTCCTCCAGTAGTTGCGGTTCTTGCAGCAAGGCAACAATGGCCTGTTGCTGCTTTCTAAGCTGGGTTATCTCCTGCTCCAACTGTTTGAAGTGATCTCTCAACAGCTGGGGTTGGGACGCCCCCTTTTGATGATCCAGCAGGGTGGCAATGCTCGCTACCGGTATCCCATACGAGCGATATGACACAATTAAAGCCAACCTTTCCACTTCGTCACTGCCATACCAGCGATAGCCGTTATCTGAGCGATAGGCGGGCATTAACAAACCTTCGCGCTCATAATAAAGAACCGTTGCCGGGAGATGTTACTCGTCCGGGCAAGTTGAGTTACCGTAAACATAAAACCATCCACTGCCAATCAAACGCCTATTCTGAACCCTAAACCAATAGACAGTTGACTTCTCCCCTCCGTAAACGAGGGGGATTCTTAGAGCCATTACAGCCCTAAGACTAGGGCGACTACGGAGTAGTCGCTACCTTTCCTTCCGCAAGACGGTGTAGCCCCACCGCAAGAATGTTCTTGGCTGCATTAATATCTCGATCATGCGTAGTGTTACAAGCACTACAAGTCCATTCTCTTATTCCAAGTCCTGTCCTACCTTTCGGACTGCTGTCGGGTATGACCGCGCAGCACGAACAGGCTTGGGTTGTATATGCCTCGTTAACTTCATCAAAAACAATACCTGCGTGATCGCACTTGTATTCCAGTATTGTTTTCATCATGCCCCAGCCAGCATCTAGCACTGACTTGGCTAATTTTGTCTTAGCGAGACCCTTACTTGATACATTCCCGACAAAGACGGCTGCATTCTCTTGTACAAGTTTCGAGGTGTACTTATGAATACCATCTTTACGGCGGTTTACTATTTTGGCGTGGATCGCCTTCACCCGCTTTTTGTTACGAGCGCGTTGAGCTAGACCCAGCTTCGCTTCAAGGGTGCGATAGTTACGACCAAGCAGCTTGTCGCCGTGGGAAGACGTAGCCGCTTCTTTACAGCCCAAGTCGATACCAACAGCTTGTGTGCCTGTTGATTGCTCCGCTTCAACATCGACTACGACATTGAAGTACCAGCGTCCACGAGCGTCTTCGCTGAAACTGGCCGAACGGAACTTGTATTTCGACAGGTCGTAGCTGTCCCAAATCTTGAAGTGGTGGCCGTTGTGGAATACTTGGCCGTTTTTCCATTTAGACGCGCCCGTCTTGATCGGTATCCAGCCGAGTGAGCGGCGAACACCACCAGACTTGCGCCAGTTCAGCTTGGCCTTTTTGAATTGCTTACGACGGGTAACGTATTCTTTGCCAATCTCTTGAACCGTGTGGCTGTGCAAGCCTAACAGCTTGCCAGCGCCATCGGTGTACTTCTGCAAGTCATAGGCTGACATAAAGACACCACGCTCTTTGACCGAGCGGAGGCTTAGTTCGTTGAGAAAATTCCACACATAGTTAACTTGCCGAGCCATTTGGCCTAGCAAGTATGCGTGGTTATCTCTTACACGAACTCGGAGTGTCTTTGTCTTTTTCATAGAGTTGAGTATAATTGGTCTATGAAAGAAAACAAGCCTTATCGAACAGGTAGAAACTGTGTTTTTATGCTCCATGCACACTTGGTCTTCGTGACCAAGTATCGGCATGTTGTCTTTAATTCCGCTCATTTAGAAACGCTGCATGAACTGTTTTTAGTCGTATGCAAAGAGTTCGATGTTGAGCTGGCAGAGTTCAATGGTGAAGGAGACCATGTTCACTTGTTAGTGAACTTCCCGCCCAAAGTCTGCTTATCAAAATTGGTTAATAGCTTGAAGGGGGTATCCAGTAGGAAATTGAAATTGCATCACCCCGAGCTAATAAAATCAGCCTACATGAAAAATGCTCTTTGGAGTCCCAGCTACTTTGCGGGAAGTGTCGGTGGTGCACCTATCAGTGTGGTTAGGCAATACATCGAGCAACAAAACAGCCCCCATTAAACCGCTTCGCGGTTTCCGCTATCCTTCCCTGCACTAAAGGACGGGGCATAGCGCGGATTTTGGTCAACACTCAGTAATGTAGTTCAATTCGCTCCCCTTTCCCAAGCTTTACACTCGCTTTACAAACCCTTTCTTGCTATCTGTTTGAGTTCCGTTAATATATATTTAATCAATTGATCAATTAAATATATAAATCACCATTGCCATGACCAAAGAGAGTAAACGAGGCAGGCCTTCTGACCCGGAAGTCCAGCAGCAACGCAAAGAACGGCTAATGGACGCGGCCTACCAGCTGCTTGACCAAAAAAGCTACCGCACCATTACCATCCGTGAAATTGCCGAGTTGGCGGGCATGAAGTCAGCGATGATCAGCTACTACTTCAACAATAAAGAAGGCCTTTTCACCGCACTGATCGAACGTTACGCCACCGTAAACTTCAAACGAATGGGCGATGTCATGAACAGCCCGAACCCCCTTAAGGCGTTTATCAAAACGGCTGTCACCCACTTTTCAGACAACCCTGCGCTGTCCCGTTTTATCGCAGACGAAATTATGTCTCAGCAAGGCCCGCTGGGGGAGAAATTCATCGATATGATGCCGAAACGAGTCGCTGTATTTTTACCTGCGCTTATAACGTCACAACAAAAAGAAGGGCTCATCAGGCCAGACCTTGATCCGAAGTGGGCTGCATTTTCGCTTATGACGATGATTGTAATGCCGTTTATAGGAGCCCCTGTTAGAGACAAAGCATGGCAGATAAGCCATCAGGACGTTGCCAGTGAGGCATGGGTAGAACACATATACGGGCTTTTTATGATGGGCTGTCAAACTCACCCTATCACAGCAAATTAATTATTTAATCATTTAGTTACGTACAGGACACCACATATGTCTGCCAAGCTCTTACGCCGACGATATATTTTTTTGATCATTGCTGCTATCGGCATCTTCGCAGCCGTGATCATCGTTAAATCTCGACCAGCTATGCAGCATCAGCCTGAAAGCAGAGAAGCCGCAAACGTTACCGTAATCAATGTGGAACAACACCGGGTGAAACCTGCGATTACAGGGTTTGGTGAAGTTGAACCCGATATTCTGTTGGATGCAAAGTCTGAGATTTCTGGCAAAGTAGTTTATGTGCACCCCCAACTGAGAATGGGTAATATTCTGCCAAAAGATACCGTCGTCATTCGTATTGATGATAACGACTACCGTTTGGCGCTCAAACAGGCAGAGGCGGATTTAGCTGTCAGCAAAGCCAACCTTAAGGAGATGAAGCTTAACCTTAAAGATACTCAAACCGATCTTAAGCTGGCCAAAAACAAACTGGCCATCGCCACTAAAGACCTGGATCGTAATGAAAAACTACTGAAAAAAGGCTCTATATCGCAAACCGCAATGGGCGCTCAACAGACCATTGTGCTGCAGCTTAAACAAGAAGTTCAAAGCCTTACCAATCAACTCGAAACACTTCCCGCTCAACTTGAAGTTCAAGAAGCCAAAATTGTCATCTCTCAAGCCTCTGTTGAGACCCAGCAGCGTAACTTGGAGCGGGCAGTGATTAAGCTTCCTTTTAACGCCCGAATCACATCGATGTCGGTGGAAGAGAACCAGTTTGTCAGCCAGGGGGCTTCACTTTTTTCAGCGCAAACCATTAACAAGGTGCTGATTAATGCCCAGTTCCCTCTGGAGCAGTTTCGCATATTGGCAAAAGGCTTCAACCACAACCAGACAATTCTGGAAGATGCCTTTAAGAACGGCAATACCGATGAACTCTTTTCACGTTTAGGGTTGTCTGCAAAGGTTAAACTAGCAGGTGACAAACTCACCCTGTGGGATGCCAAGGTGGAGCGAATTAGCGGTAACCTCGACCCAGCCTCTCGTACGCTGGGGGTCATCGTCAGTGTTGATAGACCCTACAGCAACATCAAGCCCGGTATCAAACCGCCGCTGATGCAAGGGATGTATACAGAGGTGATACTGCAAGGAAACCCTAAAGAGTATTTTGTAGTGCCCAGGGATGCATTACATGAAAAACAGCTGTTTCTGGTCGATGAAGACAGCCGACTGAAACGGGTTGATATAACCGCTGAAGCCCAGGGAAATATGCTGCTGATCGAGCGCGGACTCACTTCGGGAGAGCAGGTCATCACGTCGGACGTATTCCCCGCCGTTGCAGGCATGAAGCTTCAGGCAACACCAGACAACGCTAAACAACAGCAAATAGTTGAGTGGCTGGAGGCCCACCAATGATCCGCTTTTTTACCGTCCATCCAACGGCTTCAAACCTCATTATGGGGTTGTTTATTCTTGCCGGTTTTCTGACCCTGCCAGAGATAAAGCGCGAGACATTCCCTGAAGTGAACTCCTTCGAAGTGGAAGTCAAAGTCCCCTACCCCGGAGCCTCACCCACCGATGTAGAGCAAGCGATTTGTAAGCCGCTTGAAGATGCGCTCGATGGCATCAGTTTCACTGAAGAGAAACGCTGCCAAGCGCGGGATTCGGTCGGTTTGATGACCGTTAAAATGCTTGAAGAGGGCAATTTCAGCCAGTTTCAGGATGACATTAAAAGCGCCGTTGATGGCATTGATAATTTTCCAGATAAGGCAGAAACCGCCGTTGTGACGGAGCTTGGTAAAACGCAGGATGTTATTACCGTGGCCATTGTCGCGGAAATGCCTCGCCCTGAGCTCAAGAACCTGGCTGAAGATATCAAACAACGCATGTTGAGAGAGACTATTGTGCCGCTGGTCGACATAGAAGGCTTCTCGACTCGGCAGTTTAAGATCCAAGTCTCACAGCATAACCTGCGACAATATGGCCTCAGCCTGCAAGATATCGCCAACCTGGTGACCAAGCAGAACATCGACCTCCCCGCAGGGGATATCACCACCCAAGACCGGGACTACCAGATTCGATTCAGTGACGAAAAACGCTCCATTGAAGAGCTCAAGCAGTTGATGGTCATTGAGGGCGGGCAACGCAACGAGGTTCGACTGGCGGATATTGCGACCATTACCGATGGGTTTGACAACCCGGAGGACAAAGTTACATTTAACGGTAAACCTGCCGCATTTTTAAAAGTCAGCAAAAACACCCGCGATGACAGCCTTAAAATACTGGCTTCGGTCGAACAGTTTATTGCAGAGCAAGAGAAGCGCCTCCCCGAACAGGTAGAGTTTCATCTCACTCAGGATTTCACCAGCATCATCAATGACCGAATTGAAATGCTCTCGACCAATGCCTGGCAAGGGTTGATTCTGGTGTTTGCCGTGATGTGGGTATTTTTTGGCACCCGCTACGCGTTTTGGGTGGTCATGGGGCTGCCTGTTTCGTTCCTTGCTGGTGCGTTTTTGCTCGGCAATATCGGCGTGAGTATTAACATGCTGTCGATGGTTGCCCTGCTGCTAGCGCTCGGTATCTTGATGGATGACGCCATCGTGATCAGCGAAAGCATTGGCAGCCAGATACGGCATGGTAAAAAGCCAGTTCAAGCGGCGATAGACGGCACAAAACTCGTCGCACCGGGGGTATTCTCTTCATTCTTAACCACGCTGTGTATATTCTCCGGGCTGCTCTTTCTGAAAGGGGATATCGGCCAGGTATTGGTAGTCATCCCCACCGTGCTAATTGCGGTAATTTCAGTCTCGTTACTGGAGGCATTCTTCATTCTGCCCCATCATTTGCAGCACTCCTTAGCTCATCAACACTCTCTGGCCAGCCAGGAAAAAGCATCTCAAATAAGTCGATGGGAAGCCCGGTTCAGAGAGTCTTTTGACCAACGGTTTGATCAGGCCCGAAAAACCATCGACCAGTGGGTGTCTGTTTTAATCAATTACCGCTATGCCTTTATTGGCAGTGTCGTGGCGGTGCTTATTATCTCGGTCAGCTTTTTAATATCGGGGGTCATAAAGTTCTCTCCCTTCCCCAATGTTGAGGGCAATGTGATTCAAGCTCGCATACTAATGCCTACCGGTACCTCACTGAGTCGCACAGAGACCGTTGTAAACCATTACACCGAAGCGCTTGAAGTCACGAACAAGCGTTTCTCCAAGGAAGGCATACCCGCAGTGGAGGCGGTCACCGTCAAATTCAATACTCATGCTGATGCATTTGAAGCGGGGCCACACTTGGCTACCATCAGCATCGATATGCTCACCGCAGAGGAGCGGGATTTCTCGCTGAATGCCTTTATGGATGACTGGCGAACAGAAGCTGGCAGTATCCCGGATGCCTGGAGCATCGCCATTAAGGAACCAAGTATTGGCCCAAGTGGGCGCGCTATTTTCATTCGGTTGCAAGGAGAAGATCTAAACGAGCTGTCCCAAGCCTCACACGCATTACAGCAATGGCTTGCGGGTTACCCCGGTGTTAACAACCTGATGGATGACCTCCGCCCGGGTAAACCGGAATTCACACTACACTTAAAAGCCGGCGCTTTCTCATTGGGTATCGACGCCCAGACCGTTGCCTCACAATTAAGAGCCGCCTACCAGGGCGCAAAAGTTATTGAGTCCAGCGTGGGGTTAGAAACCTATGAAGTCAGCGTGATGCTGGATGACGCGTCAAAGGATGAGCTGGCTGACTTTGACTCGTTCCCAATTATTCACCCTATATCAGGCGCGATTATTCCACTCTCTCACGTCGCAGACATATCACCGACTCGCAGTTTTTCCCGGATTCATCGGGTGGATAACCAACGAACGGTAACGGTTTATGGCGATATCGATAGTGAAAAAAACAACACCGGAGAAGTCATCGCCGATCTAAAAAAATCCAAGCTATCAGACCTGCAAACTCAATTCCCAAATACACACATCAGTTTTCAGGGCGAAGTTAAAGAAGGTGCAGAAACCCAAGGTTCAATGAAAACGGCTTTTATCCTGGGTTTAGCAGGCGTGTTTATACTGCTCAGTTTTCAGTTCAGGTCATACGCAGAACCGCTGGTGGTGATGCTTAACATCCCGCTGGCGTTTATTGGCGTGGTGTGGGGCCACTGGTTGATGGGGTTAGATATCACCATGCCCTCACTGCTGGGGTTTGTATCACTGGCAGGGATTGTGGTGAACGATTCAATCTTACTGGTGGAGTTTGTCAAACGGCATGTGGCTGAGGGTATGAGTGTTCATAACGCGGCTGCTAGAGCCAGTCACGACCGATTCAGAGCCGTACTATTAACCTCACTCACCACCATCGCAGGCATGACACCGTTGCTATTTGAAACCAGCCTGCAGGCCCAGATACTGATTCCCCTCGCGACCAGCATTGTGTTCGGCATTGCCAGCTCCACACTGTTAGTGCTCTTCGTGGTTCCCTGCTTTTACAGCATTCTTGAAGATTTTGGTTTGGCCAAAGCTAAAAAGACCGCCCACTCATAAGAGGGGCGGGTCTCCCCGCTACAAAACGTTATATTGATCACTTATCGAGTAACTTGATCTACCACAATTAGAAATGTCGGCTACTCTGGTAATTAGATCATTTGGGTATATGAGATACCACTTTCACTTATAACGTTATAACAATTGCACTTGGAATTCCGATAGAGTTCCATGGAGACCAGACCTTCATGAGAATCAACAGCCCCGTCAGCGGTATTGAGAAAAACTACCATGACCACGCCAACCTGCTCTCTACCACTAACCTGAAAGGTCAGATCACTTACGCAAACCCCGAATTTATCGATATTGCGGAGTTCTCACTTGATGAGATGGCTCAGCAACCGCACAACATCATCCGCCACCCGGATATGCCGCCATTAGCGTTCGATATGTTATGGAAGCGGCTGAAAGCCGGTCATTCATGGATGGGGCTGGTGAAAAACCGCAGTAAAAGTGGCGATCATTACTGGGTTGATGCCTACGCAACACCGGTTCAAGACAATGGTGAAACACAAGAATATCAGTCTGTAAGGGTAAAACCCAAACGGGAATGGGTTAAAAGAGCCGAGGCACTGTATGCAAAACTGAAACAAGGTACGGTGCCTAAATCGCTCACCCGCAAGCAGCCCTCGACACTGTTTAAAACGTCACTGGCCCTTTGGGCATCAGTGCTTTTCGGAATGGCGTTGTCATCCATGACAGCGACCCAAGATATTAGCACCATCGCAGCAGTGTTGCTGTTGTCAGCGGGTGTCACCCAGGCAACGCTTTGGTGGTTATGGCGACCGATCAATAAAGTGCTGCAAGAGGCCCGAGCCATAACCGATGACCCGGTTGCCATGCATATCTATACCGGTCGCATTGACGATGCCGGGCAGCTGGCGCTGGCAATGAAAATGCTCAGTGCGGAAACAGGTGGGTTAGTTGGGCGAATTGCAGATGATTCCCGTCAGCTATCCAGCCAAAGCCACGAGCTGCTTAACGCGGTTGAGCTTAGCAAGCAGCATGTCGATACCATGCATTTGCAAACCGATCAGGTCGCTACGGCCATTAATGAAATGAGCGCAACCGTTCAGGAGGTGGCCAGTAATGCCAGCGCGACCGCCGCTGCGGCTCACGACGCCCAACAAGGTGCTGATCAAGGCAACGAATTGGTACGCAAAACAGCCGATGCGATAGAGACACTGGCCTCCGATATTGATAAATCGTCTCAAGTCATTGAACAACTTGAAAAAGACAGCGACGGCATCAACACCATCGTCGATGTTATTCGTGCCATTGCGGAGCAGACCAACCTGTTGGCACTTAATGCGGCGATAGAAGCCGCCCGCGCAGGCGAACAGGGGCGAGGGTTTGCGGTGGTGGCCGATGAAGTTCGCACCCTGGCTAACCGAACCCACGAGTCTACCGAAGAGATCACCTCAATGATTGAGAAACTTCAACAAGGCTCCCGCGCAGCCGTTGCCAGCATGGAGTCTGCTCGATCCCAAACCGATAATAGCGTTGCCTGTGCCAAGCAGGCGGCTGAAAGCATCACCCAAATGACCGCCTCGATTGGCAGTATTACCGATATGAGTCACCAAATCGCTGCCGCGGTCGAGCAGCAGAGTGCGGTGGCAGAAGACATTAATCAGAATGTAACCACCGTATCAGAGCTGGCTGAAGAACTATCCAGCGTCACCAGCAACAACTCAACAGTGGGCGAAAGCGTTAATACTTTGGCAACCAGTTTACAGAAAATAGCCGAACAGTTTTTTGTCAAAAAGCGTGAGGCATAAATCGTTAACCGTTAACCGAACAGCTTCTCAGCCCACTTGGTTAAACCTGCAGTGACGCTACCAAAATGATCCCCATCCATAATGGGGATCTCACCGAGTTGCTGCTGTATCGCCTCTCGAATAACCGGCGATTTTGCCGTGCCACCAGTCACATAAACCAGGTCGGGAGAACACTGAGCCTGCGTAACCGCTTCGCCCATCAGCATGGATATTCTGTTTAACGGCCCTTGTATCGCCTCGGCAAACAGCGCCCTTGAGACTGATTGTGCCAACCCGCGCTCAATAAATGCCAGATCTGTGGTGATTTCCAGTGAGTCAGATAAGGCAATCTTGCTCTGCTCGCCACACCGCACTAACTGGTGATTGGTTTTATGCTGCTGGAGGTCAACCAGTCGCTGTACCAAACGGCTATTACTGGCATCACGGCAGAGCTGCTGCAACAACTCTGCATTTGCCTGACTGCTAAACTCAAGCTGGGCATTCACATCATTAGTTCGAACCGCATTCCAATATGGCTCACTCGGCATCGCTAAACCACTCTTTAGCGTGCTATCAAGCCCAAGCAACGGCATAAATGCCTTGTAGCTAAGGTTTATATCTAAATCATTACCGCCAATTCGCTGGCCGCTATGCCCTAAGAAATCACTCTCCCGGTCAGCTTTATCGCGGTGCGATGGCCCCATGCGAACCACTGAGCAGTCGGTGGTTCCACCGCCGATATCGACAACCAAAACAATCTGGTCGTGCTGCAAGCCCGTTTCAAAATCGATACCTGCTGCCAACGGTTCGTATAAAAACTCGACCTGCTCATACCCTGCCCGCTCTGCTGCGGTGGTTAATATGTCTACTGCCTGGCGGTTGCTTTGCTCGCCTCCGCTACCCTGAAAATTGACTGGTCGGCCAATGACGGTTTGGGTAATCGGCTGTTGAAGTGACCGCTCTGCCTGACGTTTGATCGACTGCATCATAGCGGTAACTATATCTTCGAATATCGCCACCTGCTCGGAACGAAGCCCGCTAACCCCTAAAAACGACTTGGGTGACTTTACAAAATACCCTTCTTCCGGAAAGTCGATGTAATTCTCAATTGCCTCTTCGCCAACAAAAAGAGTCTGCTCCTGCTCACCAATATTGAGGTTTCGTCTTATTTGAGTCGCATGCTGGATAGCGGCCTTTCGCTGCTGAAGGTAGAGATTCCTGATGCTGTCAGACTGAATATTGTGGGCAACAGACTCGCAAATCAGCCCCCGGTCTGCCGCATAGAGCGTTGAAGGAGCAAAGCACTGGCCACCCCATAGCGGCAAGAGTTTAACATCGCCATCATCGATAACACCCATAGCGCAGTTGGAACTGCCATAATCAAAACCCGCAAACATGACTTGTGCTCACACCACCAGAAAGAAAAGGGTGCGCAAACTATCACACTTAGCCCTATATGCAAAGAGACGGGGACAGAGAACCCTTGCCCCTTTTTTTCACCTATACTTAGCATGTGCAGGTATCTTTTCTAACGACCCATATGGTTCGGCTTAATGATTCAAAACCGTATAATTTTTTTAGTTATGATTCTGCTAACTGGCTCCGCTCAGGCAGAAACATCGACCGTCACACTGGCCACGTTTGACCAGGAAGCTCCCCGCCTTACAGTCACTGAAATGGTGCTCAGAGAGGTCTACAAAAAGCTCAATATAAACTTACAAGTCGATAAGCACCCTGGCAACAGAGCGCTAATGCTCGCCAATAATGGCAAACTTGACGGAACACTAATTCGTTCAGCACTGCTAACAGATATCACCCCTAACTTGATAAAAATTCCTATCCCGGTTGCTCACGTTGAGTATGTGGCGTATACCAAAAAAAACAAAAAAATAGACGTCGAAAATTGGGATTCTCTAACTCCATACAGTATCGGTATTCTGAAAGGGGTTAAACTGATAGAGCTGCGCAGCAAACACCTCAACACAGAAATGGTCACCAATCACCGGTCTATTTTTAAAATGCTCTATTTAGAGCGTTTTGATGTAGCACTATTTACCAAACTGGATGGGTTATATGCGCTGAAAAAGATGAACTTACACACTGTCATCGTAGACTTGTCTCCTCCGCTGGAAGTTGCACCCGCCTACCACTTTCTACACCGCAAGCATTCAACACTGATTGACAGCGTTTCCAAACTAATGCAAAAAATGCAGAATTCCGGTGAACTTCAGGCACTGATTCAGCAATCTGAGCGCAAGGTGATGGAATCATTGCCTGAGTAAGTGCCCAACATATATATCCTCTTTTAAGACGCATCGCGCAGAAAGCCCTAACAAGCACCCTGAAAGAAGCACTAGAAGCATCATCACCAAAGCAATAACACGATTGAGTATTTTATTTCTCCTATAAAGTCTCATACTCCCCAGTATGTATTGTTCTGCTAGATCAAAAAACAACAGAAAAACTATGTAATTTTGTTAGGTCAGTTGAAAGCATTCTTAAAGTAAAAAGGCGAGCACTATTGTCGCAATCAAGCGAGTAGTCATAGAGATTTGGTAAATACCGCTCCGCAAAACGGGGAGCGTTTGGATGCCGTTTTAATCGTTCAGTATTGAGTTTATAGCGATTGATGTGCTCATCAAAAATAACATCATCAATGGCAAACCCTTGTTTAAAGGTCTGCTTGGGTTTTGATGACAAAACATTTTCATCAAACTCGATTGAAAGATCAAGGCCCTTAAAGTAAATCGAGTTGGGGTCAAGATCTCCTTGTTCGCGTTGCTTTTTTTTGCCTTTCAAGCTGTTTCTAATCTCTTGCATTATCTCCTTTTCCTCGTTAAATAATAACGTGAGAGACTTAATCACTTTGGTGTTGTGGCCGGCATACAAGACAATGCCCATATCATCATAAACGTAGACATCACTGGCTGTCGGTGACATGCGGTCATAAGGCCCCAGCACCTCCACCCATTCATCGACTGATTTACCTAGAATAAGTGGCTCGTCGTTATAGCGAATATCGCAGCCGTTGAAGGTAAACTGGTGGTCAGGGTTAAGCATCTTTTTAGGTGACGGAGGTTCGCCAGAGCAGCCCGAGAGGGAGATACAAAGAGCGATAAGCCATGGGGTGGTGCTCTTGTAAGTTAGATTGTTCATTTAATATTCATCGTAACTTTTGGTAATTGATTGTTGGGAGAAGCCTTTCTATTGAGTAAACGTTAAATCTCAGCGGTAAAACTGTGTAATTTTTTAAGATCGGTTGGAAGTGTACGAAATTGATAAAGCAGTTTGCCAAACTCACACTTCTCACTGGCACTATAGATGGTTGGTAAATAGCTTCGTCCAAAACGGGGGGCATCGGGGTGTTTCTTTAGCCGATCAGGGTTCACTCGGCTGCGCTCAAAGTTTTCATCAAAAATAACATCATCGATGGCAAACCCTTGTTTAAAGGTCTGCTTGGGGTCTGATGCCAGCACGTTTTCATCAAATTCGATTGAAAAATCAAGGCCCTTAAAGTAAATCGAGTTAGGGTCAAGTTTTCCTTGTTCGCGCTGCCGTTTTTTGCTATTCAGGCTATTCCTAATCTCTTCTACGATCTCTTTATCCTCGTTAAATAATAATGTTAGTGAGGTAATCGCGCTAGTATTGGTACGAGCAAGCAGAAAAATCCCCATATCATCATAAACATAAACATCGTTCGCAACGGGCGACATGCGGTCATAAGGCCCAAGTACTTTCACCCAGTCTTCAACAGACTCCCCAAGAATAAGTGGCTTACCGTTATAGCGAATATCGCAGCCATTGAAGGTAAACTGGTGGTCAGGGTTAATCCTCTTTTTAGGTGACGGAGGCTCGCTATAGCAGCCTGATAGGAGGGCAATGGCAGTAGCTACTCTTAGAATAGTGCTATAGAGGGGTTTCAATGACGATTGCCTTTTCTAATTTCATGTTTGACGGAAGACTCGCCTAGAGTGTTTTTTTACTAACCGAAAACCTGTGCAATTTTTTAAGGTCGGTCGAGAGTGATCGAAATTGATAAAGTAGCTCACCATAATCACAGCTTTTCCCTGCACTAAAGATGGTTGGCAAATAGCTTCGCCCAAAGCGGGGGGCATCAGAGTGTTTCTTTAGCCGGTCAGGGTTCACTCGGCTGCGCTCGAAGTTTTCATCAAAAATAACGTCATCAATGGCGAACCCTTGTTTAAAGGTCAGCTTGGGCTTTGATGCCAGCACGTTCTCATCAAACTCGATTGAGAAATCAAGGTCTTGGAAATAAATCGAATTGGGATCAAGCTCCCCCTCTTTCCGTTGTTGTTTTTTGCCATTCAAGCTATCCCTGATCTCTTGCATTATCTCCTTTTCCTCATTAAATATTAACGTGACTGAGATAATCGCGCTGGTATTGGAGTGAGCATATAACGTAACCCCCATATCATCATAAACGTAGACATCACTGGCTGTCGGTGACATGCGGTCATAAGGCCCCAGCACTTTCACCCAGTCATCAACAGACTCCCCAAGAATAAGTGGCTCGTCGTTATAGCGAATATCGCAGCCGTTGAAGGTAAACTGGTGGTCGGGGTTAAGCCTCTTTTTAGGTGACGGAGGTTCGCTATAGCAGCCTGATAGGAGGGCAATGGCAGTAGCTACTCTTAGAATAGTGCTATAGAGGGGTTTCAATGACGGTTGCCTTTTCTAATTTCATGTTTGACGGAAGACTCGCCTAGAGTGTTTTTTTACTAACCGAAAACCTATGCAATTTTTTAAGGTCGGTCGAGAGTGTTCGAAATTGATAAAGTAACTCACCATAATCACAGCTTTTCCCTGCACTAAAGATGGTTGGCAAATAGCTTCGCCCAAAGCGGGGGGCATCAGAGTGTTTCTTTAGCCGGTCAGGGTTCACTCGGTTGCGTTCAAAGTTTTCATCAAAAATCACATCATCGATAGTAAACCCTTGTTTAAAGGTCTGCTTGGGTTTTGATGCCAGCACGTTTTCATCAAACTCAATTGAAAAATCAAGGCCCTTAAAGTAGGTAGAGTTGGGGTCAAGATCACTGCGTTCCCGATCTCGCTTCTTGGCAACTAATCGATCTCTGGTCCATTGCATCATCTCTTTTTCCTCATTTAGTATTAACGTAAGTGAGATAATCACACTGGTATTGGGGTGAGCATAAAGTGTCACCCCCATATCATCATATACGTACACATCGTTTGCGGTGGACGACATGCGGTCATAAGGGCCCAGCACCGTTACCCAGTCATCTATGGGGTCGCCAAGAATGAGAGGCTTGCCGTTATAGCGAATATCGCAGCCGTTGAAGGTAAACTGGTGGTTGGAGTTGAGTCTCTTTTCAGACGACTGAGGCTCGCCATAGCAACCAGAGAGGGAAATACAAAGAGAGACAAGCCATGGGATGGCGCTCTTGTTTGGTAGTTTGTTCACTTAATATACACCGTTACTTTCATAACTCTCTGATTGAAAATATTTTTTATTGAACAAGCTTTAAATCTCGGCAACAAAACTATGTAACCTTTTAAGGTCAGTCGAGAGTGTTCGAAATTGATAAAGTAACTCACCATAATCACAGCTTTTCCCTGCACTAAAGATGGTTGGCAAATAGCTTCGCCCAAAACGGGGGGCATCAGAGTGTTTCTTTAGCCGGTCAGGGTTCACTCGGCTGCGCTCAAAGTTTTCATCAAAAATCACATCATCGATGACAAATCCATGTTTAAAGGTCTGCTTGGGTTTTGATGCCAGCACGTTTTCATCAAACTCAATTGAAAAATCAAGGTCTTTAAAATAAATCGAATTGGGATCAAGCTCTCCCTGTTCACGCTGTCTTTTCTTCCCATTCAAACTATTCCTAATCTCTTGCAGAATCTCCTTTTCCTCATTAAATATTAACGTGAGTGAGATAATCGCACTGGTATTGGGGTGAGCATAAAGTGTCACTCCCATATCATCATAAACGTAGACATCGCTGGCTGTGGGTGACATGCGGTCGTAAGGCCCCAGTACTTTCACCCAGTCATCGACTGATTTACCCAGAATAAGTGGCTCGTCGTTATAGCGAATATCGCAGCCGTTGAAGGTAAACTGGTGGTCAGGGTTAAGCCTCTTTTTAGGTGACGGAGGTTCGCCAGAGCAGCCCGAGAGGGAAATAATGAGTGTAGTAAAACAAGCAAACAGGTTTATTCGAATATTCATTATTTAGTGTCTCCATCCACTAATTTCTCAATAATTTGATAAGCCTTGTTAAACGCCTGTTCCTGCTGGATTATCCAGGCAGATAATTCATCCAGGTTATTATTAGCCTTCTCAGTCACATGGCCGATACTCGACGCGTGATAACCTCGTTGTATTTTATGCGGGTTATTACTGGCCCATGACGCGAGCGTATCCTCATACCACTTTGAGTCCAGCGGGTGTGCAATGTAAAGGGATGCTTTGTCTACCGGTCGAGCAGTTGGGTTTCTATCCCAAAAACCTTTCATGTGTCTCCCAATATCTCGAACAGCCTCTCTTGCCAGCAAAGCAGCAATCTCGTGGAAATGGTGATGATCATGATCTTTTGCCAGCTGACTATGCGTGGGGTTTGTGCCGGTTGCGTCAACCAGTGTTTGAACATCATCAATCGAGTGTGACAGGGTATTTAGCAGGTGGTGAATCGAGAAATTAGCGACAAGCGCGAACAGATAACTCATATTGTGCATGGTTTTTAAGGCAAATTGCGCCACCACATTATCCTGCTTGCTACGAAGAATATCCCTGAGGTTTAAAAAGTGCTTATATTGGTCGAGCCAATAGGCGTAATCTCTGCCGGCAATTTGACTCTTTCCGTTTTTCGTAGAAGGGTTAAGTGACTGCGCTGCTGCTAAATCTTCCAGCACGATGAGTATCGCCCCTTCGGTTAGGCTTCTGTCACCGGCGTTTTGCTGCTCATACTCTTCATAAGTCACCGGAAATAACTCAGCAAACTTTGGTCCAATACTGGCCAGTACGTCATACCGCCCAAATCGCCCAGTCACCAATGGTATTCGTTTTATGCTTTTGTCTACTTCGACGCCGGGGTAAACGGGGTACCCCATTTTTATTAAGGCTAACTCAACAAAATTAGAGTGGGAGAAAAAATCTTCCAGCACATGCAGTGCCTGGCCAAAATACCGCAACCCTTCATCAGTTTTACCTGCTGCCATCGCTTTTGTTAATTGCGCGGACATGTAATCTTTTGCGGTAGGGAATGACTGGCCTTTCGTAGCAGTACCGATATAGTTTTTTAACCCGGTTGTCGGGTTTAGCGCAAGCTGCAACTCTGTTGGCGGTGGTGCAAAGTCGGGGTCAATGGTGCTGGCATCTACCCACTCTTCCCGTTTGCCAGCGGGTAACGGGTTGTCGATATGTTCTTCCGGCCGATAGACGCCTAGAATCTGAGGCCCTTTAGGGCCGCTGAGTAACGTATAGGCCTCTTTACCGTACTCATCGCCAAACTCTTTTGCTGCAAATAGTGCCACCAATTTGGTTAATGCTTGCCGCGAGAGGCCTGCCCCGATTAAATCCAGCAACGGCCCCGCCTGTTGCTTGGCACGTTGTTGGTAAACCATTGGAATTTGCGCTTTGGCGGGGCGAATAATCTGCGGGTCAATAATCTGGGACAAATCCCTAAGCCAGTTACCAAAGTAAACTCTACTGAGGTCTTTCCTTGAAAAATCTACCTGCTGTAGAACCAGTTCAATTTTCTGATGGCCATACGAGCGTGGGTCATTCACATTCCCCATGCCTGCGCCGAAAAACTCCCATTCGCCAAACACATCGTCATCCAGTTGGTGCGGTACTGAAACCGCTTGTTTGGCCTGGTTATATAGTTCACCAAAATGCACAGCCATATCTCCGGTATAGCTTGGCGAGGCAACTTGGCCGACGAGCAATGTGGACTGCTCATCTAACCTGAGGTTTATCAATTGATAAGCAAACTTGGCCCCTTCATCCTGTTCAGCATCACCTCCAATATGGCTTAGTTGGGTGCGGAGCTGTTCATCGATATAATGACCGTACTCCTCGATAAGCGCGGCGACCAGTTGCACTCTGGCTTTATCACTAGTGACCGCCTGCTTAATAAACTGTTCGGAGATAAATATTTTACGCTCATTTCGGTTGTAGGCTGCGCCGACAGAAGAACCTTCGTGGACGACAATATCCGGGGAGGCGAGTGCCCCACTGCGCAACTGATTGTATAGTTTACGATAAGCCTCGGCCGGAATATCGGTGCCGAAACAGTTGATTAAGGTACGAATAAATAACACTTCGTTTACATCGTTGGCAAAATCAACCAGTTGGTCATGGGCTAATGTGCTGGTAAAGTTGATATCGCTTTCGGCGACCATTTCGTAGCTTATTGTAGGTTGGGCTGCACCAGTAGTTGAATCTATTATATTGGCTGTGGCTAGATGGCCCTCGGGCTGCTCCGTCGCTGTAGCGGTGTTTGACACCACGCCGGTAACGTTTCCGTTGGCACCGGCCTGCGTTGAAACTGGCTTATTCGAGGATGCCGCACGCCTGTACAGTGTACTACCGTTGGCGGCAAAGTCGGGCGATGCAGGCGTACGACCTAACTCAACTTTCGGAACAAGATAGTGAGCTTTAGTTGTAGGCTGCTTTAGCGCTTGGCCTGTTCGCTCCTGAGCAACGGCGATTGCCTGAGCAGGGGCTTTTGGTGAAGCCGTGCTGGCGTTGCTCGCGCTACCGCCCCCATTCAAATTAATGGTCGCGCCCTGCACTTGCACACCGGCAGGGTTGAGCTTTATAAATGCTCCGCCAGCCTTAATGGTCAGTTCCACCCCTGCATCCAATATAACATGACCGCCTGCTTTTATATGGACTTCATTGCCTGCTTGCTGTTCAATGTCACCAGCGACTTTTATCTGCCGGTCACCGCCAAGGGTTGTATGATGGCCTCCCTCGCTTTTAATTTTTATATCACTGCCAGCCTGTTGGTTGATATCACCTTTGACATGATCGAATAGATCACTCTCAACCAGATAATGGCTGTCAGCCCCCACGTGGGTTTTGTGGTTTTCCAACGCCTTAATATCAAGGTCTTTCTGGGCCTGTATAAAAATTTGTTCTTGCCCTTTTTTGTCTTCTATTCGCAGTTCATTGCTGCCGCCTGAAGGAACACTTTGGCTTTTAAAGCTGGTACGAGTTTTATGGGTAGGCAGTGGATAAGGCGGTTTGTGTAAGCGGTGATAGACACAACCCGTGACAATTGGGCGATCCGGGTCACCCTCAACAAAATGGACGAGCACCTCTTGCCCAACACGGGGCAACGTCATGGCACCCCACTGGTTGCCGGCCCATGTCTGGCTTACTCGTAACCAACATGAGTTCTGCTGCTCACGATCCCAATGGAAGTTAACTTTGATGCGTCCCATTGAGTCGGTATAAATGGTCTCCCCCGGTGGGCCATAAACCACAGCAGTCTGGCTGCCCTGAATGGTTGGGCGCACGGTGTTTAATGGTGGGCGATATTCAGTCGTGGCGGGAATACAGGAGACAACAGATTCGAACTGGTAGCTGCCACTACCAGACTGCTCTTCCAGAACTTGTGGTTGCTGGCCTGATAGCCGTAACCCGGTGATCAGGTAGTCATCATTAAGTTCATCTCGTGGGTGCTGCGTCATTGAAAATACAGCACCACTGTTGATCAAATTTACCGAGCCTTTTGCCTCCATTATGTCACGCGCTATTTTCGCTCTGGCAAGGCCAATGCGGCTTAACCGCCCTCCTTCTTCCGTGTTTTTATAACGCCCTGGAAAGTCATACTGCTCAAGCGAAGGGGCTCTGCCATGCTGGGCTGATGTAATAAGGGAGTGCCTGGGCTTTTCGTAGTTATAGTCGTTTAATGTGACTTGATCATACCCGACCTGATGGCGAGCGCTGAATGAGTGCAATGTTGACTCATCACCCACCTGGCCACTGCTAGCCTGAAACTTAATATTCCGCTGAGGTTCCAAGGGTCTGAAAGCAGCAGGGTGGTCTGCAATCACCATCACTGGCTGTCGCTCACTTTGCTCAAAATGAAAGTGGATGCCCTCTTCTTCCAACAACCGGGAAACAAAGTCCCATTCGCTTTCGTCATACTGTATGCAGAATTCCCGCTGCGAGTACTGGTCTTTCAAGTCAACGCGATAACTTTGGCTATCTAACCCAGCGGTTTCAAAAATCTGGCGAACGATGGCAGGCACATCTAGGTTCTGATAAATGCGGAACCCACGTCGGTGCTGTAACCACTTGAAATGAGGAACCAGGCTGAATGTGTAGAAAGCAAACCGCTGCCCTACGGTTTCTTGAGTAACGGCGTAGATAGCGCCATGGATGGTTCGCTGACGCCCATGATCATCTTTGATCTGAAATGAAGCCTGACGCCCTATTAAATCGTTTAATGATAAAGCAGGATTTTCACAGGCAATATTGATGCGGTACTCATAGAGCGAAGAAATGGCTTCTTGAGCACTAAAATGCACCACCCTAAGCAGGTCATTTACACCGGCAATAGAAAATTGCAAGCGTGCATCCCAATGGCGTGAATTGAGCTTCGAAGAGGTGACTGGTGTTTGTAGGTCTATCGGTGGGGGCATTTGGCTCGTCCTTGAGTCAGTTTATTTCTATGGTTTATTTCTACGGCATATTGCTAGGGTTTCTTTCCAGAGTTTTTTCCTAGCAGAGGGTCTTTCAACCCAGCAGAGAGGCTCATCCTGAACCTGCGTCTGAATTATAAGCTAAAAGGGCTGGAGAATACACACATCTTGAGACCTTTACTCAACGACTGCGCAGTTTAAAGTCGTTCCTATTAAGCCCCATTAAACCCGATTAACCCCCATTGCTCTTCAAAACCGATTTAACCAGATACACTTCAGGCATTATCAAAATACTCGTTCCACTTGGCATCCGCTTCGTCGCCAAACAGTATTCTGCACGCCTCTTTCAACCCCGGTGCCGCTTTAATATCTTCACGTTTGACCACTAACGATATTTTGGAGCGGCGGCGCAGGAAGTCTTCCAGTTTAGTGACCATCTCCCGGCGGGCCGCCTGGGTGATTTCACAGCGCAGATATTCCGCATTCTCGATCAATAGTTCCGCCTCTTCAGGGTTGGCACGTATCGATTCCAGCAGATCAAACGCATGAGCACCGTAACGACGCCATAGCCGTTGGGTTAGTAGCTCAGACGAGGATGGGTCGGTCATTTCATCTAACCCCATCAGCCGCGCCTGATGCATAAACTCTTTTTTAACCTGAGGGCCAGGCTCGCCATACCAGACTGCATCGGGGTATGGGTAGTGAATGCCCAGTTTTTCGACAATACTACTGATTTCATCCCCCACATTCAGGCAGTCGGTCAACTTGCCGCCGTATATGCTGATATGCTGATCCTTGAAGTTAACATCGACCGCGTGTTTTCTTGAAAGCTGCAGCCAATCGGTTTCATCACCTCCTTCCCCCTCCACCACTAGCGGCCTGGCACCACAGCGTTCTGCGACAACATCTTGTTCAGTCAGTGGTTTATCAAGTTTGAGGCGTGCATTAATATTCTCAAGCACAAATTTTCGATCTTCTGCCGTGACCGTTGTAACAGGGTCATCGACCTTGGTATCGGTCGTACCAATGCAGGTTTTAGGCCCCATGGGTATAACAAAAAACAGCCGCCCATCATCGGCAAAAAACGTCAGTACACGCTGGTTCGGCGTAAGGCGGTCAACAATAAGGTGGATTCCCTTTGAGAAAATATGACGATGACCGGTTTTCTGGCCTGAGGTTTCATTATGTTCATCAACAAACGGGCCGCAGGCATTAATAAGCACCTTGGAGCGAATATTGAACTGCTCGCCAGTTATGTCATCTTCAACACGCGTCACCCAGCCATCGTCACTGCGCGTTGCACCTAACGAATTAACATAGTTGGCGGCAATACAGCCATAGTTCATCGCTGAGCGGATGAAGTTGAAAACAAAGCGTGCATCGTTGTCATAGAGATACGCGTCAGAGTACTCAAAACCGCCGCTGCACCCTTCGGTATTGACGATCGCTTCCTCTTCATTGATTTTTTTTGCAGACAGGTATCGAGGCAGGCGAGTAAAGCCGTTACCCATAAACCAATACAGCAAGGTGCCCATAAACAGGAATAAAGGAGGATACCTAAACCCTTTTTTAATGGTGGTAAAAAACCTGACTTCTTTAACCGTTGACGGGTAACTGCGCATCAATTTATTGCGAGACATACAGAGTTTTCTGACCAAGCCAAACTCATAGGTCTCCATATATTTAATCCCGCCCCAGGCCAGATTAGACGATTGCTGACTGGTAAAACCGGCGAAGTCGCGTTTATCAATCAAGGCAACTTTAGCCCCCCTCGCCGCCAACGATGCAGCCGAAACTGCACCATTAATGCCGCCGCCAATCACTAATACGTCATACTCTTCGCTGGCCAGTTTTTTTATATTATTTGTTCTTAATTTCATCAATTATTCTTTTGAAGGTCTGTTTACATTCAGGGAAAATCTGGTTTGGGTTCATCACGTTCTGTTTAGGTTCAATAGTACCAGTCTAGCAGACAGTTTTTTTTATTAAGAAATTAATTGCTCACATGCGCCTTAGCTACGGAACGGGGTGAGAGAGTTCAGTGAGTATTAGCAGAACTTGGACTATTCTTTCTGTATGTCATTGAAAGCCTACTGGCAGGCTGATTTTAAAAACCGGAGCGTAAATAATGTGTAAAAATAACTGCTAATCAAAGTTAGCCGTAATATAGTAGCCCCGGTCAGCGGTGAACTTTTCTGCCGTTGGCAGTCACGCTGCTAACAGTGCGCACAAGCTCAGGTTTTCCAGTCACCCGCAGCTTATCTATTTTATGTGCCTGACCTTGTAGTTGCTTATATGTGTGTTTGCATAACGTTTTTAAAATTATGAAGTATTCGCCTTCACTTTTTATCAGTATTCTTTTTGGCCTTTTGTTGGCAGGCTGTAGTGCTGTACCCAAGGAAGAGTACCCTGCCGTTTCAATTCCTGACCAGTGGCAACAGCCGAACAATGCCGGGCAAGCAAAACCTGCAGCATGGATCAATGATTTCAACGACCCTCAACTTGAACAACTGATACAGCAAGCCCTGGCCAATAATCATGACTTAAAAGCCTCTGCAGCCCGTGTTGAAGCCGCTTTGGCACAAGCCCGAATTGTTGGCGCTGACCTCAACCCCAGCATCGACGGAAACCTTGGCGCACAACGACAGCGAACCAATCCAGAGCAGAATGGAACGGTCAATCCGAGCTATAACAGCAGCCTAAGCCTGACAGCCGATATCAGTTGGGAAGCAGATCTTTGGGGCCGCCTCTCAAATCGGGCCAAAGCCGCTACTCTCGACTTTGAAGTGAGTGAGGCGGAATGGCGGGCAACACAGCTTTCACTATCTGCCAGCGTTGCCCGAAGCTGGTTTAATCTGACTGAGGCCCAGCTTCAACTCAATCTTGTTGAACAACGATTACGAAATTTAAGCGACAACCTGATCACCATCGAGGAAGATTTCAAACTAGGCTTAAGAGATGCGCTGGATGTTTATCTGGCACGAGCCGATGTTGCGGGCGAGCGAGCCCGTATAGCCAAGCGTCAGGCGGCGGTGCTGGACGCCAAACGCACCCTTGAAATACTGCTGGGAGAGTACCCGGAAGGGCTCATTAACAGCAGCCAAAAATTGACACCATTGAGCACGCCTATCCCCAGCGGCTTACCATCAGCGTTGTTACAACGGCGACCCGATTTGATGGCCAGCCAGAAGCAGCTAGAGTCCGCCAACCTCCTGGCTGCAGCGGCACACGCAGACCGTTTCCCGCGACTCACCTTAACCGGGAGCCTTGGCACCCGCTCAGATGAACTTAACAATTTAGTCAGCAGCGACTACTTGATCTGGTCTATCTTCAGCGGCCTGAGTGCGCCACTATTTGACAGTGGCCGCCTTAAAGCAGAGGAAGAGCGCGCGGTGGCCAATATCAAACTGGCCGAGGCCAACTATAACCAGGCGCTGTTATCTGCATTTCAAGAAGTAGAGGCCGGTCTCATCAATGAGACACTGCTGAAAGCACAGGAAAATGCTTTAAAGAAAGCGGTTGAAGAGTCAATCGCAGCTGAAAACCTGGCCTTTGATCAATATCAGAGTGGACTGCTTGAGTTCATCACGGTACTGGAGTCTCAACGGCGGTCATTCGATGCCCAAAGCGCTGAAATTGAAGTACGAAACCAAAGGTTGCAAAACCGTATTAATCTCTACCTCGCACTGGGCGGGGCATTTGTCGAAGAGGTGCCGGTCAAGCTCAGTAAGACACAATCAGAGCCCCCAAATTAAACCAGATTTAAGGCCGTTATTGTTAGGGCCACAATGTTTAAAAAGGCCTGAATTTAAAAGGGCCTGGGGTTAAAACAAGCAAGTGTTAAAACAGCCAACGATTAAAACGACTAGAATTCAAACATGACTACTCACCAGACCGAAGGATTGCTGAGTTAATGAACCAACGAGTAAAACAAAGCCTTAAGATACTGCTGCCACTCATTGTGTTAGCGGTCTGTACTGCTGCTGCGTTTAAAATAACCCAAAACCCCTCTCAAGCCCGCAAAGCCCGGCCACCTGAACAGGCACTGCTCAATGTAGAGGCGATACAGCTGGCGCGCAGCCAGTACACCATCCAGCTTAAGGCATACGGTGAGGTTCGTCCACGTACTGAAGGCAGTCTCGTCTCTCAGGTATCGGGCACACTCACTCAGGTCTCTCCCCGGTTTCAAAATGGTGGTTTTTTTGAAGCAGGCGAAACGCTCGTCCATATCGATGATCGGGACTATAAGGCCGCAGTCATCATGGCCGAGTCCGACCTCGTTCAGGCCCAGTTTGAACTCGAAGAAGAACGGGCGCGTGGCACACAGGCAGAGGCAAACTGGAAACGCATCGGCAGAGGTAAAGCGGCCTCAGAGCTGGTGCTCAGAAAACCTCAGCTGGCGGCGGCAAAGGCACGGGTCGCCTCCGCCCGCGCATCACTTGATAAGGCCAAACTTGACCTGCAACGCACTAAGATATCAGCCCCTTATGCAGGCCGAATCGTCGACAAAAAGGTTGATGTCGGGCAGTTCGTATCAACTAACACCGAATTAGCCGATATCTACGCCGTTGATTATGTAGAAGTCCGCCTGCCATTGAGTCCGCGACAGGTAGAGCACTTGACCATACCTGAGCAATATAGAGGCGAAGAGGCAGCAACCCGCAAAGGGCCTGACGTTGAGATAATTGCCCGTCAGGGCCGTAAACAGTTCTCCTGGAAAGGTTTTATCAGTAGAGCTGAAAGCGCCCTTGATAGCAATAACCGCCAACTCTATGTCATTGCCCAGATCAATGACCCCTACCGCCAGCGGGAAGACGGGGCTCCCCCACTGAAAATTGGTCAGTTTATAGAAGCGTCGATTAAAGCTCGTACACTGGATGACGTATTTACTATTCCTCGCGATGCGCTCTATCAGGGTAAAACGGTGGTGCTGGTCGAAAACGGGCAACTTGTCCGCAGGGACGTCGAGATCATCTGGAGTGATGAAACAAATGCCGTCGTTAACAGCCAGCTGAACGAAGGTGAGTGGCTAGTCACGACGCCATTAGGCAACCCTGTTTCTGGCACCCGCGTAAAGATCAGGAGTCAATAATGCACGGCCTTATTGCCTGGTTTGCCCGAAATGCAGTCGCCGCTAACCTGTTAATGCTGACAATTCTTGGCTTAGGCGGTTTCTCCTTGGCCAAACTGATTCCTCTCGAAGTATTCCCCAACATAGAGCGAGACGCGATCAACATCGCCGTTGGCTATTCAGCCGCATCCCCTGAAGAGATCGAAGAAGGGGTTTCTATTCTGATCGAAGAGGCGATTTTTGATCTTGAAGGCATTGAAAAAATAACCTCCCAATCATTTGAAGGTGCCGGCGTTGTCACAGCTGAACTGGAAGATGGTTACGACAAGCGGGACTTACTCAACGATATAAAAAGTCGGGTTGACGCCATTAATGACTTCCCGGCTGACGCAGATCGCCCCTCGATTGCCATTGCAGAATACCGGCGAGAAGTGATCAGTGTCGTGGTCTCGGGAGAGCAGTCCGAAAAAGAGTTAAGAATTGTTGCCGAACAGGTACGGGATGAACTAAACAACCTGCCAGAAGTCACCCAGGTATTTCTCGAATCAACTCGCGCCTACGAGATCGCAATTGAAATACCGGAGCGAACACTGCGTGAGTACAACCTTTCAATGGCAGATATTGCCGATGCGGTACAAAAAGGTTCGTTTGACCTCTCGGCTGGCAGCGTGCGTACGGCAGGTGGAGAAATATTCATCAGAACCAAAGGCCAGGCCTACCAGCAGGAAGACTTTGAAAAGATCACCGTCCTGACTCGCGAAGACGGTACGCGGCTAACACTCAAAGACCTGGCAGTGATCAATGATGGCTTTGAAGAAAACCCGGTCAAGATTCGCTTTAACAACCGTCAAGGGGTACTTATTGAGGTTTACCGAGTCGGCAACCAAAGTGCCATCACCATTGCCAATGCAGTCAAAGCCTATGTTGAAGAGGTCAACCAGCGGATGCCGGAAGGTATTTCGGTTGGCTATTGGCGAGATAGCTCACGTATTGTCAAAGGCCGACTGAATACCTTGATCAACAGCGCCCTTCAGGGAGGCGTACTGGTGCTGGTTCTGCTGGCGTTGTTTCTACGCCCAGCCGTCGCATTCTGGGTCTGCCTCGGTATCCCCATCAGTTTTATGGGGGGCTTCTTAACAATGCCGTTTTTCGATGTGAGCCTAAATATATTTAGCCTGTTCGCCTTTATTATGGTGTTGGGGATTGTGGTAGATGATGCGATCGTCACCGGCGAAAATATCTACGCTCACTTTCAGCACCATGATAACCCGATGGATGCGGTTATTCGTGGCACACAGGAAGTTTCAGTGCCCGTCACATTTGGCGTACTCACCACGATTGCGGCATTTATTCCGCTGGCGCTGATTGAGGGTCGGCGCAGTATATTGTTCGGCCAGATACCGTTGATAGTGGTGCCGGTACTGCTGTTTTCACTGGTCGAATCAAAGTGGATATTACCGGCCCACTTAAGACACCTTAAGATGCTTCCGTCATCTCCCTCAGAGCAGGGATGGTTGACCCGCATCCAACAACGTATTGCTAACGGTCTTGAAAGCGCCATTCTCAAATACTATCGACCCACACTGAAAAAAGCCCTCTCTCACCGCTACCTGACTTTATCGCTCTTTATCGGCGCAGGCATTATTATCATCGCGCTCATCACCAGTGGCTGGACGCGTTTTATCTTTTTCCCCAGGGTTGAAAGCGAAACCGCGCGGGCAATATTAACCATGCCAGCTGGCACTGCATTTGAAACCACCGATCAGTACATTGAGCAGATAACCGTCGCCGCCCAGGCACTTCAAGAGAAGTACAAAGATGAGAACGGAAAGTCTGTGATCAAGAATATTCTCTCGTCCACCGGACACGCGGGGGGTACAGGAAGTGGCAACACCCATAACGGCCGCGTGCTCTTCGAGGTCGAATCACCGGAAACCCGCACGGTCGATATTGGCAGCACTGAGCTGGTTAGAGAGTGGCGCAAAATGATTGGAGACATCCCTGGTGCAGAATCGCTCACCTACCGGGCAGAAATCGGTCGCTCCGGTGATCCGATTGATATTCAGCTAAGTGGTCAGAGTTTTAAGCATCTGAGGGCCGTTGCAGATCAATTAAAACAGCACTTGAGTCAATACGCCTACGTATTTGATATCGGTGACAGCTTATCGGGTGGCAAGCAGGAGCGACAGATCAAGCTGAAACCGACCGCTGACCTACTGGGGCTCTCGCTTGCAGACATAACCCAGCAAGTGCGCAGGGCATTCTGGGGCTTTGAGGTGCAGCGAATTCAGCGCGGCCGGGATGATGTTAAAGTAATGGTTCGTTACCCCGCCAGCGAACGCAGATCCATCAATAGCCTCGACACCATGCTGATTCGTACTGCAACAGGTTATGAGGTGCCATTTAATCAGGTAGCGGAACTGCTACCTGGCACCAGCCCCGCATCAATTACTCGAATCAACCGGGCGCGCACCCTCAACGTCACCGCCGACATCAATAAACAACTGGCCGATATTGAAGCGATTAAGCGTGATATTAACCAGTTTATGGCAGAAGTTCTGCCGCGCTATCAGGGCATCAGTTACACCCTTGAAGGTGAGGCCCGTGAGCAACAGGAGTCGTTTCACAGCTTATGGCTCGGGATGTTAGGACTGCTATTTGTGATCTACGCACTGCTGGCCATTCCGTTTGGCTCATACCTGCAACCACTCATTGTGATGTCGGTTATTCCATTTGGCGCAATGGGCGCCATCATCGGACACTGGATAATGGGGATGGATTTAACCCTGTTAAGCCTAATGGGGATGCTGGCATTATCCGGCGTGGTGGTTAACGACAGCCTGGTCTTGGTCGACTACATCAATCGTCACAGTCAAAACGCCGGAAAACAACGCCAGAAAGAGATGTTACATGCCATTAGCAACGCTGGCGCAGCACGGTTTCGCCCGGTGTTACTGACATCACTGACAACGTTCGCGGGCCTTATGCCGTTAATATTTGAAAAGAGTACGCAGGCACAGTTCCTGATCCCGATGGCGGTATCCCTCGGCTTTGGCATCATATTCGCCACGGCTATTACGCTTATTCTGGTGCCGGTTAATTATATGATTCTGGAGGATTTAAAAGCGCTCTATCGCAAGCCGGAAGCGCAAACAAGCCCCTGATATCAGGCCGGTGCGCCCCGGTAGTAGTGCCAGAGGAACAGCGACCCAACACTACGCCACGGGGCCCAGTGCTCAATCAACGCTCGTGCTTGTTTCGGCGTTGGTTTATCGGTGAGTTGTTTAAGCCGCCCGAGTGCAACCTGTAGCGCCAGGTCATCGGCAGGGAAAATATCTCGGCGATTAAGTGAAAACATCAGATATATTTCTGCACTCCATCGGCCAAAACCCCGTAAAGCGGTTATTTCGGTTATTGCTTCTTCGTCCGTCATCTGTTCTAACCCATCCACATCAAAGTGTCCCTGATAAACTGCTTCGGCCAGGCCTTTGGCGTATTCAATTTTTCGAAAGGAGAGCCCCGCCTGACGTAAATCCTGATCGGCCACCGTTAATAGCGCGTCCGCTGACATATCAGGCAATATGCTTTTTACCCGGCCTAAAATTGTTTGGGCCGCTTCGGTGGATATTTGTTGGCTGACAATGGTCGAGAGAAAGGTCTCAAACCCTTTGGGTCGAATGCGAGGCGCAGGAGCACCCAACCGTTCATATGCTTCGGCAACATCACGGTCTATCTTTGCCAACGCATTCATACCCTCATTAATCAGTTCTGCATCCATCGTAATCGCCTTCAGGTTAATCAAATATTAGAGGCCGTTTCACGACACGATCAGCAACGCAAAGGCCTCCTTTAGTATGTAAGCAAATCGCCACAATTAATACCTTCATTCAAATTGCCCGCAAGAAACGGATAGAAATGTCATAGCGGGTGTGGTCATATATCATCAAACAGCAACATCCGGGGGCGAAAGATAAACATGTCATCAACAAACGAAATGCCATCAGAGCAAGCCATGCGAAAGGCGATTTCGTCACGGGATAAAACCAGTGACGGGCGCTTTTTCTACGGCGTCATCACCACCGGCGTATTCTGCCAGCCCTCCTGTACCTCTCGCCCTGCGCTACCGGAAAACCTGCGCTTTTTTCCAACGGTAGAATCTGCCATGGCTGCCGGGTTTAGGCCCTGCAAGCGCTGTCAGTCAACAAATGGCCAGCAGCGTATCGAACCGCTTATAGAGCTCGCGCGATATATTGAGTCTCACGCTGATGAGTCGCTGACGCTAAACACGCTGGCCAACCAAACATCCCTGTCACCCTCTCAATTGCAACGCCAGTTCAAAGCCGCATTCGGTATTTCTCCAAAGGCCTACCAGGATGCGGTTCGAATGAGGACGTTCAAACAGTCATTGAAAAAGGGAGAACGTGTCACCGACGCCGTCTTCGCCTCGGGTTATGGCTCGGTGAGCCGGGTCTATGGTGAGACAACCCGCAATATAGGGATGACGCCCAAATCATATCGTGCAGGAGGCGCAGGCGAAGTCATCAGCTACGCCTGCCGCGACACCGCATTAGGGCTGATGGCAATGGCCGCCACCTCAAAAGGCGTTTGTTTTGTCCAGTTTGGCGAGCATCGGGAAGCACTGCTGGAACAGCTAAAAGAGGAGTTCCCAAACGCTGGAATAGTACCTTCACCTGCTCAGTCAGCGCCTGAACTCGATCACTGGATTACGGCACTGGATCAACATATCAGCGCAGGTGCCCCGCAACCAGAACTACCGCTTGACCTAAGAGGCACCGCCTTTCAGATGAAAGTCTGGCAGTTCCTGCTTAGCATTCCAGAAGGCGAAGTACTTAGCTATAGCGAGTTGGCGGTAAAAATCGGCCAACCAAAGGCGTTCCGCGCCGCAGCATCGGCTTGTGCAGCAAACCGTGTTGGCGTACTAGTCCCCTGTCATCGGGTATTAAGAGGTGACGGGGGCCTTGGTGGATATCGCTGGGGGCTGGGACGCAAACGCGCACTACTGGATGCAGAACGGGCAAGACACCACACTGATTAACTCAACTGTTGCCTTATATAAAACATAGCGATTCAGTTCGTTGCTTATTAGCCAACATTAATTAAATCAGCCGACACCAGCCAATGAGCGAAAATATCTAAACACAGAAAATATACCCTTTAACATCATAGAGTTAAAAATATTTTCATCGTTCAACGTCAATTCTGGCACAGCCTCTGCAATACCTTAAGTACGAACCAACAAAGCAACACAGAGGTTCTACTACTTAAACTCAAAACACTTAAAAAGATCTATTCAGAGGATACGACTATGACAACTTTAGCCCTTAACACGACAAACCTAAACATTGCAGACCTGGCGACAAGCAACGAGCTGGACAGCAAAGCGCTTAAGACTATTGCCGGTGGTTACAGCTACTGGACTGGCTGGTCAACCCAGTACAAATTCCGCGGCACCACCTTTTTAGGCTATGTGTATAAGAACGGTAAGCTTCGTTCCAAGATCCGTAAGCACCACAGCCGTAAGTGGAGCAAGACTAACTACTTCTCGACGGATCATATCGTGTAAGTTAAGGGTTACGAACCATATCAAACAAAAAGAGCGGCCAATCGGTCGCTCTTTTGGGTTGCAGTTTTGGTTCAGTGCGGCACTTTGCTATTCATAAACTAAATGAAATAATAAAAAGGAATTAAGCCTACTGCCATCAGATAGCAGTACACAAACGTCAATTATTCCTCAGTTTCTTCTAAATCAATGTCAAGTGACAAGTCTGCGTGCTCTATCAAATCAGAGTGAACAGAATGGTTAAATGTCACCAACGCCAACTGTAACCCCTCTTTTCTTGCAAACTTCATAGGCGGGACAAAATCACTATCTCCAGTCACTAAAACAATTATATCAACCTGTTTCTTGAGGGTAAGAGATGCGATATCTAAGCCGATACGCATATCGACACCTTTTTGCTGAAGGGAGGGACGTAAGTTGTCGGCTGTAATCTCACAAGACTGAACGCCACTTATTAAAGAGTCTCGATTTAACTCCCACCCCCTGAAACGAACCTCCCCCATACGCAAAGCAAAATGATTCGCCTTTGATAACTCTGTTAGTAGTTTTTTATTATGAATAGTAAGCGGGTCTTGAGAGAAGTTATGTTTTCCACCATTTAAAGGCATATTGTGGGATTTAGAGTAAGGAGGAGCATCGTAGTAATAGACCCGATGTAAGTATTTATCAACTAGAAATGGGTGCGCTTTAATTTTATCAACCAGGCTAATAAAGTCGTTAGCAGAAGCTGGATTATCTCTGTTGCCAAGCTTCGTCTTAGCAAAACCAGCATCAATAAGGATGGCAAAACGCATAATCAGAATAAACTTAATTAGGTTGCCAGAGCCACACGCGGAAGACGAACTTCACTTGAAAGGTACGTGTGGATGGCATTTTTTCGGTGAGTCGATATCGACAATAAGTCAAGTATATTACCTCTTTCCGCGTTATTCAATTAAGCAGCCAAATCATCAACTTTTCCTCAAAGCTAGAAAAAAGGGGGAAATAGAGTTCAGCCCAGCTCTTAAATTTGATCACTGTCTAAGCATAGCCGAAACAGAGTAAGCCCTTCAGACTGTTTCCAATATTAAAACATAGCGATTCAATTCGTTGTTTTTTAGCCAACATTAATTGAATCAACCGCCCCCCATCAATGATCAAAAATATCTAAATACAGAAAATATACGCTTTACTATCAAGGTGTTAAAAATAATTTCATTCCTCAACGTCAGTTATGGCACAGCCTCTGCAATACCCTAAGTACGAACCAACCAAGCAACACAGAGGTTCTACTACTGAAACTCAAAACACGTAGAAAGATTTATTCAGAGGATACGACTATGACAACTTTAGCCCTTAACTCATTAAACATTGCAGACCTAGCAACAAGCAGCGAACTGGATAGCAAAGCCCTTAAAGCCATTGCAGGTGGTTACAGCTACTGGACTGGCTGGTCAACCCAGTACAAATTCCGCGGTACGACCTTTTTAGGGTATGTGTATAAGAACGGAAAGCTTCGCTCCAAGATCCGTAAGCACCACAGCCGTAAGTGGAGCAAGACTAACTACTTCTCGACGGATCATATTGTATAAGTTGAGGGTTACTCACCTCATCAAACAAAAAGAGCGGCTGATTAGTCGCTCTTTTTTCGTTGTTCCGTTTCTTAATCAAGACCAGGCACGTTATGCCATAATTGCAATCATTAGCAAGACACCCATCGTATAGAACACCAATTATTTACTCCACAAAATACTTCTTAAGTACGTACTATCCCGCTACGAGCCCCTATATTACTCATCTGCTATTAAAATTCGTTTTATCGGGCGCGGGGCACCCTCTTACTTCTTTGCCGCCACGCACTTTGCCAGGGCCTTTGTACGAGGGTGCCCTGCGCCCGAACTCTATGTTCACAGAAAACTAGAAGGTACAAGCAAGACAGCCATCGTATCGGGCCATTTATTTACTTCAAACTATTTCTTAAATAAGTGCCATTCTACTCTGACCTATTTTTTCTGTTTTGTCTTATGCCAGTGTGGTTATTTTTGTGTAAGGTAACAATTACCTCTGAGGTAATGTTTTTGCTGTGATAATTGAGGCAACCTAACGATAAGGCCAATATATTCTTTTTAGGGAGTCATTAAGTGACCGCATTTGGAGAAGTATTAAAAGACCTGCGAAAGAGTCGGCGTCTTAGCCAGCTGGATTTAGCCATGGAGTCTGACGTGTCGACCCGACATATTAGTTTTCTGGAAACCGGTCGTTCTAAGCCAAGTCGGGAGATGATTCTTCATTTAGCCCGAATGATGGATATTCCCTATAAAGAGACCAATATGTTGCTCGCCTCCGCAGGCTTCAGCTACCAGTATCAGGAATCACCTCTGAACGCGACAACGCTCTCGCCTATTCGCGCTGCACTTAATTTTATGCTGGATACCCATGCCCCTTACCCCGCCATCGTAATGGATGAGAACTGGAATATTCTCATGGCTAACCAGCCTCAGCAGACATTAACTGCAAAACTGGTAGAGCTAGGCGCTAAGTTTCCTCCAACATTCAATATGATGGAGCTATTTTTTGATGACAACGGCTATCGCCCCTTTGTCGACAACTGGGAAGAGGTCGCTATTTTTCTTCTGCAACGCATACACAAAGAACATTTACTCCGCCCGAATCGAGACGCCCCAAATGAATTGCTCGACAAACTGCTAAGCTACAACGCCATACCGAGTGACTGGCAAAAAAGAGAGGTCGGCGATATCGCCACCCCGCTGGTTCAGTTAAAGCTTACCGTAGGGAGCCATAAACTCAGTTTATTCTCGACCATTGCGACCTTTGGCACGCCACTGGATGTTACGTTGCAGAACATACGCATAGAGCATTACTTCCCCGGAGACGATGCAACTAAGCTTTTTTTCAAACAATTATCATCTCACGACACGGCAACGGAATAAGGCAGAGAGGAAAACCGAGTGGGCTAAAAATAGTTATTAAATATAAAACACACCCAAAATATTCGTCGTTATAAAAGCAACATAAATCAACTGATAATACATAGAGAAATGATCATCAATTTCCAGACACTAAAAATATCTCATTTATTATCAACGCGTTAAAAATATTTTCATCATTCAACGTAAACTCTGGCACAGCCTCTGCAATACCTTAAGTACGAACCAACCAAGCAACACAGAGGTTCTACTACTTAAACTCAAAACACGTAAAAAGATTTATTCAGAGGATACGATGATGACAACTTTAGCCCTTAACTCATTGAACATTGCAGACCTAACCGCTAACTGTGAGCTAGACAGCAAAGCCCTTAAAACTATTGCAGGTGGTTACAGCTACTGGACAGGCTGGTCAACCCAGTACAAATTCCGCGGCACAACCTTTTTAGGGTATGTTTATAAGAATGGTAAGCTTCGCTCGAAAGTACGTAAGCACCACAGCCGTAAGTGGAGCAAGACTAACTACTTCTCTACTGACCATATTGTGTAAGTTAAGGGTCTCCCACTTCATCAAACCAAAAGAGCGGCCAGTCGGTCGCTTTTTTTGTTGTTTCATTGATTGCTCAAGGTCTGGTACGTTATGCCAAAGTGCCGAAGTTTATTTGAAAACTAAAGATGAGTGGTAATGATTCTCAGTTGTCACCGACCCGAAGGGTGCTTACTTAAGCTTGTCATCCTCATAACGCATGCGTCAGTTCCACAGCATGCGCTTATAAATCTTGGTCTTCAAATATATAATCTTGCCGAAAGATGCAGTTGGGAAGATAAAGAGCCCCATCTTGCTTTTCTTTTAACGCTTTATCACGCACTGTGAATACAAACGAAAATATTGCAGATCGAGTTAATTGCAATATACGTCTGAGATACTCTATAAAATCATCTTCTTGAATAAATACTATGCTATCCATGAATTCGTAAGATTCATAGATATCACTTGGATTATCGCTTTTATGAACAACCACAAACTCATGTTCTAAATCATTTCTCAGCTGTTTCAAAAATGACCACTCACCTTCTTTTCTTTCATTCAAATCCGTAGCAATACTATACAAAGCTAGTAGCCCAGGGCTTTTGTTGTGATTAAAAAGCTCCCTTCTACTGCCACGGTCAAGCTGCCAAAAACTTTGAAAATAGACTTTCCCATTAGGTGGATAAAGGTTAAATAGTTCGCAAATAGCTATACCTATTTTGTCCAATATACCAAAGCATAATCGAAAAGCTGTTCTAAGTTTCTCAACATCTATGCCTAGAAGCTCATCATTAAAAAGCTCTGAAAAACATGAACCATGGAGCAATTCATAATCTTTCTCTGTTGAAAGATATTCAAAATACAAATGTCGCGCGAATGAAAACTCTGATTTTAATCGGTTGAGAACCATTTCCATAGGAATGACAGAATCACCAACGACCCCTGCGGCGGTAGGTATAGTTAAGTTATCTCTGGAACTTCCCACACACGGGCAATACAAACCATGCTCGGATAAACTCAAGTTATTATCTAAACAAAACTTTCTGTAATTATTAAGCTCATCATATTCACTTTTAGTTTTTTCTGAATCATGCAAATCAGGCTCAATACCGGCTTCTTTGCAAGCCTCGTTAATCTTATCTTGATGAAATGCAACCTGATTCCTATAGTGATCTAGCCATATGGGAGGGATATCCTTCGATAAAAGCACATTTTCATACCCATTTTTAATCTGCTCCAGCATTTGTATTGAAAAAGTGTTCGAAACTTGATTTAGCATAATAAGAGTTGCAGACCTGTTGATCCACGATTGCGGGATATCACGATTTAATGAATTAACTAGATCGTAGCATTCCATAGCCTCCGCTATGCGAAATTGCTGCTTCAAGGAATTTCCTAAATTGACAATATAGATTGGCTCAATTTTTCCAGAGTTAGTATCACTAAATGATTTAATCGCCTTCCAAAGGTCTGTTTTTATCTCTACAAGTTGTTCGATTGTAGAAAAGGTGTGTTTAAATGGGTTCTTCTCACTGATTAAATTTGATTTCGCATTACTCAAATTATAGAAGTAAGCATCTTCTCCAATCTTTTCGATTACCTCATCCTTGTATTCATTGAGAATATCTAAACCTTTTTTAGCTGAGTCAGCACATGGCTTCATGTGTCCAACATCAATGAATATGCTAGCAATATTAGATATTATAGTGAAAAACTGAGTATTTCTTTCAGCGCTTTCATTCACCTGTTGATACAAAATATCAACACCATTCATAGCTTCATCAAACTGCCCAAGACCTACTGCCTCTGACAATCTATCTAACTCTATGGCTATGCTCTCTATCTCCATGAGATCTCCGGTTGAGATTTATAACAACTAATTCATGAGAATATCCACGAAATACTAGACATCACATGCCCGCATCCAATATCAGGTGCTAATATCTACAACTACCCATTCAACAATAACTAAATCAGTTATAACAAACCCCTCTCCCCTAACACAATCACAATTAACGATATGCCTCACCCACGCAGCACCCATTTACCTGGCACCAAATAAATGCCTCACCACTACAGCAACTACGTTAACATTTAAAAACTAACCATGTCTTATGTGCAGTGCTAGCTGAAGCAATAGAGAGAGGGGTTGTGAAAAGAAGGGAAGGTACTCACAGACCTTAAAAGCAAAAAAGCCCATTACGGGCTTTTTGTCGATATCTACAACGGCACTCTACGCTTCAATCGGAACCTGCTTTGGCGGCAGGCTGTATTTCAATACCCGTTTAACGACGGTTAAATACTGCTGGCCAAATGAGCCGGTGTTGTAGGGGATATTGTATTTACGGCACACGGCTTCGACTTCTTTCGCCATGGCCGGGTAGCGGTGGGCAGGCACATCAGGGAACAGGTGATGTTCTACCTGACAGCTTAAATGCCCACTTAAAATATGTAACCATCGGCTGCCTTCGAAGTTCGATGAGCCGAGGATTTGTCGATAGTACCATTCGCCCTGCGTTTCATTTTCACACTCTTCCATTTTGAACGTGTGAATATCTTCAGTGAAGTGACCGCAAAAGATCACCGTGCTGGTCCATAAATTTCGCAGTATATTGGCTAAAAAGTTACCGGCCAAAACAGGCAAAAACATGGGGAAGCAGAGCAGCGGGAAAAACACATAATCTTTAAAGAACTGTCGCCCTGCTTTGCTGAAAAAGGCATTTCGTAGCTCTTTGCGGGTAATCGGCAAGTTGCTGGTTTTGCGTCGCTTACCCATAAAAATTCGCTCACCGGCTACTTCGTGATACGCCACGCCCAGCTCAAACAGTATGCTCAAGTTTAGATAGGTAAGAATCTGCCAGCGATTTTTCGGTCTCCACCGGGTATCGTCACTTAAGCGTAATAGCCCGTACCCGAAGTCACGGTCTTTGCCGATAATATTGGTGTAGGTGTGGTGTTCATGGTTGTGGTAACGCCGCCAGGAGTCGGAGTCAGCGGCATGATCCCATTCAAAACGCTTGCCATTAATGTTGGGGTCGTTCATCCAGTCGTATTGACCATGCATGACGTTATGGCCGATTTCCATATTGTCGAGAATCTTTGCCAGCGTCAGCAGCAACACCCCTACAACCCACCAGATGGGGCTTAAAAAACCCAGTACTAAAGCGACACGCCCGCCAATCTCACTGATTCTTTGGACTCTTATCACGTTACGAATATAGTTGGCATCTTCCTGGCCGACTTTTTCCATCGTGGTAGATCGTATCTGATCCAAGTCCTGAGCAAACGCATCAAGCGTTGCACTATCGGGCCTGGCATTATTGGTTGCAGTACTCATACTAAATCCTTAAGTTTTCGACTAAAGCTCTAACACAACATCTGCGACAGGTACGCTGACACATAACTGAATATCTTCCTGGCCGGTATCGCTATAGGTTTTGGTTTTGCTGTTATACACAACGCCGCTTTTTTTCTGGCAGATACACTGGTGGCAGACGCCAATACGACACCCGGTCACCGGTTTGATTTGTGCCTCTTCTGCTAATGCCAGTAAGGTTTTTACCTGATCTTTATCGGTTGTGACTTGTTTACCCGATTGTTGGAACAATACGTTGGATGCCTCGCGGTCTTCATCCAATGACACCGGCTCAGGGCCAAAGAACTCATAGTGAATTTGCTCTTGCTTGACGCCTTGGCCTTGCAGCACCTTTCGCGCGTGTACAATCATCGGGCTGGGACCGCAGATATAAACGTCACGCGAACGAAAATCTTCACAATAGCTCAGTAAATGAGCCTCGCTAAAGAACCCTACATCACGGGTGTCAATAAAGTGCACCACTAAGCCGGGAAGTTGCTGTTGAAAGGTTTTTAACTCGTTTCGGAATAAAAAATGCTCGCTGCTTCGGGCGTAATACAGCAAGCTAATGGGCTGAGAAACGACTTCTCGACGACGTGCCAGTTGTTGCAACATCGACCGAAATGGCGTGATACCGCTTCCACCCGCAATCATTAATGTTGGGGTTAGCGCTCGTTCCAGGCAGAACTCACCGGCAGCCTGAGAGATATTCACCACCCCTCCCGCCTTGAGCGCCTGAGGTAACCATGGGGTAATTTGGCCGTTTTCCTGAATCCGTATACTCAGTTCAATTAAGCCGCTTTGTTCAAAATAAGCAGGGCTGCTGGAAATACTAAAAAAGCGGCTCACCCACGCGCCTTCTTTTTCGACTGTCAGCTCTATGTATTGCCCAGCCTCAAACCCTTGCCAGCGCTTATTAGGCTTGATCACCAGTGAATACATATCTGCCGACTCTCGGCGTACATCAATTACATTACTTCTAAATCGGTCGGCACGCCACTGCGTGTAAAACATTTGAACGAGCGGTTCAAAGTATGCAGAAAAACTACTGTTATTGGTTACATTACGGGCCAACCAGCGCCATGCAGTGTGTATAAAGTCAGCTCTGTTTATCGATATACTCATGCTCTTAACCTCAATATTTGAGCGAACAAGTGTACCTCTAAATAATTTTAATGCAACTCATAGGGAAATTATTAGCAAGACAGTCATCGTATAGAACACCATTCATTTACTTCGATGAATTACTATTTAAGTAAGTACTCTCCCGCTTCGAGCTCTATATTGCCCGTCTGCTGATAACATTTTATCGGGCGCGGGGCGCCCTCTTACAGCTCAATACAGGCAATAAAAAAGGTGGCCATTTCGGGCCACCTTTATTGGTTAATAGGCGCAACCTCAGCTGCGCCGAGTTAGTCCGCTCAAACAGCGGCTTTATTCTTTGTCGAACGAGGCTTTTTCAACTTGACGACTTTGGTATCTTCTTGCTTTTTAATCTCAGCCCGCTTCTTCTCAGCAAGCTCTTTAACTCGCTGAATATCTTCGTCTGAGTAAACACCATTCACACCAGAAATCGCGGCGAGCTTCATGCCGTGTTTAAGGCCCAGTTTATAGATCTCTTTGACCTTCTCCCATTCGATATTGCGGCCAACGGTAAAGTTCTCAAACTGCCCTTCCAGTGCCAGCACAATGGTTTCAGCCAAACAGGCATAAGCGACATTCTGGGGAAGACCGATATTCTTCATCTTCACCTCCCCAGGCAACTCAATTTCACCCGACTCGATGACCAGTACATCAGGGCGCTTGGCCACATCACTGGCAGGAATATCCAATGGTCTTGCGACATCAGTAATCACACAACCTGGCTTAACCTTCATAATATCGAGTATTTTCTTACCCGCACCGGAGGTTGCCGTTACGATCATATCCATATCTGCCAGCCCTTTATCTGAATCAGCAGAGGTGGCTAGATGAATTTTGGCGTCTGGTGTCTCTTTTAGAATAGTCTCTTTAAGCGCTAAAAGTTTGGCTGTTTCGGGAGCAACCATGTGTATTTCAACAACGGCTTTGGCGAGCAAACGAGCACAGACAGAGCCAATGGCACCGGTCGCGCCGACCACCATCGCCTTACCTTGAACCTTGCCTTTTTTATCAACCTTAACAAGACCTAAGCGCTTGGTGGCTTCGTTAGCGGCCCATAACGCCCCAGATGCACTGTAGCTATTACCCGTAGTGATTGGCAGAGGAGCCCTTTTTGCTACGGTAACACCGGCATCCCCAACGACTTTGGTAAATGCGCCAAGCCCCATAATTTGCGCCCCCAGCCGTTTGGCCATGCGTGCTGCGGCCAATAGTCGACGGTAAGTAAATTCAGGGCTGTGCGCCATAATCTCTTTTGGGGTTCCACCAACCGTAATCAACCAGCCTTCAGCCTCATCACCAGTGGGCGACTTAATACCCGATACGTGTGAGTAAACAAACGGAGGCGCGTAGGCCATCGCCTTTTCGACCGTATTCATCACTACCGGAGGCGAGAACTTGGCAACCAGGTCAAGCGGCTTGGCATTGCGGAAGTACTGCTGCGATAGCGGGTGAATAACAAATGCAAAACGGTTAAGCCGCTTGTAACCGGCCGGATAAAGTATGCGAGGTTCTGCCTCTAGCGACGACAATATTTCAAGATAGTCGTCCAGGGTTAGCTCGCCAGGCTTTTTGTCCAGTGCGGCTAAAATCATCGCCTCGATAACATTGATACCAACCGTCACATCAAATAGCTGCGGACACATATCCACCACCATGTTGACGCCTTTCAGTTTAAGTCGATCAAGGCGTTCATCTGAGATGGTTGACGTCAAAAGCGTTTTCCCGCCCAGCTCTTCCAGCGAGAAGTCCTCTATCTCTTCATAGGCCGCCGCAATCACATCCGCCTTTTGAGCCGCCTTTTTAATGATAAAGCGGTTCCACTCTTTCAGTGCGATAACTTTAGGCGAAAGAACATGAGGAGAAGACCATTTGTTAAGCGGGTGCGTACCCGCTGCAAACAGCTCCAGGCCTGAGAGTGAGGTAATGAATTTAGGGATGCCGAGCTGTAGAACCGAGTCGGCGAACTGGAGGTTATCGGTGTACTCGTTAAGTACCACCGCAGCCTTGTAGTTGGTGACACCGTTCAAGAACAGAACTCTTGAGTTGTTAAAAAAGTTACCTTGCTCAATTTGCGTGTGGCGAATGGCCCACTCGTGCAAAATACCTCTTAATGTCGCCCCCGTAGTGACAGGAACCTGACTAACGCACTTCTCCAGCCTGCGAGTGCTTTTCTGGATAAAGTTACGAGTGCCAACGCTGTAGTGCTCTCGAACCCGCCCGAGGCCGATTACATCCGCTTTTGATTGCCACTCTCTGAGCAGCTTCTCGGCTCTCTTGACATCATTGTTGGTGCCAATTCTGACGACTCTGAATCGCTGCCCCAAGAACTCTGTTTGAAAATCATAATCAAGCGCATCTTTTCCCAGGCTGATGCTTACTACCGTCTTCATACTCCCTCCGGATTTTACCCTGCAGAACTCAATAGAATTGTATTTATTTTTACTAAAGAATCTTAATCTACTTATAAATAGATATTAATCTACGATAAAGCCATGAACCAGTCTTAATTGGCTTAGCGTAGGTCAATTATTGGGAAAATAGGTTGGGAAAATAGCCGTTCTGTGATGTGAATATGATCTATGCGGCAAGCTAATATGAACTGAGGGCGTTAGGATGATTTAGATGAATAAGAAGCGAGGGGAGTTACTCCCCTGCTAATACTGCTTTTACCAACTGATCAGCCTCTTCACTGGCCCAGTCTCTATCGCCTACAACTCTAGCCAGCAACTCGCCTTGTTTGCCGATAATATAAGTAACCGGGAGCACGGATACTTGATAGTTATCGCCAGCGGATTGCCCTTCTAAAGCAATAGGGAACGTCAGATTCATTTTATTAACTAAACTCTGTATCGCTTTTTCTTTGCCTTCATCAAGAGATATTGCGACCACTTCTACATCATTAGCCTGATGTTTCTGCGAGAACTTTTCTAACGATGGCATCTCTATTCGGCAGGGAATACAGTAGGTTGCCCAGAAGTTCAGCACGACCACCTTACCCTTGTAATCAGACAGATTAATCGCTTGCTGATCAAGCGTGGTTAATGAAAAGTCAGGTGCCTGTACGACCTGCTCCGGCTTTTTCGCCTTCATTGCGTCATAAGCCGGACTTGCCAAAGCCGACACAGAGAACAACCCAAGCAGGCCAATAACTAACAACCGGGTGACTGATTGAAGTGTTGATTGTGTGTGTACCATTATAGCGCCTCCAATACTTCAGCCAGTCTAGCGCCGTTCTTATAGTCTTCATTCATCAGTATTTTATTCTGATCATCAATCACCACTGTCGTGCCCATCGTGGCATTGAACTGTTCAATCAATGACTGATCAGTATCTGCCAACACGGTTAGCGATGCGTATCCATTGGAAACCTGAGAGTTTCGTGACTGAGCAACCGTACCGGAAACATAATCAACGATGAGAAACCGTACATTACGATAGTTGTCGATAATATTATTGCGCAGATGGCTCATATGGCTGTCGCAGATAGGGCACCACATCGTGTAATAAAGCACCACCGCATCATTGCTCATTAGCTCTGTGCTGAGCTGAACCGTTTCGCTCTCAGTGGTCAACTCCATAAAGTCCAGAGCTGGGGCTGAGTTTTCGCCGCCTGTCGAGGTGTCAGTTCTAAGGTCTTTGCTGTCAGACTTCAGATCATCAAGACATCCGGTTAGCACAGTCAGGGTCAGTGCAATGCACAATAATTTAATAAAACGCATAACTTACCCCTAAGGTTAAAATATCAGTCGTTGGGAAATTCTCACCCCTTCCATCACTTCTCAGAGCGTGGCTGAACGTGCCTTTTACTACCCAGCGCAAGTCAGATGAGGCATAAGCTGTGGTGAACGCAACGGACTGTTTCTCAAACTCGGTTAGCGGGTCAGAGACACCATCGATTTCACCTTCACCTTCACGCAAGTCAGCAAATGCGGCTGTAAAGGTTAGTGTATCCAGCTCTTCAAGGAAATAGGTATAGCCCACCGATGCCGAAACAAAGGTGCGATCACCCAAATTCTTTTTGTAGGGCTCGACAGGAGAGCCATATTCCTGATTCACATCACGCTCCAGGTACTTTCCATAAGACCCTTGTAGCGTGGCCGTAAACGGATAAACCGTTTTTTCGATCAGCAGGTTGGCATCAAAACGATACAGACCTCTGCCGGTAATATCAAAACTACTGGTAGCATCATCACCATAAGCAGACTTGCCCGTTGGTACGGTGAGAGTTCCCCCTACGTAAATCGCAGGTCTCAAATCAGCAATGCTATTCACCTGATAAACACAGGTCACTTGGTCAAAGGTCTCGTACCAGAAGCTGGCACTCATATCGCCCAGACCATTCTCTTTTGAGGTAATGCCCGGATAGGTATTGTCATTCCAGACATAAGGCAGTGTGATGCTGGCTTGCCAGTTATCTGCGATACGGTGGGCATAACCCAAGTTCAAACGGTATTGATTCAGGTCTGAACCATCGGGGTCTTTTTTATAGTCGCCATCCTGATTCCAGTACCCCTTGTAGTCTTCCATATCAAATGAAACATCAATCATCTGATTGCCAAACTTCGGGAGCACCAGCGAGGTTGCGTTACCGCCACCACAACAAGAAGCGGCATATACCGTTGAGGAGGATAACAACAACGCGCTGATAGACAGCGCGTTGTTGACCCATGTACGTCTATTACTCATGGGGAGGCCTGCTTACATTGACATGTTCATGGAGCCTGCACCAGGCGTTACCGTAAACTCGGCTGCAACATTATCTACTTCAGCAGTTTTACCGTCTGTCGTTTTTTCATTTCCGTCAACAGAAAGCTTGACGTATAACTTGCCCTCTTCACCATCAACTAACCCTGCTAAAGGTTTAGCCATCCACAAGCCATCATCATTTGTGGTTGCCTTAACCCATGCCGTATTATCAGTACTGACTTCTACTATAATATTGTTCGGCGTCATGGCATAAGCTGTACCCGTATTCAGCTCTACACCATCAACTAATGCTGGAAAGCTCATCATACTCTCCTGTGCAGATATGAAGAATTCAGCGCTACGCATATCCCCCATTCCGGCTAAGCCATTGTTGAAGATATTATAGTTACGAGACATAGCCATATCTCCCATAGCAATCTGGTCGTTTGAGTCACCTTTCAATGTCCCTCTGGCAGTATCCCCCATCGCCATCATCACTTTAGGGAAGAAGTGAACGCTTTCTTTATCATCACCCATACCCACTGAGAACTTAAGCTCCCAGTTGCCCATTACATCGCCGTTCCCCATAGCTGAAGCCATTAAGTAATATGCTGTGCAAGTTGCTACACCCTGATCATTTGTATCCGTGCATCCAGTATTAGGGGTGCTGTGTTTATGCCCTGCCGCCATATACATCATTGGCGTCATTGATACCGGCTTATTGGCAAAAACGGAACTATCGGCATTGTTAGTAACTTTTAGCGTGTACACTGCCTGGCCGACCTGAGTCATCTTAGGAGGCGTTAACTCAAAGGTATAGTTCTCACTGACCGCTTTAGTATTGAATTTGATCAACCCAACCTGACCTGTATTGAGGCCAGATTTGTTCATGTCTGCATTGTTAGCAAAGTCATACAAAGCGGTAGCAAACTTGTTTGCAATATCAGCCTTCAATGCCATGGCTCCCGCTGTGCCATCAACATTCACTGCTTGGCCATCTTTCTTGCCGTCGGCAGTACCATCCGCCAAATCTTCTGCCAGAGCAGCCAGAAGTGCTGAGTGGTCGCCTTTGTCCAGGCCTAGATTTTTCAACAACTGGCTAAACGCAGCCGCTCTAACTCCGGCTAACTTCTTCGCATCTTCTGCATCGCTAGCCTTCGTTGCATCAACAGGAGCAACCGAAGTATCAGGCAGGTAGCCAAACGCGTCATTAAAGGCTTTTTCTGCTGCGTCTTTTGACAACCCATGCTCAGCCATCAGCTTACTAATAATGGTTGAAGAAGGCGTTGCATGAATAGATGAACCCGCCTTTAGTGTACCCGCACCCGCCATAACCGAAAGCTCTCCAGATGCAGCTTGTTCTCCGGTTGCTTCGTCGGTGTAGGTTCCGCCTGTTGCCTTAAATACAAGGTCACTCTTCAAATGTTCATTCGGAATAGCTAACTTAAAACCACCGTTCGCAGTTGTGGTAACCGGGCCTGCTATCTCGTTAACACCGGCCATTGCCATAACCTTGGCACCCGATACATAAGAAGCAAATGCACTGCCCTCTATATCTGTGGTAGTTGAAGCGGCAGACCCTGAACTAGAACTACTGCCACAACCGACTAAAAACGATGATACGGCCGCTGCCGCAACCACTTGAGATAGCACTTTACGCTTAAACATAATTAAACCTTCACTGAATTAATAATTTTGCAGACTGTATATTTTATGTACGAGGTTTCGTTTGATAAGAGTCAATTAATATAGCTAAAAACACATATTAATCAGATAGATAGCAGTGTTTTGGTATTTTTAACCGGGTAGATTAACAGCTCTAAAAGCGCTCAAACAGTGACAAAGTGTCGCACTTGTAGAAAGAGATGAAATAAAATGACAGGGGTCAAATTTGAGAAGCGAGCAATTCAGCTCACTAGCATGGCACTAAGGAATACTGTTACAACGGGATATCGCCCTCTGACCATTAACGGTAGAAACATCTTTTAAAACGGCCCTCAGCTATAAACCTTGGGCCAATATTGTTTGCTATATATCTTTAAGCATATTTTGGTAGGTTTTTTTATCGATAAAATCTGATTCTATTCCTACCAATTTACCATTTTTTCCACTAACGAAGACAAAGGATTTGTTTTTACCTGACGAATAGTTCACTACATAACCATTGATTGTCCATACAGCGGCCTCTTTATTTTCGATAAAGACTTTACGCATTAAATCGAGATTCTCATTATTACAGCGGGTATCAGGGTTATTGGAGAAAAGGTCGTTGTAGAAAACATTTATTGAACAACCGTACTCAATCGATGCATCGTTAGTCATATCTGAAAAAGCAATGTAATTCTTTCCCAGTTTATCGCCATACCTAAAGACGAGTATATCCTCTTGCTCACCCATGTCACCGAGAGCACCAATCAGCGTAAATTGGCCTGGCAATCTCAGTTTCAATTCAGAATACACCAACTCCATATTAGACTGAGAAAAGACACATAACGGTAGGCTAAGTAAAATGCTGGCAAGCATCATTCTTAACATATTAAATCCCCCTCAATGCCATTGTTTAATCCTCCTTGATTTCTTATGGAATTAGCTGATGATACTTAGTTAGCGCAATATCTTAAAGCTAAAACCATCAGACAGAACCACATCACAAATCTATCGTGATGCATTTCACACAAAATTGCGTATAATGCGCCCGGCACGCCCAGGTAACCCTCTAAAAATAAATACAACATCCTAAAAGCAGCTCAGTTTATGAGCACTGCCCACCTGAGCATCTATCCTTTAAAAATGTAGTAAGGTAGTTGTAGTATGTTTCAAAGAGTAAGGTCTATTTCTAAAGTAGTGAGCGCACTCTCTCTCGCTGCGCTTCCATCGATTTCATTTTCAGCCGGTTATGCGCTCAACGAGCAAAGCGCTTCTGCAATGGGCACAGCCAATGCGGGTGCAGCTGCTAACCCGGAAAATGCCACCGTACTGTTTTTTAACCCTGCGGGCTTAACCTATCTTGATAAGGCACAGGTATCCGGCGGTGTAGCACTGATTAACGTAGATACCGACTTCAAAGGCAGTGCCACCAACACCCTTGGTCAGCCAGTTGACGGCTCAATGGGTGGGGACTTTGTTGATTTGGCCGTCGTACCAAACCTTTATGTTTCAACCCCGATTAACGACAAGTGGTCAGCCGGTATTGGTGTTTTCGCGCCATTTGGCACAACGGGTGACTACAATGATGACTTTGTTGGCCGATTCTTTGCCGACAAAACCGAGCTGAAAGCGATTGCGGTACAACCAACCATCGCTTACAAAGTTAACAGCGAGTGGTCTGTAGGTTTGGGCATCGATATTATTCACGCAGAAGGCACGTTAACCAAATTTCAGGACTACTCGGCACTGGCGTTACCTCCTACCGGTATACCCTCTAGCCTGATCAAAGAAGGACATTTTGACGTATCAGGAGACGATACTGCAGCAGGCTGGAACTTTGGCGTGATGTACCAGCCAACAGCTGACACGACGATTGGCTTTAACTACAAATCTAAAGTCGAAATTGAGCTGGAAGGTAATGCTTCTATCACCAATGTACCGGTTGCTACCGGCACAAACCCACCTATCAGCTATCAGACCTTCTCTGAAAAAGCGATGGTGCCGCTAACACTGCCAGAAAGCGCAACGTTAAGCCTGATGCAGAAGCTGGATAGCGAGTGGACACTTTACGCAGGTGCAACCTGGACACGCTGGTCTCAGTTTGAAAACCTTGATATTTTCAGCAATGAAAGCGCTGGAGTTGGTCCTGTTTCCGCACTGGCTGGACCTAAATACGGCCAACAGGGCATGATCGGTCACGTACCTGAGCATTGGGAAAATACCTGGGCATTTTCAGTGGGTGCATCTTATGCGTATACACCGAACTTCCTGATCAAAGCAGGGTACGCGTATGATGAGTCCCCCATTCAAAAAGAGTTCCGTACTGCGCGTGTACCCGGCACAGACCGTAACTGGTTCACCCTGGGCACTCAATACAAAATGGAAGGCGATTGGGTGATTGACGGCGCGCTGGGCTATCTTGTGATTGATGACGTTAAAGTTAATGAACACGACTACAAGGTAAACGGCGATAAAATAGGTTTCTCTAACCTGCAAGGGACTTACGAGCTAAGCGCCTATGCGTTGGCGATACAGCTCACTAAAAGCTTTTAATCGCATATAGAGGCCTTTCTACGACGCTAACAGCGACACAAAGACAAGCTAGTAATCTATTCAGCGCACCGATGGCATATCTCGGGTGCGCTGAATATCACCACTCCGCTTCCTTAAACAGGGTAAAGCAGCGGCACCATGATTAACACCACAGCCAGCGCAATCCCGATCAGAGGTATACCCACCTTAACAAAATCGACAAACCGGTACTCTCCCGGCGCCATCACCAGCATATTCACAGGCGAAGCAACCGGTGTTGCAAAGGCCGTTGACGCTGCAATGGCAACAGTCATCAACAGCCCCATTTCTGATAACCCCAAATTGTTCGCCATCACAATAGCCACGGGGGCCATTAAAACAGTGGTTGCGGTATTGGATATAAACTGACTAAACACACTGGTAATCACAAACAAGCCAACTAATACAATTAACAGTGACTGGCCTTGCAATAAACCCGTTAAATAATCTGTGATCAGAAACATTCCGCCCGTTTTTTCCAGTGCCAGCGACATGGGCAACATACCCGCAATGACCACCACACTCGGCCAGTTAATCGCGCTATAGGCCTGGGGCATGGTTAAACAACCACTCAGCACCATAGCAATTGCAGCAACCAACACCACCACGACCGCAGGCATCTGAGTAAATGTCAGTACCATCACCATACAGGTCATAATCAACAGCGCTGTTGACGAACGGTTGCGGTTGGGCGCAACACTTTCGAACTCCTCAGGCAGGTGCAGAACCAACAGGTCGCCACGGCTACTTTTGAGTTTAGCTATCGAGTCCCAGCCTCCTGCGGCTAGAATAATATCGCCAACTTCTAATCGTTCTTCAAAAATATCATCACTCAATATCTCGCCTTTGCGTTTTATCGCCGCGACACTCAACCCACTTCTACTGCGAACGCCCGCCTCTTTAATGGTTAGCCCTATTAAGCGAGAATCGGGTGCCAGCATCACTTCGGCCAGCCCCACCTCACGACTCAGAAACCCACTATCATCAGAACGCCACGCCAGCAGCTCTACGCCGCCCGGATCTGCCAGCAAGTTAACATCGACGGAACGCGCCATGACAAACAGCTCATCACCGGCAACGATGCGTGTATTGGCCAGCACCTCTTTAATCTCTCTTGCGGTACTGCCTTCACTGCGGTAAGCCAGCACGGTAACCCGGTACTGGCTCCTTAAGCGGGCTTCGGCAATGCTCATACCATTTAATGGGGAGTTTTCAGGTACCCGGATGCGATGAATCAACCCATGCAGATTGTATTCTCCGATAAGGTGCTGCAGTGTTAGTCGGCCTTCAACAGTCGATGAGGTACTACCCTGCTTAAGCTTTCCCATATTGACCAGCAGCAGATATACAATGCCTAATACCAGTGTAACAGCACCAAAAGGGGCGAACTCAAAAAAGCCAAAACCCTGCCCCGATGCGCCCTTAAGCGCTTGGGAAACAACCAGATTCGGCGGGGTGCCTATCAGGGTTAGCATCCCGCCCATCAACGCGCCAAATGCTAACGGCATCATAATAACCGAAGGTGCCAGCCCGAGCCGCCGGCACATACTCAATACAACAGGGATTAATATCGCTACCGCACCAGTCGAACTCATAAATGCAGAGAGGAACGCCACCACCAGAATCACCAACACCAGTGCCAACACTTTGTTGCCACTGGCCAGCTGCACTATTTTTTCACCGGCCTGCCCTGCCACCCCGGTTTTAAATAACGCATCACCAACAACAAAAAGGCAGGCGATAAGAATGACCAGCGGATTACCAAAGCCAGACAGCGCCTCTGCGGGCGAAAGAATGCCCGTTAAAACAAGCGCCAGAATAACGCCCAGCGCGGTAATATCTAAACGTATCCACTCACTGGCGAAAAGCACAATGGTGATGGCTAGAATGCCATAGAGCAATCCTATTTCAAGGGTCAAAGCAAGTTCCTTCTCTATTTCTGACCATATAAGGTCTTTAAACCAACCTAAATAAAGCCATGTAAACGTAGGGGACTGTCAGCGCACAAACGCACCTATAGAGTATAGCGGCTAAAGCGTATAGCGGGTGAAGAGTATAGCGGCTGATTCTCACCCTTCATCACTGTCAGGTTCCGAACCGCTTGCGGTATTCATTCATCGTCATACCTGTTTCGCGCTTGAATAAGCGACGAAACGAGCTTACATCTTCATAACCGGTTTCCCAAATAATCGCGCTGGGCGTTTTGTCATTGCTTTCTAAGGCGTGCTTCACAAATTCCAGCCGTAAGCGCTGTATATAATTACCAGGAGAATCACCGGTCGCATTTTTAAATCGACGACAGAATTGCCGTTCGCTCACATTCATTCGGGCGGCTAAGTCCGCAATGGAGACAGCATGACGAAAATGCACTTCGAGCCAGTCTTGTATATCTTTAATCGCACTGTCACCATGCTTTTTATCCGGTAAAAAAAGCCTGAATGGGGATTGCATGCCCTTCTCAGGCTCTACCATCATGAGCTTTGAGGTAGCCATAGCCAGCTCTCGGCTAACAAACCGTTCGATCAGATAAATAACGATGTGTTGAATCGCATAAGCGCCGCCCAAGCTGATAATATCACCGTGATCAAACAGCATTTCCCGCGCATTAAACCGCTCTTGCGGAAAGGTCGTCGACAGAACCTGCTCACTAATCCAGTGGCAAGTTAAGGATCGCCCCATCGCAACCCCCGAGCCTGCCAGAAAGATATTCCCCGTGCAGGCTCCACAGATAACGGCCCCCTGCTGATGCCAATGTTTAATAAGTTCAAACCAGCGTTGATAACGCGTTAACTGCTCTCCCATTCTGTCTGAACTAAAGATGGATTCTACCACCCCCGGTACAATAACAAGGTCTGGCCGCTTAACCGCTTCCGGGTTAACCAGTGGCCCAACAGTATAACCACTGGAGGCTCTGCACTGCTCTTCATACCCCACCAGCGTGACATCAAAAATATCAAAGCGCTCTTTAAGAATTTTTCCACTGCAATAGTTTGAGGCCAGCAGCATATCCACCACAGAGAAAATCGATGAGGCATGGCACCTCTCGGTTACGACAATTGCTATATTAATTCCCATAGTCCACCTTCTATCTCTGTGTTAGATCACTGTGCAGCCTGCTAACAGCTCATTAAGAACAATAAAACGATTCTTGAAATAATAAAATAGGCAATATTGGCATTTAAATGGCTTTTATTGCCATTTTTGATAATATCCAGATCAAAAACTAGACAGATTTTCAAAATCAAATTAGGTTTAAATAGTCTATTAGCCGGAAGGTCATATCGAAAACCGAGAATTTGTTATCAATGACTCTATATCGAACACTGCTCGGGCATCGTTGTACGCTGATGCTTACTTTTGCTTTAGCATCAACGCTTATCTCATACCAATCATATGCTGAGTCCGATAGAGCATTAAGAATTGCTTTTAATGACTTCCCGCCTTATGCGATACAAAAAGGGCATAACTTTGAGGCTTATAGCGGTCAAGGGTGCCACCATAAAGCACATACGGGCTTTGGTATAGACCCTGATTTTTTAATATCGGTGCTAGAGCATGCAGGGCTTTCCTATGAGCTGCTTTTTCTTCCCTATTCGAGAGTAAAGTTAATGCTTCACAAAGGCGCTATCGACGCATCCGCAGGATTTTTCTACGTAGAGGAAGATAACCAGCCAAAATACCGCTACATCTTTTATGATATTGGTGGGGAAACCATTTTTTACGCAAAGAGAAAGCAAGCAGAAAAACTCACAGAATTGGAACAGCTGTTTTCACTTAAGCTTGCCATCGTAAGAGGCGACACCTTTCATAATAAAGATCTGGATAGCTGGATATATGAGTCAAAAAGATTGAAACCTTTTTTATTTGCCAATAGCTATGAACAGCTATTTCGCCAATTGGAAGCTGATCGCGTAGATGTTATCGCCCTCAATAATGTTGTTGGTGGCTATATGATGAAAACGCTCAACATCCCAGGCATCAAAGCGAGCCCTTTGCGCTTAACATACGGGGAAAATCCCAAAGCTGACGGGATACACATCGCGATGAGAAAAGACACTACGGACAATATATTCGAACGCGTCGACACAAGCGCCAAAATACTCATTGAACAAGGTATCTTCAAGTGCATTCAAGCCAAATACGGTGTTCTGTCCAATCACTAAACCTACCACTGTTTGAGATTGAGCTGGATTCGTGACTGCGTTTATTGTCGCTTCAATAGATCAGCAGCCGCACGCAACAGCGTTCCACCTTGCTTAATGGAACTATAAACCACGTCCGAAATTCCCGTATGAGTGGTATCAACAATGCCTGAGACATTTTTCACCACAGGCACTTTTTCCAATATCACATGAGGTTCTCTGGCAATCGACAGGTGAACCTTCTCAACCGCTTCGACTGTTTTTTCGTATCCGACGGCCATCAGGTCGAGCGTACCCGCCAACATCTCTTGCTTGTCTCCCCAAGGGTTTCCGAGGCTCTGCTGCGCGTCCGCCAGCAACATGACCTTGGGTGTTATCTCATTATGCGTTTTTTCATTGCCGTACAAGGTTAACTCAAGCGAAGAATCGGCTTCTAAAATCCACTGTTTAATCTGCTGATAAACCCGCTCATTATGGGCCAGGGGAATATGCGGTATTCCTTCAAAGTGAGCAAATTTGCTACTTTCAGGGGCTGCCTCAGGGTTTGCGCTGGTTTGCGTAACCAGAATATCGCCAAATACTTTATTTACCAGGCTGCTCTCAGCTGCGGACAACGAACCACTGATAAAATGATGGGTAGCCGATTGATAGTAGCTACCACAGTTACCATGAGCACGATCAATACCACTACCATCCTGCTCACTGTTTTGCAGGTGTACCAAGCCGTGCTTAAGGTCTTGAATGCCCTCGCTACGCAGGTCAATCCAGTTGGCCCAATGATTAATGTAGTCTTTTGGTATGGCGCGCACCACTGAACTGGCCAAGTGGCCAAACCGTTCAAAATATGAACCTTCGTGAGGCGTCCCAAGATAAAAACAGTGAGTCAGTTTATTGATCCAGGGTGATTGCGTATCAATTGCAAATTTTTGAGCATATCGCATCAGCAGCCCACCCATACTGAACCCAACCAATACAATCTCATCAATAGGTTGAGGGTAAGCGGGGATCAATTGTTCCATTAACTGCGCAAACTGCCGCCCATTTTCTTCTATCGGCAGGCCGGTGTTATAGCGCAGAAAGAGTGGCGTATAACCAAAGTCTCGTTGCAGGTGAATGCCGTAGTTAGCTATGTTTGCGCCAGCAGTAACCTCGCCGTCCAGCTCTGGCGTATCGATATCCCAGATCGTTTCAAGGTTGGTAAGGCCGTGCAATAGCACCACCACTTTATTGGATAACTCCATGTCGGGGTTGGGTAGCGATAATGGGGCGCCTTGATCATAAAAACCCATATCGATTGCCAACGGGTTTTTCTGCTCGACCAGATAATCCCCAACCACACCATTGAGCACCGCTCTGCCCACATTAGCCCAGTGACGATAGTCACCACTTGTTTTTGATTTGTTCGTCCTGTTATCTGGGCCTTTCATTGGCGTTCTCCCTTATGATGATCCGGCTGTTATGTGACTGGTTTCAGCCACTCTAGTGTACAGTTGTACACTTAAATAACATAATACCCCTATAAGAAATATTTATCACCGTTTAAACCAACAAAATGCTCAATTTTTGAACCACCAGCAAAGAGTTTGACGATTTACCAGATAGAAAGCAGGGCTCCGATACCCAACACGGCACTTCCGCCCACTTCGGCGACAATAAGCAATAACATAAATAGCGGGATCAACCATGAAGGCAGTTTTATCTTTCCAACCTTATGGGGTTTCTCAAGCTGGTTGTCAGTGTCTTTTAAGATGCCATGAACGATATACGTTATAATCGCTGCGGCAAAAAACGTTAACGCGGCCAGTGCTGCGGTACTGTTCACCGCCGACGAGAACACACTCAACTCTGCAAATTTAGCCAATAAAATGGCTGCGAACGAATACAACAGTGATGAGCGGTGGGTGATATCAACATAGTAGCGAGCTTCATGGCTCACACCTTTGGCCATCAACCGGTATTTCCATATTCCTGATAATAAGCCGGTCATAAAAAAGATAAACGCAGCGGTGATACAGTATTTTTCAGCTAAAGACATAGGTTTGTTCTGCCAAGTTAGTTAAAGTGCGCGATAACGTTATTCTTGCTCAGCATAATACACGAGCATGGTGGTTTGGTATGATATCTGGATAAACCAGTCTGGGGAACCAAACCAGAACAGCTGTGCCCTACGAACTGTTTCCTAAGAACTGTGCCAGAAGAACTATGCCAAAAGAACTATGAACACTCATTCAAAAATTTCATCTCTCGTTTATGTTATTGCGCTCACCCAGTTTGCCATGCCTTTTATGTTTTCAGGTGTCGGAGTCACGCTGCCGTTGATGGGGCTCGAGTTGCACGCAAGCGCCGTTGCATTGGGTTTGGTTGAAACCGGTTATTTGGGCGCATCCGCCGCCTTTCTTTTGCCGATTGGTCGACTGGCTGATGCTACAGATAAAAAAATCCTCTTTAAGGCAGGTCTATTTGGTTACGGCGTGCTGACGCTTCTGGTAGGCTTTGCCGACTCCCCAACGATGGTTGTGACCCTTAGGGTTATTCAAGGCATTACCAGTGCAATGGTAATGGCAACAGGCATGGCACTAATTACCGAAGTGGTCGCCAAAGATCAGTTGGGCAAAGCGATGGGGCTATCAATTGGTGCCATATACGCCGGGCTGGCAGCTGGCCCCTTTATTGGAGGTGTCATCACCTCATCTCTTGGCTGGCGCTGGGTCTACTACCTTACCGCATTCGTTCTGTTGCTTGCATTTATATTAACCCATACGTTAATGAAAGGTCAGTGGAGGCGCCCCCGCATGGCGTTTGACTGGCTCGGCAGCATCATGGTCGCCAGCATTATTTTGTGCTTGATTTCAGGTAGCGCTATTCTGGATGAATCCCATTGGGGAGGCCTGTTGATTGCAGTTGGCCTGCTTTGTATACCGCTTTTTTTCTGGGTAGAGAAAAAGGTCAAACAGCCACTGCTAAGGTTTGATCGCCTGCGAGCCAATAAGGTGTTGTCCGGTGCATTAACCACGCAGCTGCTGATGTACTCCGGCTCATTTGGCATGACTTTTCTATACAGTTTATACCTTCAAGAGGTGAAAGCCCTTTCGGCCCAACAAGCAGGCCAAGTACTGGTGATTGGCCCCATCTTAATGGCAATGACGGCCCCTCTGTTTGGTCGTTTGGCGGATCGGGTACCGCCTACGAACATTACTCTCGCCGGCATGCTATCTGCCTCAATCAGCCTGCTTATGGCAACACAGGTCAGTGCCGATACCAGCATCATCTATATCTGCACCACAATGATTTTACAGGGGCTGGGGTTTGCAATGTTCTCATCACCTAATATGGCGCTTATTATGAGCAGTGTAGCCCCCGAGCACTACAGCATGGCATCGGCACTGGCATCTAAAACACGTTACTTGGGTATGGTGACCAGTATGGTCATCATCACATTATTGATGTCGACATTTATTGGCTCAGGAACGATCAGGGGTCACTTATCTAGCTATCTATCAGTCATGGAATTTTCATTTATGATCTTTTCAGCACTGTCACTTATGGGGGTCGTGTTGTTGCTTAAAGTGCTCTTTAAGCAACAGACTAACTGATCTCTCAATGAGCAGCAGCCTTAATATCCTTTATGCGGTAGTTCTGCTCTGCATCCACTTCTAATACAAATTGTACCTTGTCCCCTCGCTCATAGGGGCTGAGGTCGACACCTTCAACAACATCGAAGTTCATCACCATCGGTGCCCAATTCATTTCCGGTATGGGAGCATGTTTAATATTGATAACCCGCTCGGTGATGGACACCTGCGTTACAAACCCATAGGCTGAAACCTCACGAACAGATTCTCCCATTGCCGCACCTGAAGATGCATGGCTACTGTTTTGAGACGTTCCACTGCCAGCACAGCCTGCTAACATGAGAATTGAAATGGCGAAAACGATCATGAATTTCATTTTATGTTCCTTGTCCTCTGCTAAGAGGCCTAGTGGTAAGGGGCCTAGTGGTAAGAGGCCTAGTGGTAAGGGGCCTAGTGGTAAGAGGCCTAGTTATAAGGAGCTTGGTGATAAGGAATATAGTGATAACCCTTTAATACCGCTTGCCATTCCGGGTCACTCAATGCATTGGCAATAATGGGCTCTAACACCTGGAAGGTTTCATCATAACGCCTGGGAAACAGAACGCGCCTGTCGAATTGGTCATGTGGGGTTCCCAGTACTGCAAAGTCCTCTTGAGTATATCGAGTCTTTATAAAATATTTAAACGTCAGATCACTGGTAATGGTGGCATCAACACGGTTTAACAAAAGCATATCCAGATTTTGTACATCGGAGCTGGTTTCATATACCCAAATTTTATTCAGTTCAATCAGCTCACTGACACCCCAAAAATAAAGCCCTCTAGGAAGCGCCAAGCGTTTACCTGTTAAGTCGGTAGGATGCTGATAGTTAAACGTTTTGTTCTTGCGTGTTATGACCACATCCCGGTCATGCATGAATACAGAACTCCACAGGTATTTAAGCTTTTCACTATCGTTAAACCACAGCGGGTTTACCCCTAATACCCCACCTTTCAGCCTGTTTTGTTGCAGCGACTCTTCCAGCCGCTTGCGAGGCTGAAATACCAGTTGAACCTGAACCTTATTTTGCTTCCTGTTTAAATAATTGACGAACTCTTTGTAAATCCCGATAGCATCAGGCGAATCTGCAACGCCACTCAGGTAGTATGGCGGCTTATCATGGTAGGTAAACAAGGTGAAGCTTTTAGCGTTGACCACCGAGGAAAACGCAACGATAAGCAGGCCAGCAAATAACAACCAGGCGACACGCCATAGCACAGCTATAGGGCGCATCAAGGCAGCCTTCGCGTGAACAGGGCTAGCGCCAGTATTCCCATTACCTGGCAGGTAGCCCGGGTTATTCAGGGAGTTAGCCATCAATGGCATCTTCTGCCAGCTTTTCTTCTGCTTTCTGGTAAGCAGTGTAAGCCGCAATTAAGTGACAAATCCAACCCAGTAATCCGCCTGTCCCTATCCAGAAACCGGGAGTGATGATCAACCAGAATAAACCTCGTAGAAAATAACCATTATAAATTTGCCCCACGCCAGGGACAATTAAACTTAACACCGCCGCAAGGCCTGCACTCGACATTAAAAACCCCTCAATATTTTCATAAATACGCTGATCAATATGAGACCTTTGCACGACGTTACGAGCGAAGTAAAGACAAGGCAAAAAATGAAGAAAAAGCGCAGTTTATGGTCTATAAATGAGCATTTTGAGTCATTTTTTAACGCTGTATTTGTAAGCGCAGTAGTCGTGCAAAGGTCTCAATATATAAGCATAGAGACCTGCATTATGTATAGCAACACTAGCACAGTATATGGAGGTAGTGGCCCGTGATTAAAAGGCCCACTTGTTTAAACTGTTGGTAACGACAGATTAGATGCCCAGGTTTGCTCACGGGTTTCGCCTTGTTTAGCCAACTGTTCAACCAGAAAATCGATAAACACCCGCACCCTCAAGGGCAAATAATTCCTTTTCGGATACAACGCATAAACCGAATAACCATCTATCTGAAAGGGTGCATACAGCGGCACAATCGAGGTTGAGTTGAGCCAGTTGCGCGCAATGAAATGAGGCGCTTGCGTTAAGCCCATACCATCTGCACACAACTCAGCCAACGCCTCACCATCATCAACAACAAAGCTTTTGTCCGGCTCATAGTCAACAATAGCCCCATCTTTCAGGAATTTAATGGGCATCAGTTTCCCGGTTTGGCCAAAACGAAACCTGATCCAGCGGTGGTCAGCAAACTGCTCTGGCCCCGAAGGGGAACCGTGCTGGGCAAGGTACTCAGGCGACGCGCAGATAATAAAATCCATAGGGCTTAACCGCCTCGATACTAGCCGACTATCCTGCACGGTGCCACTACGGATACAGACATCAATACCTTGCTCGATAATATCAACATAATGATCGCTGTATGAGATATCCAGCGTTATATCAGGGTAACGCTGGTGAAACGCCTTTAACCAGGGACGAATATACAAGCGCCCGTAAGAAACCGGCACACTAACTTTCAATAACCCCTTGGGAAGGTCATTGGACTGCAGCAGTTCTGTTTCACAAGTACTCAGCTCATTCACCAGATTTCTAACCGTCAGCGCATAAGACTCTCCACTTTGTGTCAACTTTAAGTGGCGGGTATTTCTGTATAACAACTGCACGCCCAAGTCGGCCTCCAAACGGCTAATCGCTTTACTGATTGTCGAAGGCGATGTCCCCAGCGTCTTTGCAACAGCAGCAAAACTGCCTTGTTCGGCCGCAGCAATAAAAAGCTGCAAAACTCTTAATTTATCCATTTCGCTCACAAAAAACAGTGAATTTTATTCATCTATAAAGTGACATAAGTGTAGTTTATTCACCACTTTTGTTCACTTAGTATTCTAGACCGCTAACGTTTACCTCAAGGAGATAGCTATGTTTTCCCCCTACAAATGCTTAATCGTTTTAGTTCTGATGCTGGGCTCAGTGTCTGCAAATGCGGCCAAACACACTATTGGGATTCTGGTCTATGACGGTGTATTAACATCAGATATTACTGCCCCTATCGAAGTGTTTGGCGCTGCAACTAAAAAAGCCTGGTTCTCGAATTATGAAGTCATCTTAATATCGACCAAAAAGCAGGCCACCATTACAACAGAAGAGGGGCTGACGATCACCGTCGACAACTCGATAGCAGATAATCTGGAACTTGATGTGCTCCTGCTGCCAAGTAGTTATAACATGGGGCCACTACTCTCTAATCCGGCGCTTATTTCGTTTATTCAGCAACAGGCAAAGCACACGGAATGGCTGGCCAGCAATTGTAGCGGCGCTTTTTTACTGGCAGAGGCGGGGTTGCTCGACGGGCTCAAGGCAACAACCTGGGCAGGAGGCGAAGAAGAGCTAAAAGATGACTACCCGGCTGTGAATGTGCAATTTGACCAGAATGTTGTGGTTGATAAAAACGTCATTACATCCAATGGCAGTGTCGTAAGTTATCAGGCAGCACTTATTCTTCTCGAAAAGCTGAGCAGCAAGCAGTTTTCTCAAGAAATATCTGAAGCGATACAGTGGCAACGATTAGAGTCAGCATTCAACCGTTAACACGACTTATGCTGGCGGCTATGCCCCCTGATGATAGCCGCCCCTCGCAACACAACTTGACTACCAGCCCTATCGACCTGACGGCCCCCCTTCTCCACTGATCTGGCAAAGTCCCTGATCAGCAATAGTACTTACTACAGCTAAACTTGCTACAACGGAACGTAAAGAGCTGCTAGGATTTACAACATCGCTTGAACTCAGACTTAAACCCTTAGCCAAGATAGATAACTCAAGGAACTGCAATGAAATCTACACTCGTCATCACAATGGCATTACTGCTGTCATTTTCACTGCCAACCTACAGCGAAGAGCTGAACTATAACCTGTTCCACCTATCCGCTAGCGCCGAAGATGAAATAGATAATGACATCATGAGAGTCACCCTGTTATCGACTCACCAGGCATTGACCTCAGCAGAAGCCAATAAGGTGGTTAACAAGCAAATGACATCAGCTTTAGGAATACTCAGAAAGACCACCGGCATCAAGTATGAAACCGGCAATTATCAAACCCAGCCAATCTATCAAAATCAACAAATTGCAGGTTGGAAAGCGACGCAGGAAATTGAACTAAAGAGTTCAGATGTTAACCAACTGTCAGCACTGGCTGGCAAGCTACAAAAAGAACTGAAGATCATCTCAATGGGGTTCGAAGTCAGCCCTCCGGTTCGACAAAAAGAGGAGCAACAGCTTACGGTTACCGCGCTAAGCCAGTTTAAGGAACGCGCATTACTGGTACAGAAAACAATGGGAGCGAGCGGCTATCAGATTGTTAATATCAACATAAATACCGGCTCCCAACGCCCGCCATTTCGCAACAAAATGATGCGAGCAGAGATGGCGATGGCCGCAGACTCGCTTGGCCCAGCGGTCGAAGGCGGCAACAGCACTATAAACGTTGACGTATCAGGTCAAATTCAACTGATATTTAACTAATTGCTAACCGAATCAAGACCATTGAAATATAATCGACCCACAATTAATTAGAGACTTTTGCACGCCATCATGCCAGACACCCTGACCAATCATGAGGTTACCAACCTAAAACAGCGCTATGAACTAATTTTGCAATCCATTGGTGAGGGCGTCTATGGGCTTGATAGTAATGGCAATACCACATTCGTAAACCCTGCCGCAGAAGCGATGACAGGCTGGCCCGCAGAAGACTTGCTGGGCAAGGTGGTGCATAACTTTCACCATCATACGAAAGTAGATGGTTCACCGTACCCCAGTTGCGACTGCCCTATCTATAAGACCATTCAGGATGGCATCGGCCGACATGTTGATGACGAGATATTCTGGCGCAAAGATGGCAGCAGCTTCCCGGTAGAGTACGTCAGCACCGCAATTATTCGGGATAACAAAATCATTGGTGCCGTCATCGTATTCAAAGACATATCTGAGCGGAAGCAGGCAGACGAAAAGCTCAAAGCGGCCCTCAGTCAGGTTGAGCAGCTGAAAGAGAAGCTACAGGCTGAAAACCGCTATTTGATGGATGAAATTAAAGAAGAGTACAACTTTTCCAAAATCATTGGCGATAGCCCGGCCCTGCGGCAGATTTTAACTCAGATTGAGCATGTTGCCCCGACCAACGCATCAGTGCTGATTCAAGGAGATAGCGGAACAGGGAAAGAACTTATTGCCCGTGCGATTCACAGTGCCAGTCAAAGGAAAGACCGCCCACTGGTCAAAATAAACTGCGGCGCTATAACGCCCAGCCTGGTAGAAAGCGAACTGTTTGGTCATGAAAAAGGCGCCTTTACCGGTGCCCTGCAAAAACGCCTCGGTCGCTTCGAGCTGGCTCACGGCGGAACACTGTTTCTTGACGAAGTAGGCGAGTTACCGCTCGATGTTCAGGTAAAATTATTGCGAGTACTGCAGGAAGGAGAGTTTGAACGTGTGGGGAGCAATAGTACGCAAAAAGTGGATGTTCGAATCATCGCTGCAACCAACCGCAATATGCAGGAGATGGTTGATCAAGGCTCCTTCCGCAACGACCTGTACTATCGACTGAGCGTGTTCCCGATTCAGGTGCCAAGCCTGCAACAACGTATCGAAGACTTGCCTCTGCTGGTTGACCATATTCTCCGACGCTTAAATAAAACGTTAGGTAAGAAGTATGAAGCGATCTCCAATGCGTCACTGGAACGTCTGGGCCACTACCATTGGCCGGGTAATATTCGAGAGTTACAGAACACATTAGAACGCGCGGCTATTGTCGGGCACCCTCCATTTTTGGAGGTTATGGCCCCGCAAAGCCAGGTACAACAGCAAGCTTCTCCAATCCCCCCGTTGTCGACACTGGCAGAGGCCGAGCGACAGCACATTATTAACACCCTTGACTCAGTCGACTGGGTTATTGCAGGTAAGCGCGGTGCAGCAGAAATCCTCGACCTTCCCCCTAGTACATTACGCTCAAGAATGAAAAAACTCTCCATTGAGCGCTCGAAGTAGTTAACAATAACGCAATGCTCAACTTTTTCTGAAGTATTCAAAACAATCCATGCGTAGCCTTGCATGAAAGGAGGTACGACTGGAATCAAGGTCATTCACTGAGTTTTAATTATCTCAGTGGTATTTCAAGCACCGAGAAGAAAACCTTGATTCCGTTCGTTCCTCACTGCATACAAGGCTACAGTTAAGTGGCAAAGTCGAGCATTACGTTAACAGTAAGTAGACAGCAATAATGAACACGGAATATCGCCATGCGCGATATATCGCGCCCATATTTGGTGACAACCCCTCTCTTCCCCTGAAAATCGCGCTCCTTTAGCCTGTAAAACGCCCGTTTTTTTTACCACTGGCACAATTGCTGCTGTGCATCGCTTGTATCCTATTGAGCGACTAACACACGGCCAAATCATGATTACGTCAAATAACAGCCCCCAAGAAGCAACGCTAACCCTATCTCCACTAACATCTGGTGACCTCATATCCGATACCCCTAAGCAGGAGGCACCGCCATTTGACCCGAAGCGAATACCGGGAAACCCCGCTATCTGGGTCGGTATTTTTTCTGAACTCACCGAGTTCGGTATCTTTTTTGTTATCTATTTTCTTGCTCGTGCACACTACCCTGAGCAGTTCACCAGCGGGCCTCTGCAGCTACATACCACAGCAGGCACCATCAACACGCTGGTACTTCTCACCAGTAGTTTTTGTGTCGTTAAGGGGATTGCTGCGCTGCGAGCTAGCAGACCCGATGCCGCCGTTCGCTGGCTGTGGATGACGGTTGCGGCAGGCATGTCTTATCTGGTTATTAAATACTGGGAGTACCAGTGGAACGTTGATAGAGGCATTGAGGTTAACACCAATAACTTTTTTGCTGTGTATTACTACACCACCTTTAATCATATGCTGCACGTTGGCTGGGGCAGTGGCGGTATTATTTGGGCCATCTCACAGATAAAGTCGGGCAACTACACCGCAACAAATCACTCAGGGTTAATCGCCGCCGCCTGCTACTGGCATATGATAGATCTGGCCTGGATCATTATCTTCCCTTTGCTTTACGTGTTGCGCTAGCAGTATGAAACATCATTCCTCTAACCGCATTCACGCATCCACCCCCTCACTAAATTCGGTGACCCAAATGAATAAACTCGCCAATATAACAAAAGAATATCGCATTGATATTATCTGGTTATCTCTAATCGCCATGACACTCCTTAGCGCGGCGATTGCAGAAAAAGCGGAACCCTCTTTAACCATAACGGTTGTCATCAGCGTCATTATCATTGTTAAAGCGCGCATGGTCATTGACCACTTTATGGAGCTGAAAGGCGCATCACCCTATATTTACCACCTGATGAACGCCTATTTTTATATCTTTCCGCTACTCGCCATATTGGTATGGCTGTTTCCTGCGCAGCTGGCTGAACTCACACAGTTATCGCCATAAAGCACGATATATCAACACGAAAAATCACCGCTATAGCGATATATCGCGTCAAAATATAAAACCTGACAAATACTTTATTTTAATCCTTATATTTCAGCAAGTTATAAACATAACCAAACTGGCATATAGGTTGCAGAAGTCAATTTACAGAATGTTGCCTGGCCCTGTCACTAAACGGCCCGCAACGTTAGCCCGACCATTCAACATCATAGGCTGTCGTTTAACATGTACCAATATAGCGAGCAAGACTATCAACAGCTGAGCGACCGGCTGGCAATGTTTAACACGCAGATTCAGCGCCATATTGACGGTAAACTCAGTGACGACGAGTTCCGGCCGTTACGCTTACAAAATGGACTCTATTTTCAGCTTCACGCCCCCATGCTGAGGGTTGCTGTGCCGTACGGGATGCTCTCATCTAACCAGTTGAGAAAGCTGGCTTATATCGCTCAAACCTTCGACAAAGGTTACTGCCATGTGTCGACCCGCCAGAATATTCAATTTAACTGGCCTGAACTTGATAACATTCCAACCATATTAAATGCACTGGCGGAAGCAGAAATGCACGCCACACAGACCAGCGGCAATTGCATACGTAATGTCACCTCAGACCCTTTTGCTGGCGTTGCGCCCGATGAGATAATTGACCCTCGCCCGTTTTGCGAAATCATTCGCCAGTGGTCTACGGGGCACCCTGAGTTTGCGTATCTGCCGCGCAAATTCAAAATTGCAGTATTCGGCTCCCAGCAAGACAGAGCCATTGTCGAAGCGCATGATATTGGCTTGCAGCTCGCCAAAAGTCCACAGGGCGATATCGGATTCAAAGTATGGGTAGGAGGCGGCTTGGGGCGAACCCCGGTCATCGGCTCGATACTCAATGAGTTTATTCCACAATACGATCTGTTGGACTACTTGCAAGCGATTTTAAGGATCTACAATCAGTTTGGCAGGCGAGATAATAAGTACAAAGCCCGCATCAAAATATTGGTAAGAAGCTTAGGCATCGAACAATTCAAGAAACAGGTTGAAGAAGAGTGGAAGAGGTCAAGTCAGTTCAGCAACCCATTAACTGATGAAGACCTGAACTTTGCTCACTCATTTTTCTCAGCACCCTGTTACCAGAGCTTCGACAGTACACCTGATGAGCAGCTGAGGATTCACACGCAGGCAGACCCGCTATTTGAAAACTGGGTTAAACACAATACCCGCCCTCACAAAGTCACAGGTTATCGATCGGTCACCGTATCGTTAAAAAGCCCAGGCGTAGCACCCGGTGATATTAGCAGTGAGCAGCTTGAGGCACTGGCAAACATCGCCGAGAAGTATTCATATGGTGAAGTCAGAACAACCCACCAGCAAAATATGGTACTCGCAGACGTCGCTATTCTTGACCTTTTCCCGCTATGGAAGGCGCTGTCGGATGTTGGGCTGGCGACCGCTAATATTGGCACCTTGACCGATATGATCGTTTGCCCGGGCCTGGATTACTGTAGCTTGGCCAATGCTCAATCGATCCCGGTTGCGGAGGCGATTCGCAGCCGCTTCGACAATATGGACTACCTCTACGATATAGGGGATGTCACGCTGAATATCTCAGGCTGCGTTAACGCCTGCGCTCACCACCACCTTGCCAATATTGGTATTTTAGGCGTCGATAAAAAAGGCGAGCAGTACTACCAGGTCAGTCTGGGTGGCGATAAAACCAGCCACTGCAGACTGGGAAAAATTCTCGGCCCTGCGTTTTCCAAAGAACAGATCCCCTTTGTTGTTGAGTTCATCATCAAGATATTTATCCAGCACCGGCATGAAGGCGAGTCTTTTATCGCCACGTTAGACAGGGTTGGGTTGGCAACATTTAAGGAGACCGTATATGGCAACGCTCATTAAGCACAACAGAGTGGTCGAAGACCCTTGGCGCATGCTTGGCCATGGCGATCTTAATCAAGACAATCTTAACCAAAACAGTCTTAACCAATGCCATGTATTGATCTCGGAAGCGCCATCCTATTCGATACTCCCGCTACAGGCCTATGATGGATTCAGCCAGTGGCCGATTAAGCACAAAATGCTAGGTGCCTGGTTCAGTGCCGATACAGCCCCAGCAACGCTGACTCAAGCGCTACTCAGTCTGCCCCTGCTCTGTATTGATATTGAGCATTTCAACCATGGCCAAGGTTTTTCGCTGGCACCTGTTATTAAACAGCAGCTCAACTATCAAGGGGAGCTTCGTGCTACTGGCAACCTGATACCCGACCAGCTGCCCTACCTACAGCGCTGTGGCATTGACTCGTTTTCGCTCTCCGATGAAATAGATTGGGAATATGCCCTGTTAGCGCTGCAACAAGCACCTGCCCCATCCCGTTTTCAAAAAGCTTTTTACTAGACCTTAAGTGAGATTTCATCATGAACTCAAAAATACCTGTTACTGAAATATCAGAGCCGGACATTGAAAAAAAGGCATCGAATAAGCCCCAGACAATAGAGCTGTACCAGTCACGCAAAAAGATATATGTCAGGGAGATCAAAGGTTTTTTCCAACGCATCAGAAATGTATCGCTCAGCGCACTACTGCTGATGTATTTTGGTTTATGCTGGGTTACGGTTAATGGTAACCCGCTTATCCACTTCGATCTGCCAGCAAGAAAATTCACGCTGTTTGGCACGGTATTCTGGCCACAAGACTTTACCCTGCTTGCGATTGCACTCATTATCTGTGCCTTTGGCCTGTTCTTTATTACCTCGTTATTTGGCCGGGTCTGGTGCGGCTATAGCTGCCCTCAAACGGTCTGGTCATTTATGTTTATGTGGCTGGAAGAGCGTATCGAAGGAAGCAGAAACCAGCGTATCAAGCTGGACAAACAACCGCTCAGCAAGCAAAAGTTTTTTAAGAAGGCGCTCAAACATACCAGCTGGTTGCTGCTTGCCTTTGCAACCGGCATGACATTTGTCGGGTATTTTTACCCTATACGAGAACTCACCAGCGACCTTTTCACACTCTCCATCAGTAGCGGTGCAGCGATATTCTGGATTGTATTTTTTACCTTAGCGACCTATATAAACGCAGGCTGGTTAAGAGAGCAGGTATGCCTGCACATGTGCCCTTATGCACGATTCCAGTCGGTAATGTTTAATGAAGACACGCTTATCATAGGCTACGATCACAATCGGGGAGAACCCAGAGGCAGCCGTTCAAAGAAAGCCAAGACCGACTTGGGAGACTGTGTAGACTGTAATGTATGTGTGCAAGTCTGCCCGACCGGAATTGATATACGCGATGGCTTGCAATATGAGTGCATTGGTTGCGCGCTCTGTATCGATGCGTGTGACAGCATCATGGAGCAAATGAACTACCCGAAAGGGCTTATTCGTTACGCCTCCGGGAAAGAACTCGAAAACAAACCCAAAGCAGGAAAAGTTAATTTCAGAGCCATTGGTTACGGCCTAACATTGCTGGCAGCGATGATTGCGTTTATGGTTGCGCTGCAACAACGACCACTGGTTGAGCTGGATGTGCTAAGAGACCGTGGAGCGCTTTATCAAGTTTCCGGCATGGGGATGATTGAAAACAATTATGTTTTGAAAATCATCAACAAGCGAAAAGTGGAAGATCAATTCTCGGTTCACATTGCAGGGATAGACGGCGAATTAAATGCCCCTGAAAGCATTTCGGTAGCCCCGGGCGAAGTTCGATCCATTCCTCTCTCTATCGCCGTAGATCCCAAAAGACTGCTCAATAGCACTGAAGAGATAACGTTTGAGGTGAGGTCAAAATCTGACCCTGCATCGATTGCGTCGTCAGACAGCCGGTTTTTGGGGCCTGCATACCGATAACGCCATTAAGCCGTAAAGAGCCCAAACTCTTTACGGCTTAATAACCATCACTGATACTTTAGCCCGTTCAACTACGCGACTGGTGGTTGAGCCCAGCAACACTTTATCCACTCGGGTGACATTATGACTAGGGATCACAATAAGGTCTGCGCCCACCGCTTTTGACTCTTTCAATATCTCTTTGTGAGACTTACCTTGCAGTACTTTTGCAGAGACGTTAACTGATTCAGGAATCTTTGCGTTCACATATTGCTTTAGTTTTTTTGTTACTGCAGTGAGTGCTTTCTCAATCGCATCTTCAGGAAAAAACGACCCCACCATCGACATACCAAAGCCCGGTATCACCGTAACCACATGCAACGAGGCATTTGAGTCAGTAGCCTGTTGAATAGCCACCGCCAACGCTTTATCTGCAAACTGCTCATTTTCAAGGTCAATCGGTATTAAAATCTTACTGAACATGGAACATCCTCTGGTGTGCAGTCCATTATTTTATGAAGTTACCTGGTCAATTTAGAAGAATAGACCCATTCTCCCCCATATTCTAAAAATGAGTGTATTATACTTAGCTCCAAAGTCATCTATAGTTATCCAATACATACTAATTTTGGTGAATCATGCCGTTTTTACTGCTGATCAGAATCTTTCTGTGCTCAGTATTTCTCAGCCCGCTCGCGTTTGCTGACGAGACCATTATTGTTAAGCATTACCAACAGCAGGCACGCTATGAGTTTGGCCTCAAAGTGCTGGATCTTGCGTTAAGTAAGTTAAATACCAACTACCAGATTATTGCCCCCCAAACCCAGGATGTGAATGAAGCAAGAGGCGAAGCGCTGGTGATTAGTGGCTATTATGATTTACAGTTTTTGTCTGCAACGTCCTACCGGGAATCAAAAATGATTCCGGTAAAAGTCCCTGTTTATCAAGGGCTATTGGGGTTGAGGCTACTATTAATCAGGCCATCGTTAAACGCCGAAATAAGAGAAGTGGACAGCTTGGCGAAACTTCAAAAGTTTATCGGCGGGCATGGGTTTCATTGGGCTGACCTACCCGTTTATGAAGCCAACAGTTTGAAAGTCGTAACATCAGTAAGATATGAAACGTTGTTCGAAATGCTGAAAAAAGGCCGTTTCGACTACTTTCATCGTGGCGCAAACGAAATCTGGGGTGAACTGGAACGCTATTCAGATGATTTTGTCATAGCCGATAACATCATGCTGTTTTATCCCCAGCCGGTCTATTTTTTCGTCAGTAAACACCGCCCGGAGCTTGCAGAAAAACTTGAGCTAGGACTCAAACGGGCCACTGAAGATGGCTCCTATAAGGCACTGTTTTTATCAAACTACCAAGAGATCATTGAGCGGGCCAATCTATCATCACGCAATTTGATTGTGCTGAAAAACCCGGCTGTTCCCGCTGATACGCCACCGATAGATACCAGCTGGTGGATGCCTCCGGGTAAACTGGCATTTTAACGATCACTCAACGCCAACTTTAAGCCAAGTCCTATAAATAATAAACCCGCGACCCCGTCGAAAAACCGCCCAAAAACCGGGCTGGCCATGGAGCGCTGCGCCCGCACAACAAAGAGCGCCAATATACACTGCCACACCATCGCAATAACAAAATGAAGTGATGCCAAGAACAGCGATTGAACTATCGCCGATTGCGCAGGATCTATAAATTGGGGCAAAAACGCCATATAGAAAATAACGGTTTTGGGGTTTAGTACATTCGATAACAGCCCTTCACGAAATGACCGATAGAACTGAACGTTTTGGCGAGTCGCCACTGCATCAGATTCGCTCGATACGTTTTTGGCGGCGGCCCGGCGCAGGCTGCCCACTCCCAACCAAACCAGATAAACAGCCCCTGCAAGCTTCAACGCATTAAACAACCAGGCCGTCTGGAGCAGTATGATTGAAATCCCTACCGCAGAAATAGCCGCATGCACAAAAAGCCCTGAGCAAATCCCCAGGCTACTGACAGCCCCGTCTCTCCAACCCCCTCTGGTGGTGTTTCGCACCACCAGTAAGGTATCAACGCCCGGTGTTAAGGTCAGAACCGTAATCGCAATAACGTAGGTCCAAAGTCCAAGCTCCACCTGTTAACGCCTCCTGGATTGTCGACTGATCAGTGCTTGATTAATCATTGGATCAGCTTCAAACCGACCGGTAACCCTTCGCCAAACACCCGTTTGGTCTCTGCTTCGTCAAGCTCCTTGACCATTTCTACCATTTCGATCCAGCTTGCTGGTGCTTTGGCTGCCGACAATTTGTCTATCACCTTCTTGCGCCAATCATCATCGACATCGCGACTTCGGTCACCACTCATACGGGTCATCAAGACTGCGGCAAAGGCGGCCTGCTGGTTTTTCTTCCAATCGATTTTAAGCAGTTGTGGCAGCCATTGCTGCACATCATCTTTTGCAATCACGTTATGCGCGCTGCCATGGAAAGGGATGCGCGATGCAATTCGGCCCACCGCCCACCAGCTGGTTTTGGTTTCTGCCGGTTTTTCCAGCCGTTTTAGCAACCACTGGGTTAGTTCCGTTTTATCTTCCACCGGCAGGTGCTCCAGAACCGCGACCAACTTAACAATATCTTCGTAGGACTTCTGTTTTACTTCTGCCTGAAGCTTTCGGCTAGTGAGGGCTGACGGCTTCAAATATTTGGCAATATCTTCATAAATACTGGCCTGCTGAACCGCATTTAGACCACCCGCCGCACGTCGCCAGAATGTCCACCAATCAATCCAGACCTGGGTTTCCTGCCCAAACTGCAAGCCGGGCTGGTATAAGTCCCACACTTGTTCTATACGCCAGTCATCAATCGGGTAACCAAAGCCCGGTCGTAACCCATAACCGGCTAAATTAAACCAGATACGTTCATGAGCAGACGAACGACGGCGGCGTTTTTTCCCTTCCAATAGCAGATCAAATAACGCACGCAGTACCGGAACCTCCCAACTATCTCGCTTACCCAGCATTTTTTCCAGATCAACTCTAAGTGTTTTAACCGCTTTGGGGTTGGCCTCTTTTTTACTATTGCCAAACACCTCTTCCACTCGCTCGCGCGCCTTCTCAAAGGCTGCTGGAAGCTTGGCCGTTGCCTGATTGGCTCTCTGATTGGATAGCTGTTTCCGAATCTCAAATTCTACATGCCACCGTTGCTGGCTATCAGCCACACAATCAATCTGCAAGGTGCCGACTTCTGTAAGGCTGCAAGCCAACGAAACCGTAACCGAGTCTTGCTCGCTCTTTCCCATAGCAGCCTGTTCCAGAACAGCAACCAACGGCGGCAACGAGATAAACTTCTGCTTGGCAAAATTTTCTTCGGTTATGGTGAGAATTTCACCAGGCTGGTATTGATGATCTGCCGTGCTAGAAAGCAGATGAAATTGCACCGGCTGCCCCAAACGAAGCAAAAACTTACGCTCGCTCAACGTAAGCTCCTGCCCTTCTTCGGTGCCTTTAGGCATTAAACAGATCGCCTGCCGCTCCGACTCATTTTGCTCCAACACCAGGAAAAACGTCCGCGCCGAACCTCCGCCAATCTTAAGCTGGGCTCCTCGCCTTGCTTTTGCGTAAGCCACGGCCCCCTGAGCCACGGCAAGGTCAGGGTTACTGTTATCAAGCATGGTGACACTCTCGCCACGCCAGTCTGCCAGTACACTCAGCGCGCGCTCATTGAGCACCGGACTGTTAAAAACACCGCCGTTGAATAGCACCGCATCAGGAATAACGGCCTGATCATCTCCGCTATCAGCCTCCTGGGTCATGGATGCTTTGCAGGCCTCTTGATGATCAGCAATAAACTCCGCCAAGTACTTGCTCACAGCAGGGTCTGGCGCATAAGGCAAACCAAACTCAACCATGCCGCTTCTGCGAGCCAGCGGCCGTTCTTCAAAGCTTGAGCGCGGGAAAAAACCATCCAGTGCGATATTTCTCACCTCTTGCTGACTCAGCTGACAGCTTTTTGCCCCGCCGATCAGTCGCGCGCCGCTGCCTAATACGGTGACCTTAGCACTTTCAGGGGCATCTTCACTGAGCAGCAGTTCTTTGGCTTTTCTTGTTTGCTGAATCAGCTGCGATAAATTTGCTGCACTGAGCTTTTTCGCTGATGAACCGCCATTGATATGGCGCTCCGCTACATGGGCCAGCGCGAGATCGACATTATCTCCACCCAGCATCAAGTGGTTGCCCACCCCTACTCGGGTGAGTGTGAGCTGGCCGTCTTTGCCTTGTGCAACATTGATCAAACTCAGATCAGTGGTGCCTCCACCCACATCACATACAAGTAAAAGCTTAATTTTGGCTAGTGCGGCTTGAGCCTGTTCACCCTGCCGAGCATACCAGTCATAACAAACCGCCTGAGGCTCCTCAAGCAGTAAAATCTTGCCGAACCCTGCTCTCTCTGCGGCTTCTACCGTTAGTGCCCGAGCCCCTTCATCAAACGATGCCGGTACCGTAATCACCACCTCCTGATGCTCTATCAACGCCTCAGGGTGGGTAAAATTCCAAGCGTTGCGCACATGGAACAAGTAGCTGGACGAGGCCAAGACAGGAGAGACTTTAGCGACATCGTCTGCCCCCGCCCAGGGCAGAATATCAGCGCTGCGGTCAACTTGAGGGTGCGACAGCCAGCTTTTTGCACTCACGACCTGCCGCCCGTCGACTTTGGCCCCCAGCTCGCGCGCCCACTCACCAATAACAACCTGCGGTAACTCACCTGATAGCGGCTCTGAAGATGCGGACCCCGACCAAGGTAACACCAAGTCTGATTCATTTAGCTCACCCTGAGTTGGGTGATACCTGAACGATGGCAACTGCGGACGTTTCGCGACTTCTCCAGGCGCAACCAATTGTTCGATCTCAAATATCTTACAGTTATCGGGCGATAGCGGTTGCTGCATATCTGCGTAAGCCACGACCGTATTCGTCGTGCCCAGATCGATACCAATAAGATACTGCGGCTGTTTATCTGTCATTAAGTGGAACCCTTTTTTCTTGTATCGGAGCCTGCCAGATTAATCACGTACGTCCAGTTCAATTTGCCAGCGCTCTGCATTACCGCTGGGGTCAGTGCTGTTAATCGCAACCGCCTCCAGTTTGAGCGTACCGACTTCAGTGACCTTTGACATCAGCCTGACAGGCACAACCTCACCCTTACGACGGCCTGTTGAAGCCCCGCCTGATTCTACCGACTGAGCCGTATCAACAGAAAGGGTTGCCTGTAGTTCGGGCAACTCTTCCAGCTCGCCATCTTGCCAATGATCCAGTTGTACCCCAGCTTCATCATGGCGGCGCGTATTGGAACCAAAGAATCTGAACCGCACTGGCTCACCGACAACCAAACCAAATTCAGCGCTACCGGCTGAGGTTTCAGTGCCCTCCTCCATGCCAAACGGCGCGATACACAAGGCTTCCAGTGGCGGCTCCATACCCGGTATAGCAGGCATTGAGCTTTCAATTCCAACATAATAGGTGCTGGCCAAACCGCCCCGAATACGAACACCCTGGCCTTGTCTAACATATCCGTAATAGCTGGCCCCACTGGCAACAGCGAGATCAAGGTCCGCGTCAGAGAGTAATCGGGCTGGTTCAGCACCGGCATCGGTCAACCACTGGTTAATGGTCGATAAGGTTCTATCCGCCAGAACAGGCGCTTTAAGCACACCGCCATTAAACAAAATCGCGGTTGGTTTAATAAAGTCTGCCGTCTCGGGGCCGCCAAACCCGCCAGCTAGTGGGTCGAAAGGCATATCGTCCGACTGCGAAGCACCGAGCACATCCGTTGCAGCATCGGCTTGTCGGCTTAAAAACGCCGCCAAATGTCTTGAGACCGCCGGGTCTTGAGCATAGGGCAAACCTTTCTGGGTCAGCGCACTACGGCGGGCTGCTCTGGGGTGGTCTGAAATACCCACTTTAGGGAAAAAACCTTCTACCAGCGTTTCTCGCACTTCTGACCTGGTCAGCTCGGTACGAAGCGTATTGCCCAGTAATTTGGAGCCGCGACTCGGCACCGTTATCGGCACACTTTCTGTCTCGTTATCCAGCAACAGTTGCTCTTTGGCATCTCGGCAGGCATGGGTGATGGCCTGAATTTGCCAAGGCTGTAGCTCTTTGCCCTGTTCTGCCAGTTTGGCTTTAACACGGTAAGCAAGGGCCAAGTCCATGTTATCGCCGCCCAGCAGAATATGATCACCCACCGCAACCCGGTTGAGGGTCAGGTTGCCGTCTTCTTCTGTCACCGCTACAAGCGATAAATCGGTCGTACCGCCACCAATATCAACCACCAGCACAATATCGCCTACGTTGACCTGCTCACGCCATGCATCGCCGCACGCATGTATCCAGTTGTAAACCGCAGCCTGGGGCTCTTCAAGTAGTGTCAGTTTTTCAAAACCGACCAGACTGGCCGCTTCCGCAGTCAGTTCACGAGCGGCCGGATCAAATGACGCGGGAATGGTAATGGTCACCTCTTGCTGTGACAGCGGGAAGTCAGGAAACTGATGCGCCCAGGCCAATCGTAAATGGTCGAGGTACTCAAAGGTCGCCGTCAAAGGCGATACTTTGCTGACGTCCTCCGGGCTACCCGCAGGCAAAAAGTCTGAATGACGGTCTACTCCGCTATGGCACAGCCAGCTTTTGGCACTGGCGACTAACCTGATCGGCGTTTTACTGCCCAGTTCGCGGGCTATACTACCGACGATGGCACCGGGCTTTTCATTCCATGGTAGTGCAATGTCAGATTCGTTCAGCTCAGACTCATGGGCCATATACATAAAAGACGGCAGTTGGCTTTTCTCTTCGATAAGCCCGGGTTGCGCCAATTGAGGAACCGGCATAATGGTCAGTTCAGGCTGGACGGTTGGGTCATTAGCCTGTGACAGGTCGAGATAAGATAGAACACAATGGGTCGTCCCTAAATCGATACCCACTGAAAAGCGGGCCTTTTGCTCAGGTTCTTGCCCGGTCATCGTTGAGTCTGTCATAGCTCCACCTCAGCGGGTGCGACGATTGACGTATCATGTCCTTCTGCCACTTTAGGCAACTTCACCTTGGTCACTTTCCACCCTTTATGAACCAAAGAACCGGTGAAAGGGGCTTCGCCCACTACATTGCCGGTTAAACGCACCTCTGAGGCATTAAACCCCTTCGGCAGCGTGATTCGCGTTTCTTCATCCTCACTTCTAACGGCTTCAAGGGTGAAATAGGTATCCAGTGCCTTTTTGCTTCCTTCATGAACAACTCGCGCAGCTGCGCCGATGTCTGCATCTGAATAACCGGTCAAGTCTTCTTGGGTAAAGTCGATAAAGCGGGCTTCTTGTTGCAGCAAGGTAAGCAGTTGCAGCGCTGCATCTGGTGTCGACTCTTTCAACTGAGCAGGCTTAGCGGGTTCAACAGTCGCTTTTTCAACAGCGGGCTCTGCTGCTGGGGTGACTGGCGTTGCTTGAGATAACGTCTCATTATTGCGGGTCATTCCATTACCTGATGAGCGCTGTTTTACTAGAAACAGGACAAAAAACAGCAACGCTAAAATGGCCAGCCCCAAGTGCAGCATATCAATGGTCGTAGGGGTTGCGGCTAGATTAATGTTCATAAATCATTTCCTTGTTGTTCTCAAAAAAGTTGTTAACAAAAGAGTTATTCGCAAAAAGTGTTACGTTACGTGGTCAAAATTCTGGTTGTAGATAAGCAATGGCTTAAATAAATATTCGTTTAACGATGTATAACCCTTAAAAAATACAGCGGCCAGCAGAGCATATCGTTTCAATATGACTGTAAAAAAACAGCGCTTAACCAGGCCTCTGGGCATCGGCGCGCTATTTTAGCATGAGATTAGACAAAAGCTGAGTACTGAAGAGATAACCAGAGATGATAGCGCGGAATACGATCGATAATAGCCGTATTTAACTATTTGCTATGGCCTTCTTTCAGCCGGCTCCATAGCAAATAGCCTTGTTAATATAGAGATTTGACGCCTATTTTACGGTAATCGTAACAACCTCTGATGCCACCGGCGGGTTATGAGGTACATGCATATGATCACCCAAAATTAGCTGCAGTGTATGCTGCCCTGGCTCAAGCGTGATTTCCGATTCGGTTTGGCCGCCACCAAAGTGCTTTACGTTTGCGCCTAACGGCTGATTCATATCTGGCACTTTGCCATCCACTAACAGGTGGTGGTGACCTGTATTGGCTTTTTCGGTTCCTGCGGGGGCGACTCCCATCCCCGTTAAGCCAAACTTCACATTAAATGTTTGCTCAACCGTATCGCCATCTTTAGGGCTGATAATGTAGACTGATGCACCTTCCGGTGAGGCCATTCTTTCCGCATGTGCATGGCCATCCGCCATGACATAAGATGATGCAACCATTGATAATGCAAGAACCGATGCTGAAAGTGATGCTTTGAACATATCCACTCCTTTGTTTATAAATTTGAAAATTTGGCATTCATTTGCCTGACCACTGCCCGCTAAGAGCAACAGACAAACCAAAACACGCTAGCACAACGTAATACCGCGCCTCAGTCGCTTAAGTCTATACAGCCACTGAAAATATACCAAGCAAGAATCTAGTGGATTGTTAAATACTCACACATTCTTAAACCGGTTAGGGAGTGCCAGCTCAGTGCAGGCATAAAGCACTGGTATAAAAAGCGCCTTTAGAACCTGCCCAAACTGCACTATAATGGCTGAGTTATTCTTTCACTGGTTAGGAGATTGTTGATGATTGTAACAAACCTAACCGGGCATTCAGTCTAGCTGTAGACGACCTTCGCCCGGTTTCAAAACCGGGGCAAATAGCCCCTTATATTTTATTAACATTGGTTTTGTTAAGGGTTTGCTATGTCAAATTTTTCATTACTTGCCAGTTTAGGTTGGCAATCTTTTTTTCAGCAACAACTCTCATTAGACGAGTGGGAAAACGCCTCGCCTGCCCGCGTTATCGAGCAGCACCGATCTGAGGTTACACTCTCTAACGAATCGGAAATATTCAATATCGAATTGTCTCACTCAATGCCAAATATGGTCGTTGGGGATTGGTTATTGCTGGACAAAAATAAACAGTTCATACGACTACTTGAGCGAAAAACCTGCTTCCAGAGAAAAGCGCCCGGCAGCAAGGTCAAAAGCCAACTCATTTCTGCAAATGTTGATACGGCATTTATTGTCTGCTCAATGAATGAGGACTTTAACCTCAACAGAATTGAACGGTTTCTGGCACTGGTTAATGAGTCAGGGGCCGAGCCCGTTATTGTCCTGAGCAAAAGCGATCAATCAATCTCACCGGAAAGTTATATCTCTCGAACACAAAAGTTGGATAGCGGCCTGATTGTAGAGCCTGTTAATTGCTTAGACCCACATAGTGTTTCTAAGCTTGACGTATGGCTCAAACAGGGCAGCACTATTAGCGTATTGGGCTCTTCAGGTGTGGGTAAGTCAACCTTGATAAATACCTTATCAGGTGAAAACGTTCAGAGTACTGGACGCATCCGTGAAGATGACGGCAAAGGCCGCCATACCACAACCAGACGCTCACTTATTCCGCTGGATACCGGTAGCTTAATTTTGGATACACCCGGCATGAGAGAAATACAGCTTTCTGATTGTAAAGAAGGGATTGCAACCACCTTCGCAGACATCGAAAACCTGTCCAACCAGTGCCGTTACGGAGACTGCCAACACCAATTGGAACCGGGCTGTGCAGTACAGCAAGCGATTGTAAACGGCGTTTTAGATCAAAGACGGCTGGACAATTACCACAAGCTGCTTCGGGAAGAAGACCTTAACTCTGCAAGCCTTATGGAAAAACGAGCTAAAGATAAGGCGTTGGGGAAATTCTATAAACGAACGCTTAATGAATCCAAGAAACTGAAAGGGAGGTAGCACTAGGTTAAATCGCAATAGGAAAACATCAACTATGCGTAATAATAAAGCCTCAACTTAAGGTGCGTTACGCATAGTGGCACGCTAACCACCTGCTTATTAAAATTCATTTTATCGGGCGCGGGGCACCCTCCTACTTCTTTGTAGCCACACATTTGCCAAGGTCTTTGTAAGAGGGCGCCCTGCGCCCGATTCTATGCTCAGCAGAAAGCTAGAAGTTATTAGCAAAGCAGCCATCGTATAAAGCCATTTATCTAATTCAATGTATGTCTTAAGTAAGTGGCATTCTGATCTGGTTTGGATTTTTGTATAGCAGAGTTGTGGGCTAGCAAGCGACACTACTGTTCTAATGAGAACGGATTTAGAAACTGCCTTCGCCAGATCTGTAGGCGAAAGCTGAAAGTCGAGAGCGCCTATCCTGTCTGGTTCAGATTATTCCGTTATCCAGACTAGCCGACATCGTTAACCCCAATTCTTCACACTGGTCAATAAACTCTTCGCTGAAATCCCCCCGGCAAATAAGCGGCGGTTGAACCCATCGCCACTTTAACCCGGTGAGTATGGTTTCCAGTGCTCGCTTGGTGCCGGTGCCATCCTGCCCTGCCCGGATATACGCCGCAGCAGGTAGCCCTTGCTTCTTTTCAAGAACGGGGTAATAAACACGATCAAAAAAATCTTTCAATGCCCCACTCATATAAGCCAGATTTTCTGTCGTCCCCAGAATAATCGCATCCGCTGCAAGCACGTCTTCTGCAACGGCCTGCAAAGGAGGAATATGCTTCACGTCAACATTTTCAATATCTTCGTGCCGGGCCCCGTTTAGAACGGCTTCTACCATCCTTTGAGTGTTGACCGAAGGCGCGTGAGCCACAACGAGGAGCTTCTTTTTGCCTGACATTTTTCACCTGCCATTAGTAACCGCTTGCTTCATCTACTTATTGACATCGTAGCCCTTGTCGGTAGGATGTTCCAGAATCATTCAGCACCGACGAGCGACTTGTCTGGGGCTCATTCACCAACCTGCAGGTATTGATAACTAATGAAAAAATTCTGGGTCATGATGACCATTTTATTTGCATTCACTCTGACCACTTCGCACGTAGAAGCTAAAAAGTTCGGCGGCGGAAAGTCATTCGGTAAATCATTTCTTACTTCACCCTCTAAATCAAAAAAAACCACACCCGACTCTACAGGCTCAAAGCAGCAAACAGCACAAAAGAGCCCAGCGAAAGGTGGAATGATGAAAGGCATGCTAGGCGGGTTACTGGCAGGTGGACTTATCGCGGCATTAATTGGTGGAGGCGCGTTTGAGGGTATTCAGATTATGGATATTATCTTGATCGCACTGGTCGCCTTTATTGCTATTCGCCTGTTTAAAGGAATGGCGCAAGCCAAAATGGCAGCAGCACAGCCCGCCTATGCAGGCAACCAGGCACGCCAAAACGCGGGCGCGGATATGTTCGGCTCTGGCAATACCAGTGACAACAACCGTAACGACAGCGGCGATGCAACATTCGGTGAAGAAAAGTCAGCCGGTTTCTCTCATACCGAGTCTGTGCCTTTTAACTTGCCCGCAGGTTTCGATATTAATAACTTCTTGTCAGGCGCTCGTGAGCACTACCGTACGATTCAGCAGGCCTGGAACGAAAACAATATTGAAACGATAAAAGAGTATGTAAGCGAAGCGCTTTTTGCGCAGCTAAAAGATGAACGTGCGGCACTTTCAGGCGAGCAGCATACCGAAGTGATGTTTGTCGATGCGGAATTGGTCAGGGCTGACCAGGCATTTGGTATTGCTGAATTAAGTATCAAGTTCAGTGGTCGTTACCGCGATACGGTTGAGAACGTAGAAGAAGATATTACTGATATCTGGCATCTTGAGCGAGACACCACACAAGACAACGCACCTTGGCTAATAGTAGGCATAGAAGCTTAATAAGGGCTGTTGCTCCGAAAAGTAGGCGGCGATACTGCTAACGCGCCGCCTATTTAACACCTATCACTCGATATCCCTCTGTAAATTCTATTTAACTGTAGACGTTATTCCAACCTACAAAGGTTCAACCAAGACCAGTCGCATATCTCGGTCTTTAAATATCTCACCCAGCGTTTTTCTAACATCCAAGATGCTATCGCTCTTTATGCGAAAACGAAACTTTGTACCTTTCTCAGTAAATGCGTTCACTCTAAACATAACACTCTCCTGGCTATCGTTGTGGGCCGTTCGTTAACCCGTTTGTTATTTATTGCTTTTACGATAATGAGTGTATGTTTTGAAACGACAGATACTGTCGCTGAAATGAATTATTTATAATTTTTCTAAAAATAGTTTTTATGGTTGCGACATTTAATATACAGGTTCACTTGAAACGAAAAACGGCTCCAGAACAGGAGCCGTTTTAATCAATAACTATTAAAGTTGGATAAATTAGGTTTGCTACTGCTTCCTGCGCATGGCACAAAACCCCGCAAGCCCAAGAACAAGAAGTGCCAGACTCCCCGGCTCTGGAATATCAGCGGTCTGGTATGCAAGCGTCACTTTCCCTCCGCTTTGAATCAGCGCACAGCAATCCAGAACATAGTCTAGCGATATACTATTGCCGGTAAAGCTTAAGCTACGCACTACACTCTGCGGGTTACTCAAAAGCGTGTCAGAAACAAAAGATACCGCCGTAATATTTGCCGCAATAACCAAGTCATCAAACAGTGCGTTGATGTATTTAAAATCAGCAACACCACTGGAGAATGTCTCTGTCACGAAAAGCTCAATTGTCTGGTCAACATCGGAGACATCAACACTGATCGCACCGGTAAACCCTGCATTGACCCCCGTTGGGGTTAGAGACGTTGAGTCCAGCTCAACACTTCCGTCTACTGCCGTATCATTGGGCGCGGTAAAGATTTTCTCCTGCATGTTGATACTGAAGTCACCCTGTGTAATTAAGCTCGCATGAGCGGACACAGAGCATAACAACATAAAAGCAGCACAGATAAGGTTTATTGTTTTCATTAGTTATCGTCCTTTTGATAATTATCCCCTGCGAATTACGCAAATTGCACACCAGTCAATACATGCAGTTGTTTTATAAGCGCATTGCAAAAGGGGCATCTGAACGCAAGCATAAAAGCGTAAATATTTCCGACACAAATTCCAGAAAAACCTTGGAGAAAGGGGCTCTCAAGCTTAGAAAAAGTTAAAAATTCGGATGTTAATCGGCTCTTCACTCTCCCTGTTGGCCCTCAAACTCACGAAAGGGCCTTAATCAGTGCAACTTCAAACGGGGATGTAGCGCTTTATTAATTTTATCGCTCAGCCAAATCAACGAGGTGCGGAAAAAACCATGCAACGCTATCTGGTGCATGCGGTAGAGAGAGATATAGAACAGCCGGGCAATACGCCCCTCTACCATCAGGTTTTTACCGGTCAGGTTGCCCATTAAGTTGCCCACGGCACTGTAACGGCTAAATGATATAAGCGACCCGCGATCTTGGTAAACATAAGGAATCGCTTGTTTGTTCTTGAGTCTGAGTTTAATTGATTTAACCAACGTGGTCGCCTGCTGGTGTGCAGCTTGAGCCCTAGGCGGAACCGCAAATTCTTTACCCGGCTGGGGGCAGCTGGCACAGTCTCCGAATGCAAAAATATTCCGGTCGTACGTGGTCTGTAAGTCCTGCCGAACAACCAACTGGTTAATACGATTTGTTTCAAGCCCGTCCAGTTGCGTTAGAAACTCAGGCGCTTTAATACCGGCAGCCCAGACTTTGATAGACGCAGATAATCGACCACCATCAATAAACTCTATCTCGTCTTGCGAAATATTAGTCACCCGGTGACCCGCCATTACGTTAATATTAAGCCGTTCAAGCTCTCGGGTTGCAGCGCTTGATAAATGCTCAGGCAGCGCTGGAAGAATCCGCTCAGCCGCTTCAATTACACTGATATGAACGTCTTTTTCTTTAAGATGACTCAAACCATATATCGGCAGCTCCTGTGATGCCAAGTGCAGCTCTGCTGCAAGTTCAACGCCGGTCGCACCAGCACCAATAATGGCAATATCAAGCGAGTGCTTAAGCTTCTTTTCAGCGTCATACTCTGCTTTAAGATAGTTATTGAGCAGGTGGCGATGAAATTTTCTAGCCTGCTCCAAGCTATCCAGAAATATGCAGTTCTCGGCGGCTCCTGGGGTACCAAAATCATTGGCCATACTGCCCACAGCAATCACCAATGTGTCGTAGGTTATGCTTCTTGCCTTGACAACAACGTCTCCCGACTCGTCATAAAGAGGTTCAACAATCACTTGTTTCTCTTCACGGTTCAGCCCTTGCATCCGCCCCAACTGAAACTCAAAGTGATGCCGCTTGGCATGCACTCGATAGTTCACTTCGCTCGCGCTGGAATCCATAGAGCCCGCAGCGACTTCATGCAATAGAGGCTTCCAGACATGAGTAAGGCTGGCATCAACCAGCGTAACCCTGGCCTGCTTTTTTCGCCCGACACTATTGCCTAACGATGTTGCTAATTCGAGCCCCCCGGCCCCTCCTCCCACAATGACTACATGGTGCAGTGCAGATCGGTTGTTCATGTTGGGTTCCTTCTTACTTAAGTGATAAATGCACAGCCCAGGCTCTGCATTTATCACTTTTCGGCACATATTAAAGCCTATCAAAACCAATTCAAAGAGTTCTGAGCCGTTTTAATTACCGTGAATAAGTCGTTAAGAGATTGCTTTTATGCGGGAAAAAGCAGTAAATCAAAATTTGGTAAGATTATCTAGTCGAGATAGCCTATCACAATCAATCAAATATTAGATCAATATGAAGAAGCGCCAGCAAAACACAGGAGAAAATAAATAGCAGGAATAAAAAATTAAAACGCCCAGATTAAGCTGGGCGCAGTTCTTGTTAAAATAACGATGTCATGGGTCTAGTACTTATTATATAGCTTTAGTACTTGCCCCCCACCTCTGCCATAAAGGCCGCATCATCTCTAACTTTTGCAATTTCAGACCAGATCTTCTCGCGATCATCAGCCGATAGCTTCGATGCCTTTGAAATTGGCAGGTAGTAAGACTTAGACTTTAAAGGCGTAGCACTAATCTTCAATTTGCCTTTGTACTCTGGCTTTTCACTCAATACTTTAACCACTTCCGGAATCGTCACAACGGCACCTTTACCGCCGCGAAGAAGCTTCTTAAGATTATTCTCATCACCTGATGCCTTATCATCAACTGAAACACCTTGCTTTTTCAGATCGTCTGCGATGGAGTAACCTCTTGGCGCTCTAACAGGCGTTGGGATGCTCTTAACATCGCCATCAAACTCGTAGTTGTTATCAGCAGCGGTTACCACGACGTACTCTACCTGCATCACGCGCTGAGCTGACTTTTTAGCCGTTGCAGCGTCACCAGGGTAATGAAGGAAGGCAGCGCGCTTATCTTTGTATGATGCGGTTGCAACACCGTCAACACCACCTTGCTCAGCTTCTGCCAGACAGCGCTTCCAAGGTAATGGCTTAAACTCCGCCTGATATCCTAAATTGCTAAGTGCTTTGGCAATAATATCGATATGGATCCCCGCAGACTGGCCATCTTTAACCAGTGTAAATGGATACCAGAAATTATTATCTGAACAAATTGTTATTTTTCCAGCCGCGCTAACGCTGGAGGATAAGACAACACTTAACAAAAGAACCAAAAATCTTTGCATTGGTAAACACCTCAAATATACATACTTTTTTAAACTTATTGTTGTACCGCCGTACGGGCTTATAAAGCAGCTTAGTCGAAGGTTGCCAATAGTAAAGAATGACTTTGTGTTCTTATTTTACTCGCTTCCCCCTTGGCTATTTATCCGTTTCTCCACTGACCATTTGCCCGTTTCTCTTTTGGCATAGGGCCAGCCAGTTATCGATGCCCGCACTACGAAACTTATCCTTATGAAGGATAAAATAGAAACGACGCTGAAAGTTTCGATGAGGGACATCGAGCCGAACCAGGCTCCCTCGTTTAAACGCATCTTCAAGGGTAATACTCGACAGACACCCGATACCCAACCCCGCCTCGACCGCCCTTTTAATAGCCTCGGTATGCTGTAATTCCAATGAAATATTCAGCTCAGGAAGCAAACCATGCATCGCCCAGTCAAACGCCTGACGTGTACCGGACCCGGACTCTCTCATTATCCAATCGGCAGTCAGCAGATCTGAGTCATTTAAGCGGTTTTTTTTCGCCAATGGATGAGAGGGCGCACAAAACACACATAACTCATCATCACGCCAGGGAACCACATCAAGCTCAGGGCGATGAAGTTCGCCCTCGACCAGCCCTACGTCCAGCTCAAAGTTCGATATTTTATTAGCGATAGTGGTGGTGTTAGCCACCTGCAGCGACACCTCCGCAGTCGGATGAAGACTCATGAATTCAGCCATAATATTCACGGCAAGATAGTTACCGATGGACAATGTTGCACCAACTTTTAAGGCTCCAATATCTTTATGCTGCCTGAAGGCATTTTCCAGATCTTGCGCCCGCTCGACCAGCGCTTCTGCCTTGGGTCTCAATAAGCGCCCCAGCTCATTGAGTTGAAGTCGCTTACCCACTCTGTCAAACAGCTGAATATCAAACTGTTTTTCGAGCCCTTTAAGCGCCTCACTGGCTGCAGATTGAGAAAGGGAAATACTTTCTGCCGCCTGAGTGATATTTTCATAATGTGCAGTAGCCAAAAAGACCTCTAGCTGGCGAAGTGTATATCTCATAGCAAACCAAATACTCACTGCATGATTAATTAATCGGAATTACCGATTAATTTAATTGATAAAACCTGTTTCACAGATAGATTATCCAGAGCGTATAGTTGATGCAACTAAAAACTCAACGCAACTGACGACAAAACATTTGCCTATCGCTACAGCAACCAAACTGGAAAGGAAAAATGGCTGGATTTGTAAAAGAAAAGGTAACAAGCGTTCATCACTGGAATGACACCCTGTTTAGCTTTAAAACAAGCCGAGACCCTGCATTCCGTTTTAAAAACGGCCATTTCATCATGATCGGCCTCGAGCAGGAAGGGCGACCACTGATGCGTGCATACAGTATCGCCAGCGCCAACTATGAAGAGGAATTGGAATTCTTCAGCATCAAAGTGCAAGACGGCCCACTCACCTCTAAATTGCAGAAAATACAAGTGGGTGATGAGATTCTTATGAGCCGCAAGCCAACCGGCACACTGCTTATTGATCACCTTATACCGGGACGAAACCTCTATTTAATTAGTACGGGTACCGGGTTAGCCCCCTTTATGAGCATCATTAAAGACCCGGAGACCTACGAGATGTTTGACAATGTCATCTTGACTCATGGTACTCGAGAGGTGTCTGAGCTCGCCTATCAAGATCTGATTCAGAGAGAGCTTCCCAGTCATGAATACTTTGGCGATCTGATTCGGGATAAGTTGATCTACTACCCAACGGTTACCCGCGAGCCCTATGTTAACCAAGGGCGTATTACCGAGTTACTGGATAGTGGAAAGTTGGCGGAGGATATCGGCTTGCCTCCCATCAACCTCGAAGATGACCGGTTTATGATTTGCGGTAGCCCCAGCATGTTGAAAGATACCTGCTCAATTCTTGATGCAAAAGGTTTCAAAGAAGCCCGGCATGGTGACCTAGGCCACTATGTGATTGAACGAGCGTTTGTTGAAAGCTAGATACGCTTATTGGCCCTTTCTGAATTTGGAAGGGGTCGTTCCCGACCAGCGTTGAAAAGCATGATTAAAACTAGCCGCCTCCTGATAGCCAAGGCGGCTGGCAACCTCTTCGATAGGCAGGTTTGTGGTTTTAAGCAGTTGTTGTGCTTTCTCAAACCGCACACTGTCCAAAATTTTCTGATATGACGCCCCTTCGTTTTTAAGCTGTCGCCTTAACGTGCGTTCGGCCACACCAAAGGCCTCTGCCACCTCGACAATAGATGGCAACTCATAAGCAAACAGCGCTAGGTGTTTGCGCACTTTGCCCGATACATGCTCTATCGACTCTGTACGCTTGGCAATAATTTGGTCGCACTGGGCGCGGTAGTAGCTAAACGCCGTCTGGTTGGCACTGGGGAACGGGATGCTCATATCGGTATTTTTGATCGCTAACCGACAATAGGGCTGGTCAAACTTAACGTCACACTGAAACATCTCTTCATAAGGCTTTACATCGTCGGGTTTAGGGTATGAAAACCAGACCTCAACAAGACTGACCTCTTGACCGATATTTTTCAGTATGTCTTGTATCAGGCGATAAATGCCTGATACATCTCGGTCAATAATAATTCGATTCAACGAACTCGGAAGGGCCGTAGGCTGTAAGCAGAGGGCTGTCGTTTCTGAGCTTAGCTCCAGCCGGATTTCGCCATAAGAGTAACCAATACTCTGATACTTGACCCCCGCCTTGCAGGCTTCATAGGCATTATTGCAAGACATCAACAACATTGGGAACGGCCCATAACCGGCCAAACCGAAACGAATCCCCATCTTGATACCAATCGTCGGGGTTGTAACCGGAGCAAACAGTTCACTCAAGATTTGCAGCTCCAAGGATCGCTCAATCTCTGCGAATGGGTCTAGTTTTTTAAGCGTAATACCATGGCGCTCAAGCACTGACTGGCAGGAGTAGCCCAGGGACTCTAGGCCATTAACGGTGTAAGCCAGCCCCAGAATTGAGCGTGTTGTCATTTTGTTTTTGCTTTGCATATTGGCCGAAATTATCAATTTTGACGTCAACCTTACCATATCTTTTAGTTCAATGGCCCACCTATACTGGTTAAAAATCAGCAGCAGTCACACAAAATAATAAATGTTAGCGCAGAAGGGGTCACCGGGTGATCGCTCAAGACTCTAGTAACAGTGCGAACAAAGCAGAATATAGGAAGGATAGTTGGTAATGGCCAAACACACCCATCAAGCTAACAGCGAAGAGTATGATGTCATCATTCTTGGTTCTGGATTTTCAGGCCTGTGCATGGCAATTAAGCTTAAAGAAGCAGGTATCAACTCATACTTGATACTGGAGAAAGCGAACGAGGTGGGTGGTACCTGGCGTGAAAACACCTACCCTGGCTGTGCCTGCGACGTTCAGTCCCACCTTTACTCCTACTCGTTTGAAGGGAACCCGGACTGGTCAAAGTCATATGCGGGATGGGAAGAGATACAGAACTATATCCTGCACTGCACCCAAAAATACCAACTGCGCTCATCCATTCGCTTTAACAGCGAAGTGAGCGCGGCGAAATTTGACGAAGCCAATGCCCGGTGGAACATCGGTACAACCGATGGCAAGCACTATCGAGCCAAAGCCTTTGTCATGGGGTCAGGGCCGCTGCATGTGCCCGCTATTCCAAACATAAAAGGCTTGGACACATTCAAAGGCAAGGTGTTTCACTCGGCCCAATGGGATCATAGTTACGACTTAAAAGATAAAAATGTTGTTTCTATCGGCACAGGAGGCAGCGCTATACAGTACGTGCCCGAAATCGCCCCCGATGTTAAACGTCTGTATGTATTCCAACGAACACCGGCATGGGTGTTACCTAGAAATGAACGCAGTTACTCGAATGTTGAGAAGCAACTCTTTAAACGCATCCCACTGCTGAGGAAGCTACACCGAGCCCGGCTTTACCTGACCAATGAAATGCGCGTGCTGCCTATCTACCGCCCTGCACTTGCAAGATCACTTTCTCGCTTTGCCAAATGGCATATCAAGAGCAGCTTAAATGACGCAAGTCTGGTGGAAAAAATGACACCGAACTACACCATAGGCTGTAAACGAGTGCTGATATCTAACAAGTACTACCCGACCTTTAATCGTGACAATGTCGAGCTGGTGACCGATGGCATTGCCGAGATAAAAGAGCACAGCATTATCACTAAGGATGGAAAAGAGCGGCCCGCTGACGCAATCATTCTGGGTACCGGGTTTATTGCCGACCCGCGTCTTTACATGAAGGGGTTCGAAGTGACAGGACTGAATGGTCGCTCACTATTAAAACAGTGGGAAAAAGGCGCAGAATCCTATCTTGGTATCAATGTTTCAGGGTTTCCAAATCTATTTCAACTGGTCGGTCCCAATACAGGTCTCGGTCACAACTCAATCATCCTGATGATCGAATCCCAGGTTCATTATATTATTGAAAGCCTCAAACTGTTGAAGAAGAAAAATGCTCGCTATATGAATCTTCACCAGGATGCTTTAGAGTCATTTAATCAGGAAATTGCCGAAGGGCTGGAAAACACAGTTTGGTCTTCTGGCTGCAATAGCTGGTATGCACAGGAGGATGGCAAAAACTTTACTATCTGGCCGGGCACCACGATGAAATACCGGGCGCGAACCCGTCATGTTGTTGCCGAGAATTACCACTGGGAACCTGCCAGTAGCAATAGTATTAATGCTCATAGCGAAGAGATAGACTGTAACAAAACCGCCTCCGCCATAGCAAGATAGCGGCATCTATACAGTAACCGTCAATACTCACAGCCTTAAAAATAAGACCGTAAACGGACACTAACTAAAGGATCGTCAACTTTATGCTCAAGTCAAAACTACTCTTCGTAATATTGCTGATAGGGGTACTCGGCAGCTCATTATACTGGGCGGCCTCACACTACAAATACGACATTTATGATGCCGCAATCGCCTTTGAGTTGGAACAGGCGCAGTTAGTCTCCAAACGAATTAACGTCAGTAATCTTGATATTGCTTATCTGGAAGGCCCCCGCCGTGCAGGTGAAGAAACCGTACTATTAATACACGGTTTTGCTGCCACCAAGGAGAATTGGTTACGCTTTGCTGGGCAACTGACCAACCGTTTTCATGTGGTCGTGTTAGACCTACCAGGGCATGGAGAGAGCACCCGAGACTTTTCACTAAATTACGACCTGGAAACACAGGTTGAGAATGTCCGTCAGATCACTCAGGCGCTCGGCCTGGGTCAATTCCATATTGCGGGTAACTCTATGGGCGGAGCCATTTCTGCTTTGTATGCCGCTAAATACCCAAGCGAAATAAAAACCGCGACACTCTATGACCCAGCAGGCATTCATGAAGTTGAAAGCAACCTTGAGAAACACCTTCATAAAGGCGAAAACCCGCTGATCGTTTCAGATACCGAGAGCTTCAAACATTTGCTTACGTTCGCAATGGAAAAACCACCCTTTATTCCATGGCCTATTACCGAAGTCGCAGCTGAGAAAGCAAGCCAGAAACAAAAAATTAATAGTAAAATTTTCAACGATATTAGCTCTGGAAAATCAGGGCAATTTAAAGCCGAACTCAAGAAAATTAAGGCCCCTACCCTGATAATATGGGGAACGGAAGACCGCGTTATCAATGTCGGCAACGCCGACATTTTTGAACAGTTAATTCCCAATGCTAAAAAGATCATTATGCAAGGGATAGGTCATGCACCGATGATAGAAGTACCGAAAGAGTCCGCAAGCATGCTGGCAGAATTTGCGGCTAACCCTGCTTAGCCGGTATTGCTGCATAGGGGCTAATCCAGAACAGGAACTAGCCCTGAATAGGAGCTAGCTCCGTATACAGACTAATCCAGCTTAAGCCAGTAGATTATTCATGCTCATGCCATGATATGATTACGACCTCATAGCCGACTGTGGTTAATAAGAAGAGGTATAAAATGGATTTAAGCTGCTTTAAGGCCTACGACATTCGTGGCAGGATTCCTGACCAATTAAACGTTGAATTGGCCGAGAAAATAGGCTTCGCATACGCCAGCGTACTAAAGACCCAAAGAGTGGTTGTTGGGTACGACATCAGAGAGTCCAGCCCCGAACTCACCGAAGCATTATGCAAAGGTTTGCGCAGTGCCGGTGCCGACGTATACAACATCGGTATGTGCGGCACAGAGCAGGTCTATTTTTCGACCTTTCACTACCAGATGGACGGTGGCATTATGGTCACCGCCAGTCATAATCCTAAAGACTATAACGGCCTTAAAATGGTCATGAAGGATTCTCGCCCGGTCAACGGTGATACCGGTCTTAATACGATTAAAGCGATGATCGCGTCAGGGGAGTGTGACAATATTCCTGAAGCCACAGGTGCCGTTCACTCACTGGATGCGATGGGCGACTACATCCAGCACCTTCTGGGCTATATCGACCTTGATGCACTCAAGCCATTGAAAATTGTCGTTAACCCGGGTCATGGTGGCGCAGGCATCGTTATCGACGAGATTGAGCGCCACTTGCCCTTTGAATTTATTAAAGTGCACCACAATCCTGACGGATCATTCCCCGCAGGTGTTCCCAACCCTCTGCTGGTTGAAAACAGGGCCTCAACTCAACAGGCCATCATTGAACACAACGCTGACTTTGGTATCGCCTGGGATGGCGATTTTGATCGCTGCTTTATGTTTGATGAACAAGGCGAGTTTATTGAAGGTTATTACATTGTTGGGTTACTGGCACAACAGTTTTTAAGCCGCCACCCTGGCGAGAAAATCATTCATGACCCTCGGCTCACCTGGAATACCCAAGCCGTTGTCACTGAGTTTGGTGGTACCCCCGTAGAAAGCAAAACCGGACATGCGTTTATAAAGCAGATAATGCGCGAAACCGACGCCATCTATGGTGGAGAGATGAGCGCTCATCACTACTTTCGCTCCTTTGCATACTGCGATAGCGGGATGATTCCATGGTTACTAATTGCCGAACTACTGAGCCGACAAGACGCCGCGTTTTCATCACTGCTAAAAGAGCGTATGACGGCGTTCCCTGCCAGCGGTGAAATAAACCGCACATTAACTCAGCCACAACAGGTGCTAAAAGGTATAGAAGAGCAGTATGCAGACCAAGCCATTAAGGTGTCACATATTGACGGCTTGAGCATGGAGTTCCCTGGATGGCGTTTCAACCTCAGACTTTCCAATACCGAACCGCTGGCACGCCTTAATGTAGAGTCTCGTGGCGATCAGGCATTAATGGAGCAACAGACTCAAGAGATTTTAACTTCAATTGAAAGCCTAGATAATTCAATTAGTTAAAAGGGCTTGTCAAGACACCATAGAATCGGGCGCGGGGCACCCTCGTACAAAGACCTTGGCAAAATGCGTCGCGACAAAGAAGTAAGAGGGTGCCCTGCGCCCGATAAAGACCTTGGCAAATTGCATGGTCCGGTTCTTATTGCTGCCTGCTCCTGTTAAAATCTACCCTCGCTCCCATTGTTAACCGTCAACATCAGGTATCTCGATGAACTATATAGACCTCTCTGAATATCGCAATGCCTGGGTTTTTCGTCACAAGGATATGCCCGTTAGCTCCGAAGATCTGGCGCAAATAAAGCCGTTATCGGAATCCAGCGCTATTCAACTCTGGCGGCAACGCATCAGTAAAGAGAGTGACCACCCCGCAGAGTGGGAGCGCGGTGACTGGGCTGCAAATGAAGATGCCTGGCCTCATAAGGCGTTATGGCAAAAAACATGGGACTCCGCATCCCCCGATTTGCCTGAGTTAATTTTAGAGCAGATAGACTGGGCCGATAATGTCACCGTATTCTTCTGTTATGACAGCTACAAAATCATTGAAACCAACTGGGCTGTTTTTAAAAGAAACTGGAAGAATTTTCTGTTTTTTGACGACGGCCCGCTGTTGATTGCACGCAAGAAAAAACAAGCAATACAATTCTTCCAAAATGGTTCGTTCGCCATTGGAGCAATGCCATAACTTAGTAGACCTATGCCTGGGCCAGGTATGAATTCAGGCTAAATCGCTTATCAGGGTGAAACTATGTACCAAGATATAGGTGCATATACAGATAATAACCTGCCAGGTAAGTGGTGTACTATAAGCACTGATAACCAATAAATATATGTACAGGGATCGCTATGAGTTTGTTACCCAAAACCTTTACAGTGCGTTCAGTATTTGCAAGTTTATTTTCCTTTCTTTTTTTCGGGCTTTCTTTGGCCATGATACTGTTATCCTTCACCCAACTCGCCGAGGGTATTGCAGATGGACAGGGTTTAATGCAGACCTGCCTAAAAGCCATCAACACTGGGGTTATAGCATTAGCCGTATTTGAGCTGGCGATGGTTATTAACAAAGAGTATGGCGGCGATGAAGAGAACCACGATGTTATCGTGATGCTTAGACGAACACTGCCGCGATTTATCGGCACTGTTTGCGTTGCGCTCGCGCTTGAGGGCTTGATTATGGTGATCAAATACAGCCAATTAGATCTGGCCGGTAACCTTTATTACCCGGTCGCTATTATTTCCAGCGCGGCATTCTTGCTAACCGCTTTGGGCGTATTTCTCAAGCTGTCGCCAGATAAAGCCAACAACCCTGAAGCCGCAGTTATCGCTCCGCATGGGACTCCCGCCCGACCTGCATCTAATGGCTCGGTATAGTTAAGAAGACGATTACTCTTCGACCCACTCCCACCGGAGTGGTTCACCAAAATCGTCATAGATCATTTTCTTTTTAGGGGTCGAACGCCGGGGTTTCTTTTTGACGGGTTCAGGATGTTTGCGAGCCTCAATCGTCGCAACAACATCTGTCAGCAGTGTTCGGCCTTCCTTCGGCTCATCAAAAACAATCGCATTTGACTTAATCGGGCCATTTTGGTCAAAACGGCCACTCACGCCCCTCTCAATCTGCTCAAGACTTCCTCCCTGTTCAAGAAAGTCTCGCACTTGAGATTCAAGCTCACGCCTTATTTCTGCTTTAGTGGGCCGTTTGTTCACGTGATTACATCATTCAATTATAGAGGATCCATGTCATTTAGGATGCCATGGGTTGCAAACTAGAATAACAGAATCTGTTAGTGAGCTATAGGCCGAAGCTTAGCAGCGGTATAAATTACAACGGGGTATCATGGGCTGGACTCGACCCCATACCGCTTCAATATTTCATCTCGTTTACCCGACGCGACTAGATCCCCAAGCGCTTTATTAAACGCTTTTACAAGCGCTTTAGAGCCTGGCCAGGCTTTTGAAAAACCGGCATAAAATGCTCGGGTTGAACCCACACTGCGATCAATGAAATCAATATTGCTAAATTCGTCTGGGTATTTGCGGATTAAGAACTGGCAGACGCTTACTTCACAAATCGCCAGATCTACTCGACCTGCTTTGAGCAGCTTGAGGTGTGTCAGCTCGGGTTCGTGCCCTAATGTCCAGCTAACTTTAAACACTCCCTCTTTAGCCGCATTATTAAATGACTCGTGATAGTTGTACCCCTCACTGGCGCTCACGATGAAGGGGCGAAGGTCGTCCAACGTATCCCACTGAATAGCACGATCTGCCTGTTTAAAAAACACATCTCTAATAGCGCTAATGGGGTCAGAAAAATAGAAGTATTTTTCACGCTCTTCATTTCGGGTAAAGGTATAAATCAGTGCGTATTTTCCTGATTTGGCTTCTGTAAGAATACGTTTCCATGGGTGGCTGTATATATCAGCCTGGTAGCCCATTTGTTTTAATACTTCTATGACGATTTCTGTGTCAGAGCCAACGACTTTGCCATCTTCAACATACTTAAAAGGCGGAAAAGGAGAGACGCCAACGGGAAGAGGTTCACTGGCAATAGACGCGCTAACCGGCAATAAACCAATAAGCATCAGAGCAACATAGTATAACGGAGCCAGCACTATACACCTCTCAGCCACATGCTTCTCTACCTCTCAACCTATGAAAATGACATTCATTCGTTTTCAGTATAGGGCATGATATAAATACTTTGCTGCAAATTTAACTTATACTAATGTCTCTCTTGCGCAACTAACGCTACTCCCGTAAATAATCACACAACCGAGTCATATTCTTGGCACCTCAACAGCATTTAAAAGCAGATTTTTTACTTATTATCGTCACGTTATTGGCTGCTGCTGGCTGGATTTTTTCTAAAGAGACCTTGCAAGGCCTCCCCCCTATTCTCTTTATCGGTATTCGCTTTTTACTGGCGGGACTAGTGCTTGCCCTGATAGGGATGCGTGCATTCGGCTCGCTCTCATTTACCGCAGTTAAGCGGTCACTGCTAACCGGAAGCGTATTTTCCATCGCGATGATGTTCTGGATCATGGGGTTATTTAATGCCCGACATGTGGGCGAAGGAGCATTCATCACCAGTATGGGGGTTGTGCTGGTTCCGATTATGGCTCGCTGGATATTTGGCGACCGGCCGACACTGAATACCTGGATAGCACTCCCTATCGCCATCGTAGGTCTGGCCATGTTGTCACTTAATAACGGTTTTCATCTGGATAGTGGCCAGTGGCTGTTTTTGATCGCGGCAACCATATTTGCGCTTCACTTTAACCTTAACAGCAGAATGGTTGCCGAGGTACCGGCTTTAGTCCTTACATCAATACAGTTAATGGTCGTGGGAGCCGTATCACTCGCTGTGTCATGGAATATTGAAGCATGGCCCGCCCATGTTGCTAATAATATATGGGGCTGGTTATTGGCAAGTGCCATTATCGCGACCAGTTTGCGGTTTTATTTACAGACATTCGCCCAAGGGTTGGCACCAGCGAGCCATACTGCAGTTATTTTGACCTTGGAGCCGATCTGGACCACGCTGCTGGCCGCGATCTGGTTTGGTGAGACAATGAGTGTTATCCAGGTGATCGGCTGTGGATTAATCTTCTCCGCCTTGCTCGTCAACCGTTGGCAGTGGGTGAAATTAGCCCTGAAGGGACTCCGTTCAAAAACCCGCTGATACCAGCCTATATGCGAGCAAAAATAACGAGATCGCGATAGACCACATCATCAGGCATATTAGCGTATCCAATACTCTCCAGGTCACAGGCTTTTTAAATAACGGTGCCAGTTTCTTCGCTCCCCAACTCAGAGAGAAAAACCAAATAAATGAAGCCAACGCGGCACCTCCGGCAAACCACCAGCGCTCAGGCAGCGCATATTGGCCGCCAATACTGCCAATGAGCACAACCGTATCTAAATAAACGTGAGGGTTCAGTAGCGAAATCGCCAACGTCGTCAGAATAGCTGAGGTTCTCGATTTTAGAGAACTCCCCTCGGTATTTAGCGGTTTAGGGTTAATGGCCGACCTTAATGCTCTTAAGCCATACACCGTCAAAAACACACCACCAAAAAGCGCTGCTGCAAGCATCATGTAGGGGGCATTGGTTATTAACGCGCCCATCCCCGCAATTCCGGCAAAAATAAGCAGTGTATCTAACAGGCTACAGGTCATGGCGATCAGCCCATTGAACCCCTGCCTAAGGCCATGGGATAGCACAAAGGTATTCTGTGCACCAATCGCAATAATTAAGCTCCCGCTGGTCACAAACCCCTTCATTAGAGGTAGCAGTAATTCATACATCGGCAGGTTCCCGCAGTTAAAATGGCAATGGCAAATATAGAGGCAAAGCTCACTGAAGACGCAAGGCAATGGCGATGAGTCAAACTTCAGTGGCTTAGCCAGTTAATGCCATGAAGTCTATCTGCCAGGCTATAATAAGTTAAATTAATTAATTTACTCAGGCATAAGTAATTCTAATGAATATTGAATTATCACAATTAGAGGCTGTTGCTCAGATTATCGATGCGCAGAGCTTTGAGAAAGCTGCTGAGCGGCTCTGCATTACCCAGTCGGCCATTTCACAGCGCTTAAGGCAGCTGGAAACACAGCTGGGGCAGCGGCTGATTATCCGCTCAGGCCCACCTAAACTGACCGAAGCGGGCGTGAAAATATTGAAATACTACCGTCAGATCAGCCACCTTCAGGATGACCTGCTGAACAACCTGGCAGGTAATGCAGACAACGGCGTGGCTTCAATCTCTATCGCTTCAAACGCCGATAGTTTGGCAACCTGGCTGCTGGATGCGTTAACACCACTGCTCAGCAAAGGAAAAACGTTTATTGAAGTGCATGTCGATGACCAGGATCGAACCCATGACCTGCTACGGGATGGCACCGTGGTCGGCTGTATTAGTGCCAGTTCAGCGCCGATAAAAGGCTGCAACTGCATACCGCTTGGAGTGATGACCTATCGCTGCCTGGTATCACCCGAATACAAACGCCGCCACTTTCCGTCAGGAGTTGACCGTGATGCAATGCTCGCCGCCCCTTGCGTCGAGTTCAATCACAAGGATGACTTACAGCGACAATACCTCGCACAGTACTTTAAGGGGGGCTACCCTGACATCAGGCACCGGGTTCCCTCAACAGAGTCATTTCTGGACTTTATCGCCAGAGGATTCGGCTGGGGCATGGTGCCCGATGTACAGAGCAGACAGTGGATAAATGAGGGAAAGGTAATCGAACTTGTTCACGGTAATACCTTGGATATCCCGCTCTATTGGCACATATGGAACCTGCGCACCACACTCAGTCGGTCACTCACCGATGCGTTATGCACCGAGGCAGCAAAAGTACTTACCCCTATTTGCCCCGGAACATGATAAACTGCGCCCGTTTTTTTAATTTTCTAACTTAAGTGAGTAATATGTCTGATAAATACACCACCGTTGAAGAGCGCGTAAGCTACGGCATTGGCCGCCAGATGGGCGACCAGTTAGCCAGCAATCCATTTGAAGGACTGCATATTGATTCTGTTCTAAACGGTTTAGCGGATGCACTGAACGGTCAGGCGAGCCCTGTCCCGCAAGACCTGATGGAAGCAGCATTCAAAGAAGTCAGCGCTAAAATGCAAGCTCAGCAAGCCGAACAGGCAAAAGTGCTTTCAGCAGAAGGTGAAAAGTTCCTGGCTGAAAATGCAACCCGCGATGAAATAACGGTGACTGAATCAGGTCTACAGTACGAAGTCGTCACCGAAGGTGAAGGCGAGAAGCCAGGTCAGGCATCAACTGTACGCGTTCATTACCACGGCACCCTGATCAATGGCCAGGTATTTGACAGCTCATACGAGCGCGGTCAGCCAGCAGAGTTTCCAGTAGGCGGTGTTATTGCAGGCTGGACAGAAGCACTGCAATTGATGAGCGTAGGTTCGAAGTGGCGCCTATACGTACCGCACAACCTGGCTTACGGTGAGCAAGGTGCAGGTGGTGCGATTGGGCCATACTCAACATTGATTTTTGATGTCGAGCTATTAGAGATCGTCGGTTAATACCACCTGGCTTTAATACCCGACGTTCGTAGTCTTGTATGAAACTCGTCGCCTTGCATTAAAGAGATACAATGCGAGGCAGGCCACTGGCCTGAATCACGCTTTGCTTCATACAAGGCTACACTCGTTTTTCTCCCCTCCCCCCCTTCGAAACATCCCGTTACACTCCCTTTCATTTACTAACGCGCCCTTACTCTTTTGTCGTAGAACATTCGCCATTCTTCTCTTATTCTTTAATTGTGGATTTGAGTAGTATCCCCCTATAAGCGGCGGGTTAAGTTGTACCGCCGCTGTTTTTTTCGGGTGATCAAATCCGACCCTTTTCGATTTTCATGCCTTTTAGTTAGTTTTAGGCGACGCCTCACAGAGACGTCGCCTTTTCTTTTTTCAGCATCTGTTTACTGCCATAATTCGCTATCAGAGCGCCAACCCAACAATATTGTTATTACCCGATTAAAAATTTTGTGTAATTACGCGGTCGGTAACTCACAGATCTGAAAACAGGGCAACCTAACCATGATAGAAATCCCTATTTACCAAATTGATGCATTCTCGAAGACCGTATTCAGTGGTAACCCTGCTGCCGTATGTGTACTGGAAAGTGCAATAGACGACAACACCATGCAAAACATCGCCAGAGAGAATAATTTGTCCGAAACGGCGTTCATTGTGCCAGACGATAACGGTTGGGATATCAGATGGTTTACCCCCAACCTTGAGGTTCCATTATGCGGCCACGCCACACTCGCATCGGCATTTGTCATCTTTAACGAGTTATCATACAGCGGGTCTGAAATTCGCTTTCAATCGAAAAGCGGTGAGCTCATAGTACGCCAGGCCGGTGGATTACTAACGTTGGACTTCCCTGCCATGCATTACAGCCGCTGCGACACTCTCCCTGATAGTCTGGAAAAAGGCTTAAGCACACTGCCTGTGTCAGTGTTTAAGGTGGATTCAGACCCTAACTATTATGCGGTTTACGAATCGGAAGAACAGGTTAAAACCTTGCAACCCAAGCTTGCGGAACTGGAGAAACTACACCCATACGGCGTTGTCGTTACCGCACCGGGGAGTGACTACGACTGCGTCTCTCGATACTTTTTACCCAGCTACAACATACCGGAAGACCCGGTAACCGGTTCTATCCACTGCGCATTAGTGCCTTATTGGTCGGCCAGGCTGAATAAGCAAAAGATCAATGCCGCCCAGCTCTCTAAAAGTGGTGGTGAGCTATTTTGTGAAAGCAAAGGCGACAGAGTATTGATATCAGGCTACGCGGCTAAATATCTGGAAGGTAAGATTTTTATCTAGCGCGCCTTATGTAGTGGGTTTGAGCTAAGGGCAGGTATAAACCCGGAAGGTTCGTCGACCCTCTTCTATTTCGCTAATTGGCACAATCGCATTGCCTTTTGAGTGCACAGCCTCGTTACGAGCAAGCGTTTCCAGCTCTTCGGCCATGGTCTCTTCGTTACGTGAGATCAATAAAACCTCATCCACAACCTTGGTGGTAACGGTTCCTACCGACTGGCAGTTTGCGGCCTGTTCGGCGGTTAATGTTTTGACCTCATCCGCACCATCTTTTAATTGAACAAAGCTACAACCAGAGCTGAGCAAACCAAGCAGAGGCAACGTAATGAGTATGTTAGTAGGTATAGTCTTTTTCATAATGATTCCATGGCAATGTTGCCAGCAGTTTTTATTCACTGTCAGGTTAGGTATAAAAACACTCAATGACAGTCCAAAGCATGGCAGGATATTATTAGATGGACGTTTTCCTGACAAGCAATTCGTCTTTACTCTGCCTCCGCTAATAAAATAGTCAGCCTGCTACTTGTAGACGTGTTATTTACTCAAGTCAGCAAAAGACGCATTGAGTAATGTCGCAAGATCATCGGCAGAGAGCTCTATTTCAAGCCCCCGTCGCCCGGCACTAACAAAAACCGTATCAAAATTCAGCGCCTGTCTGTCAATCACCGTTTTTAGCAACTTCTTTTGACCTAGCGGGCTAACGCCTCCCAAGACGTAGCCTGAAGAACGTTCAACCGCTTTGGGGTCTGCCATTTTGGCCTTTTTAGACTTTACCGCTCCCGCCATAGACTTGAGGTTTAGCTGGCCGGCCACCGGCAGTACGGCGACAGCCATTCCACCTGAGTCAAGCTCTACAACCAGCGTTTTAAACACCTGTTGCGCTGAAATATTCAGTTTTTCTGCCGCTTCCTCACCAAACGAAGCGGCACTCTTATCATGTTCATATTGATGCACTTTATACGGTATTTTTGCTTTCTCCGCGCAGTTTATTGCTGGCGTCATCTCGGTTTCCTTACTATGAGCGGAACAAATAAAGCCCGCTAAATTGATCTAAACCAATTCTAATATCAGATTTCGAACTAAGATAGTAATTATCTATTCTTACGTCTGCCACCCGGTTCGCTCTATACGGAGACAACAATGAACAAAAAGCTCAAAGCTTTTGCACTTGCATTTCTAATATTAACGCTCGTAACAGGCATTCTACTTGGCTTTACTCTGGGGCTCTCTCACCCTTTGCCATGGGTGCTTATAGTCGCCTTGGCGCTGGTTATTTTTCTTAATAAAAAGATGACAGAAAGCCAGTTTGTAACCTGGAAAGATGAATACAGCGTCGGCATTGAGTCCATCGATAATGACCATAAAATGCTACTAAAGCTTATTAATCAGCTACAGACATCATCGCTTTATTACACCGGCGAAGACTTCGATAAAGAGGCATTAAATGAGCTTTTGGAATACACCAAGTTTCATTTCGACCGCGAAGAGAAGATGATGGAAGAGAATGGCTACCCCGACTTCGAAGGGCACCGCCAGCAACACCGCGATATGACGAACCAAGTGGTCGCAAAAGTTAAAGAGTACGAAGAAGACAGTGAAAAAACCGTAGAAGACCTTCTGGACTATCTCAAAAAGTGGTTAATTAATCACATCAACGGCACCGATAAAAAGTACAGCGCATTCCTGCTCGAAAAAGGTGTTAAATAGTTCTTGAAGTGTTAAGTAACTTTTGAAGTATTAAGCGGTTCTTGAAAAAGAGCCGCCAAACTTAATATGTTAGTAGTTAAAGCCTAAGCACCTGTCTATACTGTATCAGGTACGCTTTATACAGCGGCCTGACACCATTCAGCGCTTAGGTTTTATTATGAACACAGCCGACAATTCCGCCCCTCCAAACCCCTCCGAAAAACCCGCTAAGCGAACACTGTCATTTTGGCAAACACTAAGCAGTGTACTCTATGCGATGCTGGGTGTGCAGGGCCGAAAAAATGCCCAAGCCAGCCTCGAAGAAGGCCGTATAGGCATGTTTATTTTTGTCGGACTCTTAGTCGTCGGCTGCTTTATCCTGATTGTTTCGCTTGTCGTCTACCTCGCAATTTCAAGCGGTTAATTAAGCTATCTAAAGCTTGATTCCAGTCGTTCCTCCTTCCATGCAAGGTTACAAGTGTTGAACTGAAAGCATCACACATACGACCAAGCCGAAAATTATTTTATCTTCTCGCCAGTTTCAGGTAGCGTTGTTATCTCAAGGATGGAGCGAACACTCACACAGCTATGCTATTAAAAACACGCTTTTACTTGCCTCCGCTACGGGAGCATTCAGTTTTTCGAACAGAACTCATTGATAGGCTCAACCGCTCATCTGGCGGTCAATTAGTACTCATTGCCGCACCTGCCGGATACGGTAAATCAACACTGGTGAGCCAGTGGTTGCATTACCGCCCTCACACGTTTGCCTGGCTTACGCTGGATAAAACTCACAATTCTCCTTTGCAGTTCTGGAAATATATTCTGAATGCGCTTCAAGGTATCCAGCCATCAGTAGGCATTGAAGCAAAAACCTTAATAGAACAAAAAGACACTCCTCCTCTATCGAATATTGTTATTTCACTGCTCAACGATCTAGACCAGTTAAGTGGCCATAACGACACCCAGCAAGCAATTTCTCTGGTATTGGATGACTTTCATCTAATGGAAAACCAACAATTGCTCAACCTGATCACGCTTTTTGTTGACCACCTCCCACCGGGCATTCGCCTGGTTATAACCTCTAGGGAAGCCCCCCCATTGTCTCTGGCAAAGCGACGCGCCAATAATCAGTTAATTGAATTGAACATCAAAGATCTAGCGTTCAGTGTTGAGGAGTCCAAGGACTTTTTCGCCAATGCAATGTCATTAACTATAGCCCCCGACTCCGTTACCAAACTGTTCGAAGACACTGAAGGCTGGGTGGCCGGACTGCAACTGGCCGCACTGTCTCTAAAAGGAGGTCACAATCCGCTTGATACATGCAACAGCGAAACACTACTCAAGCACCACAGCCTGGACCGTCATATCGAGGATTACCTGCTCGAAGAAGTATTTTCCCTGCAAAACAAAGAGATGCAGATATTTTTAACACTGACATCAGTCCCGTCCCGGTTCTGTGCTGGCCTCGCAAATAGACTCACACCGGAAAACAACAGCCAAATACAGATACTTAAGCTTGAACAGGCCAACCTGTTCCTCGTACCACTCGATAATCACCGCACATGGTATCGTTATCATGACCTTTTCAGGCAGTTTCTTTTACAGCGCTTTCAGCTGCTTCCTGTCAAAACCCAACTTGAGCTTCACCAGAAGGCTGGGCAGTGGTACGAGCAGTTCGGCTACGTTGAAGAAGCCATTGAGCATCAGATAAAGGCCGAGCAATGGGATATTGCCGTTAACCTAATTAAAGGCTTGGTGGCCTGCGAAAACAGCTCACCAGAACCTGACCAAATTGCGCGCTGGCTGAGCCAGCTTCCCGCCGATCAGGCAGGCTCTTTACCACAACCGCCAAAATCATCCGCAACAACACCAGACACAGGCAAGCAGCCTGACCTGGCAATATACACCACACTTGTTAAGGGAGCTGAACCGTTGACTCAGCGGGAAAAAGAAGTTCTGACACTTGTTACGCAGGGGCTGTCAAACAAACTCATTGCCGAAAATCTTCATATTTCGCTTAATACACTGAAAGTTCATATCCGCAACCTATACGGCAAAATGGGGGTAGAAAGCCGCACCCAGGCACTGGTCAAGGTCAATCAACACAAGCTAGAGTATTAACAACGTTGCTCTAGCGCTCACATAACGCTGTACAACCTCTAACAAGCCGAATTAACATACGCCCCGTCAATGTTCTACCGTTATCAAACATTAAGGAAATAGAAGGCTATCCATTATCGATTAAGCTCGAATGGTTTCAGAAAATGGAAGCCTGCCAAGCACAGCGCTCACCAAAATAGAACCAAAATATGGATCTCTCCAATGGCTTTGAAAGTGCAGCCATGGGGATGGTTGGCAACTTCCTTGAGCAGCAGAAAGGCAAGATCGTAGCCAAGTGACAAAAAGACGCATTGGTGCGCTACATCTACGAAGTTACTTATGTCAGCGAAGACATGGTAAAGGATAGCACCTTCAATGTGCCATACGGCTATAAACTAACTGACCGCCAATAGCCGAGAACTGATCTGTTAGTAAGGGGTGCCAGCTTGATCAGACCTGGCACCTTATCAAACATCTTCGCCTACCATAACCCCTTCTCACCCTTTCAATTTCACCCCTAGAGGTGATGTTTCCTGGTCGTCCTATTCATAGACTGGTTCTGTCGCTACGGTTTTACTGCTGCCTCTTTTACAACAGCTATTTTTGCGACCGATATTTCTACAACGACAACAATAAAACAGTGATACAAGGAGAGGAATATGACTGCAACTCATACCCGAGAACGAATGGAGTACGATGTTGTTATCGTCGGCGCGGGCCCCTCTGGGCTTTCAGCCGCTTGCCGTATTAAGCAACTGAGCCACCAAAACAATAGAGAGATCAGCGTTTGTGTGGTTGAAAAGGGCGCTGAAGTAGGCGCCCATATACTGTCTGGCGCGCTGATGCAGCCTACCGCACTGAACGAACTTTTTCCTGACTGGAAAGAACGTGGCGCACCAGTAGATACGCCCGTCACTCGTGACGAGGTCTACTATTTCACGGGGGATGAGCGTGCCATTCAGTTTCCAACACCGCTGGCTGAGCGGGTCATCCACAATAAAGGTAACTATGTGATCAGTTTGGGCAACATCTGCCGCTGGCTAGCTGAACAGGCAGAAGAGCTAGGGGTGGAGATATACCCCGGGTTCGCCGCAAGCGAAGTGCTCTACGATGACCAAGGCAGTGTCACAGGGATTGCCACAGGCGATATGGGACTTGACCAACAAGGAAACCAAAAGCCAGGCTTTCAACAGGGTATTGAGCTTCATGGTCAATACACCCTGTTCTGCGAAGGTTGCAGAGGCAGCTTAGGAAAACAGTTAATAGCCAAATACAAACTGGATAAAAATAGCGGCACTCAGCATTACGCGCTCGGCATCAAAGAACTTTGGCAAATAGACCCAGATCTTCATGAACCCGGTAAAACACTTCACAGTTTCGGTTGGCCACTCTCCAAACATAGCGCAACCGGTGGCGCTTTTCTCTATCACGGTGACAATCATCAGGTTAGCCTTGGACTGATTACCGATCTGAACTATAGCAACCCTCATCTCAGCCCCTATGATGAACTACAGCGATGGAAACATCACCCACAAATCGCCCGCTATCTTAAGGGGGCGAAGCGTATCAGCTATGGTGCTCGCGCCATCAATAAAGGAGGCCTTCAGGCTCTGCCAAAGCTCAGTTTTCCAGGTGGGCTGTTATCGGGTTGCGATGCCGGATTTATGAATTACCCCAAGATTAAAGGCTCTCATACTGCCATGAAAACCGGCATGATCGCTGCTGAAACCATCGTTGACGCGTTATGCCAAGGTGCTTCAGAACAGCGCGAACTCGAACATTATGAGCAGGCCATCAGAGACTCATGGGTCTATGACGAACTCAGACAGTCTCGCAATGTCGCTCCGGCGATGCATCGCTTTGGCATGCTATTGGGATCCATTTATACGTTTATCGATTACGGATTATTTCGCGGCAAGCTACCCTTTACACTACAGGATCAGCAGGAGGATCATCAATCATTACAACCGGCTTCAAAGTGCCCGGTTATCAAATACCCAAAGCCTGATGGAGAGATTAGTTTTGATAAGCTTAGTTCGGTATTTTTATCCAATACTGACCACCAGGAAGACCAGCCCTGTCATTTAATACTCAAGGATCAGCAAACGCCGGTAACCCATAACCTACCTCTTTATAATGAGCCTGCGCAACGCTATTGCCCGGCCGGCGTATACGAAATAATTGATGGTGGCAACAGCCCCAAATTACAGATAAATGCGCAAAACTGTCTACACTGTAAAACCTGTGATATCAAAGACCCTACGCAAAATATTATCTGGGTCACACCCGAAGGAGGCGGCGGCCCCAAATATCCAAATATGTAGGTTTTTATTCTAAATAGCGCTAAAGTCTTAAAGAATGTTCCTGCAATAAGAAAAGTCAGTAGCTGGTTAGCGTAACGACAACGGCCAGTCACTAACTGGTTACTGAAACCTAATGGAGGGAACAAACACTTATGGAGCGCGCAGAAAATGGATGCATTAAGCGATACAAAAATACTCGATTCATGGCAAAAGAATGTTCCCCCATGGATGAAGGCCGTCCAAAACAAACAAATCGAAACGCGGAGGTTAGTAACCGATCAGGCAATTATTGAGGCTGTCAGATCTGTTCCTGCTCGTTCTGTCCTGGATATTGGTTGCGGCGAAGGCTGGCTTGTTCGAGAGTTGTCTAAGCTGGGGCTATCAGTCACTGGAGTAGACGCCATTAGCGGGTTTATCGATAACGCAAAGTCACTGGGTGATGGGACGTTTAAGGTCTTGGAGTATGAGGCGATTTCCAACCGCACCCTTGCAGGCAGGTACGATATCGCGGTCTGCAATTTTTCACTTATCGGCAAGACATCTGTAGAGCATATTTTTAAAGTAGCACCTTCAATTCTGAATACGAACGGTCACTTTATTGTTCAAACCCTGCACCCAGCGTTCAGCGGTGGCAATATGCCCTATAGAGACGGCTGGAGAGAGGGCTCCTGGGAGGGGTTTAGTGATGAGTTTACCGACCCGGCACCTTGGTATTTTCGAACGACTGAGTCATGGTGTGATTTATTCATAAACAACGGCCTGGAACTCAGAAAGATGATTGAACCAATCAACCCCAAAACAGGAAAGGCGGCATCGCTGATATTGATTGGCCGCTCAGCCGCCTAATAAACATCAACGAATTGCCAGAACTTACTAGAACGAGCATGATTGGATAACCCCGCAAATAGATTAATCAACACACAGGAAGGGATGCATGAACATTAAATTGAACGTTAAACAGCTGATCACCTCGGTCGCTTTTATTTTCCTATTGGCCAGCTCAGCTTTTGGGCAGGAACAGAGCGCGGCCGGTCTGCAACATTTCAAATCACAAAAGCCACTGATTTTGGAGATTCGGTTTTGTGCGTGCAAGGGGTTAGACATGGAGTCAGAGGCGAGCGCGCCATCAGCCGAGTTTATGACCACGTCCAGTGTTATCCAAGTCGCCCTTTCCAAAACAGAAAGTGGTTTTCTTGCTACCGACCAGCTGTCATTCGGCTATTCACTCTCACCATATAAAGACACGGGTTCATTCCTTCTACGCTACTCGGCAGAGTTAACCCAAGACGCAGGGTCTCTAAGCGCTGAATCGGAGTTGCTGATTGAGCTTGATCGTTGGTTAACCATCGCGGATTACCAAAACGAGTCGAATCACGGTAACAAATACACCAGTATCGCTATCAGGGTTTATGCCAGTTGAGAAGAACAGCAGTGAGCGCATCACCAAGCCTCAGGCGGTGCAAGCCTTAGTCAGCACAAGTGATAGTAGGTACAGGAAGCGTATTAAGCTTAAATAGAAATGTGCAGGAGAGGCTAAGTATTCTACGTGATACTTCATCAGAAGGTGCCACACACACGTCAGGTCTATACTGGACAATCATCCCACACATATATAAGGGCTCGACCAGTAAGGCTAACGGAATCTTTCGTTCCAGGCTCAATATGAGCGATCCTTATTAGCCGAGCCACACTCTAGAATATGGGTCAGGTTCGGCTAATAATCAAGCTTCGCTAAAGTCAAAAATGGAATAAAAATACTGCGCAGAGTACGCAATATTCTTAACGCCTATCTACCTTCACTTTTTTGCATCTTGCTCTAAACTACTGTGCACAATGCTTATCCAAAGCTTCTCATTCAGAAAACCGTTACCCCACTTTTTCCACTGATCACTCAAGCCTTTCTCTTGAATCCCTTCCAACGGCATTGATTCCTCCATCATGCGTTCAACCTCGTTGGCGGTACCAATGAGCATCTCCCTGAAAGCGATAAGCTCTTTCTTGTTAGAAATCGGTCCATGGCCCGGCACAACAACAGTATTGTCATCGATCTTATCGAGCATGCCTGCAATATTTTTGGCTACACCACGCACACTGCCGTTAGACCCCACGTCGACAAACGGAAACATGCCATTAAAATAATGATCACCCATGTGCACAATATTGGCATTTTCAAAAAAGATGATGCTATCTCCATCTGTATGGCCATTTGGTAGATGAAGTGCTTTGATCGTCTCACCGTTAAAGCGCAAGGTAAGCGAGTGATCAAAGGTGATATTCGGCAAGGCATGTTCTTCATAAGGCTCTGACACCATATTGAACAGTTTGACCTCCTGACGGCTATTCAAGCGCGTATAAACATTATCATGGGCAATAATTTCGGCCTTGTGACCCAGCACCTGATTGCCTTGTGTATGATCCCCATGCCAGTGGGTGTTGAGTACATACTTTAAACCGCCTTCAAACTTGGCCAGTGCCTCTTCCAGCGCAGGTGTCATTTCACTGTAATCACTATCAACAATAAGCAGCCCCTCTTTGCCGTTAGATAACAGGATGTTCCCTCCTTTTCCTTGCAAAAAGTGGAAACCGGGTTTGATATCAGTGACACTAAATATCTTTTTATCTGCGTGATGGTCTTCTGCCACAGCAGAGCCTGCTGTTAGGCAAAACATCATCAGGCTTAGTGCGGTAATAACCAGAAAAGCCATTGCTTTGAAGCGAGCCAGTATTTGGCGAGAGGGTATTTGGAGAAAGAGTGGTAATTTGTTCATAGCCTGTCTACGTCCTTGAATTTTATGTTGTATTTCGAGAGTAACAAGCACAAATAATTAGATCGACAGACCTTTTTATACCTTCATCATAATAATGATAAAAGCACTCTTACGACTAAATGACCACGCTGTCGAACCAAATTTTATACAATTGTTCCACAACACTGCGTTATACTAATTTCCGCTAGTCTGTGGTTCCCGGTAGTTTTATTTATGAAAAGCAAAACAGTAAAGACGATTATAGTTCTTTTTTTAGTGGTTTTTTCCAAGATCGCCACCTCAGCTGAATATGCTGTAGTGGGGGATCATTACCCTCCCTATCAATATAAAGAGCACAAGAAAATAAAAGGGTTTAGCTACGACGTTTTACGCGCAGTGCTCTCTATGAATGGCGATACCATTTCCACCACCGGGATTTACCCCTGGAAACGGGCACTGCATATGCTGGAGACCAACCAGGCCAATATCCTGATTAGTGCAAACTACGGCGAAGACCGCCTTAAATTTGCGTACTACCCAACCGAACCACTGGTTGTAACCCCTTGGTATTTATGGAAACGTAAGTCGGAGCAGTTCAAGTTTGCCTCGCTGGAGGATTTATTAGGCAAGAAGGTAGGCGTAGTACAAGGTTATGCCTATACCGATGCATTTTGGCATTTTGTCAGGAAGCACGACCTTTATACGGATACCGGAAACTATACTGATGACATAAATCTCAGTAATTTGAATCAGGGGTTTTATGACGTCGCAATCGCGGAGCTGGGTAATGGCATTTACGTTCGAGACCACTTGGGGCTAACGAACATTGAGCCGATACTAGCAACTCCGGTGAAACAAGACGGGCTTTACATTATCTTTAGTAAAGCAGCGTTCTCCGCCGAAAAAGTAGATAAATTCTCAGAAAATCTCGTAAAATTCAAAAAATCACCAGAATACCTAAAAATCTATCAGCAATACTTCCCGCTTTAAAAACCTACTTTCCAGTCCATTCTGCATGTTTCGACTTTACAAATGACCAGTGGTCATAATACTATATGACCACCGGTCATTAGATTTGGACTACCCCACTAATGACGTACTGTTATGGCAGCGAACATCGTCAGCAACAAACGGCTACGACAAAATAGACAACGAGGAACAGCAACATGAAGTGGACCACCAACGACATCCCCAACCTTAATGGTAAAGTTGCGATTGTTACCGGAGCCAACGGTGGCTTGGGGCTCGTTGCAGCGAAAGCATTAGCGAGCAAAGGCTGTCATGTTGTCATGGCCTGTCGCAGCATCGAAAAGGCAAACGCGGCAGCAGATGAAATCAGGCAACAACACCCCACTGCATCTGTTGAGATTATCACGCTGGATCTATCTAGCCTTGAATCAATCAAACAGTTTTCAGACCAGATCCATAAACGTTTTCAGGCCATTGATATTCTTTGCAACAATGCAGGCGTGATGGATATCCCCTATCGAAAAACAACCGACGGATTTGAAATGCAGTTCGGCACTAACCATTTGGGTCACTTCGCACTCACCGGCCATTTACTTGACCTTATCGCCCATACAGAAGGCGCTCGCATTGTTACAACCAGCAGTCTGATGCATATTCCAGGCAAAATTAACTTTAATGACTTGCACTCAGAAGAGGGTTATTCAGGCTGGAAGGCATACTTTCAAAGCAAACTCGCTAACCTACTGTTCACTTTCGAGCTACAACGCAAACTTAAAAATGCCGGTGCAAAAGCTATTAGCGTAGCAAGCCACCCAGGCTATGCCTCGACCAATTTACAACTGGTCGGCGCTCAGATGGGCGGAGCCTCAATGCAGGAAAAAGTCTGGAAAACCATGAATAACTGCGTCGCCCAAAGTGCGGAAATGGGCACACTACCCACGCTTTATGCGGCGACTCACCCCAACATACAAGGGGGCGATTATATTGGGCCCAACGTTATGGGCTGGCGCGGATATCCGAAAAAAGTAGGCGCAAGCAAACGCGCGAAGGATGCAGATTTAGCCGCGAAGCTCTGGTCCGTATCTGAAAACCTGACCGGTGTCGCGTTCGCAATATAGACGGTCACCGGTAGCCTGACCACCATAAGCCGCAACCCCTACCGTCACAAATCAAGTCCTGTCTGTCACGTCATAAAAAAGGGAAGATCAATGCGTCCCTTTTTTCTCATCCTCGTTGTTTTCTTTACTACTCAGGCATTTATTAGTATAAATCAGTCTATTATAAGACTTACCCCCTATAAAACCGGAGTCATCCTTTCTTATGAACCTGCTATGGGTCGTACTATTTCCGCTTATTGGCACACTAGTTCCCCTGTTTACAGAGCGATTCGGCCGCAGTTTCTGCGCACTTTCTGTAACCGTGCTTCCCGCATGTTCACTTATTTTGGTGCTGATGCATGCAGGAGATGTGTTTGATAACCAGCTAATCAGACAGTCAATAGAGTGGATTCCTGCCATGGGGCTGGAACTTTCTTTTCGGCTGGACGGACTGGCACTGCTCTTTCTGCTGCTAATTCTTGGAATCGGCCTGCTGGTTATTCTTTATGCCCGATACTACCTGTCGTCGAGCGACTCAATGGGGCGCTTTTACGCATACCTGATTCTGTTTATGACGGCGATGGTCGGCATTGTTATATCCAACAACCTGATTCAGTTATGGATGTTTTGGGAACTCACCAGCATTAGCTCATTTTTGCTCATCAGTTTCTGGTCTCACAAGTCTGATGCCCGAAAAGGTGCCAGAATGGCACTGACAGTCACAGGTGCCGGAGGGCTCGCGTTACTTGCAGGGCTTTTGCTGATCGGCAACATCGTCGATAGTTATGACCTTGATACCGTCTTGGCAAATGGAGACCTTATCCGGTCACATTCAAGCTACCCTGTCGCATTGATATTGGTGCTATTGGGGGCCTTCACCAAGTCTGCCCAGTTCCCGTTCCATTTCTGGCTGCCACATGCCATGTCAGCCCCAACACCAGTAAGCGCTTACTTACACTCTGCCACTATGGTTAAAGCAGGCATATTCCTGATGGCCCGATTTTATCCGGTGCTGGCAGGCACGGATTTATGGTTTATGATTGTTAGCCTGACGGGCCTTGCCACATTGCTGCTGGGTGCCTATATCGCGCTGTTTAAGCACGACCTGAAAGGGCTTCTCGCCTACTCAACGATCAGCCATCTGGGGCTGATTACGCTGCTCTTGGGTTTAAATTCGGAGTTTGCAGCCGTCGCTGCGATATTCCATATCATTAACCATGCGACCTTTAAGGCATCACTGTTCATGGCTGCCGGGATCATCGATCATGAGTCGGGCTCCCGAGATATGCGCAAACTTAATGGCCTGTGGAAGTACATGCCCTACACAGCTACCCTGGCCATCGTCGCTGCCTTATCCATGGCTGGCGTGCCACTATTAAACGGTTTTCTATCTAAAGAGATGTTTTTTGCAGAGACCCTCAACCAAAGTATGCTGGGCTCACTCTCCTGGATGATTCCCCTGCTGGCCACTGTCGGTGCTGCATTTTCAGTCGCCTACTCGCTCCGTTTTATTCACGACGTCTTTTTTAATGGAGAACCGATAGATCTGCCAAAAACCCCCAAAGAACCACCTCGTTACATGAAGGTTCCCATCGAAATTCTGGTTGCACTCTGTTTACTGGTCGGTATCTTCCCAAGTTTCGTGGTCGGAGACCTGCTCAGTGTTGCGTCATTATCACTACTATCAGAAGGTCTACCTGAATACAGCTTAGCCATATGGCACGGGCTGAATGTGCCATTGTTTATGAGTATTCTGGCAATGATCGGGGGGCTAACCATTTACTATAACCGGCGTCACCTTTTTCAATTCCAGTCGCACTTTGACGAGCCTGATGCCAAACACATTTTCGAAGGCGTTGTGCAATCGGTTGTAGCGTTCTCCCAACGGGTCATCAAAACCCTTGAAAACGGTTCTATGCAGCGTTACTGCGCACTGTTGATGCTTTTCACCCTTGTTATGAGCGCACTGCCGCTACTCGAACTAAATAAAAATGCGGGCTCGCGCCCTCAAATCCCACTGGATGGTGTCACCTTAGTGGGTGCTTTCTTGATGATCATTAGCGCCATAGCAACCGTAACCTGGCATCGTAGACGCTTTCTCGCGCTGATATTCCTATCCGTGGTCGGGCTGATGGTGTCTCTGGCATTTGCTCAGTTTTCCGCGCCCGATCTGGCACTCACTCAACTCTCTGTTGAAATTGTTACGATTATTCTGTTGCTGCTGGCGCTGTTCTTCTTACCCCAGAATACGCTCAAAGAGTCCAGCCCAAGCCGCTTGAGTCGTGACCTTCTGGTCTCATCACTCATTGGTGGGGTGATCGGTACCATCTGTTACGCAATGCTCACCAATCCACTGTCGACAATTTCAGACTTCTTTTTGGCGAACAGTAAAACAGGTGGCGGCGGCACCAATGTGGTGAATGTCATTCTGGTCGATTTCAGAGGCTTCGATACCTTGGGGGAGATCACTGTTCTTGGCATCGCGGCGCTGGGAATATTCAAGCTTATTGCACGCATGCGAATCTATATGCCAATCAGCGATGACAAAGGCCGCACGTGGAGCAACGACCCTCACCCCATGATGCTCGAAATGATCTCACAAAGCCTGCTGCCTCTGGCGCTATTGGTATCGGTGTATATTTTCTTACGCGGACACAACGTACCCGGTGGCGGTTTCATTGCCGGATTGATTACATCTGTTGCGATTATCCAGCAATATATTGCCCACGGCGTTAAGTGGATAAAACCCAGAATTAATATTGATTACCAATGGCTGATTGCCGGGGGCATTCTGATTGCCACAACAACAGGCCTGGGGGCTTGGCTATTTAGTAAACCATTCCTCAGCACATGGTTTGACCACTTCCACCTACCCTGGATTGGCGAGTTCGAATTGGCCAGTGCCATGCTGTTCGATTTAGGGGTCTACCTAACGGTAGTAGGGGCGGTCATGCTAATTCTCGCCAACCTCGGCAAGCTCACGACCAGCGAACGCTTTGATATCAAGGAGAACGATTAATGGAAGCGATTTATGCGCTCTGTGTCGGCGTACTGACCACCTGCGGCTTTTTTCTGGTTCTGAGGGGCCGCACATTTACCGTCGTAATGGGGCTTACGCTCCTCTCTTACGCGGTGAACCTGTTTCTTTTTGCCAGCGGGCGCCTGAAACTGGATGGAGCAGCGGTGCTTGGACAGTCCACCAGTTACAGTGACCCGTTGCCGCAAGCACTGGTGCTTACTGCCATCGTTATAGGTTTTGCCATGACGGCATTTGTAGTCATACTGGCCATGCGCTCCCGAGCAGACCAGGGGAATGATCATGTCGATGGCCAAATTCCTGCTCAACCGGCAAAATCTCCTTTCTCGCATAAATCGCCAACTTCACATAAGAGGAGTAGCTAATGCAGCACCTGCCTATTCTTCCTATTCTGCTGCCGATGCTGGCGGGCGTATTTATGCTGCTTCCACCGTTGAGCTACTCGATAGGCCGACATCGTTTTTTTGCTGTCCCGCTCATGGTGGTTCTGGTTGCCATTTCAGCCCTGTTGCTCATCACCAGTCATCAGCAAGGAACACAGCTATATATTCTGGGCGGCTGGCAACCACCTTTTGGTATCACGCTGGTCGCTGACAGATTATCAACCATGATGGTGTTACTGACCTCAATACTCGGCTTGGGTGCGCAGCTCTATGCCTGTGCCGGTGATGACAACGATGGCATGTATTTTCACCCGCTGTTTATGTTTCAAATCATGGGCGTTAATGGCGCATTTCTAACTGGCGATATTTTCAACCTGTTCGTATTTTTCGAAATTCTTCTCATTGCCTCATACGCACTGCTAATTCACGGTGGTGGCAAGCAGAAAACCAAAGCAGCCGTGCACTACGTCATTCTTAATCTGGTTGGCTCCAGTATCTTTCTTTTCGCACTGGGTATTTTATACGGCACGATTGGCTCACTTAATATCGCCGATATGGCTGGTAAGGTACGTCTGCTGGCAGAGCACGACCAGGCACTGGCTAAAGCCGGTGGCTTGCTGCTGTTAGTCGTATTCGGGCTCAAGGCTGCCTTATTGCCTTTGCACTTCTGGTTGCCCAGGACCTATGCCGCGGCCAGTGCCCCCGTGGCAGCACTCTTCGCTATTATGACCAAGGTGGGCATTTACAGCATTTTTCGCGTTCATACGGTCATCTTCGGCGAGGAAGCGGGCGCGCTGGCCAGCATCGCAACGCCGTGGTTGTGGCCATTAGCTCTGCTAACCTTAGTCATAGGCGCTATTGGTGTTCTAGCCAGCCCGAATTTAAGACTCACAGTCGCCAATTTAGTGATCATTTCAGTCGGAACGCTGCTTCTAGCCATTGCCATGCAACGTGAGTCAGCGACGTCAGCGGCTCTTTATTACATGATCCATACGACGCTGGTGTCTGGAGCCCTATTTCTATTGACAGACATGATCAGCAAACAACGAGGCAAAGCAGAAGACCGCTACGTCATTGCACGAAGAATGAAACATGGCAAGTTTATTAGCGTTGCATTTTTCATCGCCGCACTTACTGTCGTTGGCATGCCTCCACTATCTGGTTTTGTCGGCAAAACCCTTCTATTACAAGCGGCTCAAGGCATGGCTGAAATCAGCTGGGTATGGCCCACCGTATTAATCGCAGGGCTGGCGTCGCTGATTGCTATTTCTCGGGCAGGCACCACCATTTTTTGGCGCTATACCGGGGAGAGCACCGTTAATGAACCTATTCCGCCTCTTAAGTTAATCGCGGTGACCCTGCTGCTCACTGCCTCCCCTTTACTAGTGGTATTCGGCGGACCAATAACAAACTATACGAACCTTGCCGCAGAGCAGTTGCACGACACAACCCAGTCAGTGGATGCCTTGCTTCCAGGAGGTTATGAGCAATGAAAACCAAACCCCGTTTTCGCTTTTTGCCAATGCCCATTCACTCACTACTGTTATTTGTCGTCTGGCTACTACTTAATAACACCATTGCCCCAGGGCACATTGTGCTAGCAGCATTCCTGGCCATTGCGATTCCGATGCTGACGTCTGGCCTGCAAGACCCTCAACCGGGGTTTCGCAAGCCCTTCCTGACGCTTAAATATGCACTTAAGGTTATTGGCGACATTATTGTGGCCAATTTTGAGGTTGCGCTCTTGGTCATTGGCCCAACGCGTAAGCTTAACCCCGCCTTTGTCGCTGTACCGATGGACATTCAACACGAATTTCCCATTACGATACTGGCCAGTACCGTATCACTAACCCCCGGAACCGTGAGCGCAGAAATATCAGAAGATAAACGATGGCTTTACGTGCATGTGCTCCACCTGAGTGATAAAGACGAGCTTATCGCACTCATTAAGCAGCGTTATGAGCGCCCTCTTATGGAGATTTTCGGATGCTAAGCACCGCAATAGCAATTGCTACCACACTGGTTTGTCTATCGTTGATACTCAACATGTGGCGACTGTTCAGAGGGCCTGGCCGGCCTGACCGGATTCTGGCACTGGATACCATGTACATTAACAGCATTGCTTTAATTATATTATTTGGTATCTCTTCTGGCAGCACCCTGTATTTTGAAGCAGCACTGCTGATCGCCATGCTTGGTTTTGTCAGCACGGCGGCCATGTGCAAATATATTTTGCGTGGCGACTTGATTGAGTAACCCTGACAACAACGGTGTAAAGCGAAGATGAACAGCACGATCAAACAAGGGACACAATGATGGATTTCTGGATAGAGTTGGTGGTATCTGTATTTCTTATTACTGGAGCAGTTTTTGTCTTTATCGGCTCCCTTGGGCTTGCCAAGTTGCCCGATTTTTATACCCGCCTGCATGGCCCGACCAAAGCGACTACGCTTGGCATGAGTAGCCTTTTAATTGCATCCGTCGTTCTGGTAACCTATCGGCAGGGGTATTTGAGTTTGCATGAGCTGCTCATTACGCTGTTTTTAATTATAACGGCACCGGTTACCGCGCATATGCTCGCCAAGACAGCCCTTCACCACAAGGCTGACATACTCGAGAAGACCTCAGATAAAGCGCTTTCGCAACGTGCCAGAGAGCGAATGATTCCATAGCCCGGTTAAATGACCTGGCTATTGTCACGCGCCTCACCAAACAGGTGTGAGTCGATCATCTCGACCAGCTGAGTGTTGCGGCGAACCATATCCGTATAATAATTCAGGATCTTGAAATCTGGATAAGGCTGCGCCTTAATCAAGGATAATTGATCATGGGCTTCAGCGAGTTCATCCAGTAACCGCTGTTTTTGCGCCTCAAGTGTTGTCATCATACTGCAACCTCCCTTCACTATCACCACACTGGATACCCTGCGCTATATCGAATATCCAACGCCGCAATAAAAAATACCGTAATGTATAAAAATTATACAAATGGAGCGAAGACTAACTGCTAAATAGTTAACAATGAGGGGTAACACTATGTAGAGATTGGTTTCGGACAGTGAGCTAATGTTACGGTGTTGATATAGCAAGGGTAAAGGGGTGATGATAGTGGTCGATGTCGTAGCAGGTGGTGGTAGTCGCAGATGGTCATAACCACAGCCAATATCCCCCACTGGGCATTGGCTGTGATGTTCGAGGCTATTTACCAAAGCAGCAAACAATCCCCGCAATTACTTAAAACGTTGCAAGCACCTTAACGGCATCGGTCACGCTCTCCTGACTGATATAACCAATGGTACCAGGGTCAGATGATACTTTGGCTACAACATCGGCATCGCTATCTAGCTCGCTCGGTGGCTGCCCCTTACCGGTAAAAATTAACTTTGACCAGTATGACTTGAGCTGGCTATCCGACTTGCCCAACACCTTGTCATTAAACTCATCCCGCGCCGCGTTTCCTTCAGACAATGCGATCGGTGTGACCTTCTGCCCACCCGGCAACTTCTTTGACTTGCCCAGAAAAATTCGGCTGATTTGCTTTTTGGAAGCACTATCACTCACCGAGGGATGCACTACAACGGCCACGTCGGCGAAAACACTGGCACTTAACAACGAAGAGAGCAACACCGTCATAAACAGCTTAAACGTACTAATATTCATGAATCACTCTCCTAAAATACGAAATCAACGCCAGCAGAAATCAGATCGGCATCGGCCCCATTGTTAATGTCATCATCATACGTGGTGTAGTCTGCTTTAAGTGCAACACCGGACTCCACTTCCCACCTGACACCCAGCGAGTAAGTCTCGCTGTCTTCTTCCTGTTGCGATACCGCACTTTTCACCAGTGCTTGCAAAAATGGATCGGCAACCGTTTTATACACGCTTGAGCTAGGGTCATTCTGATCCATGCCATAGGTGCCATGAATAGTGAACTGATTGACCCGAACACCCGCTGTCACGTACAACGACTCTTGATCTGAAAACGCATTGGCCTCATCAAATTCGTAGTAGGTGTATTCAGCCAGCAGGAACCAGTCCCCTGGGTCATAGCCAATATAAGTACCGAAAAAGTTAACTTTCTCATCGTCAGATCGAACCTCAGCCATAACCGCATCTATTTCGGCTTGAGATAAAGCCGCTGATGGCAGCCCCGCAGAAGCCGGGTTAGCCAATACACTTTCAAGTGTATCAAATGCTTCCGCTTCATAACTTAGTTCTGGAACCAGCCCGTAGTTGGCACCAAAGTTCAAATCATTCCAGGTAAAATCCAGATTAATCAGGTGGCTCATCGTGGTTTTAAAATTTGCCGGTGCAATACCGGTTGTTCCTGACGGTACATAGTCTGAAATCTCTTCCCCGATAAACTTATAGGTCAGGTTAAAATCAACATCCCCCAACGCAGTGTTATACAAAAAGCCTAACCCGTTACCTGAACTAAACGGCAGCGAATACACTCCTTGAGGTGGGCGAATCCAGTGATAGGCATAACCCACGTCCACATAGTCGGAGTATTTATAGAGGTTAAAACGCTGCCTACCGGCCATAACAATTAAGTTGTCAGTGGCCTGATAGCTTAGATATGCCCATTCGAAGGCAGGGTCAAAATCATCCTCGCCTCGCGCTAAAATCTGAGCCGTTGCAGAAAACTTCTCTCCAATAGGCGCCGCAACCTGTAGCGCAAACCTCGACTCATCCTGAAAAGATAAGTCGTTATCATGTCCGTAAAGAACTTCATCGTTATCGAGCGTTTGAGCTGCGATAACTGAACCAAAACCATTAATCGATATCTGCTCAATATCATAGGCCAAGGCAGGGAATGCCAGTGATGCACCTATAATCGCAATACCGGGCATTATTCTATTTTTAATTGGCATTTATTTACTCCTTACTAGTCATCTCTCTCGACTTATAAGGAAAGTACTGAACACTTGTTTTGTCAATTGAAAAACCAGATATATTTCATTCGGTTATTGGACGAATTGAAACAAATAAACTACATTTTTTATAAACCTATATAAAAAATATTTCACCCCTCAATTTCAGGATTCCAAATGAGCTGGTTCAAAAACCTTAAAATCTTTTACAAGATTATGTTGATTCTGGCTGTCTATGTTGTAGCTCTGGCCATCAATACCACCATTGGTGTTAGCTCACTGCTATCAACTCAAGGCCATCTGGTTAAGCTTGAACAGAAGATCTATGACTCGGTCATACTCGCCACGGTTAACGATACACTGTTAAAACGTGCCGATGAGCTACTGACGCAGGCCGTTAGCTTTTCTGAAGAAGACCTGATGCTCCAAGGCGTCGAGAGTATTGAGCAGTTAATTGGCAACCTTGAACAGCTGGAAAAACTCGACACAGAGCGACAGGCCGAGCTGGCAAATATCGATAGCAACGTAAGAAAGTACAAAGCCATTGCGGTGCCTCTGGTAGAAGCAATGCTCAGTGATGAGGCCGACTTTTCCGCGCTGCAAAGCAAGATAAAAACCAAGGCGGAACTATTTGAAGCCACCAATAAAGCGCTCACTCATTACCAACAGATTATTAATAAAGAGTTTAAGGTAACAATTGGAAAAGCGGTCTCCAGTGGCGAAGATGCGCTTTATACCAGCAGCGCCATCAGCGCGGTATTTTTTGTGGTCTTAGCGTTGTTTATTACCTATATCGCCTCAGCCATCAGTAGCACGGCTAATCAGTTAAGTGGTTCATTGAAAGAGTTGTCTGAGGGCGAAGGTGAACTTAGCCAGCGTATTCCGGTTAATGGTCGTGATGAGTTAGGGTCAACGGCCTCTAACTTCAACAGTTTTATGGACAAGTTGAGCAGTATCGTTCGCAGTATCATGAATGTGTCGAACCCATTACTTGAAACCGCTAATGATCTCGACTCAAATACTCAGCAGGTTCGAAGCGTCACCGACCAACTCGGTGTAAAAGCCCGCGAAGCAAAACAAGCAATGGACGAGATCACGCAGTCCATTTCTGAAATCAGCACCTCAGCCTCTGATGCCAGCGTCGCAATGCAGGATACCGAAGACAGAACAAACAAAGGCCTTGAGATTGTAGCCAGTACGATCTCCAACTCAAAAGACCTCAATTCGCAGATTATCAATGCAGCCGAGCTGGTTGAAAGGCTGGCCAAAGACACTGAGAACGTCGCCAGCATTCTGGATGTTATCTCATCCATTGCCGAGCAAACAAATCTACTGGCACTCAATGCAGCCATTGAGGCGGCGCGAGCAGGCGAACAAGGGCGAGGGTTTGCGGTCGTTGCCGATGAAGTGCGGGCTCTGGCGTCGAAAACCGGTGACGCCACCACTGAAATACGCAATGTACTAAATAGACTTGAAGAAGCCGCCACATCGACGGTTAGTGCAATGCAGTCTGCAAAAGGCCAGTCAGAGATGAGTGAGAACTGCGCTCTGGAAACAGGTGATTATCTTGAGCAGATAAAAATCCAGGTTGAGCAGGTTAATGGTATGAATATGACCATCGCCGCGGCTACAGAGGAGCAGACAATGGTCGTAGCAAGTGTTAGTGATATCATTACAGCGATGGTAGAGTCAGTGGAGTCCACTGAAGTTTCATTCAGTGAGCTGGCAATTCTTGCCAATAAGCTGCTGAGCGCATCCGACTCACTGAAAGACTCCACGTCTCAATTCAAGCTATAGCAATTGAAACTATAGCTATTCAAACAGTAGCTACTCAAACAATAGCCTCTTAGAAAGAAACGATCGTTTCTATATATGTGTTGATAAGTTGAATAGTCACCGGGGTGCAGTGCACCTCGGCTGATAGCGATTTAACGCGCTCGGCGATCTGCCATTTCCCAATCGCGCATAAAGTGCTGCTTTTGGTCGATCATCTTTTGATATACAGAGATAATTTCTTCGCGGTTTTGGCTGGAAGAGTGCTGGAGCTGGTTAACCCGCTGCTGAAGATTGACCACTTCATTCACGAGCCTGGCTTTGACATGATTCCGGTAGGAATCAAATTGATGCATGTTCGGTGTAAGATTCATAGTTCACGTCCGTGTTAAGTCTTTTTTATCTAATAAAATTAGATTTTATTATTAATCGACATTATATTTGTTCGCCTGCTTTATCGCACAGATACCTTGAAATGCGGTATCAGCCAACAAACGATGACAACCTTGTCACTTATATTTTTTAGTGAGTTTGCTACGCAAATAGCGCACTCGAAGTGAAGTATACGACGTCATCAATAAAACTGCACTACTAATAACGCAAAAATACGGTTTTGTAGGACAAAATATCGCTATTAGGCCTGCACGGCCAGTTTCACTAATGATTAGCTCAGCTCGCCTATTAAGTGATCTACTTTCGTCAGGTAGCTCTTATGGGCATCACTGTTAAACTCTGCATAGTTCAAGTTTTTAAAGGTATCGGTCATTCGGTTAAACCAACGACGAATGTCTGCTTTAGACGCCAGCCGCATCTCTACATCAGCAATACGTTTGAGCAATCTAAAACTCTCTTTCTGTCGTTCAATACTGGTTGAAACATCGACCGGATCAAACGCATCCTGCTGTAGGTAGACCATATCAACCAGCATCGCTTTCTGCTGAATAATAAAGTCCTCGGTACTCACACCTTCTTCCCCGGTAACCTGCATCATGCGAGTGATATCTTCACCTTTGTACAACAGCTGATTTATCTGCTCTACATCATCCAACCACCCATCCCCCATGTTATCAGCAAACCACGCTGCCAGCTGTTCCACATAACGAGACCACGACATCAGCGGGTCAACCGCCGGGTAGAACCGCTTGTATGCACGGTCGTAACTCAAGCCAAGAAACGCTTTAACGGTATTCAACGTACCTTGCGTCACCGGTTCCTCAAAATTGCCTCCTGCGGGTGATACCGTACCAATCAGCGTTAAGGATCCCACCGACTGGTCGTTCGCCTGAATAACCCCCGCCCGCTCATAGAGGTTACGTATAGACGATTCCAGATACGCTGGAAACGCTTCTTCTCCGGGAATTTCTTCCAGCCGACCGGATGTTTCTCGCATCGCCTGCGCCCAGCGGGAGGTTGAATCAGCCAGCAGTAGTACGTTGTAGCCCATTTGGCGATAGTACTCTCCGATTGTTACGCCGGTATAAATCGAGGCCTCGCGCGCTGCAACCGGCATCGAAGAGGTATTGCAGATGATAATGGTCCGATCCATCAATGTTCCTCCGGTATGCGGATCTTGCAGTTGAGGAAATTCGTTAATCGTTTCAACCACTTCACCGGCACGTTCGCCACAGGCGACGACAATAACGATATCAACGTTGGAGTAACGTGAGATTAAATTCTGCAATACGGTTTTTCCGGCACCAAACGGGCCGGGAATACAGGCTGTTCCGCCCTTGGCAATCGGAAAGAAGGTATCAATCAGGCGCAGAGTGGTAATCATCGGTTCCGAAGGATATTGACGATGACTGGTGCCGGACTTAATCAGGTGAGCGGGCAACGGCATTCTAACAGGCCATTGCTGAACCATGGACACCTTGTGGACAACCCCTTCTTCGTCACGCAAACGCGCAACAATGGTATCAACAGGGAAACTGCCTTCCTGAATCCAGTCAACATGAAGCACGCCACGGTGTTGAAAAGGCACCATAATTTTATGGCTGAAACGACCTTCCTGGACTTGGCCCAGTACGTCGCCGGCAACCACCCGATCACCCACGCGGGCTTTCGCGACAAACGACCACTTCTCGTTCCGATCCAGCGCAGGCGAAACCGCACCACGCAACAGGAACTTACCATTTAAAATCTCCAGTCGATGGAGCGGATTCTGCAACCCATCATAGACCTGCCTCAGCAGGCCTGGCCCCAGCTCGACCGACAACAGCTGCCCGGTCTGCTCAACCAGATCGCCCACTGCAACACCGGTTGTATCTTCATAAACCTGAGCATCGGCACGCCGCCCCCTCACACGCAGTACCTCGGCCTTTAGTCTTTCTTGTGGTTTGCCATCAACGGGCTGCGGACAGATATACACCACTTCATTCTTCATTAGCGGTTTGATGTTTGAAGAAGGGCTGCTGGGCAGAGTAGTCAGTGACTCCAGAGTCACAACATCATCACTGACCGCAACCACTTTTGCAGTTGCCTGAATTTCGGCGTGCTTCACTTGTTCATTAGATCTCATGCCATGTCCTTCAACGTCAGCATTGATTTTTTCAGGCTATCGTTTACCAGTTCATCAAAATGCTCTCCGGCACGATCAGCATTGTATTTGCACCACCGGTCAACCAAGTCCCATTTGGCCACGTACAACACCACCGCAGAAAAGCCGTAAGGGGTTTCCGGTTTTTGCATAGCATAATAGTGCCATACGGCATTCAGCAGAATCTGTTCAACCTTAAAACTCTCTCCCGTTTCGATTCCATCCACCACGTCAGGCAACCAGGGAAAGTGATATTCCAGTTTAAAGTAGGGGCTGGACCAGTTATTAACTATTTGCCGGACATATCGCCCGTAACCCCAGTTATCACGGATAGCAGGGGCATCTTCGCCTTGTTTTCTACGCCGTATCGCTGCCACGACGGTTCGAACATCCATTCGCCACTCCAACCACTCCTGTATATCCCGATATGGAATCCCCGCGAGAAAGCGATTGGCTTTGTTGATCAGCGATACCTCATCCTCGTGCAGTGTGATTCCCCCCCAGTAAAAAGCTTCATTCAATTTTTGCAGCCAGTGCAGGTCTTGCTGGTCCAGCATCGTCATGCGCTTTTGCAGCTGAACTCGGGTAATAGCAGGCCGTTTATAGCGAAACGGGTTGGCCAGGTGGGGTAACGAACACAGCAGCTCAATGTATTGTTGGTGAGTGGCCATCACAATGTCCGCCGCTTGAGCATCAATTTATTAAGCGCCATTACGTTAGGTTCCGATAGTCTAAGCATCGACATATTAAGCAACGACACCTTCCAGCAAAGCCCTGAAACGCGGCTGCAAGTGAGCCAGCAGCAACTCGGTCAACGCCTTATCTGTAGCCTCAATAACGATCTCGCCATCACGGAGAGAGAATGTCATCCCCGCTTTAACATCAGGACTAAGCTTAAATTCAACCCCGGACTCGAACAAGCTGCTGGCCACCGCAGAAAGCACTTCAACCAAAGCGCCCTGCTCAATCGATGATGGGTCCTGGCGCAGCTCATCTAACCCCAACACCTGTTCCGGCAACAGAATTTGCATCTCTTCATCGGGGACTCGACATTTTGACGCGGCCTGCATGAGCAGCTTTTTTAACGTATCAGGGTCTTGCATCTCATGGCGAATCAGCCGCTTGAGCTGGTTGGCAAATTGAGACGAGAGGTCATCTTTCAATTTGAGCTTAATGTCTCTAAACGCCAGCTCTAGTGAGTCTTTGCCTGCATGGCGAATAAAATCGGCTTCTTTATCCGCCTTTTGCTTGATCTGCTCAGCCTCTTCTTTGGCTTGGTTAATAATCCACTCGGCACGCTTCTCGGCCTCTTCAACAATCCGAAGCCCCTCTTCTTTACCTGCATCCACGCCTTTTTCGTGAATAATATCGATCAATGCCTGAACGCCGTTAGACGTCTCCTGTAGCTTTTCAGATTGCGACATATCCAACCTCCTTAAGCAGGTAAAGAACCACTCAATACTAACGCAAACACAAAGGCAAAGACGGCAAACCCCTCAACAATAGCTGCGGGTGTAATGGTCAAGCCAAAGACTTCTGGCTTATTCTTAGCCACATTGATCGCGGCAACCAGCGCCTGCCCTTGATAGATGGCGCTAAACATCAGTGCTAACCCGGTCAACAAACCAATACCGAAAATACCCGCCGCATTGGCGATGGTGATGTCGCGATTGAGCGTAAACATCACCACAATGCCCAGTATTCCCTGAGTCGAAGGCATGGCTGCCAACCCGATATATTTACCATAGCCACTTTCAGTATCCAGCAATGCACCGGCGGCCGCCTGCCCCGCTCTGGCACAGCCATTGCTGCTTCCTATGGCTCCGAGAGCCACCGGCGCAAACACGCCGATCCAACCTAACGCTATCAGGAACTGTTCCATCTACTCTTTCCTCGTATTGAATGACCGGCCTGCATACTGGCCTTGATTCTTAAACGCTTTAAAGGGGTAGCCTTCGCCCTTAACACCCCAGTTGTAAAACTCCAGAAGGTTCAGACGTAAACCATGTATTACACCACTCATAATACCCAGCACGAAGTTAAGGCCATGCCCTAACACGATGATCAACGTAAACAAAATAAAACCTCCGGCCGAAACTGAATCTCTCGCCTCCACCGCCAGGTTATTGAAGGTCACTGCCAGTGACGCGCTGGACAAGCCCAAAGCAAACAACCGCATATAACTCAATACATCGCCAAACGCTTTCGATAACCCATACAAGGCTTTAACGCCGTCAAAAAGACGAATCGCCAAATCTCCCACACTGTTGATTTTTCTGCTGCTACTGAATAGCAGAATCAGCAGCAGCCCAGAAGCAATCAGCGCAGCGTTCTCAGAGGCCATCACCGCAAACTGATCCACTTGGAGATATTCAAGCCATAACCTGAAACTGAACCCAATCACCAAAATCCAGCCTATTGACGCGAGCATTTTAGGCGACTGTCGATCAGTCCAGGCGACCATGATATTCGCCATCACCAGATGCAAAACACCTGCGCCGATAGAAAGCTTCATCATGCTTTTGAAGTCATTCATATCAAGAAGGTGGAGGTGACTCAACCAAGCATCTGCGGCAGGTGTGATACCAAAATAGCTGCCAACCAGCGCACCATAAACAAACGCGCTGCCAATAACCGAAGCGGCTAGATTGCGAATACGAATGCCGGTTTCGGATCGACTCATCTTTTTCCAGAACACCCCTAAAAACCCGCCTAATAGCAATGCATAGCCTGCATCGGCCAAGATCATGGCAAAAAACAGCGAGAAGGAGAAAAAAATCATGATTGAAGGGTCCCAGGAGCGATAACCCGGTAGCTGAAAAAAAGAGACAGCCTCCTCTCCTCCGCCAAAACGATTGCTGTTTTGTAGCAGTGTTGGCGGCTCATCCTCCGCCTCAACTGAGTTCAGCTGGTAGGCCATGGGTAGCGTTTCCCGCAATAGTTCCAACTGTGGCGTGGCGCTTTCCGGTATCCAGCCACGAAGCACAAAGCAGGCATTGGTATCCAGCGTCATACCGGAAGCCGTCACTAATTCAGCATCATTAATGGTCTGATCAAGCGAGCGTGTCAGCGGCAGAATCCAGCGGGTTTGGGACTCACGCTCTGCATTGATATTTTCGAGCTGTACCAATAACTCTTCGCGAGACAGCCTCAGTTGCGAAAGCGATAGGCTCCCTACATGCACACGCGAAAACGGTATTTGCTCCTGCGTAGGCTCACTCTTTGAAAGCGCTACAAGGTAGTAGAATTTGTGGTCTTGGTTAACAATTTTCCATGGTATTTCGACCCCTTCCAACACGCTCTTTTTAGAGAGAGGAATTTTATAGAACCACAACCGATATCCCCCCAGCTTAGAGAGCTCAGGGTATTCAAACTCTCCCCAAGGCGTTAATGTCTTGATCCTCTGGCGATTCAGCTCAATCCGGTCAAGCGTTTCTTCTCTAAGCCGTTTGCTGTCCAAAATCTGACAAATAACCTCACTCAGCTGGGTAGCGTCGGTCGGCATCTGAAGCCGGCGTTTATTGGGCGCGTTGTTAAGATAAGCCAAGGCCTCTTTCAACTGGTCGTAAGATGCCATCGCAAGGCTTCCGTGGCGACTAGACAGCGGCACCAAATGAACTGCCCCTACACCCTGAACGGCTTCAAGAATCTCTGTTTTAGCAGCAACATCACCCACGAGTGTGAGCTTTTTCAGTACCGCGATGCTCATTGAAGCGTCCTATGATCAACCCGTTGAGACGAGTTATGTCCGACCCGCTGAAGCGCTGTATAAGCAAAAGGTTGAAGCGCCGTGTATTCCTTTAGGGAGAAGTTCATGGAGTCAGGCCTGATGTTTCTGCTTGGCAAGCTTTGATCGCACCACCGCCGCCCGCTCCTGATCAGATAGAAACAATCCGATCCGTTTAATATTCTTTTTAGAGTCTGGAATTAGCACCTTCGAAAACAGGTTGACTCGCTGGGTAATGGTTCTTACCGCTTTATTTAGCCGCTTTGCTCTTACTTGCAAGATTTCCTCTTCCAGCTTTAACCGAATAACTTGTTCCAAGGCATTGGCCACTTCATCAACCCAGTGAGGCCGTGCTAAATAACTGTAGCGCGCCCTTCGATACTCTACTTTTTTCAGGCTCGGCAAGAGAGTGCCTAATACATTCTCTTCCTGTATATCGAGCTGATCCACTTTGACCAACCCTTCCATCTGAATATGCCTGAGCGCGAGCATTGGTAGTCGTTGATAAACATCTTGCTGAATTTTCTCAATCAATTCCCGATGCTCAATCAGTGCCTGCTCTGCCTTTTTCCGCTCCAGCAGCAGCTGTTTCTGCTTCAACTCCAGTGATGGAAGGTACTTCCCATAAGCCGCCTGCTTCTGCTTCTCTTTACTGAGAGCACTTTTGTTGAGCGCCAGTTTAGCCATGGGAATGCACCCAGTACTGGTCTTTAAGCTGCTGTTTAATCACCACTTCATCTTTGTCAAAACACTCTGAAAGCAGCGCCCAACACCCATCCAGCGCTTCTTCAAGGGGCATCGATACATCCAGCTTCATAAATCGCTGACGGAACAATAAGCTGAATTTAAGCAGCTTCCTGTCAAACTCGCTCAGGTCAAACGCCATTGCTTGTTTCTGTTCTGCTTCAACACCTTCGGAGTAATACCGAATCATAGTGTTCATGATCTGACCATGGTCTCCACGGGTCTGCTTACCAACAACATGCTGCTTCAGCCGGGATAGAGAACCAAACGGATCAATTTCTCCATTATGAAGATAGAATTGCCCCTCGGTGATGTACCCCGTGTTATCAGGAACAGGATGGGTGACATCATTCCCTGGCATCGTAGTCACCGATAGAATAGTCACCGAACCTGCCCCTTTGAAATCACAGGCTTTTTCATAGCGCCTCGCCAGCTGGGAGTACAAATCTCCCATATAGCCTCTATTCGATGGAATATGCTCCATCGCAATACCGATCTCTTTCATCGCATCCGCATAGGCGGTCATATCCGTCAGCAATACCAATACGCGCTTGCCTTCTTCGGTGGCCATTTTTTCGGCCACTGCCAGACATAAATCCGGCACCATCAACCGTTCAACAACCGGGTCGGAAGCCAAGTTGACATACATGACCGTACGCGACAGCACACCCGCCTCTTCAAATGACTGTTTAAAGCTGTGATAGTCATCGAAGATCAGTCCTAAACCACCAAACACCACCACATCAGCGTCAGCCTGAATGCCAATGCGTGCCAAAAACTTGTTATAAGGCTCTCCAGCTACTGAAAAGATCGGGATTTTCTGGCTTTCAACCAGGCAGTTGAAGACATCAATCATCGGCACATCAGTGCGAATCATGCGTGAGGCCAGCACCCTAGCGGTTGGGTTAACTGTTGGGCCATTAATTTGAACCTTGGGCTCATGGGATAGTGACGGGCCATTATCAATCGCCTGGCCCGAACCACCGAATACCCGACCAAGAATATTTTCAGAATAGATAGCCTGCATCGTTTCGCCCAGAAAACGTATCGAGGCGCTGTTTGATAGCCCTTTAGTGCCAGAAAACACCTGTAGTGAAACCAGATCATCAGAGAGTTTAATAATCTGGGCCAGAGAGAATGTTTTACCATCCTGCTCAACCACGGCCAAATCGCGGTTGCGGGGAGGAACAGCCATCTCCTCAACATTGCCAACCCTGAGATTGACGATATCCCCAACAATACTGGTAATGCCATTATAGCGAGTGAACAATCCTTCCATTGCCAATCCTGTAGGTAATTAGCGGAGTCAGGGGCTGCCATGACGGTATTAGCCTGAACCTGCGCAGGTTAATCCTTATAAGCCCAGCCTTATCCTATAACGCTGACTTTGCAATACGATGACTCATCTCAATGTAGCAGCAGAGTTAACAAAACGGCAATATCAAAAGCCGTTTCTATCCCCATTTTGTTGCTTGTGTCGCTTCTGCCTTGCATTAAAGTGGCTGAATATGGTGATCCCTGCACCGCTCGTCAGGCTGCTCAAACTCAATGGTGGTATGGGCCAGCTGGTAGCTCTTTAACCCCTCCGCCAAATCTGACTTAACCTGCTGCTGCAGCTCATTATCAAGGCGTTGCTTTAGTACTAAATGAACGGTAAGGACATGGTGCTCGCCGTCCAGCGACCACAAATGCATATGGTGTACCGCCGCAACCTGATCCACCGCCAACAACTGCTGGTGAATCTGCTCGCGCAACGCCTGATCAGGCGTTGCCTGCAAAAATAGCTTAACCGTCTCTTTCAACGTCCGCATGACATTAATAAGAATAAACAGTGTAAACGCTATCGACAGCAACGGGTCGAGTATCGGCCAGTCAACAAACATCAGCACCACACTGACGATCAATACCGCCACCCAACCCAAAACGTCTTCCATCAGGTGCCAATTGAGCACGCGCTCGTTCAGGGTCTTGCCGTCGCTGAGCTTATACGCGGCATAGCCATTTACAACGACGCCCAGAATAGCCAAGCCAAACATCCCCTGTGCGTGGGGCATTTCAGGGTTTGCGAGACGAGGAATGGCTTCAAACAGAACCCATATGGATCCGGCCACTAATACCGCGCCATTGACCAGCGCGCCCAGCAGCGAGAGGCGGCGGTAACCATAACTAAACGCGTTGTCGGCCCCTTTATCACTCATCTTGCCTAAAAACCAACCCAGACCGATAGAGAGTGTATCCCCCAGGTCGTGCACCGCATCCGCCATAATGGCAGTACTATTGGTTAATACTCCACCAATAAATTCAATAACAGTGAAAAACAGGTTCAGAAAGAACGCCACCCCAATGCGCCCGGATACGGTATGATGGTGCCCGTGAGTGTGTGAATGAGCGTGGCTATGCCCTGGCTTTGAATGACCATGACCTGATTGTGAATGGCTATGCATTGCATTTCACCTCTTGACCCGCGCCCTCTGCCAAAGCCATTTTTGCATCATTGATGATCGCGCGCACACTGCGCAAAATGACGATGGCAACCACGCCCCCAATCAAAAGGTCAGGCCAGCGACTGCCCAACAAACCGACTAACCCGCCTGCTATAATTACGCCCACATTAGCTATCACATCATTTCTTGAGCATACCCAACTAGCGCGCATATTCACATCACTGCTACGGTGCTTCATGATAAGTAACAGACAAATGACGTTTGCGACCAGCGCTGCAAGCCCCACCATCATCATTAACCCTGACGCAGGCTCACTTCCGAACAGGAACCGTCTAACGATATCAAACACAATCAACAGCCCCAAAACGCCTTGAAAGTAACCACTCAGTAGTGCCGCTTTAGCTTTATGAGTACTTGACCGCCCTACCGCGTAAAGCCCAATGCCGTATACGACCGCATCGGCCAACATATCCAGCGAATCAGCAATCAGGGCTGTAGACTCTGCAATCCAGCCAAACCCTAACTCAACAACAAACATCACTGCATTGATTGTCAGTAGCACCAGCAGTACTCTTTTCTGAGAGGCATCTTTTACATCTACCTCACAACCACATCCAGACATATTGGTTCCTTTCAGTTTTACTATTCGTAGAGGCTTTTCAAACGAAATATTGTTTTAGCCCAGCCTATCAACTATCTTTATTAAAAACTCTGTAGTCACTACAGAGTCAAGTAAAAGAACAGTAAGCAAGTGGAATAAACATTATGCGGATAAGCCAGCTAGCAAAAGCGGCACACTGTGACCTTGAAACCGTGAGGTATTATGAAAAGATAAAACTCATGCCTGCGCCCCCTCGAAACGAGTCTGGCTACCGCATATACAACCAGCATCACCTAGAGCGGCTCAACTTTATTCGCCATTGCCGTTCACTCGATATGCCTCTCAAAGAAATCACCTCGCTACTTCACTTTCGTGACCACCCAACCCTGAAATGCGATCAGGTCAACCAGCTTATTGATCAACAACTGGATTCGGTAGCGAATAAGATTGAAATGTTGGAGGGCCTGAAAGAGCAGCTCAACTCGTTGCGAAGCCGATGTGACAGTGACCATGCTGCAGGGGATTGCGGCATACTCAAAGAACTGGATAGTGATGCAGAAGCGGGCAGTTGTCCTTGTCATGAAGGTACATCAGGCCCCACCAGAATAGGGCAAAATAATGAATCTGAACATCAGGTATGTTGACCTCAGAGCCCGCTGTCTCTGTTTGCTTGTTCTGGTGATCTTTCTCAGCCCTGTTGTGAATGCAACTGATATCATATTGGTCAATCAACCCCGTACAGCTGATGACAAACGGTATGAATACCCGCAAAAACTATTAACCCACATATTAGAAATCACTAAGCAGAACTATGGTTCTGCTCTCATCCAGTATGCCCCTTCTCCAATGCAACGGAATAGATCGCTAATCGAATTGGAAGCGGGCGAGAACATACATGTAATGGCGACAGCACTTAAACCTGAATGGGAGAGACGCCTGATTCCCATTCGAGTACCGATACGGAAAGGCATTCTCGGGTATAGGGTTTTTCTTATTCTTCAACAACACCAGCCAACGCTATCCCGCATTATCTCTCTTGAAGAGCTAAAGAAAATACCCACTGGGTCAGGACGGCAATGGTCTACCACCAAAACGCTGATAGAAAATGGCTTCGACGTTAGAGAAGGTATGAATTACGAGGGGTTGTTCACCATGCTAATGGAAGGCCGTTTCATCACCTTTGGACGGGGAATTAGTGAGATATTTGCAGAGTACGATGTCTACAAAAGCAAAATTCCTGAATTGGCGATTGAACAAGACTTGCTGCTGCATATACCGCTTCCGACTTACTTTTTTGTGACCCCTAAACGCCCTAAGTTAGCGGAGCGAATAGAGGAAGGCCTGCTTATGATGATAGAGGATGGCTCATTTGATGAGTTGTTCAATGCCGAGTTTGGCGACATGATTAAAGCTGCCAAACTTTCAACACGAAGAATGTTCCTCATCAATAACCCTAACCTTTCACCCGCAACACCGCTAGATATAGAGCATTATTGGTATCGGCCATAAGCCTGGCTCTAGGCGCTGTCGACCCTGCAATTAAACGCGATAACAACCCGGTCTTTCTGGCCAAAATAAGGCAGTGCAGAGTGTTTAAGGTATGAGGGGAAAATCACAACCTGACCACTCTTCGGCACAAAGTCCCATACGCCCGTCGCATCAAGATATTGAGTGCCTGCATCATGGTATTGGTTAGCGCATGTGCGAGGGTCATAAAAGCGGTTAACCCCACTTCGACTGGCCAGCTCGCAGTCGCCCGCATCAAGGTAGTAGATGCCACACCATGAACAGTTAGGGTGGGAGTGGGCATCGTGATAACCACCGTTTTCAGTGATATGGCACCAGGATTCGATAATAGAGGCATAAAGCCCCTCACCTTCTTCCATGCAACGACTGTTAACCTGTTCAACCACAGCTGAAACCAGCTCTTCAAGAATCAGCTTTAGCTCTCCAACCCCTTGAGTATCCGACTCAAGAAAATCCAGCTGGCTTTCAAACAGATTATTTTTTGCACTGACAGCCACTTGGCTGGCAATGGCACGGTCAGCAGACTTTCGCACCTGATAGGCGTACGGTAACAAGTCTTCTTTTAGCACATCATGCTCAGGCAAGGCGGCAACAAACAACGACGAAGCCCAAGCTGAAATACTCTCTACATTGGGTGACTCATACTCGTCAGCATCATGTAATGATAAGCCTTGAATGTCGTACGAATTCATATGCGATACCAGCCTGTGTACAGGGTTAAAAGTCTCCTTATTCTACTACGTCACCGAGCCTCTACGCACCCGGTACAGGGTCTGTTAATTACCCGTAAACCAACAAACGCTGCATTTCTTTACATTTGTACAAGAAACATCAACAGACTTTGTGACCTGTTTCACCTAATCTACAAATATTGAATTGTGAGAGACAGACTTCAGGCCCTGCCTCTCAAATCCTTTCATTTTATCCTTATTTTAACCCGGCAATTTGCCGGGTTTTTTTATGTCTGGATATTTACGATAGCCTTCTATGCACGACCCACTGCCGTAGCCTTGCATGAAGCGTAGTGGGGACTTTTCTGGCGGATGTCACCAATACTCAGGATTATTAAATGCCTTTACGCACGTTGACGAACCTTTAATCGCTTCGATATTACCCTGTTGAAGTGGCTGGGCGAGCCAGCCTTCAGGCTGCGATAATTTAAAGGGCGCTTTAATAATATGTTCGCTAATTTGCTCAAAACCCACTTTAGAGTAAAAATTCGGATCTCCGTAGGTTAGAACAAACTCTACACCTTTGGACTTTAAGTACTCAATGCCATGCTTAATCAGTTGTTGACCAATGCCTTTTCCTTGTTGCTCAGTAGCGATCGCAACGGGGGAAAGAATAAACGCGTTTTTTTCACTCGTTAAGAAAAGGCGGCTGAAGAAAATACAGCCGATTATTGCGTCGTCCAATATGGCAACAAAACCTACAATATCACGCTCATCGGTGGTCGCGATAAGGTCTGACACCAGATGACCAATTGACGCCCCTTCATCTCGGCCTTCAGAATCAGAAAATACGCTGATATAAAGGTTAATGACGGCTTGAGACTGGCAAGCGTCGAACGTAGAAATATTCATATTTTATTAACCACTTATGTTTGAGATCAAGCGCTACGACTGGCTGTCTATCCTTTAACGAAATATCTCGTTACACCCACTTCAACCTAAAGACTTCTTTTAATCCTGACAAAACAAAGGTCGGCAGCGCCGCGATACAAAATACCATTAGTAAGTGTTTAAACTGCAAAGGCTCAGTGCCAAACACAAGAGAGCCTAGAGGGCTATAAATTAAACCTAACGATAAAAGCAACGAGCCCGCGACGGCAACCAGTAGATATTTGTTGCTAAAGGGGCTGCGACGGAAAAGCGAGGTAAATGTTCGTGCATCAAAGATATGAAATATTTGGCCAAAGATAAGCGTCATAAAGGCCACTGTTTGTGCATACGCCAGGGTGGCACCATTGTCTAGAGCCACTTGAAATAAATAGTAGGTAATAAAGCCCATCACTAATCCGCGCAGTACAATCTTACTCGCTAGGCTATCAGCAAAAAAACCTTCGTTTCCAGCCACCGGCTTACGCTGCATGATGCCAGGCTCTTCATTATCAACCCCTAAGGCAAGCGCAGGAATACCATCACTCACTAGGTTTACCCATAAGATCATCAAGGGTGCGAGCGTCAATAAAGGGTCGTCCCCCATTAACAAAAACGCAAACAATAGAGCGCTTACTTCACTCACGTTAGCGGTAAGTGCTTGTCTAATAAACTTGCGCATATTGTCGTAAATACGGCGCCCTTCTCGCACGGCCTTTACGATAGTTGAAAAGTTATCATCAAGTAAAATCAGGTCTGCAGCATCTTTGGCTACATCAGTGCCAGTAATACCCATGGCGACACCGATATTAGCTGAACGTAATGCGGGAGCATCGTTTACGCCATCTCCAGTCATGGCAACAACCTCGCCATTAGACTGCAGTGCTTTCACTATTCTTAATTTGTGTTTAGGTGTGACGCGGGCAAAAACCACAGTATTTTTGACGCTCTCTTCTAGCGCTTTATCGCTGAGAGCATCGAGCTCAGTGCCTGTAATAACATGTTCGTTATCGTTGCGTTTTACACCAATTTGTTTAGCGATAGCTTCTGCCGTACCGGCATGATCACCTGTAATCATAACGGTTCGTATGCCAGCAGTATGGCATTCATCTACAGCAACAGGCACTTCTATACGGGGCGGATCCATAATGCCGTGTATACCCAAAAAGGTAAAACCACTTTCGAGCTCTTCTTGCGGCTTATCCAAGTCGGTTTCATCAATCTGTTTGAAGGCAACCGCAAGCGTACGCAAAGCCCTCGCCGAAAAGCGGTGCATTGCATCCAAGGCGGGTTGCGCGCTCTCTTCCGTTAAAGAGTGAGATTCGTTGTTACTAAATACCGACACGCTACGTTTTAATATTACATCCGGTGCGCCTTTCGCCACTAGATAGTAATTACCGTCTGTCGCTTTAGCAACGATACTCATGAGTTTTCGTGTTGAATCAAATGGGAAGCTTTTCAGTAACTCACTCCCCTCATCCAAGACACTTTGCTTGGTAATACCTGCCTTGGCAGCTACCACAGCCAAAGCACCTTCCGTAGGCATGCCCTGTATACCATGACGACCATTTTCGCTGACTATAATGGCGTCATTACAAGCTGCGGACATTTTCAACAAATGCGAAAGCGAACGTGTTTCTTGTGCGTCAACTTTAGTGCCGGATGCATCTAAGAAGTCACCTACCGGCTCATAACCTTCACCTGTCACTGAAAAGTAGTCACCACCACTATAAATCGACAACACTTGCATTTTATTCTGTGTAAGTGTGCCGGTTTTATCCGAGCAAATAACCGTAGAAGAACCCAGAGTTTCAACCGAGGCAAGCTTTCGAGTGAGCGCCTTATTCACCACCATACGTTTAGCCCCGAGGGTAAGCACAATGGTGACGACGGTGACTAACCCTTCTGGTATAGCCGCAACAGTAAGCGAAATACCGGTGTTGACGATCTCTATCCAGTCCATGCCTTGGTGGATACCAATGCCGATAATCGCTGCAACAATGATAAGTGCGGCAGCGATCAATATGCGAGAGAGCGCATCAACCCGTTGCTGCATAGGCGTTTTAGTCTCTTCAGCGCTATACAACATGGTCGCGATCTGACCCATCTGGGTATCCATACCGGTACCAACAACCAAGCCTATGCCGTGACCAGTAGAGACAATAGTCCCCATAAAGGCCATGTTCAGTTGATCACCCAGCGGTACTTCTGTTTCTCTAATCGTGGCGGTATCTTTTTCGGAAGGTACTGATTCGCCCGTTAGTGCGGCTTCATCTATTTGAAGTTGCGTCGCTTCAATTAAGCGCATGTCAGCCGGTACAATTGAGCCGGTATCAAGCTTTACAATATCGCCAGGCACAATATTAGACGCGAGTTTTTTACACCACTCGCCGCCGCTGCGCACCAAGGCAGTCGGCGCAGACATATCATTGAGAGAGTCCATCGATTTTTGCATGTTAATTTCCTGCACGAAGGAAATTAACACATTGATCAAGACAATAACGGTGATAGCGATGGCATCGATCATATGGCCGGTGTACACCGACAACAATGCACCAATAAAGAGAATAACAATCAAAGGACTTTTAAGTTGATTGAATAGTAATACGTACCAGGGTGTTTTCTCCTCACCGCTGAGCTCGTTTAAGCCATACTGGTCAATGCGAGCAGAGGAGATATCTTTCGACAAGCCAGTCAATTCATCCGATTCGAGCTTATCAATGGCCTCTTCAACGGAAAGGCTATACCACTTCATATTATCTCCTTACATATTCTATATAGCACTAAAGACATATACCTTTATAGGTTCAAAGCGTAGCACAATCATCCGATATAATAATCACACTCGCTACCGGCGCTATTCATAGCCTCTCGACAACTTAGGGGTAGTGATTTTCTGAAGCCAGTTAAATAACGGTTTAAAACAGTACAATAGCGTTTATAAATATCCGCCCATATATAAAATACCCGAAACGAGCATCTAAAACGATATAAAATCGCCGATCATTAAATAATGGGTAGTTTTACCTATATTTGAATACAGGAGGGAATACCGATGCGGTACTGATTCGGAGAGAGGCTGAATATCTTGATCTAATTTAATACGGCTCATAACCACACCCTTCTGTACTTTATTTTGTACCAAAAAAGTACAGCAGAAAAAAACCAACAGTGCTAATAAATTAGAGGAGAAAGGAGGTTGGAGCTGACTTCTCTCGGTTCAATCTTGAGTAATCTGGAAGTGAAGGGTATCAATAAGCCAAAGCCCGTTATTTATTGATAACGCTGGCTTTGCCTTTTAGAAAGCAGTTTCGATCATGGATTCCGCTCTTCGGCGGAATGACAGTTGCTGAAGAAGGTGAGAAAAGCGGTACAGCAGAGTACAGCTATGAGAGCCTGATGAATGAACTTGATGACGAACTTGGTTAATGGCTACCTTCACTCTTACAACCAAAGCAACGATCAAGGGCCAACGCCCCTTTAATCTTCAAGATAAGGCTCTATTGCCCACCAGCATCATCCGCAGGTACGCTAATCGGCTTAACTGATAACTTGGCTTCAAGCTCATCGCAAAGATAAGCTAACTCCCCCATGGTACGGTGATAGGTGAATCTTATTACCCTGGCGCAGCCATCGCTAATTTCATATATCGATGCAGGCCCAAGCCCTCCAAGCTCTTCGTCCAAATCAACGCCCCATGTTAATGAAAACGCTTTCAACGATTGACCTTTAGCAGTTTCAAATTGAAGGCAAATCATTGAAGCGATATGTTGAAATTGACGAATAAACTCTATATTTCGTTCTACGGTGTTCTTCAGAGCAATATCGTAGGTTGCAGGTCGCTCCTCTTCATCATCTTCCAATAAGGCTTTCAACCGTTGAAGATATAAATCATGAGTAGTCCAAATATCCTTTAAAAGACCAAACTGTCTAAGAGAATCGTACAAGGCGACCGTTTTCTGCTTATCTTCTGGTGTCATGTTGTCTATCGCGAACTGAATACGCTGCGCCATAAGGCTATCGAACGCTTTAATCACGTTCGTATTCGATAACTGTAGCGCTTCCGTTTTGCTTGTAATTTCTCTATTTACGCCATCAACCTCAACCGTATGCAGCCCAAATTCACTAGGGTCTATTCGATAACCTGCCTCTAGGTAAGCAATTGCCCAGTTCAGATTAACCAGCTGATTATACTGCTCCCAGTAATCATCGATCAGCGATTTTATGGATAGATATTGGTTGGATATTTGCGAAATAACTGAAGATACGTCATCAACACCACCCACCGAAGAAGGAAAATGCATTAATCTCATGGTAAAAAGACCGCCGAAGTAACGTTCTAACGCGTTTTCTGATTCAGCTTGCCTCTTCGTCACTCCAAGAATTTCAGCGTATGGTTTTACATACTGCTCTGGCGAATCAATGCCCCATTGATTAAATTGCCTGAGCGTTACCGTCTTACATAGCGCTTCAAATTTAGGCATCAGCTCTGAAGCCGGAAAGTCATGCTCCCACACCGCTTCAAATTTCTGCAAATCCGCATGATTGATTCGATTATTGTCTGCCGGGTGTGTATCCCATACATTGGTTTGGTCTTTTTCCATCTGACATTGAATAGCCTCAATATCATCAGCTGTTAGTTGGTCTGCGATGGCGACAATCGCAGCCGGGATATTTTCAATAAGATGTCCTTCATTCCAAGCCCTTCGACCTACATCGTACGAGCGCTGCTCTGCCAAGCCCATTTTTCTTAACTCAATCGCCGTTTCTCTAAACGTGCTACTACCTGATACCCAACATTCGTACCGGTCAGCATCATATTCCATCTCGCGAGACATCCAGCGGGTCGCGCTCAAATTAAAGAGAAACAAGTATTTAAGGATAAATCGCGTCAGTTTGATCATTAACTGTGCGCCCATTATTCCAACATTAAGAATAAAGAAAGGTGCGCTTTCATTCCATTTTTCGAGTCTCTGATCCCAAGCATCCTCTTCAAATGCACGGCTGGCCATCCACTGATTAGCGGTATTAACAATATAGTTGGCAATCATCGCATTGCGCTGCCTAAAGTGACCAAACTCATGACCGAGAACCCCAACTAACTGCTTGCTATTTAAGCCTGCAAGCAATGGAAGCCCAACGGTTAATGTCAGGTCTCGCTTCAGTAGACTAAAAAACCCATTTTTAGGCGCAACGAACGCGTTCACCTCACCATTCACATAGATATGCGCGGGGCTCGGCAGCCCCATACTTTCAGCCAAGGTATTGATAAGGTGGTAAAAACGATAGTGCTTTTTTGGGTTCAACTCCAACTCTGGCTGTTTTTTATAGGTGGAGAAAAACGGTTTAATAAGGAAAAGGGTAAAAACCCCAGAAACAAGAAGAGGCAAAAAGATGAAAACAGCCTGATTTGCGCCACGAACGTTCGTTTCGAACCATCCAGGTATGCTTAAGCCATACCATGCAGTAAACCCTAGCGAGGCGGTGACTAGCAATAAGTACAAGAGAGGGGCCACTAGACTCAAGAGACTCACAGTGACCACGCCCAGTTTGTATTTCAGCGAGACAGGCAGCCTGGGGATGGGGTCAGAAAAGGTAGAAGACACCAAATCCGTTAGCGCTTTTGACCGTCTCTTTTCTATCTCACGCTGACTTAGTTCATTGCTTTTAGCTGATTGAGCTTGGGCCGCAGCACCTTGAATAGTTATTCCCACCCCAAGCGCTAGGAATGTTTTCTTATATCGGGCAGCTTCGTCTTTTGTTACAGACTTTCTTAATAGCGTACCCGCCGAAAGAATTCGCTCTGCTTGCTCAGAGGATAGTTTTAACTTTTTCTCGATGTTGCCTTTAACGTCTTCAATTGACCGAGAGCCTGAAACATATCCCTCTGAAATGACATCAAACTGTTCTAATGCTCCCAACCTACTACTCCTAAAACTATATTGTGGCGGCCCGTTTAATTTTTAAGGTCTACTTGGATATCGCATTTTCGTTAACGTACCAGACGCCATCTTTTTGATGAATGCCTAAAACAATTAGCGCTTCGTTCTTTTCATATATTCCGCGCCATACAAATCTCAAGCAATTCGGATGACTATCATCCTTAAAACCATTTAGAGACCCTAAATATACTCGACTTTTATATGCACCCAACTCTTCCCGCATTAAAGCCGTATCATTAAGGAAAATATCCTTGTTAAAGTCTTCCAGGTCATTTTTATCGAATCGCTTTATAAAGGCCTCATAATCACTCGTACGATCCGCCTCCAGCATTTCAGTAAGAAAGTTCTCTACAATGGATAGTGCTTCCATTTCGTTATTCATTCCGCCTCTCCCGCTAATTGCTTATATTCAGGCTGTTGTTCGGGTTAGCAGATAGACGACAAATAGCACTGCAAAAAACAAATTGCCGACCCCCACCTTAAAGAACTCCTCTTTAGGAAAGTTAAACTTTTTATAACTAATTAATGAGGAAACAAATGACCAGAATTTAAGTGCAATGCCAAACAGTAGTAATGGTACGGCTGCCTCTGGAACAAAAAAAACATAGGTGTAGATTAAACTAAAAACGAAAGCAGTACCGCCGGTAAAAATACGATACTGCATGTAATCCGGGGGGACTTCACCTGCATTAGCTTGAAGCTGCGGAGCTTGAAACCACATGGTTAAAGCGCCAATTAAATTGTAGATTGCCGCTGCAATTAGTATAAATTCCATTTATGTTTTTCCTTTGATTGATGTATGCATCCGATGATACCGCTCTTATCATTTATAGCAAACCAGATAGAAATTACATACCTATTATTAACGCTCTACCTCACAGACCTCGCATCTTTTTAACCGCGTAACAAAAACACCCCGTCATGCGATCACCACAGCTCATTGAGTATCAAATGCATAATGAGTCTTCGGGAGTTTTCAGCTTTAATTCAGTTTCAACCTGTAAAGTCATCGCCAAACCGATTCATAAGGAGCGTTGCGATGACAACAACTGAACAAAATGTCCCTTCTATACCAGACCTAAGCCCAAACGAAGTCTCTGTGTGGGATCCACTGGTGAGGATCTTCCATTGGGTGCTGGTGGGAGCATTTTTTATCGCCTACATGACAGAAGAGGATTTCCTGACAATCCACTCGTGGGCCGGTTATACCGTACTTGGCCTTTTAATCTTCAGAATTATTTGGGGGGTTATTGGTACAAAACATGCCCGCTTTAAAGACTTTATTTTCTCTCCACAACAGATCATCCAATTTATAAAAGATACAGTTTTTCTTCGAGCAAGACGTTACTTAGGACACAACCCTGCTGGCGGTGCGATGGTTATTTTGCTTATCTCGAGCTTGCTAATAACCACATTTAGCGGGTTGATCCTTTTTGGCGTTGAAGAAGGACAAGGCCCTTTAGCGTCTTGGCTATCAGGGAGTAGCCATTTTGTAAGCGATATATTTGAAGAACTTCACGAATTCTTTGCCAATTTCACCCTGTTTCTGGTGTTTGTGCATGTGGCAGGCGTGGTAGTAGAAAGCTTGATTCATAGCGAAAACCTAGTGGCTTCGATGTTAAACGGCAAGAAACGCAGCAACGATAAGCAAGATTGAAGGAACTCATTCTCTCTGTTTAGACAGAGTCAATATTGGTAGTAGAAAGACAGGAACAAGCGTATGAACAACCTCAATTTCACCCATCGCAATACAATTCTTATCAGTTTGCTAATGGCGATAACATTAAATTCATCGGCAACCGAACGCGCGACATTGCTTGAGAAATACAGTGATCAAGGAGTAAGCCAGTTCAGTGCAGAACGAGGCCAACAATTATGGGAGCAACCCAACGATGGTACTGCCCCCTTCACCACAAGAAGCTGTACAACTTGCCATAGCCAAGATGTTAAACAACGCGGGCAACATATTCGAACTAAAAAAGCCATTAACCCTATGGCACTTTCAGTGAACCCCGCGAGTTTAAGTAGTACCAAGAAGGTTGAAAAGTGGTTTACGCGCAACTGTAAATGGACGCTTGGTCGGGTTTGTACGCCTCAAGAAAAAGGCGACATCATCACCTACCTACAATCTCAATGAACATCACTAGCATCCGGTTAATAAAAGGACGACAGCATGAATAAGTTTATTCTTAGTACGACACTAATCACCACCACGTTATTAATCACCGCGTTGGTGTTTGTAAACAGTGAGCAGGCATGGAGCGACGAGCATAACGAAGAATGGAGTCTATTTGGGTTATCCAGTCTGAAATACACAGGGGTGGCTCCGGTCAAGAACGCATCATACAAGGACGAGTGCGGCAGTTGCCATATGGCCTATCCTCCTGGGTTACTTCCTCAGGACTCCTGGAAAAAAGTCATGCGTAATTTAGAAAACCACTTTGGTGATAATGCGGAATTGGAGACGTCAACTCATCAGGAATTACTGTCATACCTGACCGACAATGCCGCCGACCATTCTGAATACCGTCGCTCACAGAAAATCATGCGCTCTCTTAATTCAAATGAAACGGTCGACAGAATAACCAAGACGCCGTATTTTATTCGTAAGCATGACGAAATACCCAAACGGCTTGTTGTGGATAACCCCAAGGTTGGCAGCTTTAGCCAATGCAACCTATGTCATCTGAATGCGCAAAAAGGCAGTTTCAGCGAAGATGAAGTCAGTATTCCCGGTGTTGGTTATTGGGGTGAGTGAGCCGTTCTTTTGAATTACAGTCTTAATAGAGATGGTAGAAGTAGCTTGAGCAAAGGAGGTTGAGTGATTAATCAGTTAAAACAGAAGTGGACTATGCTGTTGAAGGTCTCGGTCATCATTCTGACAATCTCTTTCTCTGTCACGTTATGGGCAGGCGATCATGATAACGCCAGAGAGTTAATGGAATCTGGCGATATCGTCCCCCTTGAAAATATCCTGGAACAGCTCCAAAAGAGAATAGCAGGTCGAGTGATAGAGGTTGAGCTCGAACAAAAAAATGATCGCCTGGTTTATGAAATTGAGCAGATCGACAATAAAGGCATCGTCAGAGAGTTTGTTTTTGATGCAACAGACGGTCACCTACTCAAAGAAAAGATTGACGAATAGTGACGATAATTAGAGGCGTTAATAGATGCGACTATTACTCGTTGAAGATGACATTGACCTGATGACCTCGTTGCGCAAAGACCTTGAGCGTGCAGGTTACGCCGTCGATGCTGCCGATAATGGTGTTGATGCTGAGTTCCTGGGTAAGGAGTCGATTTATGATGCCGTTATTCTTGACCTCGGACTACCTAAGCGCAGCGGGCTGGAGGTTCTAGCTCACTGGCGTGAAACAGGCTACACCATGCCAGTAATTGTTTTAACCGCACGCGATAGCTGGCATGAGCGTGTTGATGGGTTCAAAACAGGGGCCGATGACTACGTCGGCAAACCATTTCATATTGAAGAGCTTTTGGCACGGTTAAATGCGGTGTTACAACGATCTCACAATAATGCGCCCTCGGAACAACTTAAGAAAAATGGACTGATATTGGACAGTACCAATCAGACCATCACCACCAACGATCATGTAACTCACTCGCTCACCGGTATTGAATTTCGTCTAGCCCGTTACTTTATGCTTCATCCCGGCAAGATACTGTCGAAAACAACGCTAACAGAGCATGTTTATGACTTCGACTCTGATAAAGATAGCAATGTCATTGAGGTTTACGTCAAGCGCCTAAGGCAAATCATTGGCAAGGCACGTATTGAAACTCGTCGCGGGCAGGGATATTTATTTAAGGATAAGCCATGATACGTTCGCTACAAGGCAAGTTAGGGACTGGCCTGCTACTGAGTTTGATTACCGCTTTTATTGCTCTTTGGGGGTTTGTCAGTATCAGTATCCGTTATTTGACTGAAGACTATATTTATACACGCCTTGCTCATGATGCTGAAACACTGTTAGCGGCTATCGTTAAAGGTTCACCTGAATTCGAGGTTGAAAGCTCAAGACTTGGCGCAGTTTACCAGCAACCCTTCTCAGGCCATTATTTTGAAATAATATATGATGGTCAGGTTATTCGTTCGCGCTCATTGTGGGACCAAAGCCTTGACGTCACAATCGATCAAACTGACCAAGCCTATCAAGAAACACGTCTATACCAAACAGGGCCGCAACAGCAACCGTTGTTGGTGCTGGTAAGTCATTTTGTGAAGCAACAACAACCTATTACGATTATCATCGCAGAAGACTTTTCGCCTGTAGAGGTCGCGATAGGGGTTTTCCAAGTCCGTCTATCTATCATCATCGCCGTTATTTTATTGGTTCTGATTGTCATTCAGGCGTGGGTCATGCGTAGAGGGTTGAAGCCCATTACCCAATTACAGGATGACCTTAAAGCGCTTGAAAATGGGCATATACACCGCTTAGAAACCTCTGTTCCACGGGAGCTCACTCCCTTAGTCACTGAAATAAATCATTTACACACCAGACTCGACGCCAGGTTAAAGCGGCACCGAAATGCACTGTCAGACTTAGCCCATGCACTCAAAAAACCACTGACCGTTATTCGACAGCTCTCAAAAGACCCCAATTTGGAAACGCTCCCGGAGATAAAGCAGACACTTGAGAGGCAAGCAGAAACAACAAGACAACTAACACAACGGATTTTGAGTCGAGCACGGCTTGCAGGGGCCGTAAAGACAGATAATCTATTCGATTTTGACCATGATTTCCCAGGGCTTCTAGACACTCTACGCATGATGTATCGCGATAAATCAGTGACCATATCAACGAATATTACAAACGGCTCTCAATGCCCGTTTGACAGGGAAGATATGCTTGAATTACTGGGCAACCTGCTCGACAACGCCTGCAAATGGGCTAATCAAACGGTCTATGTGGAGGTCAGTCAAACCTCAGCGCTCAAAATTACCATTCAGGATGATGGCCCCGGAGCACCTAAAGAAAGCCTGGACTCCATTAATCAACGCGGCGTTCGACTAGACGAAACGGTTGAAGGCCATGGTTTGGGGTTATCGATTGTAAGCGATATAGTCACCCACTATAACGGCACGATGACATCCGGTGTTTCAACTACATTCGGGGGGTTCAAGATTGATGTTGAACTACCACTGTAACCCTAACGATACCCCACCCATTAATAAGGATAAAAAAAGGCGCATTATCTGCGCCATAAATTTGCTGACATTATTAGCCTGAAGGGGGCTATATTATTGTTATTATTCTATCGGTATTGGTTAATACACATAACGAAGCTTCTTTATCAGTGACTAACCATTTATTAGGTAGTGAACATAAATACTGGCCGCGTAGCCTAGCGCTATCGCCCAACTCCATTTCATATGGCTGAAGAAGGTGTACATGCCTTTGGATTGCCCCATTAATGCAACACCCGCCGCTGAGCCGACTGACAGTAAGCTTCCGCCAACGCCGGCGGTCATCGTGACCAGCAGCCACTGATAGGTATCCATTTCGGGGTTCATGGTCAGAATCGCAAACATCACCGGAATGTTATCCACTACGGCGGATAAAACACCGGCAATAATGTTGGCGTTAGTGGCACCTAGCCCTTCATATAAGAAGTGGGATACATAGGCGAGATACCCTATTGTTCCGAGCCCGCCGACACAGAAAATAACCCCAAAGAAAAACAGTAAGGTGTCCCATTCTGCCCGAGCGACTTTGTTGAAGATATTGAATTCTGAAACCACATCAGAGTCATTGTGAGATTTTAGCTTCAGGTAATAAGAGAAAAAGAACAGATACGAAAGCCCCATCATCATGCCCAGAAAAGGGGGCAGGTGAAGTACTTGCTCAAAGCTAACCGCGGTCACAATGGTGCACATAAATAACAGGCAAATAACCAACCCGCCCTGTTTAATCGATACCCCCTCATCGGCCGCGGCCGGGGTTTCATTGGGGATAGCAAAACTCATGATGGCAGCAGGCACTATGAAATTGACCAGAGAGGGAACAAACAGAGCAAAAAAACCGAAGAAGTCGATATGACCGGACTGCCAAACCATCAGCGTGGTGATATCACCAAATGGACTAAACGCGCCCCCCGCATTGGCCGCGACAACAATGTTGATAAACGACAGTGCGACAAATTCAGGCTTCTCCGCTCCCACCGCGAGCACCACCGCCCCCATTAACAGAGCTGTCGTCAGGTTATCGGCAACGGGTGAAATAAAGAATGCCAAAAAGCCGGTAATCCAGAACAATTTTCGATAGCTATAACCGCGCTTCACCAGCCATGCCCGCAGCGCTTCAAACACGTTGCGCTCGGTCATCGCATTGACATAAACCATGGCGGTTAGCAGAAACAGTAATAAGGCTCCGTATTCCAACAGATTGTGGTTAATTGCCTGTTCGATTAGCGCCGCCCCATGAGGGCTGCCTTTTGCCAGCAATGCCACTAATATCCATATGATTGCAGCGGCAAATATGACAGGTTTTGATTTCCGTAAATGAATAAACTCTTCGGCGATAACAAGCCCATACGCCAAGATAAATATGACTAATGCGACAATACCTAATGTTGCGGTGGTCATATCCAAATGCCCCATTGCGCCTTCAGAAGCCTCAACCGGCAGCGCGACGGTCAGTAATAACAGCAAACTTATCAGTGTATTTTTCAAAATTAGCCCTCGTAATCCAAAATGATAGTAACCCGTTAAATGACCTAAACGGCCACCCATAAGGTGGCCGTTTTGTATCATTCGAAGTGGCCGTGAACGGCATGAACGATATCTGAGAACGATCTGGCTCTCTCATTTAAGTCAAAGGAAACATTAAGCATTCGGGCGGTTCGAGTCGCAGAAATAACACCTCTTAATGCAGTTTTACCAGGCACTTCGTCATCCTGAATCACGAGAATGTACTCCATCCCTGTATTGGAGAAGGTTTTTATCAGATCCCCTATTTTTGCCCCTCTCAGTTGGTTGACATGAATATGTGTCAGGCGCGAGACAGGTTGTGCAATATCCTGAATTTGAATATCACCAATATTAATGCCCATTTCATGGGCTTTAGCCGCGGACTTTTTCCCAAGAATATCCTTCAATGTGATAATTCCGGTCATCTTTCCCGCCTCGTTTATTACCATATATAAAGAGACGTGTGCTGACTTCATGAAGTTTTTAGCATCAACGACCGGAAGCGAGCCATCAATGACCAATGGACGTTTTTCCAGATAGTCGTCCATAACAGAAAAAGCGGAATCGTCTAACGTCAGATGTTTGTTCGAGTCAGGGTAGAGGATGCGCTGGGCTTCAACGACGTCTGTCGTCGGCATAGCATGATAGATTAAGGGCATAATATGCCTCCATAATTTCAAAAAATAGATTGCGCCGAACATCAACTATTCGCGGAATAACTGTGATCAGCAGGTGCTTTTATTTTTGAAATCAGGCAGGAGGCGCTTGGGGCGTTAGAGAAGACGCTATAACACGGGCTCTCTTCCATTGAACAGGGCTGGCGAGTGCCTTACCTATTGCTAACGGGCAATTCGGTGTGTCCCCAGAAACAGCGTGGCTGGCGGCGTGCCCTGTAGAGTCGCTGTCTCCTTCACTGCCATCAAATAGGTCAAAGACGCTAACGCTGATTTCTTGATAAGCAGGAAGATCATAAACTGAGGACGAAGCAGAACCTGCAAACAGCAGCGTTACTAACATGAGTAACAATATATGGTTCAGCCGCATAACAGCATGCCTCTGGGAGAGAATTCAATCAATAATAAACTAATCTCATATACAGGTGAATACTTTGTTTTAACGCAGGGAAAACAAGCAAAAGGCGCATTGATGAATCGAATAAGACAATACTCACCAAATCCAGTAAAAATTCCTCAGCGAGCGCCTGTAAAAAAGTATAAAATTGTCGCCCATTCGAAGGGGGGTAAGCTGACCTCTCATCTACAACATTGAAATAACCGTAGCGTAACTTGGTCAATATCAATTACTAACCGGTTAAAAGTAATCAGAATACGCACAATTACGTATCCTAACCGATTCTGAAGCAGGGTTTTAGCCATTAGACACTGACCCCTATACGTTTCAATAAAGATTTATTGATTAAAATGAGGACGAAACTTGAAAACCTTACTGCACTCTCTGTTGCTGTTTTTTGCAACAACACTACCCGCTGCGGCATCTGGCGCTTCTCCTGGCGGAGGCAGCCTAAATATGATGGCCACAGGCTTAGGTATTGCTGCGCTAGTGATATTTGTTCTGGCATATAGCCTGGTCATCGCTGAGGAGTTTATCCACCTACGAAAATCAAAACCCGTTATTTTAGCTGCAGGGTTAATCTGGATTTGCGTAGGTTTACTCGCGAAGCAGGTTGAGCATGGCGCTGAATTAATTGAGGGAGCCCTCAATCACAACTTATTAGAATATGCCGCACTATTGCTGTTCTTGCTAACCGCCATGATCTATGTAAACGCAATGACAGACAGAAATATTTTTGAAGCATTGCGCTCCTGGTTAGTTCGAAAAGGCTTTAGTTACCGTCAGCTATTCTGGATTACCGGCTTTTTATCCTTTTTCATCTCACCTATTGCCGATAACCTGACCACCGCATTGCTGATGGGTGCCGTGGTATTAGCCGTAGGCTCTGATCGACCTAAATTTGTTGCGGTTGCCTTTATAAATATCGTGGTCGCGGCGAATGCCGGTGGCGCGTTTAGTCCATTTGGTGATATCACCACGCTGATGGTATGGCAGTCCGGTCATATCGACTTCTTCGGCTTTTTCGCTTTGTTTGTTCCTTCTATGGTTAACTTTTTAATCCCTGCGGCTATTATGCACTTCGCAGTGCCTAATGAGACACCGCCTCCGGGCAATGAAGATGTGTCTGTTAAACGTGGCGGCTTCATCATCTGTGCCTTGTTTATGTGTACCATTGTGACCGCAGTCAGCTTTGAGCAAATACTTCACCTGCCCCCTTTTCTGGGTATGATGATGGGGCTTTCGTATCTGTTCTTTTTCTCTTATTACATCAAGATTACCGAGAGGAACACCTACGACCACACTGCTGAATTCAACATCTTTAATAAAGTCGCCCGTGCCGAGTGGGATACACTGCTGTTCTTCTTTGGCGTTATCTTCTGCGTTGGTGGATTGGGTACGATTGGTTACTTAGGTTATGTTTCACACTTCATGTACGAAGGCTGGGGTCCCACCAATGCCAATATCGTTGCAGGTCTGCTGTCAGCGGTGGTGGATAACATTCCGGTGATGTTTGCGATTCTTTCAATGTCTCCTGATATGGATAACTATCAGTGGTTGTTAATCACCATGACTGCGGGCGTTGGGGGTAGCTTGCTCTCTGTAGGCTCAGCTGCGGGTGTTGCACTGATGGGTCAATCTCAGGGTATGTACACCTTCTTTAGCCATATGAAGTGGAGCTGGGCAATCGGCTTAGGCTATGCCGGAAGTATCTACACGCATTATTTGATTAATGGGGCTTAACGCACTTATTTAGTCTACTACCCATAGGGAGCATTCTGTATATGCTCCCTTTTTTATGTCCTGCTCATTACTCCGCCAAATAGCTTAATTCAGTACTAAACATTCATCTGCCACTTGCTCCACATCTTCTGATTGATGTGTCACCATCAATACGGTTTTACCTTTTTCCTTGGCCGTTTTCTTAACCCAACTAGCCGTCAATAGCCTGGTCTCCGGGTCTAGTTCGGCAAACGGCTCATCCAGTAATACTATCGGCTCAGGCCGCAATAACGTGCGAATCAGGGCGACTCTCTGGCGCTGGCCACCTGACAGGGAGCCAGGCCGCTTATCTAGCTGATCATTAACTTTCAACGTACCAGCCGCCTCGACTAAATCCTGCTTTGGGGCCACGCCCGGAAACCCGAGTAGCAGGTTTTCCATCACTGAGAGGTGCTCAAACAAGTTATGGTCTTGAAACAGATAACTGACTGGACGCTCTTCTACCGGAAGCACATTTAATAACTGCCCTTTCCATTTCACAGCCCCGTCAGATGGCTCGACAAAACCCGCAATCGCACTCAGCAAGGTCGACTTGCCTACCCCACTAATACCTTGTATTGCCAGTATGTTGCCCTCATCTAACTGCAGGTCGTAGTTGAGGTCACGGCCTTCTCGCGTAATCTTTAATTGGCAAATATCAAGCATGTTTGGATTGGGCCTTTTCAAATAACCATAAAATCAATGCACATAACGCTAGCAGTATAAGCGATGCCATGCTGGCTTCTGCAATACGGTAGGTTCCTGCATAGCCGTATATCAACCAAGGCAGTGTCGTCCATTCTTGAGTGCCAAAAATTGAAAAGATGGCAACATCACCCATCGACAGCACGAGCACCAGCGCATAACTGGAAAGAAAAACCGACCTGACAAAAGGCCACTCTATTTTCCAAAGAGACCATCCTTTAAGCTTCAATGATCGGGCCAATGCGCCATATTGCGCGTCAAACTGATACAACCTGGGTTTGAGTTTCTGCACCGCAAACGGCACTACCATCGCTGTATTCAAAATAGCCACAAATACAATGCCCCACTGGTCAATATCTATAATCGGCAGCCAGAATATAAACATCCCCACTGAAATCACCATCGCCGGAGCGACCAGTGCATGGGTCGCCAACCATTCCAGCACCAACCGCTTACGAGATAAACCCGATGCATTAAACTGCCTGATAGGGCTGAGCATCGAATACGCCAACGCCATTCCAACAGATGCGGCGATGACCCCCAAGGCCAGCGTCGTCAGTGTGGGCTTAATCAAGGGCAGCCATTCCAGGCGCAGCTGATCGCCCTCAGCAAACCCCAAAAGCAAGGCAAGTATCGGCAACAACAATATGCCCCAAACAAGGTAGTAACCGCATTTCATTAACCTTAGTCGCCAGCCTACAGGGCGAGGCTTCCACTCATGACTTCCGGTATCAACCGATAACCACCCTGTGCTGCCAAAGCGGGAAACCATCAAAAATAGCCCACCAGCAATCAGTAGCTGAACCCAGGCCAGCATTAGCGCTTCGGGGATATTAAAGTCGTACTTCAAGGCCTGATAGATAGCCACTTCAAGCGTAGTTGATTGAGGCCCGCCCCCTAGCGCCAGCACCGTCGCAAAGCTGTTAAAGCAGAGCACAAAAATAAAACCAAACAGCACCAGCATCGTGCCTCTCAAACTGGGCCATTCGATAATGCGCAACCGTTGCCAGCGGCTCAGTTTAAGCTGCACCGATAACTTCCAGCTGCTATCAGGTATGCTTTTCAGCTGTTGATAAAGCCCCCTCACTGCAAAAGGCATATTGAGATAGATATGTGCGATAAGAATGCCATTCAGTCCATATAGATTCCATTCGTGACCCGTAGCGCTGATAATGAGCGGTGATAACAAACCTGAACGGCCCAAGAGGGCGACAAGCCCGGTAATAAGCACCAGAGAAGGCATCACAAAACAGAGTAGACAAAGCGCTAAAAAGCCACGGCGGGCAGGCAAACCAGGAATGTAATAAAGCGCTCGGGCAATAGGCCAAGCCAGAACCACAGAACACACCGCACTCAGCAATGCCTGCTTAACTGAGAAGGCCAGTATGCCGTAAAAGTAGTGGTCACTTAGCAGTGCCCAGTCAGGCCCCTGATTACTGAAGCCTATTAACCCTTGAAAGGCAAACACAGTGGTTAACACTGTTAGAGCCAGGCTAACCCAACCAGCTATCTTCATCGCTTTTCCAGTGGCCTAAACATTATCTTAGGCGCTATCGAGTCGCGCTGCTTCGCCACTCTTTCAACCATTTTTTACGCTGTTTTGCCACCTGTGTTGAAGAGAACCCAATCCGCTCAGGCATGATAAGTTGTGAAAAAACATCTGGCAGTTCCACTCCATCAATAACCGGCAGCATCCAGTTGTTAGTGGCAATAATTGTCTGAGCTTGCGGTGAAATGAGAAACGCCAACAGTTGCTGGGCAAGCGCTTTATTGGGTGATGTTTTGGTAATCGCCGCCACTTCTATCTGTGCCACATGGCCTTCTGAAAAAGCAGCCGCTTTATACTGAGACTTATTCTCCGTGACCACATGATAGGCGGGTGATGTATTGTAACTCAGCACATAATCAGCATCGCCTTTTAGGAACATGCTGTAGGCTTCCCACCACCCTTTTGTGACCGTGACCGTATGCGTTGCCAACTGCCCCCAGGCTTTATTCGCCTGATCACCATAAACGGATTTAACCCACAGCATTAACCCTTGACCTGGGGTGCTGGTTCTTGGGTCTTGGTAGATGACCGAAGCATCTGACTCAATAAGCTCACGCAGTGAAGTAACGGGCGATTTAACCTTACGGCTATCATATACAAACGCAAAATAGCCGTAGTCAAAGGGAACAAAGTCCGGGTCATGCCAGTTAAGCTCTTGCTTTAGCCCCGTTAATGAAATGTTATGAGACTGAACAAGTCCTTCGTTTCGGGCACTCTCAATCAGCGCATCATCAATACCCAGTATCACATCTGCCTTAGTCTTTCGTTTTTCAATCCTCAACCGGTTCAGGATACTCACGCCGTCTTCGACCGCAATAAACTCAATGTCACACTGGCATTGAGCCTCAAACGCCTTTTCCAACTTGGGGCCAGGCCCCCATTCAGAGACAAATGAGTCATAGGTATAAACGGTCAGGTCAGCAGCAAATGTCGGAACAGACACCCACAGTAAAGCGGCAGCAAAAAGTGTTTTTTTCATAAGTATAAGATCGGGCATTAGAGGTAAAATATTGAAAAATACTAACACACTCCTTTCGGAGGGGCGACGACAATGGCAGCTCAGCCCGGTGCAAACACGGCAATAATAAATTCTGTGAATGCGTTTCTTGGCAAATCAGTGGTGTGGACGGCCATTGAAACCCAAGGCACAAGCAATCACCACTTCCGTGGACTGCATGAGGCACAAAATCTGATCCTCAGAATCAATGCGACCAAAACCGTGGCATTTGGCGCTTCTCGCCAATCCGAGGCCATGGCGCTTGAACTCATTCAAGACTTCGACTGGTCGCCCACCGTCATCAAAAACAACTGGCAAGAGGGCTGGTGCTTAATGCAGGATCACGGCTCAGCAGTTGCGTCAGAGACTAGCCAAACCGTCACCAGCCAGCTTCTGGCATCCATTGCTGAATGGCAAACGATTGCTGTCGATAGCCATTCCTCATTTGACCATTCCTCACTTGACCATACGATACAGCTTGGACATACCCTGCGATTTAACTATGCCACGCTATTTGAAACATATCGCAACAAGATAGAAAACAGCTCTAATATTTCATCGAGCCGACGTCACACTGAATTGCTCGATCAACTGATTGACCGGTTTGACCGTCTACCAACTGTACCCCTCTGCTTGACCCACCACGACCTTCATCCTGGCAACCTGTGCCTTGATGGGCACCAGCTAATCGTACTTGATTGGGAGTATGCAGGGTTTGGAAACCCCTGGTTTGACGCCGCGTCATTATGCGGTAAGTTTGGCATAACAGCCGACGTCATTGGTTCTTTACCGGCATTTAAACAGATTCAAAAAAATCAATTAACGCAAGGATTAACAAATGCGTTATGGTTAACAAAGGCACTTGAAACGCTCTGGTACGCGGTTAGGGGTAGCGATGGCGTCCACACCCAGCATGATTGAGTACCCAGGCCGTTTATATTTTGCAGCAACTCTTAACAACAAAAATAAACAAGGAAAGATATGAAACCCATTACAACAATTTCACTGGCCATTTTTATTACGCTGATCTGCATACAGGGCTACCGTACTATTGAAGGGGCAGGCCTTTTATACCCTATCGAGCCACACTTTTCCGGCCAATGTAAGGCCATAGAGGGCGTCACCGGAGCAGAAGACATCACCATCGATCACGCTAACCAGTTTGCCTATATCTCTGCTGATGACAGACGAGCCATCATGGCTGGCGCACCTGTCAGCGGTGGCATTTATGGCCTGAACCTATCTTCAGCCGATGCAACCCCCATTCTGTTAACAGAGAAGTTCTCTGACGATTTTCACCCTCACGGCATTAGCCTTTATCATGGCGACAATGAAACAAAGTCATTGTTTGTTATTAACCACCTCAACAGTGGAAAACAGCAGGTAGAAATCTTCGATATTTCATCAAATGACCAACTAACTCACCGCCAAAGTATTACCTACCCTGAATTAATTACGCCGAATGACCTGGTCGCCGTCGGTCCTTCACAGTTTTATGCCACCAATGATCATCGTTATCCCCGTGACAGCATCATGCAGGCTGTTGAAGACTACTTAGGCCTGCCGTTATCAACGGTGAGTTATTTTGATGGCAAAGAAGGACAGCTTGTCGCATCCGGCTTTCAATATAGCAATGGCATTGCTATCACCCCAGACTTAAAAACAGTGTATGTTGCTGAGATCATGGGGCGAAAAATCAACGTGTTCGAGAGGGATTTGAATGATGGCTCGCTGACAAAACAAGGCGAAACTCCCGTCAACACTGGCGCGGACAATCTTGAGTGGGATGACAAAGGTAATCTATGGTTGGGAGCTCACCCCCGTCTACTGGACTTTGTCGCACATGCCAAAGACAAAACAGAAATCTCACCATCACAAGTGATCAAGATCGAGCTTAATTCAGCAGAACCTAAAGTATCTGAAGTCTATTTAAGTGACGGAAGCGATATCTCTGGCTCTACGGTAGGTGCGGTTAGCGGAGAAATCCTGTTGATTGGATCGGTGTTTGAAGAACATATACTCAAATGCACACTTTAGTGGGGCGAGATATTTGCATTGCCGTGCGCCGGTAGAGCAGTTGAAATAACCATTGTCGCCAATAGAAACAGACTGGATGCCAGGCCCGATAGCACTGTACCAATTAACCGCCCCATTGAGTTGGCCATGTAGTAAAACCCTACATCCAGTGCCCCCCCTTTCTTCCTTGGCAAAATCAAGAATAAGAAACTGCTTTCCCATCAATAATCAGTGTCTGCTAATCTTGCGCCTCTGCTTCATCGCTCCATGGCCCATGTACCGAATCAAAGTTGATAAGATGCGCAGCCGTATTCGCATCTCCACTAATCTCATTAATATGAACGATCTGAATAGCAGGCCAAGCCCACGCTTCTCGCAGCGCTAACCGGCCCATGCTTCCAAAACCGTTAATAGCGACTTTAATGGTCATGTGGCGTTCCTCATTAAACAAATTTCAATTACCTAACAACACCAATAACGTCGCTATACTCCAAACAAAAAGTTTAATTTGATGTTTAAAACACAACAGTTTTGTACGCGTTAGTTAGTTCAACGCCAACTCTGTTAACACTCAATTTATTATTAATTATCAATATCTTATAAAAAACCTATGAACCCTCAATTTACTGTGGCATAAGCGTTGCTGTTATCACCAATGTGATCTTTAGATTTTAGAAAAAAGATTGAGGTAAATATCATGAGTATAATTAATTATGCTTTTCAGCTGATTCAACAACGAGCAACATCACTGATAATCCTGGCTGGGAGCACCCTTATCACTTCATGTGGTGGTCAGCCGGTTCAGGTTCCTGATGACGCTAATTATGCCATATTTAATGTTCAGGTTAGCGGTGGACCAGGCCCGGGACCTGTCTCTATAACCTGGGATGTGGTGGTGCGGGACGACAACCGGGGCGGGGTTAGTCCCATCGTTTCGCTGTGGGATGATGATGCGGCGCTCCGTTTCGGCGATGACCTACTCATCAAGTCTCAGCTAAATGATGTCGTCAGGCCTGCAACAAGGGGAAACCATCGAGTTCAAACGGGGTTAACGCTGGAATGTACCCCGGTTTTTGAACTACGAGGAGGAACAGGCGGTGGCGGCACTATCCTGGAGGGTGGAGGCTCTGGCGAAGGGGGGCGAGAATGTTTTTTTTGCGGCGTGGATGAGGCCGAAGTATATGCAAAAGTGAGCCGCGCAGATGGCACCGGCGCCGAAGAATCTTCACGAATTGATATCGATTGTTTCCACTAGGCGAGTAAATATGGCAATACTCTAACAGGCAACGATGAGGCCCTCGTAAGGCATTAACACCTTACGATGCCCAATAAATATGTAACGCCACAGCTGCCAACACTTAGTTTCATACCATTAATCCTAAAACTGTGTTATCTGATACAATCAGAGTTCACCATAATCACCATGCAAACCCAACGACTATGACTCCCTTTGCAGAACTCCCAACAGATGTTCAACTGTCAAAAAACCTGGAACTCACCAATGCGATTACTCATGCATTAACTCAGTTTATCGCAGAGGCAAACCCTTACATTTTATTTAATGGTTTACTCGACAGCCTGCTGCAGCTAACTGAGAGTGAATATGGGTTTATTGGCGAGGTGTTTTATAACAATACTGGCAAACCCTATATTCAAAGCTATGCGACGACGAATATTTCATGGAGCCAGGAGACCCGGGAACTCTACGAAAAAACAGAAAAACAAGGCCTGACATTCTCAAAACTAAACACGTTATATGGCGCCATACTCAAAACAGGGAAGTTTGTTATTTCAAATGACCCAGCCAATGACCCTAGAAGCGGTGGCCTGCCCAAAGGACATCCACCTCTTAATAAGTTTCTGGGAATACCTTTTTTCAGCGGTGATAGCCTGTTGGGCGTGGTGGGCATTGCCAACCGAAAAGCGGGCTATGACGAATCGCTTATCGAATACCTTGACCCTTTCCTGACCACCTGCGGCAACCTGATTCAAGCCTACCGAAATAACCAACAGCGGCAGATGGTCGAACAAGAGCTTCAGTCATATAAAAGAAGACTATCTGCTTTGATGGCTAAACGGGCAGAAACAAATACTCAACAATCAACTAATCCCCCTCTTAGCCACGATGCCCCGCCCATTAGCCTGGGCAACGGCTATGCCTATATTGAAGAGCAACAAACCCTGATACTCAATAACGAAGTCTTGCCTCTGACAAAAAAAGAGTCGTTACTGCTTCAACTGTTGGTTGAACACCGAAACCAGATAACCGACCACCGCACGATTGAATCATTTGTCTGGAAAGATGTGGTGGTCAGCGAATCATCTATTCGAGCGCTGGTTCTGCGGTTGAGGAAAAAGCTTCCTGGCGTCACCATCAAGACCATTTCGGGTATCGGCTTTTTACTGGCCATTTGAACGCCGCTATAAATATCACGAAAATTTCACTCATCTTTCACGGCTTACTCACACCCTGCTCCCCCTCCCCTGATACATTATTTAGACCCACCACATACCGTTAATCATTAGGGGCTGAATATGAGCAAAGTTGTATTAATCACCGGCGCAACATCTGGAATGGGTAAAGAGACTGCATTGCTGTTAGCTAAAAGCGGCTATACCGTTTACGCAGGAGCCCGATCAAAAACGAGCCGCGACGAACTGGAGCAAGAAGCTACATCTCAGGGGCTATCGCTCAAGACGGTACTTTTAGATGTATGTGATAGCGACTCAGTAGCCAACGCTGTTGGCACAATCAAACAACAAGCTGGCCGAATCGATGCGTTAGTCAATAATGCCGGTTTTGGTCTTGTCTCCACCGTAGAGGATGGCACTGACGAAGAGTTTATTAAGCAATTTGATGTCAACGTGTTCGGCGTCTTCCGCCTCTGTCGCGCAGTACTGCCGATTATGAGAGAGCAAAGATCCGGCGTGATTATTAACGTGAGTTCTTTCCTTGGCAAAATGGGGCTACCACTTTTAGCCCACTACAATGCCTCAAAATACGCGGTTGAGGGCATTACAGACTCACTACGGTATGAGGTTGCGCCTTTTGGCATTCGTGTTAACTCTGTACTACCCGGGCTATTTAAAACCAACTTTGTCAATAAGGGGCTGGTGGCGAATCAACAGACGATGGCGGAAGATTCACCGTATCAAAAACAGGTTTCTCACTTCGTTCCTATCGTGGCGCAGAAAATTAATGAAGGGCCTTCACCTGTTGCCGTCGCTAATACAGTGAAAAGCGTGCTTGAAGACGATAACTCACCTATTAGTACGCCCGTTGGTGCAGAAGCCGAAACCTTTTTACCAATGGCGAAACAGATGACCGCTGAAGCGTTCGAGCAGGAAATTAAAAAGACATTTTCATTTTAGTCATTCAGCTCAAAGCGTATGATGACAAGTGAGGTATTGGTACTTTCAGGCGTGGCGGGTATTTATTATTCGCCTGACCTGCCAGCCATATTAGTAGACGTTAGGGCTAATTATGAGCACTTCAGATAGCCACCTTCGAGATAGCACTCTGGCACTGGACTTATCCAGCGAGTCCCCTCCAGAGTCAGTCCCCCAAGACAGGCTGAAACAAGCCTTTGACCCGAAAGTTATTCCTGGAAACCCTGCAATATGGGTGGGTATTTTTTCTGAGCTTACCGAGTTCGGTATCTTTTTTGTTATCTACTTTATCGCTCGCGCCCATTACCCTGAAGAGTTTTTGGAAGGCCCCCTTCAATTACATACCACCGCAGGCACTATCAACACATTAGTCCTGATTACCAGCAGCTTTTTCGTCGTCAAAGGTATTTTTTCACTGCGTGACGGTAAGCCTGATGCCGCAATACGATGGCTTTGGGGAACTGTCGGCGCAGGTATACTCTACCTGATCATTAAGTATTGGGAATACGAATGGAATGTAGACAAGGGCATCGAAGTGAATAGCAATAACTTCTTTGCCGTGTATTACTACACCACCTTTAACCACATGCTGCATGTAGGCTGGGGCAGCGGAGGTATTATATGGGCGATTACCCAAATTAAGTCGGGGCGATATGACGCCCAGAATCACTCCGGATTAATCGCCGCTGCTTGCTATTGGCATATGATTGACCTAGCCTGGATTATGATTTTCCCTCTGCTTTATGTGCTTCGTTAAATATGTACTTGGCTAAAAAGCCAGGAGAACAGGATGAATAAATTATCTAGCTTAACGACAAACGGCCGCCACCTTGACGTTTATTGGCTATTACTTATAGCCATGACGCTCATTAGTGCTGCGATTGCTGAAAAAGCCGAACCCAGCCTGCTTATTACCATCGTGATAGCCGCGATGATAGTGATTAAGGCACGACTCGTGATTGACCACTTTATGGAGCTAAAAAGCGCCTCGCCTTATATTTATCACTTAATGAATGCTTATTTTTACCTGTTTCCACTGATGGCAGTGTTAGTGTGGCTATTTCCAGAAACGCTGGCGGAGTGGACTCGGTTAGGGCCTTGAATGTTTGCAAATCCATCAGGTAGAATAAATTCTCAAATGGATGAAAGTTATTTAAAAAGGATTTTGACATGTCAAACTGTATTGGCTGGGCGGAAGAGTTCCAACAAAACATGGACGCATTAGGCGTTCCAGCACCCACCTCATTATTCGATTCCTATGATAAAGCAGTTACTACACTAGGGAATATAATCGCCGTAAGCAGTATAAACCTTGGCGTCTCAGCAGCAGCCGTGTTGTCTGGTGAGCTTGGTGCTGCTCCATTGACCATAGGGCTTGCAGCCCTGAGTGCATCTGCTTATGCTGGCATGGTTACAGGCAGCATGATGGTCGCCACATCCAAACAATTAGGCTGTGCCATGAAAAGCCGAATCATGCCTGTAACTGTAAATACTTTTTTAATTAAAAATGGTATTTACGATGGAGGCAGGGTTTACGCCGAAATGCATAAAAATCCTCAACTGATGGCAATGACGGTTTAGTATGAAACTATGGGATATCTTCACTTTAGTGCTTATCATTTGGTTCTTAACTGCACTAATCGCTTGGCCTCTATTAGATATAATATGGGTTAAATCAGGCAAAATTCCTCCTAGCTCAGGCTGCTCTCTTGCTGACATAAAGCGCATACGGGAAAGAGGTTTTTTATTCCATTATTCAGCTTTTAAGCGTTATAAAGAATATAAAGGGAAGAAAAAACAGTCTATCTGGGTTCTTATCGATGAGTATAAAAGGGATATGTCAATGCGTTAACCAATTGTATGCTATGGTTCCCAGCTCTCGTAGTGGGAGCCTCCCGCTTAACCAATTTAGCCGTTATTATGTCTTTCGAGCGCAGGGCTCCCTCTCACAAAAAAAGAATACCTATTGAAATATCCAGTCAGCACCTAATGGTGGGCACGCACCCTATAATTGAAAAATAATCGATGATATGAAGGCAGCAATAGACGATGGGCGAGCATTAGATGACCCATGTTTTAAAGACCAAATAGCTGACAATACGACAGGAGCTGTTTACCCAATTAACCCCAACACATCTTCGTATATATCCTTTACTGGCTGCTCAAGGCCAATAGATTCAATGCGCAATGTATCGCCGTCGCTCAATCGCTCTAGATCGAATGAAGATCCTGAGCGCCTGTAAACATCAACAGCGACACAGTTCTGAGAGATTAAAATATACTCTTTTAACGAAGGTATCTTGCTATATGCGTTCAGTTTTTCTAAGCGATCCTTTGATTCTGTGCTGTCTGATAGCACTTCAATCAAGATACACGGCTTATCTTCGTAATACTCACTTTGTGGATTCTCATCACAAGAGACCATAACATCGGGATAATAGAACAAATCCAGGTCTTGGGCGCAAATACGAACCTTCATATCCGAAACATACGTCCGGCAAGAACTGCCCTTTAAGTGCGCCCTCAAAAAGCTTGAAACAGTAACAGCAATTAAATTATGAGTTCGACTAGCCCCAGCCTGGGCAACGACAAAGCCATCAGCATATTCATGACGAACTTCGCTGCGCGCCTCTGCTTCTAGATATTGCTCAGCAGAGACCCGAATATCTTTATATGCAGTAGCCATACCTGCCCTCACTTTTCACTCAATCTTTGTATATCGTCAAGACAGCTTACCCCAAACCGTAGCCTTGATGAAGAGAGGAACGAGCGGAATCAGGGTTTTGTATTCGATCCCTAGAAATATGAACGCGGGACATAAGGCGGCTAACATCCCTTGATTCCAGTCGTACCTCCTTTCATCACGGCTACTGACTAATATTAAATACCCGTGCTATTACCGGGTTACAAAAAGCAGGCTCGTTAATACAAACCATCCTCGATATTCACAATTCCTCCTTGAATTATATTTCTTTTAGACTTTTCACTACTTCCAGCATATCTATACCTGAGCTTTCTATCGCAACCCAAAACAACGGGCGTGCCTTGTTATAAATAACCGAAAATTCCTTGGCCTGATAGGTAAGTCGATACACCACAAGGTTATTTAGCTCAAACTTTTCTCGCGACAACTCATTTTCAGCTACGCTCTGTTTGAGCATATTGAGGCTTTTGTTTTTTGTCGCTGTAGAGCCATAGACTACAGACAAAAACTCAGCAGCCGAGATATTGTAATCATCAAAGTTTTGATAGTTATTAAGAGAGAACACCACTTTTTTTGAATGATCATTAAAAGATATGATTAATGAGTCGCTTGAGTTAGCCCCTACAAAGTCGGGCGACGGCGGGACAACGAAGTAGTATCCGCCAAATGCTATTGTCGCACTTTGGGTCGTTGAGCTTGAGATAGAAGAACAGCCTTCGATCAAAAATAAAAGACTGATAAATAGATATGAAGTTAAACGGGTTTTCATTGCATAGATTCCTTTCTTGCAGTCGCGACACTATAGCAAATAGAATTTCACAATCAACCAGCATAAGCATTCAAATAACTTAGCCACCACCTTTATATATAACAGTCATAAATTGGTTCAGTGGCTACCTGAAACACTAGCCGAGCGAGCATGACTAGACCGTTGATGGGTGAGTCACCGTAGCCTTGATGAAGAGAGGAACGAGCGGAATCAGGGTTTTGTTTTCGCTCTCTAAAAATATGGACATGGGCAATATTGCGGCTAATGTCCCCTTGATTTCAGTCGTACCTCCTTTCATCACGGCTACACACAATACCTGTCTGTTCTCTAATAACTTGGCTCTACCCTCCATAACAGGCATAATCTCGCCGCAGTTAATGTCTATTGAGCAGGTGTCGTTGTGGAATTATTAAAAGTCGAGTTCTTGGGTAAAAACCTTCGGTTAGAGGGCTCGATGGCGGGCTGGCAGCAGCTATTTTGGGGTGATGCGCTGGTGTCTGAAATTGCGGCGTCAGCAGATGATGCTGAACCAAAAGTTCATCACTTCGAAATGCAGTTTATGCGTCAGAACGCGAGTGCGGAGTCCAGTAATTCGGACGACAACCCGACAGCCGATTGCAGCGAAATCACACCTGAAGCGCCTGCAATAGAACTTGTTCAATGTCGCCTTGAAGTTGATCTTCAATGGCAACCATTTAGCCTTCAGTACCGTGTATTGGTTAATGGCCATGACTACGTTGCAGGTGAGCGGAACACTAAAGACATCGAGCAGCAAGTTCCCGAACGCCCTGTAGAGACTAAAACAAAACTGAGCTTGATTGGTTTGGCTTCTCTCGGCATGAAACTTCTTAAAAGTGCCAAACTGATTAAGGTAGTACTGGCTGGCGCGAGCCTTGCGGCCTATTCCTGGTTTTTCTCATTTCAATTTGCGATAGCGCTATTGGCCTGCCTGGTATTTCACGAGTATGGCCATATTAGAGCCATGAAGTATTTCAATATGCCCACCAAAGGCATCTACTTAATCCCCTTTTTTGGCGGAATGGCATTAACAGATGGAAAGATAAATACCCGTTGGCAAGATGTTGTGATCTCTATTATGGGGCCATTTTTCGGCCTCGGTATGTCACTGTTCTGCATGGTCGGTTACTGGATTACCGATAATGTTTTTTTTGCCGGACTGGCAACGTTCAATGCACTACTAAATATAATTAACCTGTTACCCATCCTGCCGTTGGATGGAGGCCATATTCTTAAAAGTGTAACCTTTTCAATGAACAGCAAGGTCGGGTTGATTGTTTGTATCGTAGCCGCTGCATTTGGAGTGTGGCTGAGCTACGCCTTAGGCCTGGCACTGCTGGGGTTTCTACTGCTCATCGGCAGTGTTGAGATATTTTTTGAGTGGAAGGGCCGACATCAAAGTCACCTGCTGCCACTTGATCGCTACGGGCAGGTATTTACAACGGTTTGGTATTTGCTAACTGTTGCCAGTTTTGTCGCGATCATCTGGTATTTTGCCAGCTCTGGTGACACGCTACTAAGCCTGCCCTTACAGATATTGCAAAGCTAGCGGAAAGTGCTGAAGCCTGGCTTGCATACACCTCTAGCATACCAACACGGGCCAGATGAACACGGTCTACTTGAATATGGCGTGCTTCACAATATCCTCAGGTAGCGTAATACCAAATCGCTCCAGTTGCCTTTGATTGAAGTATACCGCAACGGTCTGATCAATTTCGGGAAGCATTGATAGCGGTGAGGCACCTTCAAGGATGCTGAGCACAATCAACCCTGCCCGCCTTCCGTGTGTTCTCCCCTGAATCACCAACGCCCCCATCGCACCATCGTCGCCAACCGTATAATCCTGATTAACAATGATCGGTATTTGACTTGCGGCCGACATAGCTGCAATGGCTTCAGAGGCAGACAGATACTTGCCGTTTTCATCCTTGATATTAAAGTACGCAAGCGGAAGCACAATATCATAGTGCTTATGAACCGTTTTTAAGGTCTCTATCCAGCCAGCCCAAGTGCTGACCGTTTTTACATCGGCCACAATACCGGTTGTTGCAAGTTTTTTTTGATCCAGCAAGGTATTTTTCAATTCCGCCTGCGATGTTTGGCTTTCACCCGCAAGCAGCAATATTCGCTTCACACCAGGCAACACTCGGGAAACAAATCTAATAGTGCCCATGATAGGCGTTCGCTCAAGCACCCCTGTCATATTAGGGGGGAGTATTCCACCAGAAAAGTACACTCTCGGGTTATGGTTAATACCCAAAAACACCACTGGCACTGGCTCCTCGGCAAGTCGCGGGCCAAGTAGCCTAAGCGCGTTATCATCGCCTAGCATCACCAAATCAGGCTTGGATGCTTGATACTTCTGCCAAGCCAAATCTGCACGTTCTTGAAACGCTGACTCGGGCAGCTGTTTTGTATTCATAAAGAAGGTATCGAGGCTAACCGTCGTTGAAAGCACCTCTTTGACGCCATCTTCACACTGTTGCGTCCAGGGGAAGGACTGGTGATAACTTGAAATCAGCAGCACTGATTTCTGCGCAGACCAGCTATGGGCGGAAAAAAAGAGGCTAAAAAAAATGACTAGAATAAGGGGCAACTTCATATCTATCGCCTGTTTTCATTTACGTCTGCGAGCACTCGCAGCATAAAAAGCAATAACAACAAAGATCCCTTTATCTAATCAAATACCACCTGTCTTATGCAGCAAGTACTCTTAATTTAGTATAGTCCCGATTAATGACAGCGACGGAAGATGAAACAAAAAACTTACGCCATCCACTTAGAATCTAATAGCCTTACGCATCAACCCCTATAAAGCCGCCCGACTGATGAGCCCACAGCTGGGCATATATTCCACCGTTCGCGGCCAGCTCCTGATGTGTTCCTTGCTCGACGATTTGACCCTCATCCAAGACAATCAAGCGATCCATCGCTGCAATCGTTGATAAGCGGTGTGCTATTGCAATCACTGTTTTTCCTTCCATTAGCTTGGTCAGGCTATGTTGTATGGCCGCTTCAATTTCCGAATCGAGTGCAGAGGTGGCTTCATCCAACAACAGTATCGATGCATTTTTCAACAGCACTCGGGCAATGGCGATACGTTGACGCTGCCCTCCCGATAGCTTAACCCCCCGTTCACCCACTTGAGCATCATAGCCTTTGCGGCCTTTCAGGTCAGTCAGTCCCTGAATAAACTCATGCGCTTCAGCGAGTTTTGCCGCCGCTATCATCTCTTCTTCTGTAGCATCAGGGTGGCCATACAGGATATTGTCTCGTACAGAGCGGTGTAGCAGTGAGGTATCCTGCGACACCATGCCTATTTGCGCGCGCAGGCTATCTTGCGTAACGGTTTTAATATCCTGACCATCGATTAATACGCGGCCTTCCGCCAAATCATGAAACCTCAATAACAAATTGACCAAGGTTGATTTACCGGCCCCGGAGCGCCCCACTAACCCAACCTTTTCGCCCGGTTTAATATGCAGGTTCAAGTCATCAATAATTCCACTTTTTTTACCATAGTGAAAACCAACATGGTCAAACCGCAGCTCACCATTAGTCACCACCAGCGCTTTAGCATCGTGAGCATCCGTGACTTCTAGCGGCTGGGATAATGTGGTCATGCCATCATTTACCGTACCGATATTTTCAAACAACGCACTGACTTCCCACATGATCCACTGGGCCATGCCGTTTAAACGAAGAGACAAACTGACTGCAATCGCAATCGCCCCTACTGAAATAGCATTTTCCATCCACAACCAGATCGACATGGCGGCGACACAAAATACCAATGCATAGTTGAGCGCGTGAACACTTGCATTCAACCCCGTTGCCAAGCGCATCTGCTTATATACCGTACCTAAAAACTCATCCATGCTCTCTTTGGCATAATCAGATTCCCGCTTGCTGTGAGAGAACAACTTCACCGTGGCAATATTGGTGTAGCTATCAACAATACGGCCGGTCATCGAAGATCGCGCATCAGCCTGATGGGTTGCCACCTTTTTAAGTTTGGGCACAAAATAGTATTGCAGAGCAATATAGAGCACCAGCCACACCACAAGAGGCATCATTAAACGCAAGTCTGCTTGAGCAACCAGTACCAGCATCGCAACAAAATAGATGGCGACGTAGACCATCACATCAAGCAGCTTCATAACTGCTTCTCTCACCGCTAACGAAGTTTGCATCACTTTTGTGGCAATACGACCGGCAAAGTCGTTTTGATAAAATGACATACTCTGGCGAAGCAGATAGCGGTGCGCCATCCAGCGGATTTGCATGGGGAAGTTACCCAACAACGCCTGGTGCACAATAGCTGCGTGCAGCAGCACCAGCAGCGGCATCCCAACTAGCAACAGTAGCCCCATTCCCAGCAGGGTCAGGCCTTCTTCCTGCAGTAACGTATCAGGTTGCTTTACGTTGAGCCAATCAACCAGCTCACCCAAAAAACCAAATAATCCCACTTCCAAAATTGCTAATAACGCCGTCAGAACGGTCATCAGTATTAATGGGGCTTCCATACCTCGGGTATAGTGGCGACAAAATGCCAGCAGGCTGCCTGGTGGTTGGCCGGGTACAGAAGACGGAAAGGGCTTAATAAGCTTTTCAAAAAAGCGAAACATAGTAAAACCAGATAAATTCTTAAGATGAAGGTAGGTGAGGAGTGCTATTGTAGCCTGATATCAGAAGCAAAACATTCAAAAAATACATCTCACCATGTTATTCTGACGATCAATTCAAGGAGCCAAAAAGGGAGTGCCACGCAATGTATGCCGTCATATTTAAAGCAGAAATTGCTCAACTTGATGATGAATACAGTGCCACGGCCGCGCGCATGAGGGAGCTTGCAACGAGCCAATATGGTTGCCTGGAGTTTTCAGCCTGTTGTGAGGAAAACCGGGAAATAGCCATCTCATATTGGCCCAGCCTTGAACATATCAAACGCTGGAAACAAGACCCGGAGCACCTGGCCGCTCAGAAACAGGGCCGGAATAAGTGGTATCACAACTATCAGGTACAAGTGGTCGAACTGCTACGACAGTACAGCCATTAAGGATTTCAATCGATTATGAATGCACTAAGAGAAGTCATCGCGGTAGTGGTTTTTATCGTTGCAGTGGTATCGCTGAGCAACCTGGTTCTTAATGGCTTTGATGGCCGTTTGCTGATAGCGACCGTTATATGCTTTATCGCAGCGTATATTATCTGGCCAAGCAAACGGAAAGGCGCTCGACAAGGGGACAATAGCCTACTTGATATTATAGAGTTTATTATCGAGTTACCGATTGACCTGTTTCTATGGCTATTTCGCTCGATTACACGGATTTTCAGAAGCAATGACAGCCACCTTGATATAGACTTATAGCGCTTGCAAATATGAGCCCCATATAAGCCTAAACTCACAGTTGCTGTAATTCATGGTTATTATTCAGATTCTTACTGCCTTCATTTTAGACAGGCTGTTAGGTGAACCTAAAGACAATCACCCACTAGTCATTTTTGGCAACATTGCCAACACCGTAGAAAAGCGAAGCAATCACGCCCAATCAACCCGAGTAGACGGCGCAGCCTCTTATTTGATTTGCGTGACGCCGATTATAGTGGCCACTGCAATACTGCAACTCACGCTATTCGACTCAGGGCTGTCAGCATTAATATTTGGCGCTATAACCCTGTATATCACCATTGGTTGGCAAAGCCTGTTTGAGCATACCAGCGCCATTATGAAGCCACTCCAACAAGGCAACCTTGAAGAAGCAAAGCAGAATCTGGCGATGATCGTAAGCCGAGATACCCAAGAACTTGAAGAACCAGAGATTGTATCAGCGACTATAGAAACACTACTGGAAAACGGCAATGATGCTATATTCGGTGCACTATTCTGGTTTCTATTGTTAGGTCCCGTGGGGGCGGTGTTGTATCGCCTAACGAATACTCTGGATGCCATGTGGGGGTACAAAAATGAGCGGTTTCTGCAATTTGGCTGGGCAGCCGCGCGATTGGACGACCTGTTAAACTGGGTTCCCGCCAGACTCTGCGCCTATAGCTATGCACTGGCAGGCAATTACCATTCAGCCATGCAGAGCTGGAAAACTCAGGCAGCAAAGTGGAAAAGCCCGAATGCAGGCCCGGTCATGGCAGCCGGAGCAGGCGCGCTTTCGATCACTATAGGAGGCGACGCAGTTTACCATGGCACGAAAGAGTCGAAGCCAGTGTTGGGCATGGGTGAACCACCAACCCTGCAAGATATACAAGAAGCCCAGTCTCTCATAAACAAAGCGCTGTTTATTTGGTTAGCCACGCTTACTATCTTGTTCCTGGTTGCTTGAAATGTTAATACACGGAGGAAACCTTACTGTTGCAGCCATGAATTATGGTATTCCAGCTGACCAGTGGCTAGACCTGTCGACGGGCCTGAACCCTATTCCATGGACACTGAGACATCCTATCCCGCCAGCGTATATAGAACGCCTTCCCTACCCGGATAGCGAACTTATTGAAGCGGCCGCAAGCTACTATGACAACACAAATATTCTGCCCGTAGCCGGGTCACAGGCCGCCATTCAGGTACTGCCCAAGTTAATTAACACCCAAACCGTTGCTGTCCCAGCTATCGGCTATGAAGAGCACCGTTACCATTGGCAGCAAAACGGTCACCAGCTATTACCTTACGACCCTTATATCGATGACCTGTTAAGTATTGCCAGAGACCAGCAGCCATCCGTCATGCTGGTCATCAACCCCAATAACCCGACCGGGCACCTTTACAACAGAAAGGAACTACTGAAGCTACTAAGCATTATTGAAGGCTATGGCGGTCTACTTATTATCGATGAGGCGTTTATTGATACCAACACGGCGCATAGCTTATCAAGTGACTCATCAGGTTCGCTGATTGTATTGAGATCTATTGGAAAGTTTTTTGGTCTGCCAGGGATTCGGACAGGGTTTGTGATTGCGGGCGAACAATGGCTTCACAAGATAGATTCGGCTTTAGGCCCTTGGACAGTCAGTGGGCCAAGCCAGTGGATCGCTTCGCAGTGCCTGAGAGACCAGACCTGGCAACAACGCACGATAAAAACACTTAAGCAGCTCGCAGCAGAGCAGGCAATAGTTTTGTCGGAAGAACTTCAGCGCTTTGGTGTTGATAACCATCAGCGAACAGACTTCTTTATCTCATTCCCAATGGAAAGCAGAGTTGCAGAGAAATTGAAAACACACTTCGGGAAGCAGGGAATACTGCTAAGAAAAATTGAGCTGGGTACTCAGCGCAGCCTATTGCGGTTTGGTCTATGCGCTGACGACAAAGCGTTAGCGTGTGTTCAACAAGCTGCGTCTAGTTTTATTCTGTAATCAATTAAACGGTCTGGGCGATATTCTGTTCCAGATAACTAATAATATCAGATGACTCATACATCCAGCGCGTTTCACCGCCTTCCTGGATTTTCAAACAGGGCACTTTAAGCTGTCCACCCTGCTCTAACAACTCACTTTTATACGACTCATTTCGCTTGGCATCACGGGTTTCAATATTCAACGAGTTTCGCTTCATCGCCCGACGAACCTTCACACAAAAAGGGCAGGCTTCATACTGATACAGCGCCAAGTTAGCGGTTTTATTATCGATGGCACGCTGATCTTCCGCAGATCGCTTTATGCCTCTAGGTGTAAACAACCAGTTCAACGTTAAAATCAAACGTCCAAGAATCCAACGAACAACAGCCATCTGGCAACCTCCACATTTCAAAAACAGTCAGGCAAAGCGCTTAGCTACCTGAATTGGGCGGGCATTCTAACATAAACTGGCGGAGGGTCATCACTTGGCTAACTCGTTTTCACACATCACGAAACAAGCCACTATCTAATCTCGGGTCACTGTCTGCACAACCAAAGCGTCGGAGTAAAAGCGGCTAAAAAAGCGCATAAAAATCGTAACCCAGCATCAGGTAGATAGCCTGGTTATCACTGTCAGCATAACTACCCGCAAACGTTACCGGTCCGAGAGGCGTATCACTTCCAACAAAAACAGTGTAAGAGTCCAACACATCTCCCCAACTGGCATCGTCCAAATCTTGCCATACGTTACCTGTCTCGTAGGAAAAACCGGCCATATAAGGGATAAAAGGGCCACCAAATTCTCGATAAGCAATAACGCTTGCCAAGGCGGCATCATGGCCGACAAACGTATCACGGCTATAACCAGATAAATTAAACAGCCCCCCCAGTGAAACCAGATTACTTAGCGCCGCTTGATCTCTTACCATTTTTGCAGCGCTTAAACGACCTACAACGGTATAACGGTTGACCGTATAAGCGCCGCCCACCAACGCTGCAACTCTGTCATAGTCAAGTGTAGCCGCCAAGTCCTGTCTGGATGCTTCCCATTCTGCATGAAAAAATACCCCTTCATGTGGGAGAAATAGCTTATCAAGCGAATCGTAGGTAAACGACGTCGATATACTGCCTACATCTTCGTTTAACTCAGTAATAGGCTCGTTTCCAACATCAAGCTTTAGATTGGCTTTACCTAATATATATTCAACACGTAGTTCAGCATTGCTGCCAAACTCACGCCCAACAGCAGCGCTCAGGTTGGTTTCTGTAATATCCCACTCTGAAAGCTTATCTGTTTGATTAAATACGGGAAGTGTCCTTTCTTCATAGAGACCTCCAAGCGCAACAAAGTAATCCAGAAAACCCGGGATAGGCTGATAAAACTCGGTTTCCAAAAAGGGGTGGCTACCTAATTGCAATGATGTTTGCCACTCAGCCCCCCACCTGTTCAATGAGGTCTGGTCATAATGGAGTGCGATATTGAAGTCTGTATCATCAGTGAGGTTGTCTTCAAAATTAAGCCCAAACCGCAAGTAGTCAGGCCCCCATGACTTTTCAACTGCGCTCACTTGAAGCACACTCTCGCCCTTATCATCAATCAAGTCGTAGGTCACTCGCTCAAAATACCCCAAGCCATAAATAACATTGATATCATGCTCCAGAACCTCCCGGTCTAACGGCTTTCCAACAGGCTGACTAATACGAGAAGTAATAAACTCGGGCGATATTCCCGATTGATTCACCACTTCAATCCGGTCAATACTACCGATTGGCTCTGCCGCCCTCGTACGCTTTTCCTGAAACGCCAACCAACTCTCATCGTCAATAGAGAGAGCCTTGAGCGCGAGCGCACTATTTCTTGCTGATGTCGCCCCCATTTCAACAATTTCATCACTAAGCTGAAAATCACCCGAACCGGCGCCCTGCAAGTCAGGGATGAGCAAAATATCTTGTGGTGTCAGGCTAGCGAGTTGTTCTTCCACATTCCTGCGCGTTAACAAGTTAGTTAATTGCTCCACGACCCCGACTAGACTATTTACCTCGTCGGCCTCTAACAGCGGAGAGCTTATATCCACCGCTATAATAAGCTCAGCACCCAAATCCCTTGCCACGTCTATCGGCAAGTTATCTGATATTCCGCCATCAACTAATAAACGTCCCTCATACTCTACTGGTGGAAACGCGCCTGGAATTGACATACTGGCACGCATCGCTGTCGCCAGGCTGCCTTTGCTCACAGCAACGGTTTCTCCCGTTCCGATATCAGATGCAACCGCTCGATATCGAATGGGGAATTGGTCAAAATTATCTATATGCGCAGCATGAGACGTTAACTCGCTCAGCAGCAACATCAGCTGTTGTCCTTGAATCAGCCCTTTACGAAATTTTATACCGTCCGAATCGACACCTAGAACCAGATCGGTTGCAAAATCAAAGTCATCTTGTTTACGACGGAAAGACTTGTCCGCACGGGATGACTCATCAGTAAACCCTTTATCCCAGATCATTCGATGAAACCGCTCTTCAATTTCATCAACCGGTAAACCCGAAGCATAGAGCCCAGCTACCGCTGAGCCGGCACTCGTCCCCACCACAATATCAACAGGTACTTTCATTTCTTCGAGTACTTTTAGAACGCCAACATGCGCCAGACCTTTAGCGCCACCACCACTGAGCACCAAACCGATAACAGGTCTCTGCGGTGTTTCTCTTGATGGGGTCGCGTCGGCCGCCGAGCATGTGAAGGTTAAAGAAGATAGCAGCAGCGCGTATATAAGAGAGGTTATAAGCTGTTTGCCAGCCATAAAGATCGTTCCTTGATAAAGAGAAGTTCAAAAATAAGTCATTGTTGTCATTAGTATAGTGTTATCAAACCAGCTAGCCACCGGTTAGTCAAAGCAAGACTCTCTTACAAAGCCCACCGCCTCAGTAAGGAATACATAGCTTTCTCTCAGAAAGCTATGCGCTATACAGTAACTACCAGCTCAACGATGATCCAGTTTGATACTCCGTCACCCTGGTTTCAAAGAAGTTTTTCTCTTTCCGCATATTGGCCTGCTCATCTAACCAAGGCAAGGTGCTCTTGGCATTGGGAAAGGGAGGCACAAGCTTTAGCTGTTTAGCTCTTCGGTTAGCGATAAACCTGAACTGCTCTTTATGCTCTTCAGCAGAGTAACCCAGAATCGGATCTTTTAAGATATAGTCTGCATAAGATCGCTCTGCGGCATCCGCTTCTTCAAACATTGTTTGAATAGCTTTTGGGTCTAACGGTAAATTTTCTTCTTTTATAATCTGATTCACGACACGAATACCAAACGCACAATGCAACACTTCATCTCGCATGATGTATTGCAGCTGCTCGCCTGTGCCCTTCATCAGACCTCTACGCTGTAACGCAAATATAGGGCTAAATCCATTATAGAACCAGCAGCCCTCAAAGATACCGGCAAAGAAAATATACGCCATGACGAACTGCTCGAGATCGTCACGGTTGCGCAAGTTAATATCACTGCGCATAACTGAATCTAAACGAGTGTTGGCGAGCTTTATTTTACGATAAATAGCAGGTACAACACGGTAGCGGTTATAGATTTCGCCTTGGTCTAAACCGATAGTTTCAATGCAGTGCTGATACGTCCAGGTATGCATGGCCTCTTCATAGACTTGTCGGGCTTGGTAAATTTGTAGCTCCGGTGCGGTCATTTTCTCCATCACTGCAAGACCGATATTACGCATCGCCATAATGTCAGAGGTGGTGAGATATGAGAGAACATTTTCATACACATGCTTCTCTTCAACCGTAAGCTTATGGTTGTAGTCGTGAACATCTTGCGACATGTTGATATCTAAAGGTGTCCAATGGTTTTTATTGGCGTTCAAGAAAAACTCCCATGCCCAAGGGTATTTGAACGGCGCTAATTGGTTTACATCCGTCAGCCCGTTGACCACACGTTTATCGCCTGGATTCACGGGGGGCAATGCTTCTGCCAGCTCACTTATATTATCGATTATTGTCTGACCCTGTTCTTCAAAAATAACCGATGCTTTTGATGGAATGGCAGCGGCTAAAGGGTTGTCCCAGTTAGGTGTATTCATGATGGTTCTCCAGTTAATTAATGGCTATTGGCAAGCTTCACATTCAGGGTCAAGTATTGAACAAAACTGGGGCGCATCAGCCGCCTGGTTTAATTCAAAGTCAGTGCTTTCAGGTGCAGGGTCACTTGCACTAGCTTCATTGATAGAACTGCTTTCAGCGACAGTTCTTTGGCTTGCGTCACTGGTGGTTTTCTCCATATGGGTAGCACCTAACGAACGGAGGTAGTAGGTTGTTTTCAGGCCGCGTGTCCAGGCTGTTTTGTAGAGGTTGTCGAGTAGTTTTCCCGAGGCTTCTGGCATATATAAATTTAAGCTTTGACCTTGGTCGATCCATTTTTGACGCCGTGAGGCCGCTTCAATTAACCAGCGTGAGTCAATTTCAAAGGCGGTCGAAAAGCGCGCTTTGATCACCTCAGGAATACGTTCAATATGCTGAAGTGAGCCATCGTAGTACTTCAGGTCATTAATCATCACTGCATCCCATAAGCCCAAAGCTTTGAGCTCATCGACCAACCAGGGGTTCACCACGGTAAATTCACCGGATAAGTTCGATTTGACGAACAAGTTTTGATAACTCGGTTCGATCGATTGCGAGACCCCAACAATATTGGAGATCGTTGCCGTTGGGGCAATAGCCATGACGTTCGAGTTGCGCATACCGTGTTCTTTAATTAAATCTCTAACCGGCTGCCAATTGAGTTGCGTCGATTCATCAAACACAGAGTAATGATCACCGCGCTCTGAACTTAGCAGCTTGAGTGAATCAATAGGCAAAATACTCTGACTCCACAATGACCCCTCATAACTCTCATAAGCGCCCCGCTCTTTGGCCAATATTGCAGAGGCTTCTATGGCGTAATATGAAATAAGTTCCATTGATTGATCGGCAAAATGAACCGCTTCAACACTGCTGTAAGGGAGTTTTAAGGCATAGAGCGCATCCTGAAACCCCATAATCCCCATGCCTATCGGGCGATGACGTAAATTGGCATTTTCCGCTTGTGGCACTGCGTAGTAGTTAATATCGATCACGTTATCGAGCAAACGAATGGCAGTCTTGATGGTTTTCTGTAGATGCGCCTCATCTAGCTCGCCATTTTGAATATGGTTCACCAAATTGACCGAGCCCAAGTTACAGACGGCAATTTCATCTTCACTGGTATTAAGGGTGATTTCTGTACACAGATTGGACGAGTGAACAACGCCACTATGCTGCTGAGGTGAACGTATATTGCAAGGGTCTTTAAAGGTAATCCAAGGGTGACCTGTTTCAAATAACATTGAAAGCATCTTGCGCCACAGACTCTTGGCCGAAATCGTTTTAAACAAGCGCATCTCACCCTTTGCTGCCATCGCTTCATACTCTTGATAACGGGTTTCAAACGCTTGGCCGTATAGATCGTGCAAATCGGGTGTGTCGTTAGGTGAAAATAAGGTCCAATCTTTATCTTCAAATACCCGCTTCATAAACAAATCAGGAATCCAGTTGGCGCTGTTCATATCGTGAGTTCGGCGTCGCTCATCACCGGTATTTTTACGCAACTCTAAGAATTCTTCGATATCGAGATGCCAGCTTTCCAAATAAGCGCATACAGCGCCTTTGCGTTTGCCCCCTTGATTGACCGCAACCGCTGTATCATTAACCACTTTCAGGAAGGGGATAATACCTTGAGACTGGCCATTAGTGCCTTTGATGAGAGAGCCCAATGCTCGTACTGGCGTCCAGTCGTTGCCTAAGCCACCCGCCCACTTCGACAGCAGTGCGTTATCTTTCATGCCATCATAAATACCCGCTAGATCATCGGGGATGGTGGTCAAATAGCAAGATGAAAGCTGAGGTCGATTAGTACCCGCATTAAATAAGGTCGGGGTCGAGCACATATAATCAAAAGACGACAACAGGTGATAAAACTCAATAGCTCGCTCGGTCGGGTCATCTTCTAAAAGCGCCAGGCCCATCGATACCCGCATAAAGAAAATTTGGGGCAGTTCAAATCGAGTTTCGCGCCAATGAACAAAATAACGGTCATACAGGGTTTGCAGGCCAAGGTAGGTAAATTGAAAATCTCGCTCTGGCATCATCGCTTCAGCCAAACGCTTGATATCAAAATTAAGTAAATCCGCCGACATAATTTCTAGTTCAACCCCTTTATTAAGCGTCAAACGGAGTAAGTCGACGTAAAGGGTTTTCATATCTTTAAAAGAGCTTGGCGGCTCTACAGCCAAAAAGCGGCAAGCCTCTTGTTGCATCGAATCCAACAGTAGTCTTGCGCTGACATAACCGTAATTAGGCTCTTCTTCTATACGTGTACGCGCTGCCATAATCAGTGCGGTGGCAATATCTTTTTGTTTTATGCCGTTATAGAGGTTTTTTTGTGCGTTCTCGAATAAGTCATCGGCATTCACATCATCTAAGCCTGAACAGGCTTCATAAATGATGGTTTTGATTCGGCCTATATTAAGCGGCGATTCTGACCCATCTGCATTCAATACTTTAATGTTGGAGTGTGTAGTGGTCTTAGTGTGAGCAGATATTTCAGCATCACCTTCTCGAGTTTTACTATGCGCTTCACGGTACAAGACATACGCTCGCGCCACTTTGTGCAGCCCTTGTCTCATCAGGCCTAATTCGACCTGGTCTTGAATTTCTTCAATAGGGATAGCACTGCCTTCGGGCTTATTTTTGAAGAAGCTTGCGCTAATGGAGTGCGTCAGTGCATCGACGGTTTCTTTGACCCGTGTTGAGCCGGAGGCAGAACTGCCTTCAACCGCCAGAATGGCTTTGGTTATAGCGGTAGCGATTTTCGCATCATGGTAAGGAACAGCTTGGCCATTGCGTTTAATGACCTGAAATAAACTAACCGCATCGGGATTTGCTAATGGAGAGTCAGTACTCTCTTGAGCAGATAATTCTGAAGACATGATAAAGCGCCTTTGTTTTTAATTCGCGTAAAAAGACAATAACTTCGCGAAAAGGGCGGCATGACATAACCGTCAGGCACACAAAAAACAAAAACGTAGGAATACATTTTCATTACCTTATTCGCGAAGGTATGATTGTTTCTCGGAACACAATGGTTAAGTTCATCGTGACGAGATCTTGGGCAGGTCTTCGGACTTAGGGGCCATCAAAAGCATATTGCTTTATCGCCTACAGCGACGGCTTGCTGTTTAAGGTGCTTCTAGTACCAAAATTAGGGTCTACCAGTACCCATAAACAGTGCCTGAGTGTCTGCCACTCGTGTCGCGTTCGTTCCCCAATACCGCTGCGCGTCAGTTCCGGATTCTCACCGGATTCCCTCTTAGTTCTACGATGTTGTTCAAACAAAAAACACAACATAGACGCAAAAAACCAAAGAAAAAGCACTATATATCGCGCTAACTAAATTATCAACATTTGATTTTAGCTCTAAAGAGCTCTCCCGCTTTGCAGGCTGCGCGCTAATAAAAAACCCATAATAAGGTGCACATTAATACTGCGCATTTATTATGGGCTTTGACTCAATACGCAATCTAGCGAGTTTGCGTTAAATCATTGTTTCTTTTGCATATCCACTATCATTTTCTTTAACTCTCTTATCTCGCAATGAAGGTCTACAAGCGTTGGCTCTCCCTCGTGTTCAATTTCCCGAGCTTTCGCATGTTCTTCTTCCATTACATTAACAACAATGCCAATCACCATGTTTAAGAAAGCAAACGCGGTGAAGAAGATAAACGATAGGTAAAATACCCAGCTCATCGGATAGACTTCCATCGTTTCGTATTGAATATCAGTCCAATCTTCAAACGTCATCACTCTGAATAGCGTCAACATCGATATAGCGATATTTCCCCACAGTACGGGGTTGATTGTGTTGAACAAAAAACTGCCAATCGCTGCATAGATGTAAAAAATAATGAACATCAGCAGCATGACATACCCAAGTTGTGGCAGTGCTTTGATTAACGAGTTAATAAGAATTCGCAGCTCTGGAATGACCGAGACCATCCTGAGTACCCGAAACACCCGGACTAACCTGGCAAGCAAAGCCATCTCAGAGTCATTAATGGGGATTAAACTAATCACCACCACCAATGTATCAAACACGTTCCAGCCACTTTTAAAAAACTCCCTTTTATGAGGCTCGGCAATAAAACGAATGGTGATTTCAACCAGAAAGAACAGCGTTATAAACAGATCAAGAAATTGGGTGAACGAAACAGCTGAATCGGGCAACTGATAGGTTTTGGCACCAATTTCAAGCGCCGACACGATAATGATAAAAATAACAAACAGCTCAAATAGTCTATTACTTTTGAGCCTGAAAAAAGCATCTTGGATGGCTGCGTAGTTCATTGATAAGTTCGTTTACAAATTGATGGTGAATGGAAAGCTGGCATTTTACCGGAATATTAAGCCGCGTATTAAAAAAATATAAAAACAACACCTGTTTTTACCCTGTGCCTGCTTTTACCCTGTACTTATAGAACCACTGGCCTTTGCCAGCAGCAACTTCCCGTATGTGGAGCCTCAATGCACGCCTTTCAATGACGTTGTTTGATCATTTATGTAGTGGTAAGTACCTATAAGGCACTTATTGAGGCGTGACTTGTATCAATATCCGGTTTATTCAACATCATAAAATACCACTTAAGAGGTGTTTTTATCATCACATTAAGGAGACGGATAATGAACAAAATATTATCACTTGTACTGCTATCAGTTCTGGCATCGGCAACTCAGGCGGCGGAAGTATATCAGGGAAACGCGGCTGCCAAACTGCTCATAGGAAATACGCTGGAGGCAAATTATAAAACGGCTGGCGAGTGTGGCCGCAACGTCTTTTACGAATATTACGAAGAGGGCGGTAAAATTTTCGGCAGAGAACGGAAGATGGAACAGCAGGGCAGCTATACTCACTATATTGGCAACTGGAAGGTTGAAGACGGACAGCTTTGCACCTCGGTTTATGGTCGCCCCTATTCATGCAGCAGCTACGAAAAAGTAGGAGAAAACACATTCAAAAGGAGCTCAGACAACATGCTCATTAATAATGTGAAAATTCATAAGGGCAAATATCGACCTTGTTCGTAGCCATTCCGATATATCGTCATAGCCTAGTCATAATAAACGGGCACCGGGTTAACCCAGTGCCCTGATATTCCCGCTTCAAATACAAACATAGCCCCCCTCTTTGCCTGCTTATCATTTTCCCTTACAATTCAGCATACATACATTAACTACCCGATCAGTTTAATATGCCTGCATCTCGCTTTATTCGCTATTGCCTCCTAACCATTATGACCGCTCTAGTGGTTGCCGGCTGCGCCAGTATTTATACCACCGATTATGATGCACTGTATGGCCCTGCTGAAATAAAAGATCGCACCATTGGCTGGAGTGAGTTTCAAGGGCGAGTCGACAAAGGGCATGTCTCTTTTATTAAAGACGTCAAACCGATTCTCGACTCTCGATGTGTCGCTTGCCATGCCTGCAATGACGCGCCTTGCCAGCAGAAGCTGACCTCTTACGAGGGTATTGATCGTGGCGCCAACAAAGAGCTGGTTTATGATGGTGGCCGGTTGACGGCAATGGAGCCAACCCGTCTGTTTATCGATGCGAAAAGCACCGAAAAATGGCGAGAGAAAGGCTTCTACCCCATCCTCAATGAACGCATTGAGAACGCAGAGGCTGATCTAATGGGGTCGCTTCTTTTTCGGGTATTGAACCAAAAGTTCATCAACCCGCTGTCTGACCATGGCGGCTCCCCCCAACCTCTCCCCGAAACATTTGACCTTAGCCTTAACCGGAATCAACAATGCCCGACTATCGAAGAGTTTGATTACTATGAGGAGAAAAACCCGCTCTGGGGAATGCCATTCGGGCTACCGGGTTTAAATGTTCAGGAACTCTCAACCATCAACCAATGGCTCTACGAAGGAGCAAAGTTCGAACCACCCGCACCGTTTTCAAATGAGTCACAAAACGCTGCCCGCAAGTGGGAAAAGTTCTTCAATGGCTCGTCACTCAAGCAGCAGCTGGTTTCACGTTATCTTTATGAACATCTATTCCTGGGCCATCTTCATTTCAAAAACAGCCCAGACCGAGAGTTTTTCAAACTGGTGAGATCTTACACACCTCCCGGTGAAGAGATTGATGAAGTACCCACGGTAAGACCCTACGATGATCCTGACACGGACCGAGTGTACTATCGTCTGCGTCCGATTAAAGCAACCATCGTAGACAAAACACATCTGGTTTATGAACTTAGTGATAAGCGTATGGCGCGATTCAAGCAGCTGTTTCTCGAACCCGACTATAAGGTTGAATCTCTGCCATCCTACGAGCCGAAAGTTGCATCTAACCCATTTAGGTCATTTGCGGCAATTCCTGCAAAATCGAAGTACACCTTTTTACTCGATGAAGCCCAGTTTTTTATTGGCGGGTTTATCAAAGGACCTGTTTGTCGTGGTCAGATCTCGCTCAACGTCATTGATGACCATTTCTGGGCAATGTTTCTAGACCCCGACAAAGACCCTGTTAGCCATGATTCTGTATTTCTTGCGCAGCAAGCAAAAAACCTTCGGCTCCCGGCTGCAAAGGAAGATACGCTCAACCCAACCAATATCTGGTTCAGGTTTGCACAAGCTCAGAAGCGTTACCGCCAGGCAAAAAACGATTACCTCGATAAACGTTATCAAAACAGTGTCGAAAACAGCTTGGGCAGTATCTGGAATGGCCGCAACGACAACCTGAAAGATGCCGCTGGCAACCCTATACCCAATGATAACGCGGCACTCACCATCTTCAGGCATTTTGATAGTGCGACGGTTGTTAAAGGGTTTGAGGGCGGCGAACCCAAGACCGTGTGGATTATCGATTACCCAATATTCGAGCGTATTCACTACCTGTTGGTCGCAGGATTTAATGTATATGGCAATGTTGGCCACCAGCTATCAACCCGGCTTTACATGGATTACCTGAGGATGGAATCTGAAAACAACTTCCTTGACTTCCTGCCATCCGACCAGCGAAAACCAATGAGAGATAGCTGGTACCGAGGCGTCGGAACCAACATTATCAGCTACTTCGATAATCCGCTGACAGGCACCGAGCGGGAATCACGCGTGCGATATCAAACCAAAGAGTACAAAACTGAGCTATTGGGTTATATCGAAAACCAGTTTGCAGGACTTGACCTAACCGACCCGATCAACCGGTGTATGGGAGACGGCAATATAAACGCCTGCTCAGCAGGAGAAACCTCGGATCTTGAAAAGCGCATTTTTCCGCACATGCAGCAGCTGGCCAGCATAACAGGACATACGCTCAAACCGATACCTGACCTGGCATACTTAAAGGTCATCTCATCACGGGCTGATGAAAAAGCCGTAAGCTACTCGCTTATACACAACCGCGCTCATACAAATATCTCTTACCTGTTTAATGAGGACTCAAGGTTAGAGCCAGAAAACGATACATTGACCGTAATACCTGGCTATATTGGCAGCTACCCGAATTTCTACTATCAGGTCAATGAAGCTCAGTTAGCCGACTTCATAGTCCAGCTCACATCGATTAAGACCGCAGAAGATGAAGATCGCTTTATACGGAGTTACGGCATAAGGCGAACTGACACCCGATTCTGGGCGTTTAACGACTGGCTAAACAAGGACTACATGCGGCAAGCCCCCATCACAGCAGGCTGGTTCGACCTTAATCGTTACGAAAATAAGTGAAGAGAAGGCAGGGCAACCTACCTTCGTAAAAAGAGTTAAGCTTGTCATCCTCGCGAATGCGGGGGTCCATAGATCTGTAGACTCCGTTCAAAATGGATTTCCGCCCACCCCGGAGTGCTCTCTCCTGCTTCGCAATTCACCTTGTGCGCGGGAATGACAGTGCGGGTCATTCTTTGTTAAGTCAGTGCCATTCAGCTCACATATACCGGGCCAACACCGATACTCCAGACAACAACACTAATCGCCAGTAGCCCAACCAGCATTACCAAGCCCACAGTGAGCACAGAGGTTGCGAACATAAACCCGCGCTCTTCGGGAATCTTCATCAGAATAGGCAACCCCTCATACAAGAGATAAACCGAATAGGCCACCGCCGCAACACCGGCCAGCATATTAACCCACAGCACCGGATAAACGGCTACAATCCCCATAATCAGCATGGGTGTCGCGGTATATGCCGCGAGAATAACGCCATTGTGCTCATGCTCTCCTACGCCGTAAGTCACCGCAAAAAAGTCAATTGCACGACCGATCATATAAATGCCTGCAAGGGTTGCCAGATAAAACAGCGCACAGAGCTGTAGCGCACTTCCCGAAGTGAGCTTCACGACCTCACTTCCACCGACTTGCCAGCCTACCTGAGTGGTGCCGTAATAGGCTGCCGCAGCAGGGAGAAATGCTAAAATAAATACATGTGAGAGGTAGAGTTTACTGACAGACTCATGCTCTTCACGGATTGCTTCCCACTCTTGATCTGGATGGGTCAATAGCCCAACAGTATGTCCTAAGCTCATAAACTCACTTCCTCTATCTATTGTTTTTATAAAGGTACTCTCTTAGTCTTGGAAACTTGAGCATTTTAGTCAAGAAACTGGTTAAATTATGATCGTTTAAAAAACAGCGTTGTTATCGTTAAAGGTGATAAAGGCGCAGCCTTTGCTAACAGAAATCTTCAGTGGCAGACTGTTTAGCACGATCATCAAGTATTGGTGCGCCTTAACAAACCGAAAACCGAAAACCGAAAAGAAGAGCCGATGCGCTATCTACTTAATATTTTGTTTTCCGTTATATTGCTGCCTCAGGCTTCTGCCGATGAGTTAGCACTTGAGCAATACTGGGAGCTAGCCGGTTTCGACAATTTGCAGCCGTCTGGGCTTTCATTCTGCGGGAATGATCTGGTAATGGTGTCAGATCGCCATAACCACCGCATTTTTACCATTCCATTGCTGAACGCCCCATCAACTCAAATCAAAACCTACCGACAAATGAATTTGCTCAATGCGCTACCCGATGACTCAAGATGGCAGGAGCAGCTGGCGGATTGGGGTCTCAAATGGACGGATAAGCGTTTTGACTGGGAAGGCGTTCACTGTGACAGCCATTACTCGCTTTTTCTCGCCAGCGAATCACTCTCTGCGGTCGCCAAAATTGACCTTAAAGGCAACGCCAACTGGGTAACACCGGGCCTTTTTAGTGAAATACAGCAACAAGGCTTCGCAACTAGACTAAATACCGGTTTTGAGGGCATTACAGTCCATTCAGATGACATAACGATAGCACTGGAACGTGAGCCCAGAGGGCTATTGCGGGTCAAAGGAGAAGTACCACTAACAATTATTGATAAACTTAAAGTGATAAAAAATGAAGGCGTAATAAGCCCGCTAAATGCCGACTTTACCGGTTTATGGCTTGAGCATGGGCCAAACGACCAGCCTCCCAAACTGTATACGTTAGAACGTAACTTCTTCAGGGTCTGTCGCCGTAACTATGAGCATTGGGGAGCAGAAGCCTGCTGGAGCTACCATGCAACAGAAAGGTCGCCTGAATTCAGGTTCGAGAACAGTCACTATGGTTTGGCAGAGGGTATTGCACGTTTAGGGAATAGTATCTACATAATATTGGATAACAATGGCGAACCAAGGTTGAAGTCAGGTAAAAATGCACCGCTGCTATTTAAGTTCAAACGCCCTGATAACTGGTAGCTCAAGGCTTTCCATCCCAAAATACGCCTTTTTACTCCCCTAATACGCCCTACGGACGATTACACTACGCCCCCATTGCTCTTAATATAGACTCATCTTTTCGAAAGAGTGAAACAACATAAACCTTCAGGCCGTTTATGTTGTTCTACTCGACGATTTCCAATCAGGGCCTCCCTACTTTAGCCCTATCGTATAGCGGTACATGATTAACGTTCGGCATCATGTTACCGCTTTTTTTTTGCTTTTTCTCTTCTAACACGTTCAAATTTCTAATAATGCGAGCCGTTGCTATACTCAGTAAACCAGCCAATAATTGTTAGAGTAATTAATGCCTGAAAACACTTCCTACTCCCGCCCTAAAGCGAGAATTGTCCGGGTCGCATACCCGCTGAGGGCAACTACTTGTATGATCGTGCTGGGCATACATCTGTCGCTGTTTTTTGATGTTGATAACCTGCTACTCTGGCTGTTTATCATAAGTCACACACTGGTCTACCCTCATCTGGTTTACCTATTTTCGACGACCAGAAAGCACGAACAGGGAGTCAGCCTGGTGGATGCAGCGCTATACGGGTTCTGTATTTCACTCTGGAGCTTTAACCCCTTGGCCACAACCGTTTTCATTGGTGGCACGGTCATGAGCAGCTTTGCGTCTGGCGGCCTTAAACTGCTGATCAGATGCCTGATAACCCTTATTGCCGGAGCCGCACTGGGAACAGTGTTCGTTGGCGTTCACTACCAGGAAACACTGCCACTGGCAGGAACCATCGTCGCGGCTGTTGGCCTTATCGGCTATAGCCTCTCGCTCGGTGTTACGGTCTATAAAATTAATACCAATTTAGTCAAAGCCCAGCGCAAGCTATCTCAGCAAGCAGAACAGATGCAGGAGACCAGTGAACTTGCTTATGCCGTTAACGCTCACCTTGAACTCGATAAAATCATGGATAGAGTGGTGCAGGCCTTAAGCCGACTGCACCCATTTGAGCAGGTCTACATCACCCTGCTGGATGATGATCAAGAGCACTTATCAGTCATAAAAAGCTATGGCGAGTCTCTCAGCCCCTATGAACATGCCCAGTTCGAAGGGCTGACCTTTTCGCTCACAGAAGATCGGAACAGCATTTTTGTGTCGCCGATATTGGAAAATAAACCGATTTATATCAAGCAAGTCAACGCAGATGATGTCGCTAAAGTCGGCGCGCCAATAGACCAGAGGCTGTACACCGTAAAACCATCAGAGAGTATTATTTATTTCCCTCTGTCGGTAGAGAATAAGGTGATCGGAGGCTTAGGGTTCGTCAACTACCAAACCCCTCTCGACATCAACAAAGAAGGGATAAAAAGAATATCGAATTATCTGGTGCAAGTCGGCACCGCAATCCGCAACTCGCAGCTATTTGAAGAGGCTCAGCGAGCCAGTGATGCAGCATTAATGGCAAAACAGGCAGCTGAGACCTCTGAAGCCGCTAAAAGCCATTTCCTGGCTAATATGAGTCATGAAATCAGAACACCGATGACCGCCATTATCGGTTACTCTGAATCGCTGCGTGATGATGACCTAACAGCAGACGAAAAGCAGCATTTTGTTGACACCATCATTCGAAGCGGCAAGCATCTTCTTACCATCATCAACGACATACTCGATCTCTCCAAAATTGAAGCGCACAAACTCGAAGTCGAACATTTAGTCGTACCGTTAGTCAGCTTGATTCGTGATCTGAAAGCTCATATAAGTATAAAAGCTGAAGAAAAAGGCTTATTGTTCAATATTTCACCGATCTTTCCGCTTCCCTCGTTTTTCGTCTCAGACCCTACTCGCGTCAAACAGATACTGTTTAATCTGGCCAGTAACGCCGTAAAGTTTACCCGGCATGGCTCGGTTAACATTTTAATACGCTACGAAGAGGAGTCCGATACACTCTATTTTGAAGTTAAAGATACAGGCATTGGTCTAACGCCAGAGCAAAAGAAACGCGTCTTTGAGCCCTTTGTTCAAGCTGACAGCTCAACCACTCGCAAATACGGCGGCACGGGCTTGGGGCTCTATATCTCAAAGCAGCTGGCCAGTTTGCTCAATGGAGAGCTCTACGTTGACAGTCAGCCAGGTTTAGGGAGCGAGTTTGTGCTGGCCATACATCCGGGCAACTTGTCTGACGCGACATGGTTTCAAAATAAAATTGACCTTGAGAACGAGATGCGTGCAGATGAGTACGCGGGTGAACAAATCGACAAAACCAAGCTGGAAGGCAAAGTGCTGGTTGCAGAAGATAACCTCGAAAACCAGAAGCTGATCACCCATATTCTGAAAAGAATGGGCGTCGACATCACCATCGTCAGTAATGGTATTGAAGCGCTTGAGAAAGTTGCAGAAACTGAGGTTGATTTAATTCTTCTAGACATTCAAATGCCCGAAATGGGCGGCGAAGAGGCGGCCGCTCAACTTAAAGCGCAAGGCTGCAACATTCCTATCATCGCCCTCACCGCCAACGTAATGCAACACCAGCTTAAGCGCTACCGGGATATCGGCTTTGTTAATTTTATTGCCAAGCCCTTCGACCGGAAGTATTTCTATCACGTATTGAAGCAGTACCTGCCAGAAAAGCCATACCAACTCAAAGGCCATGTATTGATTGCCGATGACAACCCGGTAAATTTAAAACTGCTTAAGCGGCAAGTTGAAAAAATGAGCGAAAGTATTGAGGTCATGGCGGTAGAAGACGGCGCACAAGCGATAGAGCAAACCAGCTATCACTCATTTGACCTGATTCTACTGGATATGGAAATGCCCATAATGGGAGGTATAGACGCCCTAACCACACTGCGAAGTGGCGGGAACAATGCGCCTGTTTATATGGTAACAGGCAATACCTCGCCAGAAGATGTATCATACTGCACCTCCATGGGGGCAACGGGGCACCTGGCAAAACCCATCGACCGGCAAAAGCTGGAACAAATCTGCTCAAATCACTTGAGGCTAAATTGATACTACACCGCAATACAAATACCCGCCTCAGTACTGGGTTCACGCTAATCGAACTCGTCGTCGTTATCGCCATACTCTCTATTCTAAGTATGTTCGCACTGTCCCGATATTCAGACTTAAGAGCAGAGGCCGAACTCGGCAACGCAAACTATATCGCTGGTTCACTGAAGGTAGGTGTTGATACCGTTAGGCTTGTCTTTAGAGCTGCTGGGCATTCGACGCGCGTACAAAACTTAGCAGGGTATGGTGACGGTACCGTTGACACGAATAATATCGGCTACCCGATTGGCACGACAAAAGGCAATGGCAACGAAAATATAGGCATCGGCAATGCCGGGTGCGTGGGAGTCTGGCAAGGGATACTTGATGCCCCTCCTTCCGTATCCACAACCAATGGCGCAGACTACCGGTCTTATCGACATACTGGCAATAAAGTCTGTAGCTATGTCTATCGTGCCGGTGGTGACACCGGTAACCGAAACAGCGCTCAGCTAGTGATACGTTACGACTCACGGGATGGAACGGTTGATGTTTGTGGACGCAGAGCGGATATTGCCAATTGCTAGGGGGTTAAATGATCATACCCGAACGCCCCAGTAGCCATTCCAAAGCCCTGATAGTCATTCCCGCGAAGGCGGGAATCCATATTGAATAAAGGAGTTTAGCTCGAAAGTAACTGGGGTTTGCCAGCGACCTGAAAGCCCCGAGCGGGGCTTTATTAAGCTATCCGAAATCGCTTAAACCGAGACTGAACTCTAGCTCAAACTCCGACTTTTTGAGTTTTTCTACCAAGCTTGGAGTTGCAAACAGGTATTTTCTATCCATTAAATAAAACTGCTTTGAATCTAACGATAAACTATCGATCTCATCGGCTCCAAACTCCTTAGAGACCAGCATTTGAAGATAGTCCTCGTTATCAGTACCTGTTTCCTTGCCCCATATTTTCGCCGGGATAAACTCAATTCCCTTAACGCTCAAAGACTCAATCAAGCTAACTAGGCTCTTTTCCACTAGCACGTAGTCATGACCAGTCATAAGACATTCCAACTCACCATCGCGTACTTGCTTAAACTTTCCATCACTTAGCTGGACTAGAGTTCCCATAGCATAAGTACATACATGAGATACCATATCATTATTCACACTGCTACCTCTCTAGATTACTCACAAATTAATTCGTTTTTAACAATTGATAGCCGATAAAATTTTGGCCTTGCGAAGAAAAGACCTTTCCTGTTTGGCCGTCAAGAAAACGAACTGTTCCATTCTGATTAACCACATTGAAAAAGTGACCAGGCTTTCCTTCTCGGGCAGCAAAGATAACTCCTCTTGTGCCGTTACCTGCTTTTGCCATTTGTGCCTCTACTCTCGTTAAGCTGGTCATGCTTCCGAACTTTTGTCCAAAATGAGCAGCAACTTCCATCTTATTAGTTAAACCACTGTTCAACGCTGATGCAGGGTTGCCTGCTAGGGTAGCATCAGTAGCTATGGCACAATTCGCACAATTTTGCTTTCCGCCGATCTTGTTAACATTTCGGATCGAGCCTCCCGCTTGACTTGCAACCTTACTTGCTTTAGCTAGTCGGTATATCTTAGCAGCTGCACCTATAACACCACCGCCAAAAGAGAGCGCATCTTCTCCTGCAGCTCTCCATGCCCCTGAACCATTTCCATCATAACCGTCTTGCAACGCCCCCCATACTTGGGAGCCATTAAACCCATTGCCACTTGCCCAGTTGAAAGACTCTACCAATAATCCTCCAAAGGCGGTTACAGCATTTCTTCCATCAGGGTCAATATACTTGTACGGGTTATTATTCGCATAAGCATATCGGTTAAACATCATCGGTGCATTCGGACTAAACCCAACTGGGTCTGGCGTTAAGAAACGCCCTATCGACGGGTCATAAAAGCGCGCGCCCATGTAAACCAGTCCTGTATCCTTATCTTGTACATGGCCTGTAAACCAGCGTTTTTGGCTATCCGCTTTATTATCCTTAATAATCCGTTCACCGAACGGTTTGTACTCTTCTTTCCAGACCATGTCTCCCTTTTGATCAGTCGCCGCAACAGGCGAGCCCAATGCGTCAGTGTGAATAGACAGGGTCACAGGTGCCGCTTGCACGATGGCACTGCTTAACCCAATAACAAACCATATAAGGGTATTTAGTAGTTTCATTCCCAACATCCTTGAGCTGAGTCGTGAATCCAGCAAGCAGCGCATTAAAAATGCCCGCTAGTGCGGGCTTTGACGTGGTCTAATAGATGTGACCAGTCCAGTTAAGACATAATACGTCCTAACTGGAGAAGGTAAATTGAATACACGAAAAAAATATTCCCAAGAATTTAAATTGGATGCGATTAGCCTAGTGCTTGATCAAGGCTACACAAGAACAGAGGCTGCCCGTAGCTTGGGTATTAGCGCACAAGTACTGGGGCGATGGATAAAAGAGTATCAAAACGATTCAGGTAATGCTTTCAGAGGCAACGGTAAGCTCACGCCAGAGCAAGATGAAATCAGAAAGCTTAAGGCGCAAGTAAAGCGCCTAGAAATGGAAAAGGAAATATTAAAAAAGGCGACGGTCTTCTTTGCCAAAGAAACGAAGTGAAGTACGGCTTTATCACTCAACATAAGAAGGCCTGGCCGGTTGACCTGATGTGTCAGCTATTTGGAGTGAAACGAAACTGTTATTACAGCTTTACCAAGCGGAAGCTTAGTCAACCAGATGACCCAAATCACCAGGAAATGCTTGATTGGATAACAGATATAGCAGAATCCAGCGATCATACCTATGGTGAACGCAGGATGAAGAAAGCATTGAATATACTAGGTTATCCAGTAAGCCGAGCTAAAACAAAAAAACTAATGGATAAGGCTGGAGTGAAGGTGCGCCACAAGAAGAAATTCAAAGTGACCACCAATAGCAATCACAAGAAGCCTGTTTATCCAAATCGCTTAAAGCGAGAGTTTGATGTTGCTCAGCCTAATCAGGCGTACGTCGCAGATATTACGTATATCTGGACGCAAGAAGGCTGGTTGTACCTTGCGGTTGTTATCGACTTGTTCTCAAGAAAAGTCGTTGGCTGGAGCATGAGTTCACGCATGAAAGCGAGCTTGGTTTGTGACGCGCTTACTATGGCGATTTGGCAACGACATCCGAAAGCAGGCTTGATTCATCACTCGGATAGAGGCTCTCAATATGCCTGTGATGCTTTTAGAACGTTGCTGGATCAACACGACATTCAAGGCAGCATGAGCCGTAAGGGAGATTGCTGGGATAACGCCGTTGTTGAAAGCTTCTTTGGTAGTCTGAAGCAAGAGCGCATTCAATGGCGAAGCTATCAGACTCGCTATGAAGCACAGCAGGATATCTTGGATTATATATCCATGTTTTATAACAGCCGCAGGCTTCATTCATACTTGGGCTACATGAGCCCGAATGAATACGAAGCTCAGGAAATTGAATTGAAAGAAGTGTCTTAACTGGGTTGGTCGTTTTTGCTTGACCATGTCACTTTTGTACCAACTATTTATTATTCGTAAATTCTTGCAGCATAAAAAATATCAGCAAAGATTTTCCAGTTTATATCACCGGGAAACTCTTTTCCTTGGTTCTCATAGAAACCGTCCATGTCTTCAACCCATCCAGATACGGCCTCTAAAAAGCTTGGTAAGTCCTGATTTTCCCAGTCATCAGAATGATCTTTAAAGTCAGCGATCATACTTATAATAAACTTAGAAAAATCCTCCTTTGTTAATACATTATCAAGCTCATTTACTAGTTTTGATTTCATTACAAACCGCCTCCACGGACTCTAATAGAAGCCCCCTTATTCTTACTCGTAAATTTGAATGCTTCATTTGCTATTTCGTCTGCGGCTGCAGGCTTTGTCCGTATTGGTACGCCAGCTTCTTGGAAAGCTTTTAACCGACGATTACCAAGAGAAAAAACTTTCCCATCTCGTTCAAAAGTTCTGATTGCTGGCAAGTCATCAGCTGTTACTTTTCCGGACTTCAAATCATCGATCAAACCTTTCAATGAACGACCATCCTTAAAAGTGGCCTTAATACTATCTTGCGTAAATCGAATAGAACTTGGGTCGACTAATCCCTTTGTAACATTGAATTAGTAAAGGCAGATTAACGCCTATTTATAACTCTCTTTTTCAATCTCTAAGAAAGCTCCCCACTTCTCAAATAAACGTGCTACGTTTTTTTCAGTAGAACCGAGATCAGGCTCTTCAGAGGGCATGTATCTCACAAAGCCCTCTATAGCTTCAGGATAATCAAAATCTGCATAAACCTGTTCTACCACGCCCAATGGATCAGAATAGCTTTCTCGGTGTTCATATACCCAAGCTAAAATTAGAAATAACCATTTTCTCGAACATGCCTCTTCATCCAGCTCCTGCTCCATTGAAGCAAGCTCATCAATATATGGGTGAATATCATTGGTTTTATCAAGCGACGCAAGATCTAACAATTGATCTGGGTATTCATCAAGTAATTCGAGCTCGACCATTGCAGCTTGAATCGCAAACTCTCGGGATACAAACTGCCTTTGAACAGCAAGCAAAATTTCTCGCCAAGATACCTTTACTAGAGATGACACAAAGTTATACGTAAGTAGGCTAGCTAAATATTCCATCTTTGGTCGCCTTACTGGGTTATCTTAGTAGGAACACCATTGATCCTACCTTTTTTAAACAACTGATGTGAAACAGTACCATTTGGTTCCAACAAATACTCAAAGACCCCTGATTTACCATCCAGAGTTCCCTTAGTTTGCAGCAACGTTCGTTGTACTCCATCCCCACCCCGGATTGGAAAGACCTTTCCAGCAGCCAATTGTTCTTTACTCAAAAAGCTCGCCGCCAGATGGTTTTTATCTGACTTAGCAAGTGCTGACCCAACCCTATCCGCTTTGAGAATTTCGTCTGCTGCGAGAGATGAACGAAGTTTTTCAAAGCTGGCAACATTCTCCGCACCACTCTTTGTAACATCAAATCATAGATAGCAACTACAACTCTTGATGCTTCAACAGTACTACTCGTTTATCGTTCTGCAACAAACCGGCTACCTCACTAGAACGCAGAGTTTCGTTTACATACAGAAGAAAGGGATACTTAGAATATCCCTCTTCAGTCCATTCTTCTTCGAAATCATCATAGTTATTCTGAAGAATAACGTGCTCCTGACCAACGTCATTCAAACGATAATACTCTCCGCAGTGATATCCACTTTCGTGTGCAATCATAACTATATTTAGCAATGACTCAATTACAGTCCGAGCAATTTCCAGGCTTTCGCACTCAATACCATAAAGGTCGTAAGATTTTAAACTCATCACTAGAATCCTATGCTCGGAGATCTGGCCGCAGCAGCTCCAGCATCACCATAAATCATAAAGTTTACTGGACGACCAGCTGATTTTGATAAAGTGGACTGCATACCACCTAGTCCCAATTGCTGAACTTGAGCAGCAGAAAGTGGCCCAGTTCTAGTTCCACCTGATCTCAGCCCAATACCAAGCTGTTTAGCTCTGGCAAGTATTTCTGGTCCTGCAAGAGCTATATCGAAGTCGCTCACCCTACCAGCGTCAAATGCTTTGCCCGTCCTAAAGCTTTTGCCCGTAACTGCACTTCCTTGCAACAACGCTTTCGTACCACCAAAACCCGCATCAGCTAATCCTGAATTTAGAGTTTTGCCAAACTTTGCAAATTCACCTGCGTTCTTAAAGCCGTGAGCTGCTGCCTTTGTAACCTTACCTGCCTTAGCTAGTCGGTATATCTTAGCAGCTGCACCTATAACGCCACCGCCAAAAGAGAGCGCATCTTCTCCTGCGGCTCTCCATGCCCCTGAACCATTACCATCATAACCGTCTTGCAACGCCCCCCATACTTGGGAGCCATTAAACCCATTGCCACTAGCCCAGTTGAAAGACTCTACCAATAATCCTCCAAAGGCGGTTACAGCATTTCTTCCATCAGGGTCAACATACTTATACGGATTATTGTTTGCATAAGCATATCGGTTAAACATCATAGGTGCATTCGAGCTAAACCCTACAGGGTCTGGCGTTAAGAAACGCCCTATCGTCGGGTCATAAAAGCGCGCGCCCATATAAACTAAGCCTGTATCCTTATCCTGTACATGGCCTGTAAACCAGCGTTTCTGGCTATCCGCTTTATTATCCTTAATAATCCGTTCACCGAACGGTCTGTACTCTTCTTTCCAGACCACGTCACCTTTTTGGTCTGTCTTGATAACCCTGTTACGCGAAGCCAGCGCGCACTCCTGGCGAAATATTTATCACCTACGCAAGTTAGAGCACCTAAACCTGTTGGCGCTCATCAAGCTGACGCAGCCCTTATTTGTTCCCCTTTATCATTCATGGATTGATATTCTCCATTTACGATGTGCGAATGGGTTATTTGCTACTAAAGATGAGATATTAACGGCTTAAGAATTTCATCGTATGACCTTGATAAAACTTCTTCTGTTGTGTCTTCTACGAGTTCTACTTCCTCAAGATAATCAACCAGCTGGTAGCCTACATATCCGGAACTCCAAAAATAGATATAACCACCTATTTTTTCAGAGTCGAACTGAACTCCAGACAAATCCCCTAAATCACCATCTTTCTCGTCAATGTATTTAAGTTCAAAAGTGTCAGATAAAAGTGGTTTAACGTTCGATTCAAACCAAGTTAAACCCGATAAAGATTCAGTCATAAAAGCCTACTTCGTTTCAATCACATCTGAAAGATTACGGAAAGGCGGGTTAACTTCTCCACCTTGCTTATTCAATTTAAATAGTTGTGATTTTGGAGCGTTAGAGCCAAGCGTTTTAAGCCAATCTGTTTTTCCACCCTGTAATAAACTATTGGAAGGAACATCAAACTCCACATAATTACTACCAGGTTTTGCCTGCTTACTAAATGACGATGGGCCAGAGTTAGCAACAAAAGTCATGCCACCACTTCCTTCTTGAACTTGACCAGTCTTTTTCATATTTGCTAGTTCATCAGAGGACATCCAACGACCAACGCGAGTATCTCCACTTCTTGTAATTCTGGAAAAAGCACCTGCAAGTTTTCCAACTCCCGCCCCAATGCCTGCGCCAACAAGTTCCATTGCTGCTTCGCGCTGGTCTATTTTCGCAATAGATAAAGCACCTGCTTTTGTGCTTGAATCAATTCCAAGCTGAGCCCCCCGTAACTCTTGATAGGCCGAGTAATCTGATATAAACAAATTTTCCGGCGACCGGCCATCTGGGTCAGTATACTTATACGGGTTATTATTCGCATAAGCATATCGGTTAAACATCATCGGTGCATTCGGACTAAACCCAACAGGGTCTGGCGTTAAGAAACGCCCTATCGACGGGTCATAAAAGCGCGCCCCCATGTAAACCAGTCCTGTATCCTTATCTTGTACATGGCCTGTAAACCAGCGTTTTTGGCTATCCGCTTTATTATCCTTAATAATCCGTTCACCGAACGGTCTGTACTCTTCTTTCCAGACTACATCTCCCTTTTGATCAGTCGCCGCAATAGGCGAACCCAATGCGTCAGTGTGAATAGACAGGGTCACAGGTGCCGCTTGCACGATGGCACTGCTTAACCCAATAACAAACCATATAAGGGTATTTAGTAGTTTCATTCCCAACATCCTTGAGCTGAATCGAGACAGTGTTTGAGTCTGTTGTTTCATCATCTTCTCCTACTGCACTCGCTCATTGATTTGATCTTGATTGAAGACTTGGCCGCCGACATGGAGTTCTTCAACTCGGCGGGGCCAGAAGTCAAACCAGCTTTCAAGAGTAATTGTTTGGTTATTAAACGACATGACCAGTGAGTTGCCGCTACGTGTAACGCTAATATCGCTAATGGTGATATTACCCTCTATTCGCAGGGTGTCAGTTTCAAGTAAGTTGAGAGACTCTTTAATTTGGGTATTACCATCCCCAACGTTAACGATATAGGTATCATTGCCTAATCCGCCGTTTAGGTAGTCATTACCTGTGCCCCCTGTCAGCGTGTCATTGCCTAACCCACCTTTAAGGTTATCATTTCCTGATCCGCCGGATATCGTATCATTACCCCAGCCGCCATCTATAACATCATCACCACCTCGGGCATATATCGTATCGTTGCCCAGTGATGCATCAATATCATCGTTTCCATCGCCCGTTACAATCGTATCACTTCCCCAGCTGCCGCTATCAGTTACGCCGTCTGGCAAGGTTACGGTCAGGTCATATGATTGCTCTGCAATACCTCCATTTCCGTCTGCGACGGTTACTGTAACGGTATGACTACCAACATGATCTATAGTTGGGTTCCATGAAATCATTCCCGCTGCCGAGCTTATTGCCATACTTGAAGGTGAGGCAGTTAAACTAAAGGTTAAGGTATCACCGTCACTGTCAGTTGCCTGCACACTATATTGATATGGCTGACCAGCCGTAACCCGGATTACAGGGCTAGAACTGATCATGGGAATTACGTTAGTGGCTGCAGCAACAACTATAGTGTATTGCTGAGTGACGATTTCTGTGCCATTACTAATTTCAATAACAACATCATGCTCTCCTGCTTGGCCATTGGCAGGCAGCCAATTGATTTGCCCTGATGAGGAATCAATTGTCATTCCTTCTGGCTTTGTAGTTAAGGAGTAGGTAAGGACATTATTATTACTATCTGTAGCTTTGATTGCATATTGATAGGCTTGATTTTCTACTGCTTCGGTTACTGGAGTTGAGGTAACAATAAGCGAATCCGAGGCGATTGTAAGCGGTAGCTCCATTCTTCCATATCCACCGAGCGGCGCTTCTACATTGATATAGAGCACATATTCTCCTATATCATCAGATGCCGGTGTTCCACTCAAAGTGAGTGTTTCTGCATTAAATTGAAGCCACTTGGGCTGATCATAGAACCATTCGCCTTCCTTCTCATAGAAAATACTATACTTAAAATCATATAGGTTTTTAGTATACGTTGTTTCTATTGTTCCTTCGGGAATAGTCCAGTGAAAGACCTTATTTGCAGGTGAAACTATCGGTTCCGAACTAACAACATTGACTCCTGTCACATCTAGTAATGGAGGATTTAATAAGTTGTCATTGGTCCACACAGTAGCATCATCAAAGATAATTTCTTCATACTGAAACAGCTCATTGGCATACCAGCCTGAGACCACGACCCAATCTTTGTCATTCTGATGTTTAAGTAATAAAGCACACCCCGTTGAATAAATAGTAATATCGGCAGGAGAAATTCCTGGTGGCAACACTAATCTACGATTATCAACCAATTGACCATTTCGATTTATTTGCGAACGGCGCTCAAAAATATGCCTATTCTGCCCCTGCACGTACTGATCATTAATAACCGCCATATTATCAAATAAAGCAGAAATCTCCGCTGCGGTTAATTTTTTGGCCTCGATCCCTGGCAGACTATATGCCAACTCCTGGCCGTTTTCATCGAAAAATACTGGTTGTTTGTTAAATTCATAAGCTTCAACACCTCCGGTGGAAAACTGTCCCTTGACAGTAAACCTAATATGACTCATTGAACAATGACGTGGTCTAATAGATTTGTACACACCAGTTAAGAGATAATCCTAAAAACTGGAGTGAAAAATGGCAGCAAGAAAGAAGTACTCAAAAGAGTTTAAATTAGACGCGATTAGTCTGGTAATTGACCAGGGCTATTCGAAGGCTGAAGCGGCAAGAAATCTTGGTATTAATCCTAACGTTTTAGGGCGCTGGATCAAAGAGCACGAAAATGATGATGGTCACGCATTCCGCGGCAATGGAAAGCTGACACCGGAACAAGAAGAGCTTCGCCGCTTAAGGGAAGAAAACAAACGGCTCAAGATGGAGCGCGACATCCTAAAAAAAGCAGCCACCTTTTTTGCCACGGAAGCAAAGTAAAATACGCTTTCATCGCCCAGCATAAAAAGGTGTGGCCTATTGGCATTATGTGCCAACAATTGGGTGTTACACGTTCAGGTTATTATAGTTTTTTAAAACGCCAAGCTACTATGTCTGACGATCCAACTCATACCGAAATGATTGAATGGATACAAGATATCGCAGAGTCAAGTGAGCATACATACGGCTACCGAAGAATGAAAAAAGCGCTGAATATTCTTGGCTATCGGGTAGGCAGGAACAAAACTAGAAAGTTAATGAAAGAAGCTGGTGTTAAGGTCAAGCACAAGAAAAAGTATAAGGTCACGACAAACAGTAATCATAAGCAACCTGTATTCGATAATCTGTTAGAGCGGGAGTTTGCAGTTGAAAAGCCTGATCAGGTTTATGCCTCAGATATCACGTATATCTGGACACAAGAAGGTTGGCTGTATTTAGCTGTTGTGATTGACCTTTACTCAAGAAAGGTTGTTGGCTGGAGCATGAGTTCGCGAATGAAGGCTCAGATGGTTTGTGATGCACTCAAGATGGCAATTTGGCAAAGACGCCCGCAGGCCGGGTTAATACATCATTCTGATCGGGGGAGCCAGTACGCCAGCAAGGAGTTTAGAAAACTTCTAACGCTGCATAATTTTAATGGAAGTATGAGCAAGAAAGGTGACTGTTGGGATAATGCGGTTGTTGAAAGTTTCTTTGGAACTTTGAAGCAAGAACGTGTTCAATGGAAAAGCTATCAAACACGACATGAAGCTCAGCAAGACATCCTGGAGTACATCTCAGTGTTTTATAACAATCAGCGGATGCATTCCTATCTGGGCTATCGAAGCCCGGCGGAATTTGAAAAAGAAATGACTGAACTAAGAAAAGTAGCTTAACTGGGTTGTACAACTTTGGTTGACCACGTCATTAGCGGAAGGGTATGTGATGCTGGACAGTGCATCCAATTGGTTATAGGCATACTTTATTTCAAACCTTCTGTCTGCAACCACCAGTGACTCATTTATTAAGTTGTTATTGCTATCATATTGGTAGCTTCTTGATACCTCTGATTTTGAGAAATTAGTTAGATTGCCGTTCTCATCAAAATCGTAATTGCCGGTATCAACTATTCGATCCCATTCGTAGCTATAAACCTTACGCAGCCTGTTCAGGGCATCATAGCTATACGCCAGTTTTTGGTAATGGCCATCGGTACTTTTCTGAATTACATTATTCAAATTATCTCGGTTGAAGCGAGTTACGCCTTGCTCAGGATGAGTTTCAGATATCAACTGATAATGCTGGTTGTATTCGTAAGACCGCGTAATCCCGCCTTGTGTTACAACGAGTGGTTGGCCCAACAGGTTTAACTGCATTGTCGTAGTTACGCCCTCTGGCTGCTCTATCTTTACAAGCTGCTTTTCATTAGGCTCCCCAAATGAACGGTAGGTTTGTAGAGTCACCGCGCCCTTCGGGTTGGTTAGACGCGCTTGATTATTAACTAAATACTCTATTTGGTTAATACGATTACCAGGCAGGGTCGTCGTCAATACTCTTCCTAACGCATCGTAGACTGTCGTAACACCAAGTAAAGATTGATTTGGGTGGCTAGTGAATACCTGGCGCCCTAGCTCATCATACTTGTTGGTGGTTGTGATAGTTTTAGATAATAGAGTATCCGTTGCCGTTCGCTGTAACTTACGCCCGAAACCATCAAACGTTAAGCTATCTCGAAATGCTCCACGCGTTAATGTTTGAGTTCTGGACGAGAGACTATAGCTAACTGAAATAGCAGATTTAATGGGCGGCGTAATTGCCGTGATTCGATTTAGCTGATCATACCGGTAAGTAGTCGTTTTGCTTCGACCATCAGTTAGCGAGGTGATATTGCCGTAGTCATCAACCTCTCGCGAAATTGTTACATTTTCTGGTTGATTTTCTTGACGTGCTATACCGCGCTTGTAGTTGCTAAAGGTCGTTATGTGGCCGTTTGCATTCTTGACCGTTTTAGTGGTCCCGTTGTTATAGTAGGTATACTGGCCTGTAGTAATCCCAAACTGCTTAACCCAATTAAGATTGCCATTCGCATCGTAACTGCGTTCAGTACTGCCAACGCCGGTTACGGTTTCTTTAACTGGTTGAGATAAAATCCATTTATTTAAGTTATTGCTGTATAACGTTGTTGTTTCCCTGTTTACCTGGCCAAATTCAAGCTTTTTTTGTGGCGCCCCATAGGCTGTATGATCAAGATACTGAGTTCTATATGTATTACCATCTTGCGTGATCGTTTTCTCCAATAGAATTGGTGATGATATATTCTCATCAATCGAAGCTATAGAAGGGCGGTAGTCGTTCTGGCTAGAGATGAATTGCGTATCCCAAGCGGTATAAACCTCCTTCCGCAAGGATTTATTCTGTAGCGATAGTGTTTCTTTGCTAATAGGTAAACCTATCTTCCACAGCGAGCCAGATTTGGAACTGCGCATCCCGTAGTGTCGATATATTTCTTTAGAAACAGGGGTAGTAACGATTGTTTCATCATAAGACGAGCTTGGTGAGAACTGATAATTCCACGTTCCAGATTTAATGCCTGGGCCGGAGGTGGTTTTCTTTTTTACTGCCAATGATGGTGCCTGAACATCCGACTCAAACCTAACATGCTGATACTCATAGCTCGAACTGCCACCATACGGAGTGGTTACTTTCTTGATCAAATACGCATAAGTTGATGATGGCGGATAATATTCATACTTCCACCTGAGGCCTTCGGGGCCTTGAACTTCTTCAAGAAAATAGTGCTCAGTGGCAATATTGGGAACCTTATTATATAGATAGCGCCATTTTTGGCTGCCGACTTTTATTTCAGTTAATAAGGCCTTGGAGCTGGTGGGATCTGAGTAGGTAAACTCAATTTTTCCACCGTCGCTGCCCACTACTTCATTAATAATAGTAGCCGGATTAATGTTTCTGGGCTGGTAGTTTATCTCCACCCAGTTGCCATTTCGGTCTTCGATTCGAGTAACATGTAAGGCTGAACTCTCATTCAGGCTTTCATGCACTCGTGATAACCTATCAATGGTGTATCTAGTCCCGTTTGGAGCGGTAACCAACAGGCCACTTTCATTGTATATCGTGCCATTTTCAGTTCGTCGAGTAATCGTACAGCTTGCTATCCACCGGTCTTTGCTAATTAAATCATATGCTGCCCCTGAAGGCGCATTTGCAAAAACTTGACGAGATCCGCTAGGTAGCTCCAATACGGGGTTCTTCCCAACATGCACCATGTTGCTTTGACAATTTTCTCCACTAAACTGGTCAAACTGCCAAACGCGGCCAAAGTGAATATCCCAGCCAACACCCGTTACTGTTCTACCTCTTAACTGGTATCCAACACCAAACCCTTTCACTGCATTGAAAGGGCTGTAAACCCTTACCACTGAAGCCCCGGCTTCGCCATTCCCTGTAATTCCAATATCGTTGTAGATCAGTTGCAAAGAACCGCTGAAAGGATCTATAACTTCAGTGTCTGTTCCCGCATAGTTGCGGGTTGCTGAAACACCTGGCTCTTTATAAAAGTCGGGAATATGAGTGTCGGGTTCTGCCGCAACAGACAACGATAAAATGCCACACAGCAATGTGACCAATAGGCACGCTAGTTGACGAGATAACTGCATTCTTAGGATCCTTTTCCATACTGCAAAATTCAGCGCGCATTATAGGTAGCTAAAACTAGAGCGTTCTAACTAAAGATCAAGAAGTGCAGTAGATTTTTAAATTGTTTACGTTTTAGACATTCTTTAGGTCGAGTCAATGTCAGCTGAAGCTCTAGTCATATTTCAGTTCTTTCAGTGATATATAAAGAGATTCAAAAACCACCCTTGGCTTCCGAACTATAACTGAAATTTCGGGGTTTAATGGATTCCCGCCTTCGCGGGAATGACAATAGGGGCGTGGGAGCGAAAATAAGACGTGGGGACAACAATAGGACATGGGGGCGACTATCAAGAAACTGGAGTGACTGCTGGGGCCGAGAACCTCTATTGGTGCGCAAGCGCATATAATTTAACTCCACATGCCTCAGCCATGTGGCCACTCAATACATTTAAGCACCATTGCTACAACTCCAACGCCAATCCATCATAGGCGACCGACACACCAAATGGCAGTTCATTTTTGAGTAACCATTCGTCCATTTCGTGACTGATATGCGTTAGCCAGGTATGGCGAGGGTTTACCTGCGAAATGGTCAACTCAACGGTTCGCCAGTCGTTATGGTTTAACGCCCGCTCTGTCTCTTCCCCAAAAGGTTGAGGCGGGTGGGTACAGTCAATAATTAAGATATCGGCTTTCCATTCCGCTAAAAAATTTCTGCTTTTGTCGGGCAAACCGATTGTGTCGGTTACATAGGCAAACTTTAGCCCTTCCTGCTCCACACAATAGCCAAGGCAGGGCTTCGAGTGATTGAGCGGAATAGGCGTGATATTGAGGCTGCCAAACGAAATCATGCTGAAAGCACTCAGGGCTGGCTTAAAGTCGAGTATCCCCGGGTGTTTAAACAGGTCATCACAGCCCTTTTTATCATCTGGCCCCCAAACAGGAATTAAAGTATTAACGCCCCAGCGAAGGTGAAACAGCCCTGCCACATGATCCATATGATAGTGGGTGAGCATCACCCCATCCAGCGTACCAGGCGGAAAACGCTCGGTCAGATCTGGCTGGCCGGCATCAAATAGCAGTGTAGCCTGTTCTGTTTCGAGTAGCAGGGATGATGGGCCTCGTCGTTTGGTTTTATCGACCCTGGCTAAATAGCAGCTTTTGCACTCGCAGCCGTAAACAGGCACTTGGCGAGCATCCCCTGTGCCTTGAAATCTGAGTTTCATTGGCTGCCCTCCCTGCTGAAGTCCACAACAGTTGGGCTTTCTCGGCTCATAATCTCAAAGAACGCGTCGACGGCATCGGTTAATGAGCCATTGTTATCAATGGTTTTCACCCCTTGATTTAATCCCGCGCTCAGTTTTCGTGCTCGTTCGATGCGCCGCTCAATCTCGTCACCGGACTCACGGCCGCGTTTAATCAACCTCTTTCTGAGGTCTTCTGGTTCAACATGAATATGCACTGGCACGAGGGTATGGGGGTATTTTTTGATGGCACTGGGTAGATAGCCTCTCGAACCATTAAGAATGACATTGATGCCCCTGGCAAGCCAGTGGTCTACCTCAACACCCACCCCATATGAAAACCCATTGGCCTGCCAGTGCATGGCAAATGCACGACTGGCAGCCCGTTTTCTGAACTCTTCGTCACTCAGCCAAACATGGTTCTCGCCCCTTAGTTCGGGCCTGCGAGTAATATAACGATGAGCGATAAAGCATCGCATATCATCATAATCTTCTTTGCCTGACAACCGCTCCCGGCAGCCTGATAAGATTGAGTCCTTGCCGGAACCCGATGCCCCCATCAGATAAAACAGCCTTCCATGTTGATTCATCATCAAACTATACCCTGTACCATCACATTATCGTTATTGTTTAATAAATTTACTATCAAAAACTGTGCGCAGCCGATGTTATACACTTACCACCGATGCCGTTCCTACTCCAACGATGTCATTCCCGCGAAGGCGGGAAACCATTGTCATAAATAGTCCCAAAACCTTGGATTCCCGCCTTCGCGGGAATGACAGAATTTTTTAGGCGTTGGCGAGGATGGTAAGCTTAATTAAGAGACATTGGCCTCTGCCCTCAATAGACCCTTTGGCCTCGGTTCCAGACATGCCTGATTAACGGGTGCTCACCGGCTGATTTAACCCAAACCAAATCGGCCCGTTTACCCAATTCTATCGCCCCTCGATCATTAAGACCGGCTGACTTTGCCGGGGTATCCGAGACTGTTTTTATCGCTTTTGGCAGATCATAATCATTATCCAATGCTGCCAGTTTGAATGCGGCATCCATCAGGCTGGCGGGGTAATAGTCCGACGAAAGAATATCCAATACGCCATTTTCAGCCAGTTCTTTAGCCGCCACATTGCCGGAGTGAGACCCTCCTCTAACAATATTGGGTGCCCCCATCAGCACACTCAATCCATGCTGGTGCGATGCTTTTGCCGCTTCAACCGTGGTCGGAAATTCTGCCACCGTCATACGATTATCCCGCGCCTCATCTGCATGCTCGGTGGTGGCATCATCATGACTGGCTAGCGGTATATCATTCAAGTGGCAGCGGTTGACAATGCTATGCCGTGCTGAGGCACTATACTTTGCACTGGCTTCTTTTTGCTTGCGTATAAACTCGGCCAGTTGCTCATCACTAAAACCGTACTTACCCTGATAGTACTCTCGATACTTCTCTTCTTTCACAAACTGACGCTGGCCTGGCGAGTGATCCATCACTGACACCAAATGAACCATGGGGTGATCAACCAGTGCATCAAATAGCCCCAACACCCCTTCATAGCTGACTTCGCAACGCAAATGAAGGTAATGGTTGGCACGATGAACCTTATCATTTTCAGCCAATTGCAAGGCGCTGATCATATCTTCAAGGTTTTTAAGACGGCTGCTACCATGAACGACGTCGCCTAATGATAAGGCGTCAAACACGGTGGTAATGCCCGATGCAACGATCTGCGCATCGTGAGTCACAACCGCCGAACGAGAGGGCCAGGTAACACCGGGTCTGGGGGTAAAATATTTCTCTAAATTATCGGTGTGAAGCTCCACCAGACCGGGGACTAAAAAATCGCCTTCACAATCTATGGCACCTTTTACCTGGCTTGCAGACTGCGACAGTTCTTCAATCATTCCATCTTCATCAACCACCACGGTACCCTTAAATATCTCATCAGGGGTCACAACCGAGGCGTTGGTTAGTATCATTTTATTCATAGCATGCTTACTCCGACTCTGTTCCGTTGGTCAGGTCAATCAAGCGATCAGCGACCACTGAGCGAACCTCTTCATCATGAAATATTCCAACAACCGCGACGCCTTTTTGTTTCGCCTCACAAATCATATCAACCACAATGTCTCTATTATGGTTATCCAATGAGGCGGTAGGCTCATCTAACAGCAAGATCGGGTAGTCAGAAATAAACCCTCGTGCGATATTCACCCGCTGTTGCTCACCGCCTGAAAACGTTGACGGCGCCAATGACCAGAGCCGTTCAGGCACATTGAGCCTGTTAAGTAACTCAGCCGCCCGTGCTTCTGCTTCATGGCGCTCGACCCCTTTCATTCTTAGCGGTTCCATCACCACATCTAAGGTGCTCACTCGCGGAATCACCCTGAGAAACTGACTAACATAACCAATGGTATGCTCTCTCAATCTCATAATTTGCCGTGGCTCCGCATCTGCAATATCAATCGATACCGAACCGTTGTATATATAGATCGAGCCTTTTTGCGGTTTATAGTTTGCATACAGCGAGCGCATTAGGGTGCTTTTTCCGCTCCCCGATGTACCATGCAACGCCACACACTCGCCTCTGCTGACGTTAAAACTCACATCATCCAAAACGGTAAAACTAATGCCGCCCTGATTATGCAATGTGAATTGTTTAGATAGATTCTGTACATCAATCATTACAGTCATATGAATCATTCCATCTGTTCGTTAGGGAGTCAGCACTGATGAGACCAGCAACTGGGTATAGGGATGCTGTGGGTCATCCAGTATCTGGTCGGTCAGACCCTGCTCAACCACTCTTCCGCGCCTCATTACCATCAACCGGTCAGCCAATAACCGGGCCACCGCCAAGTCATGGGTCACGATAATGACCGACAGCTGCAACTCCATTACCAGGTTGCGCAACAAATCCAGCAATCTTGCCTGCACGGATACATCAAGACCTCCGGTCGGCTCGTCCATAAAAATAAGCCTTGGACTGGTCACCAAATTTCTGGCTATTTGCAGTCGTTGTTGCATACCGCCTGAAAATGTTTTCGGTTGATCGTCTATGCGGCTTGCATCAATTTCGACCGCCGAGAGCCACTCCAGCCCCACGCTACGGATATCACCATAATGACGATTGCCTACCGCCATCAAGCGTTCCCCAATATTGGCCCCGGCACTGACATTCATGCGCAAGCCATCTCGCGGGTGTTGATGAACCACACCCCAATCACTCCTGAGCAGCTGTCTTCTTTTCGACTCGCTCATGCGATAAATATCCGCAACCGTACCGTCTTTTTGCTGATATTGAATGCTGCCCCTATCAGGCTCTCTACGTGCGGACAACGTCTCTAGCAAGGTGGTTTTTCCTGAGCCTGACTCTCCAACAATGCCCAACACTTCGCCGGGGTAAAGATTAAAATCAATATCCATGCAGCCTTTACCCGGCGCGTATAGTTTGGTCAGGCCCTCTACCGTTAATAACGGCGTCTCCTGCTCCGCTGAACAGGCCATATCGGCTGCTTGAACGAAGTCCAACATTGCATTATTCACGGCTCATCTCCGGTACTTGGGTGTTATTCGGCTGGTTTGTTTTATTCAGTGTGTTTTCTGTGCTAGAGCCATTAACGCAACTAGACGCAGTCGTTTGGTTGGCTACGGACGGGGCAGACCGCGTGTGGCAGTAATCGGTATCTGAACAGACATAGACCCTGCCGCCTTTATCATCGGTCACCACCTCGTCAAGGAAGCTGTTATCTGAACCGCAAATATCGCAGCTCGCTTCCCACTGCTGGATTTCAAACGGATAGTCTTCAAAATCAAGGCTCTCGACCTGTGTATATGGCGGAACCGCATAAAGCCGTTTTTCTCGACCCGCGCCAAACAGTTGCAGCGCAGGCGACTCGCTTAACTTTGGGTTATCGAATTTAGGAATCGGCGATGGATCCATCACATAGTGGCCATTCACCTTAACCGGATAGGCATAGGTGGTAGCAATATGGCCATAACGCGCAATATCTTCATACAGCTTTACATGCATCACACCGTATTCCTGCAAGGCATGCATTTTCCGGGTTTCGGTTTCACTTGGCTCTATAAAGCGCAAAGGCTCAGGAATAGGCACCTGAAATACAATCACCTGATCTTCTTTCAGCGCCCTTTCGGGGATACGGTGCCGGGTTTGAATCAGCGTTGCATGTTCTGTTTTTTCAGTGGTTGCAACCCCGGTTGTTTTAACAAAGAAACGGCGGATACTCACTGCGTTAGTCGTATCATCAGCCCCTTGGTCAATGACCTTTAAGGTATCATCGCTACCGATAGCCGCGGCGGTAAGCTGAATCCCCCCCGTGCCCCAGCCGTAAGGCAGTGGCATTTCCCGCCCGCCAAAGGGTACCTGATAACCTGGAATCGCAATCGCTTTAAGCAGACTGCGTCTGATCATGCGTTTGGTTTGCTCATCCAGATAGGCAAAGTTATAACCCTGCAATGATTCACTCATGATGCTAACTCCCTGGATTCGATCTCTGTCCCAGCTGACTCACTGGCGGCCTCACCGCCGTTATTACCTCCGCACACTTCGTTTTGGGCGCTAAACTCCTTGCGTAATCGGCGAAGCAGTTCAAGTTCTGATTGGAAATCAACATAGTGAGGCAGCTTCAGGTGCGAGACAAAACCATTCGCTTCAACGTTGTCACAGTGTGATAGTACAAACTCCTGATCTTGTGCCGGCGACACTTGCTCTTCTCCCAGTTCATCAGCACGAAGTGCACGATCAACCAAGGCCATCGACATCGCCTTACGTTCACACTGCCCAAACCCCAGCCCATAACCTCGGGTAAAGCGTGGTGCTTCGGTTTTTGAACCACTGAATTGGTTGATCATCTCGCACTCTGTTACATAGATGTCACCCACTTCTACCGCAAAACCTAACTCTTCCGGCTCAATTTCAACCGCCACCTCTCCCATTCGAATCTCTCCGGCAAACGGGTGATTTCGGCCATAGCCGCGCTGGGTCGAGTAACCTAGGGCCAGCAAGAATCCTTCATCACCTCTAGCCAATGACTGCAACCGGGCTGACCGGTCAGCCGGGAAGGTCAGTGGTTCACGGGTAATATCTGTTGTTTTTTCAGGGGCTGTTGACCGAGCATCTGGCTGCTGGAACGATGCTGGCTCAATAAGGCCTTCATGATTCAACAGATCAAGTACCCGGGGGCAGTCTTCCGTTAAGGGCTCTTTAGCAACAGGTGCAATACCTTCTGACCCGGCACCGATGTCACTTTTTCTGCTATCAGCCATGGTGGAATCTGCACCCGTTTCCTGCTCTTCTGCCAACAATTTAAAATCCAGCAGGCGGTGGGTATAGTCATAGGTTGGCCCTAACACCTGTCCGCCGGGCAGGTCTTTGTAAGTCGCTGATATACGGCGCTCTATTAACATCTCAGCGGTTTCTAGCGGTACCGACTCGCCTAATCTGGGCAGTGTGGTACGGTATGCCCGTAGCAGAAAGATCGCTTCCACCAGGTCACCACTCGCTTGTTTAATCGCTAACGCAGCAAGCTCTGGGTCATAAAGTGAGCCTTCGGTCATCACTCTGGCGACTGCCAGCTTTAACTGCTGCATAATCTGCTTAACCGACAACTCGGCAATGCCTCGATCACCCCGGCGTTGCTCCGCCAACAACTGATGGGCGTTATCGATGGCTTTTTCGCCCCCTTTAACCGCTACATACATGACGAGTCTCCCGATTGAATACCTGCAACACTGGCCCGTTCGGCATGAGACTTGGCAACCTGAGTGGTGCGGGGTAGCGCCATCAGCTGCTCTCCGCAGGTAAAAATAAAGTCATACCCCATGGGGAAGTTCTGTTGATTACTCTTGATGAGGCTTAAATGCCCGTTATTAAGGCCTTTAACCGTCACCTGTCGAGACTCTTTGATTCCCGGCCCTTTCAACTCAATATCACCACTCTCTGCCAAATGCTCAGCTTCAAGAATCAGCGTGGGAAATCGATCTGGGTACTCTTCACTGCCTTGTTTAAAGCTATTCAGATCTTGCCACTCAGCCAATTTAATAAAAACAAAATCCGCCTCTGAGGGCGAAGAGACCAGCGAGCAACCGCAGTAAAACCGTAGATTTTCTAAAAATGCAGTCGTTGATAACTGCGGTGAGACCCAAACCGAAATATCCTGATCAATCAACGTTAGCGCTACACTAAAGCTTGCCGATGAGATGTTGTCAGATGTGTCGAGAGCTTCTAGCGATACCAGCTGCCCTGGTTCAGACATCGCCTTCATTATTTTTCTGAAGCAACGCTGTGACTCAACCACCTCATCCTGAAACCCTCGCCACAGAAACTGGGTCTTTGTCGTTGACGGTTTATGTAGCGCAGCCGTCAGGGTTTGTTCTTGGTTTTCTGCGATGTGGTCTGTAGATGCCTGCACAATTACTCTCCTCTGACCATGGTAAAGAAATCAACTTTTGTCGCGGCTACGGCTTTTGAGCGCCGGGCTCGTTCTGCCTGCCAAACATCATCGAGCGGGTTCAGCCAGTCATTTAATAACGCCCTGTGCAGCTTTGGGTCATACTGTTCTGTGTCTTGCAACAGAGCATCGAACGATGCGGCCAGCTCTGCATGTCGCTTACTGCGTCCCTGCACATAACCAAAACCTGCGGTGCCATTTTCTAGCTCTACTACGCAACGAGTCATGGTCATCTCGCCCAGATTAAAGGGGGTGCCACCTCCGCCAGCCCGGCTGCGAACCATCGTCAGACCTATTTCCGGCGTACGGATAAGCCTTGTCTTAGGCGGGTGAACTAACGCCTGCCAACGACGTTCCAGTTCATTAACAGACGCCCGGGATAAAACACTCATCCAGTGCTGGCGAGGTGTCTTGCGCTTTCCTGGCGTCATCGCCTCTGGTGGCTCCTGGCAACGACTTGTTGCGCTGTCGCCCTGTGGTCTAGCATCTACTGTCATTTCGAATGTCCTAACGATAAAACCATTACTCTTCTGGATTAATTTTCATCTCAAATACATCAGACCGGCTTCTGGAAACCGAATATTCAATCACTTCATTGCTCTCTTTAAGCCTGTTGTTAGAGCGAACAATAATCAGCGGCAGGCTTCGTGAGCACTGCAACTGCAAGGCCTCTTCCCGTGTGGGCAAGCTGGCGCCAATCAGGCTTTGATCTCGCCTGATCTTTTTCTGGTACTCGGCCTCGATCAGTTGATGCAACGAACCAACTTTGTACTTACCGGCGATACCGGGCAGCAGGCTTGACACCAAATAGTGGCTAATCAGGCAGACCGGTGTCTGATCAATACAGCGCACCGTCTCGATATGGGTGAGAGCCGTTCCGGGTTTTACCCACATGCGCTTTGCCAATTTGATGTCCGCGCTGATCTCGCGGATAGACCTGACTTCACAGCTCGCCTCTAACCCCATTTCTTCAAGAGACTCGGTAAACCGCCCCTTTGAACGAAGGCTATATTCAATTTTGTTGTCCACCACCATGGTGCCTTTGCCATGTTGCCTTAATAGCAAACCCGCACTGACCAGTTCGTCTACGGCTCTTCGCAGCGTGTGCCGGTTAATAGCAAAACGCTCTGCCAACTCCATTTCAGACGGTAAAAACTGCCCACTTTCGAAGTGGTTTCTGATTTCACTCTCCAGGGCTTCCGCTACGTCTAAATACACCGCCATCTCATTTTCCCTCCCTGTTATCTGGATGTGCTGTCCAGGGGTAAAGCCCTGTCTTGCTGTTTGGTGTCTAGATGTCTAGACAACCTGCAATTTCGCCATTCGCATATCGCGCTAAAAGTTAGATAAAGCGTCTGCGAATCAGCTGCGACAGCATGTCCAGCAACGTTACCGTCACCACGATCACAATCATCACGGCACAGGTTTCGGCAAACATGAAACCGCGAATGCTCTCCCATAGAATCACCCCAATACCGCCTGCGCCGACCATGCCTAATACCGAGGCAGAGCGGACATTCGATTCAAAACGATAGAGCGAATAAGAGATCCACAACGGCAACACCTGAGGAATCACGCCATATATAACTTCTTGCAAACCCGATGCGCCGGTCGCTCTGATACCTTCAACCGGCCCTGTATCAATCGCTTCAACCGCTTCAGAGAAGAGCTTTGCCAACACCCCTGTGGTGTGTATAAATAGCGCCAATACACCTGCAAATGGCCCCAAACCAACAGACACAACAAATAGCATGGCAAACACCATCTCGTTGATCGCCCTGAACGCATCCATCACTCGACGAGTGGGCTGATAAACCCACCAGGGAACAATGTTCTCCGACGACATAATGCCCAAAGGAATGGCCAGCACTACAGCCAAGACAGTGCCCCATACTGCAATCTGAATGGTTATCAGCATTTCGCTTAAATGAAGACGCCACTGGGAAAAATCAGGCGGGAAAAAGTCCGCTATAAATTCCGCCATATTCCCGGAATCATTGACCAGGCTCGCTGGTCTCATCTCTGCGCCTTCCCAGGACCAGGCCAGCACTAAAAACGCTGACGCCCATATAAGCCAGTGGCTCCAGTGTTTTTTTGGTGGTGTCACCGCAACGGTCGGTTTATTTTCTGCTGTCATCACATGCTGCATAATCAGTCTCTTTCACCAATAAGCGAGGGATCAGATCCCTCGCGAATACTTGACTACTTACGCGCATCTAATGCCGCAAGACGACGTTCTAGAGCACCCAGTTGGGCATCAATAGAGGCAGATTTTTCTGCTTTTTCGTTTGCAGACAGTGTTTCGTCGTTCTGAATCTTTAGCTTGTTTTTGTACAGAACCAATTGGCGAATCGGTAGCAACTGGTCGTCACTTGACGCAATAAAGGGGGCCCACTGAAGATCTGCCAGTATCTTGGTCTGACGGGCATCACCGGTAGTGCCGTATTTAGTGAAGAAGTTATAAATCTTGGCTTTTACTGGCTCAGGCAGGTTCTTACGCCACACGATTGGGTCAGCAGGGATTAAAGGTGACTTCCAAATAACCTTTACCTGACTCGCCTTCTCCGGGTTGGTAATCTCCAGGCGGCGGAGGTTCTCGGTATTATTGGTGGCAAAATCTACCTGTTTGTTGGCCACTGACAAGAGGTTCGCCTCATGACCGGCATTCAACACACGCTTAAAAGCGGTTTTAGGGTTAACCTTGTTCATCGCGAACACATAATAAGAAGGGATCAAGAACCCGGAAGTCGAGTTTGGATCACCATTACCGAAGGTTAATTCCTTGCTGTTTTTAAAGATATCTTCGATGCTGTTAAGCTTGCTATCTTTATGAGTGACAAGCAGCCCCCAATACCCTGGATTACCCTCAACATCAACCGTTTGAGCAAATATCTCCCCCCCGGCACGGTCAACGGCTTCCATTGCAGACTTATTGCCATACCAAGCGATATCCACTTTATCAAAACGCATTCCTTGTATAATTCCCGCATAATCGGATGCAAAGAACGGTTTGACCTCTACACCCAGCTCTTTGCCCATATCGTCAAGAAAAGGGGTCCAGACTGCTTTCAAATTTTGGCTCGACTCAGTGGAGATGATACCGAAATTGAGTGTTTTCATTTGCTCCGCCAGCGCAGAACTAACCAATGTCACCACCATCATGGCCGCAACCACTAAGCGCTTTGTTATCCGTAAAATCATGTTTGACTCCTGAAAGTCACTAGGTTTAAGTAAGGGTTTCTTTTGAGATAGCTAGTTATTGAGATAGTTGATAATTGAGACCATCAAGTGACAGCCTCAGCCTGCTTCAGCAAAAGCCATAGCTCCGGAAACACCCAGATTTACCGGCTTTTCACTTGAATGATTTGGTGCCTGATCGCTACCCATAGCAAGCTCAGAAGCACCATAAATATTGGCCAGACGTTCATCACTGAGCGCAGTGCTGGCACCATCGAAATACAGTTCACCGCCCTTTAAGGCAACAGCTCTTTGGCAGTACTTTCTTGCATACTCCACTTGATGCAGTGTCACGATGACGGTTTTATGGTCGTTCTGGTTAATATCTTTGAGGATATCCATCACGGTGCGTGCGGATTCAGGGTCAAGCGATGCAATAGGTTCATCAGCAAGAATAATTTCAGCTTGCTGCATCAACGCTCTGGCAATCGCAACTCGCTGTTGTTGACCACCCGATAAGGTATCGGCACGCTGGTAGGCATACTGCGCCATACCGACCCTTGCTAACGCTTTAAGTGCCTGGCGTTTTTCATCTTTAGTAAACAGGCTGAGCGTTCCACGCCAACTGGAAATGCGGCCTAAACTTCCCATCAGCACGTTATTGACGACACTCATACGATTAACAAGATTGAACTGCTGGAAGATATAACCAATTTTGGCCCGCGAACGACGCACGGTATGGGCGAGCTTGCCCTGCTGTTGAATGGTCTCACCCAAGATTGAAACTGAGCCCTGACCGCCTTTATCTCCCCAGGTTAACCCGGCCATATGGCGCAGCAACGTCGATTTACCCGACCCGGAAGGCCCAATCAGGGCAACCATTTCCCCACTCGCAACAGACAAGTCTATCCCTTTTAACGCACGGTTGGAGTTATTAAACGTTTTGTGAAGTGATTGTATCTGTACGACGTTGCCCATCTCTTCCTCGCATTCTTATCTATTATCACTGGCGATTAGTTAACCAACTTGTCTAGACCAGCTGGAGTAATATTGACCAGCTTGTCTAGACAATCATGCGAGAAGAATGTGACAGTTTCTTTCAACTACTATTAAGAACAGATAAACAAACGATTACACTAAAAAGACAAGCGACCACAGCCGTCAATGATCTATAATCCGGCGATAAAAGCGTTTTGCGATAACAGGTTAAATGAAAACCAAGGACTTCTATGAACTGGGATACGATTGTTAAAGAGTTTATTTCGCTGTGGGTCGTTATCGACCCCATTGGTTCGATCCCGGTTTTTATTGCCATAACGACGGGCTTGCAGGCATCAATGCAGCGAAAGATAGCCATCAAAGCCGCTTCAATTGCGGCGGCGATATTGCTATTTTTTCTGGTGTTGGGTCAGTTACTGCTTGAACAACTCAGTATTTCTCTTGATGCCTTTCAAATTGCAGGCGGCATTGTGCTGTTTCTATTTGCCCTAACGATGATCTTTGGTGACAGTAAACCCGACGAAGAGAAGAAACAGATTCAAGGTAATATTGGCCACTTGGCGGTATTTCCGCTGGCGATTCCATCGTTGGCTTCTCCCGGGGCGATGCTTTCAGTGGTGATGCTTACCGATAACCATCGTTTCTCGCTGCAAGAGCAGATTGTTACCGCTCTGGTGATGCTATCGGTCATATTTATTACGCTTATTCTGTTTCTAATGGCAGGGCCTATTCAAAGAGTTATCGGCAACGCGGGCGCCAGCGTTGTGAGTCGTGTGATGGGGCTTATTTTGGCATCGGTTGCAGTGAATAATATCTTGATTGGCATTACTGCCTACTTCCAGCTGGGCTAGGAACTAAGAACTAAGAACTAAGAACAGACATCAATGCCCCTTACTCAATCCCCAGTTGCAACTCGTAGGCGGGTTCTGCGGTGGGGTCATTAGTGTTCATCATCAAGATCATTCTGCTTTTGCCTGTTGGCGTATAACCGGCAGCGATGGTTTGTTCAATCAGTCGCCCCCATGCATCTGGAATGCCCGCGCCCGGGCCATTATAAACAAGGTAGGTACACTTGAAGGCGGCAGCTTTCTTTGCTCTGTAAGGCCCTTTGTTTCTTGGTTTACCTTTGTATGGGAACGCTAAACGGAACTTGAGCGGCTCTCCTTCTGCAATTTTATCGTTAAAAAGAATATGCAGTGACCCATCAATAGAACCACCCGACTTCACCAACGCGGCTCCCGCCCTAAAGGCATTCTTTTTAATAGAGGCGGCAATATCCTCCGCCTTTACCGATAGCTTAAGGCCATAAAGTGACTGTGCCGCTATGGATTTGGTTTTTACGGTGATCGTTGACGCTACTTCAGGCTTTGCTGAATCAGCATCTTTGACGTTGTCAGGGGTCGGGTTGGCTGCTGGTTGCTTGGTAATATTGGCGTATCTCACCGTTCGGTTTTGTGGATGGCAGGGGCCGGTTATCTCGCTTAACTCGTCTCCGGTAGCAGCATCAGCCCCCATAAACTCCAGCCACTGCCGCGCCTTTTCACCCTTCCCTCCTAACAGTGTTGCATTAATAAATGAGCGTCGGGCTGCGGCTTTATCATCCAGCTTTAGCTGGCTAACACCCAACAGTAGATTGGCGTGGCTGACATACCGGTCATCTAACACGTTGCGACAAGCGGCAAGCATGGTGTTGTTCATATCCTTCCACTGTGACTGCTCCATCTGCAATTGCGCAAGGCGTATAAACAGATCCATGTCTGTGATTCGGCTAATGGATTGCTTAAGGGTATTGGCCGCTTTCTCTTTGTCCCGGGCCTGCAACCAGTACTCAAAAGTTCGCTGTAAATTGGCCTCATTATTCTCTACTTCACCTTGGGCCATCGCTTGCTCCAATACTCTAGCCCCTTTTGCGGCAGCCTGATTGGCAACATACAGGTCTGCCAGCAATATAATATCCTGAGAACCAAACGGGAGTTTTTTCTGCCTGGCTAACGCCAGCTGGTCAAGTGCCTGTTTACGCTTATCCTGGCGCAGAAATACAGACGTTAGCTGCCGCCAATAATTGAATGTTTTGGGGTATAGCTGAATCAATCGTTGCAGCACACGCTCACTCTGGAGGTAGCTACCGGCGTTGTAATACAAGGCCAGCATTTGGTTAAGCTGTGCCTCGGTTAACGGGGTTTGTTTTCCAGAATTAGCGTTAGGTTCTAGCTGCCTGCTGGATTGCGAAGCTGAAGTTGAAGGCGAACCCAGCGGTATACTATCCAGCGTTTCAACCGCCGATAAGTAGTCTTGAGTACCGAAATAAGACTGGGCCAGCAGAATTTTTGAGTCGACATCCATTCCCCCGGGAGTACTCTGCTGGTCTAATTGTTGGGACGCCGATAGTACTCGCAAGTTCTCTTGCAGCCGATTGAACGTTGCAATAGCCTGGTGGTATTGTTCTTCGATAACATAGATGCTCGCCAGTTCTTTTAATAACTGAGAGTTAACAACTTCAGATAGTCCGCCTGCTTCAAGCGCGGCATTATAATATTCAATGGCTTTAGCATAGTTCTTCTGCTCAACGTATTGGTGCGCCAGGTAACGACCGGTGGTGGATTTGCTATACGCATCGGTCATACCGTTAATCTGCTGTTCCAATTCCTGCAAAGATAGAACGGTCGACTCATCCAACTTAATATTAGGGTCGAGATATACCTTACTGCGATAATAGTCCGCCGAAACAGCATGGCTCAAAAGCACAGATAGCAGTACAATCGCTTTGACAAACGAAACATAACCGCCCCCAGTCGCCATATGCACGCTCATCGGTAAGCCACATTATCAGGGTAGTTTTTCCAGTACAGCGATATTTTTTGTGTTAATACCATATCACCGGTGTAGTTTTTTATTCCGCTTACGTCATAGCGCCACAGTGCCACAGCGCGCTTTGCCTCCTCTTCGAAGATACCTTTTGGGTTTGCATCCAGTATGCGAATATTACGTGTATGGCCTGACTGGCTTACATTAAATGCCACTAGCACCCAGCCATTAAGCTTATTCTCCCATGCCAGTTTGGGGATATTGGGACGACGTGTCGTATAAGGTGAAATTTCGATATAACCTTGGTTATCTTGACCCTCTCCGAGCAGCTCCAGGCCTTGCCCTAACGCCGGCATTGCCCACTGCCCCTGTGAGGGGCCGACATTGATCGATAGTGACCCTATGTCAATGCTTGGCATAACCTGATCACTCGCCGTAACTGGCTCAACCGACAGCGCCTGCAACCGCTCCATCTCAGGCTCTTTGTTGGCTTCTGGAATGGGCTCAGGTTCCGGTTCAGGCGGCTGCGCTTTGGGTTTGGGCGGAGCGCGGTACAACTCAACAAAGGCGGCTAACTCAATAGTTTCAACCGTTTCGGCGTCACCATGAATTAACCCTCTCATAAACAGAAAAATTGCCAGCGTGATAGCCAGCGCAAGACTTAATATAAGCCCCCCCCTGGCAATACTTAAGGCGATATTAATGGGCGCTGACATGGCAATCACGCCTATTGCACGTCTGTGTTTGCGGCAATGGCAATGTTATCAATGCCCGCCAACCTGATCTGATCCATAACCGCCACTAATGTGCGCGTGGCGGCATCCTGATCAGACTGAATCACCACTGAGCCTTCCGGGTTCGCCGCATGAAGTCTTGCAACTACTGTTCTGACAGAGCGAATGTCTATGGGGCGTTTATCAACCCAGATTTCTCCCTCTGCGTTAATCGCCACAAACACGTTCGCTTTCTCTTGTTTCGAGGCGGTTTGAGCTTTAGGCGTATTGACCGTTATGCCCGACTCTTTGACAAAGGAGGTGGTGACAATAAAGAAGATCAACATGATGAACACGATGTCGAGCATCGGTGTCATATCCAGTTCGGTGTCTGACTTGTTGCTGATATGTCGTCTCGCAGCCATAAAACGTCCGTTATTTCTGCCGCTACAGCAGCATCAATTTATCTGCCAGTTTACTGGTTTCGTTATCGGCAATTTGCCTTAACCTTACCGAGAAGTAATAGCCCGACAGCGCCACCACTAACCCCGCCATGGTTGGAATCGTCGCCAGGTAAACCCCTTGCGCCATGCTTTGCGCATTGCTGGTTCCATTCACCGCGATAATTTCAAATACGCTAATCATGCCGGTGACTGTTCCTAATAACCCAAGCAACGGGCAAAGAATAATCAGTGTTTTAATCATTGATAACCGCGCATGCAGCCGTATCCGTACCTCTGAAATAATCGCTTCACGAATTTTATAGGCCCGCCATGACTGATGATCGCTCCGCGCTTGCCAGTCAGCGGTAATCGTCTGCGCTAACTGAGGAAAGCCTATTTTGTAAAACCAGTAGCGATCAACAATGCAACACCAAAGTAGCAGGCAAGCAGCAAAGACCGCCCAAATGATGGGGCCTCCCTGCTCAATGAATGCCTGTATGTCAGTCATTAATTGAAATAACAACGCTAAGATTGCCTGCATATCCGTGCTTTAGTCTACTTTAGATGATTGGGATTCCATCAACCGCGCCATCAGCCCTGCGCTCTGCTCATCCAGGCGCTGCACCATATTACCGGCCAACGATGACACCAGGTTGTGGCCAAATAGCAACGGAATTGCAACAATCAGCCCCAACACCGTCGTGACCAAGGCTTGAGAGATTCCCCCCGCCATCAACTTAGGGTCGCCACTACCAAATAAGCTAATCGCCTGAAAGGTCACGATCATCCCCGTCACAGTCCCCAGTAGGCCGAGCAGCGGCGATATCGCGGCTAATAGTTTGATTAAATTATGGCTTCGTTCTAATCGCGAAACTTCTGCCAACACCGCTTCGTCCAACTTATACTGAATTTTATCGTCACCCGCCTTAAATGCGCTGGCACTCAACAGGATACGGCCCAACGGGTTTTTATTTGAGGGTTGATCAATGCGGGCCATCTGGCGACGCATGGCCCCATGAATAAAGGCCAGGTATAACGCGCGCCAAAGTGTTATCAGCAGCCCCAAAAGACCGAGGCCAATAATAATATAACCAATGACTCCCCCTTGCTCGACGCGCTCCTGGAGGGTCGGCGTATAGGTCATCAGCCCCATCAGGCTTCCCCCCGTAGGGTCAATCACCACTGGCAACAACTGCCCCGCCGACGATGAAAACTCGGCAGCTTCTCTTACGTGCTGGCTGGATGGCTGCCGACTTAGCGCTAACAGTTCGCCAGTCTCAGGAACATAACGCAGGAAGTCGCCTTCACTAAAGGCGGTAAAGGTGCCCAGGCGCAGAATATCCCGGTTTTCTACATGGCCATCTCGAGTCACCACAGGCCCTTCGTAGCGCGCAATTTTACCGGACTCTGTCATCTCCTCCTGCACCAGCAACCAGAGCTGTTCAAGCTCTTGCATAGAGGCCAGTCGATCAGTTTGCAGCAATGCATTCATCTGTTCAGTTCGTGCGGGTTTTTGGGTCGTTACCATTGAGTCTTGCAACGCTGCTGAAAAGTCGCCCGCCATTGAGGTGTAGATGCTGTAGATATCCCCCAGCTCCTGCTTCTTTTTCAGCAATGCCTGTTGTGCCTGTTTGATACGCTCGGCATTCTCAGCGGTCTGCTTTTTAAGTGGATTGTTGCCAACCTGCGATGCTTCAAACTTTTTCTTTGCTTCTGCCAACAAGGCCTGCTGCCGGTTTTTCTGTTTAATAAACGCTTGTTCTCGCTGCTTATTAAGTTGCGCTTCTTGCTGGCGGTTTTTTTTCACCGTTTCAAGCAGCTCATCCAAATCACTAATCGGCTGAACATTATCGGCAGCCCATAACGTATTGGATGACGACATGAAAACGAACAAAACGTACCATACCGTCTTTATTGCCATTAAATTTTTCATTCTGACATCACCATTGGCAGCCTCAGCAATTTTGGTGCAACCTGATTGCTGGCAACACGAATCGCATCAGATATATTTCGGGCATATTCATCAGGCAATGTCTGCCACTCTCTTGCCTGCTGATTCCAGTAGGCAGAAGTAACGCCATCCAGCGTTCGATAGTAGAGCGCGACCCGGCCAATTCTTAAAAACTCAACCGAGATATCCTCTCCATCACGTTCTAAAGTATCGCGATACGACTCAACCGAACGGCCGTAGTCATTTTCAATTTGAAACGCTTCCAGTAACAAGCGGTATTTATCGGGCAATGGCAGACTCGGGTTTCGCAGATGCTGCTTAAGCTGAATCACACCATTAACACGCGCTTCCTGATGAAACGGCAAATCCAGCACCACAAACTTTTCTAACGCATCGGCCATACTGCTCATCAGCGGCATGATTCTCAGTTGCGTAATGTTGATTTCATCGATCTGCTTTTGCAGTGATTTCAGTTCTTTTTCCTGATCGGCTTTCAGCTGTTTTAACTGAAAGTTATAGGTATTCTGGTACTCTGTATTGAGGGTGATCTGCTGGTACTCTTCCAGCATTTTCTGGGTCTGTAACGCCAAACGATCAATGCGCTGTTGGGATGAAATGGCATTTTCGTTGGTTTTTCCTACCACCTTCAAACTATCATCAACCGTTGCCGCCCAAAGTGAAGCGGAGCTCCACCCTGACAATAGCCACAACAGCACCATAAACCGGTTTTTCATAACGTGTTAACCATTCATTACTGAATTAAAGGCCGCCCTTAAGTTGCTTTCGGTATTGGCCCGGTGTTTGATCTGTCCACTTTTTAAACGCCCTTTGGAAAGCACTCTGATCAGAAAAACCAAGTAAGAATGTTATTTCTGAAAAGTCGACCATGTCATCTTCTATCTGTTTTAGTGCCAGCGCCTTGCGGGTTTCGTCTAATACGCCCTGATAGGTTAGCGCTTCTTCTTTAAGCTTGCGTTGCAGCTGCCGCTCAGATAAATCCATAGTAGCCGCGATATGCCTCAGGCTCACCTCGCCACTTTGTAAATGAGCTGAGATAGCGGCTTTAACCTGATCAACAAATGAGTCAGCGCTATTCAGCTGGAGCAACAAACGCTCGGCATATTTATCCAGCATCGCCAGCATCATCGGGTCATACTGCCTGAGAGACAACTTAAGAAACGAGGCGGGAAAAGTTACCTTCACCCGGTCACCGCCAAATGTGACCGGGCAGCGAAAAATGCGCTGATGCTCAACCACGCTAGCAGGAATTTCATGTTTAAACTGTATCGAACTGGGCGATAGATCAGTACCACTAATCCAGCGGGCAAAGGTGACCCAGCTGGCAACATTCTCTTCAGCAATATGACGTGTGGCTTCGGGGGCACAGGTGTCCCAGGTCAGCTCAACCTGACCGTCTGAGATTTGATAACGAGACATCGCCACGTTGCACACCAGGTTTTCATAGCGGGTATGACGCTGCACCGCTTCTTCCAGAGTTTTGCAGTTCATAATCGACAACCCCAACACACCATATTGGTTAGGTTTAATCTGCTCCCCTACATGCAGGCCGATATCGCTATCGCCTGTTAATCTCTCTGCTTCATAAAGCATCTGGTTAAAATGCTCAACCGGCAGGCGCGATTGAAAGTTCTCAATCATTTCCTCATCAATTTTATAACGCGCGAGAAAGCGCTCGGTATCAATATTACGTAACCGCAAAAAATCGATAAGGCCGCGAAGGTAAGCAGCAGAGATTTGACTTGTCATCGTTGTGTTGTCGTTTATCTCAGGTCGTTTTGTTTGTCGTGTTTAGTCAATAAGGTTGGCGTGTAAGTTCTATATCGAATAATGACCATACCCCATAATGAGTGTCATCATCAAATAATAGGCGGGCATTTAAAGACTCGCTAATAAAACCAGCATAATTCCAGGAGGACACCGTATGGAATTTAATGTTCAGTATATTTTGTTTGCCTTTGCGCCGATCTTTTTTGGCTTCATTATTTGGGAAGTCTGGTACCTCAAAGGACGTAAATCGGAGTATCCAACAGCTCAATATAGCTGGGCTGACACCTTGTCCAACGGTGTACTTGCACTTATGCATGAAGCAGCTGACGCCATCGCAGCCATTGGTATTATGGTGGTTTACAACACCTTGTTCGGCTATCACCTGTTCGAGATAGAGAACACCGTCTGGAGCATTTTGCTGTTATTTGTCATGCAGGATTTTCTCTACTACTGGTTTCACCGTGCCAGCCACCGTATCCGTTGGTTTTGGGCATCTCACGTGGTGCATCACTCGTCAGAGTCGCTTAACTTTTCAACCGCCTTTCGCCAGAGCGCAACCTACCCTATATCGGGCATGTGGTTGTTCTGGTTACCCTTGATCGCGCTGGGCTTTCAGCCTGAAACAGTGATTGCCGTGGTACTGTTCAACCTGGCTTATCAATTTTTTATCCATACTCAGGTTGCGCCTAAACTGGGGTGGATAGAGTTCATTTTTAATACGCCTTCTCACCACCGGGTGCATCATGCCCGCAACCCTGAATATATCGATCAAAACTATGCCGGGACTCTCATTATCTGGGATCGACTATTTGGCACCTTTGTCGAAGAGAAAGACGAATTGCCCTGCGAATACGGGATTACCGACCAGATACAGACCCATAACCCCATCACCTTAACGCTTCACGAATGGCAGGCAATGTTGAAGGACGTGTGCGCGCCAAACCAGAGTCTCTGGCATCGAGTAAAGCACTTATGGGCGCCGCCAGAATGGGGAAAGAACAAGGAAAAAACGGAGGAAAATAAAGGTTTTCTGCATACCCGGGCTCAAAGTTAAGGGCTTGCCATTCACCAACAGTTAGCATCTAATAACCTCGCAAGCTAAATAGCTAACGAGTAACCATCCATAGGTTAACTGATATGATCTATGTCACCCTCGCGCAGGCGGGGGGCCAGCTTTTAGTTCCTTAATAACGGTAGATTCCCGCCTTCGCGGGAATGACAATGGTTTCCTAACCAATACTTGCTAGATTAGCGATATCCGTAATGTCCACAATTAATGACAGAGTTTAAATATGAGCGACAACGAACTAAAAAGCGTACTGGAGTTGGATTGTGAGGAACGATACGACTACTTCTTGAGTGTCGTCGGCGAAGAGAAAGAGATTTGGATACTGGTTAATAGTGACCAGCAATTTCTAAAAATATACGCAGAAGATGACGGATTTGAATATTTGCCTGTTTGGCCAGCCTCAGATTTTGCAGAAGCGTATTGTAAAGACACTGATGACCTTTCACCAAAGTGTATTTCACTACCGGAGTTCTTCGAGAAGTGGGTCTCCGGCCTAATGAAAGACGGGATAGAAATCGGCGTGCTGCCAGGTTTGGATGAGGACGTGTGGGTAACACCGCCTTCTGAACTGCAAAAAGATCTACAAGAAGAGTTATCTAATTTTTAATAGCTCACTGAATGCTACAGGGCAGCAGCGGCAAGAGCTGTCCTGCGCAGGAATAGTCTAAAAAGTTCGCCTTATATAGGTTATTGAAGTGTATGAAAGAATACCCAATAATGTGCCATAAATTTTACGAATTGTGATGCGCTTTAGGGTTTCGAAATTCAAGTATGCTTGAAATTTGAGGAGTAAAACCTATAATTACTCCCAACAATACCCGCCCAGGCTATGTTCTCCGGAATACCCTCAAACTGGCGGGTTATTTGTTTCTGACCCTTTAAAAATAAAATAATCAAGGGGTTAGTGTGAAGTTTAATAAGCCTGCAAAGAGCTTCGAAGAACAATTAGAGCTTCTCGCTGATAGAGGGATGTGCTTTTCTGACAGAGAGAAAGCCATCCACTACTTATCCCATATCAACTATTATCGCCTGGAAGCATATTGGCTTCCTTTTGAAACGAGTCGAAGTCCTCATCAGTTTGCTGACGGTACTCAGTTCGAAACGATACTCAATCATTACTTATTTGATCGTGAATTTCGCTTGCACTTGTTAGATGCTATTGAGCGAATTGAAATATCTTTTCGCACTCAATGGGCGTATCACATTAGCCATACTTACGGGCCTCATGGCTACCTGGAAAATACAAAAGGTCTTCGTAAGGATGAACGACGTTTACGCCATGATACTGAAGATTTAAAAGAACATGTGAAGCGCAGCGACGAAGTTTTTATAAAACATTACAACGACAACTATGATGAGGAATTACCTCCTGCGTGGGTGAGTTGTGAGGTTATGTCACTTGGCTTGTTGTCTCGCCTTTATGCAAACCTCAAGGCATACAATGTTAGACGTGACATATCCAAGACCTACCAGTTCGATGAAGGATTTCTAGAAGGGTTCTTGGAACACATAACCTATGTACGAAACGTATGTGCCCATCATAGCCGTTTATGGAATAGGCATTTAACAAAGAAGATGCCATTGCCCAAAGGAAAACCCGCAGGCTTACGAGAAAATATTTATATTGATGATAAGAACAAGACAGAACATAAAATTTATAACACCTTGGTCGTTGTTCAACATCTAATGACGGTTATTTGTCCAGAATCTAATTGGGCAAAAGGTTTAGCGGAATTAATTCAGAAATACGATATTGATTACAAAAGAATGGGGTTTCCGCTGGACTGGGAAAACCTTCCGTTATGGACGGCAGGGTTGTCAAATTAACGACTTAAGCAACATCACAAAGTAGAGAATTAACTGTATGCCAATATTGCAGTGGCTAAATAAAGAAGAGGCTGTAGTTAAAGCCAAGAAGTGCGCTTATCGTTTGTTAGAGGAAGTGCCGGAGCTTTCTTATGGAGATAACGACAACGAGAACTTGTTGATTCAGGGTGATAATTTAGAAGCACTCAAAGCGTTGATCCCATTTTATTCAGGAAAAGTAAAGTGCGTTTATATTGACCCCCCTTTCAATACTGAACAGGCATTTGAGCATTATGACGACAATGTAGAACACTCTATCTGGCTTGGCTTGATGTATGCGAGATTCGAATTATTGAATCAGCTGTTGTCAGAGGATGGTACTTTCTTTCTGCACCTAGATGATAATCAGATTAGCTACGCAACAGTTATATGTGATGAGATCTTTGGGAGGAAAAACCGGATTTTTATGTCAACGTTTAAGCAAAGTTCAGCCTCAGGTCCAAAAGCTATTAATCCAGGTGTTGTAACAACCGCCAGTTTTATAGTTTGCTACGCAAAAAACAAAAGTGCTTGGTCACCTAATAAAGTTTATGTGCCTACCAATCGAGATGATAGGTACACGAAGTTTATTTCTAATAAGACCGAGCCTGTAGAAAACTGGGAGACAATTCTACTTAGGGAAGCTTTTGCTGATTTTAGCAAGGTGCCCGTAAATGAGTTAAAGAAGAAGTATGCAGACAAATATGAAGATAAATTGCACGAGTTTGTTTTAGATAACGCAGAATCGGTTATCAGGACTGCAAGAGTCGCAGACAAGGATGTAGGAGAAGAAGCAAAGAAAGCATTGGCGGCATCACGAGAAAAAACTGGCGTGTTTTTTAAAGCAGAACGAACTGGTAAAGCACCTCAATATTTTTTCTCAGGAGAACAAGTAGCGTTCTACAGTTCAAAAACCAAGCTGATCGATGGTACTAGAACAACAGCTCAGCCTTTGACAAATATTTGGGATGATCTTTTATCTAATAATTTGCACAAGGAAGGTGAAGTTAAGTTTAAGAATGGCAAAAAACCTGAGGCACTAATTAAGAGGGTCATTGAGCTATCCACAGCCCCAGGAGATATTGTTCTAGATTCTTTTTTAGGATCTGGATCAACCGCTGCTACGGCACACAAAATGGAGCGCAGATATATTGGGGTTGAAATTGGAGATCAAGCCGTAACCCATTGTCAGCCACGCCTGAAAAGAGTTGTAGAAAATGACCAGTCTGGCATATCTAAGGTTGTTGAATGGGAAGGTGGTGGTGGATTTCGCTTTATAAAACTGGGTCAAACCGTTTTCGATGAATATGGCTGCCTAAACCCCGAAATTGAGTTCCCTACGCTTGCAGCCCATATTTGGTATTTAGAAACCAAGACACCTCTTAACCAAGAAAACCCATCAGCTTACTTGGGTACTTACAATGATATCGCTTATTACCTGTTATACAACGGAATATTGGGAGACAAGAGGCCGCAAGGGGGCAATGTTCTTACAAGCAAGGTTCTTGAGCTTCTACCAGAGCTTGGTCAGCACCAGAAAAAGGAAATAGTTGTATATGGCGAATCTACCCGACTAGGTGAAACTCGCTTAAAGCAAGCGAATATTACTTTTAAACAAATCCCCTACGATGTTTCAGCGCTTTAGAAAGGAAGCCCAATGTTTGCACTAAAATCATATCAAAAGCGTGCTGTCGAAAGTCTAGAGAGCTTTTTGCTTCGCTGCCAGCAATCGAATGTTGAGGACGCCTATCGAGAGACTTTAGAAGAGCAAGGTATGCCAGCTTTGGCCTATAAAGAGTATGGGTTTGAAGAGGTACCCTATGTTTGTTTTCGGATTCCAACCGGAGGTGGTAAAACGGTTTTAGGGTCTCATGCTGTTGAGGTTGCTGCACGAAAATATCTAAATACTGACGCTCCGATTACTTTGTGGTTGGTTCCTACCAATACTATTCGCTTGCAAACGGTAGAAGCCCTAAAAACCCCGGGGCACCCTTATCGAGCAAAGCTTGATGCCGCATTTAATCATCAAGTATTGGTGCTTGATATTGACGAGGTTACCCAGGTTCGGCCCCAAGATATCGGCAACAAAGCAATTGTTGTTGTATCAACTCTTGCTAATTTACGTGTCACCGATACATCTGGTCGCAAGGTATACGCTTACCACGAGAACTTTGAGCCACACTTTTCTAAGGTGCCAGCCAATCATCCTTCAATGAATATTCTTGATAGGGTGTCTGAAGAAGATATTAAGGAAAATGGCCTCAGTGAGAGAGAAATAGGGAAGATCAAATATTCGTTTGCTAATTTACTAGCGCTATATAGGCCTTTGGTAATTGTGGATGAGGCTCATAATGCTCGAACCTCGCTCACATTTGAGACGCTACGCCGAGTTCATCCTGCGGTTGTAATTGAGCTAACTGCTACGCCTAATACAACGAATTCGAATGGTAGCAATGTATTGTTTCACGTTTCAGCAGCTGAACTTAAAGCTGAAGAGATGATTAAGCTGCCAATAGTGCTTACAGAGCACCAGAATTGGCAAGACGCTATTCAAGATGCGGTCATCAATCGCAATAAGTTGGAAGTGGATGCCCAGAAAGACGAAGAATATATACGCCCCATAGCGTTGTTTCAGGCTGAGCCAAAGAATGGTGAAGTGACAGTAGAGGTACTTAAGTCTCATCTAATCAATGAGTTAAACATCGACGAAAGTAAAATAGCCATTGCTACGGGAAACCAGCGTGAATTGGATGGTGTTAATCTTTTTGATTCAAGTTGTCCTATCGAATACATCATTACCATTGAAGCGTTGAAGGAAGGTTGGGATTGCTCTTTTGCGTATGTCTTTTGCTCTGTGAAACAGGTTTCGAGTAGCAAAGATGCTGAACAGCTACTCGGTCGTGTTTTGAGAATGCCCTTTGCGAAGCGAAGGGTCATAGAGGATCTGAACAGAGCATATGCTCATCTAGCAACAAGTAAATTTAGTAGAGCAGCGCAAGAATTGACTGACAAACTAATTGCGATGGGCTTTGAGGAAATGGAAGTTGCGGCATTCCTTAAGGAGCAAGCTCCTACGGTAGGTCAAGGTGATATGTTTGGTAGTTCGGCATATGAAGAGCCTCGCAGACCTGTTGTCCCTCCTCAGTCAATTGTTGTTGAATTGCCAGAAATGCCTGACTTGTCGGAACTCTCTGAGGATGAAAAGTCACAGTTTGCAATGACAGAGACCGATGATGGAAATGCCGTCGTGAGGGTGACAGGGGAAGTATCCGAAACTATACATAAGGCGCTCAAAAAGCATGTAAGTAAAAAAGCAGACAAAGATAAGCTCGATCGTGATGTAAGAGTACACAACCAAGCCATTGAGGCGGCAAAAGCGCCTTCAGAAGCGGGTGAAACATTTGGTTCACTTCCGCTAGTGTGCGCTGATCTGCAAGGGGAGTTAGAGCTAGTAGAGCCCGAGGTCTTCTTACATGCCCATAACTGGAATCTATTGGATTATCCTGCTGAGTTGAAGAATTTTAGGCTAAACGAAACAACGAATAGCTTCAGCATCGATATAGACGGTAACTCCCTCTCATACAAAGTAGCTAATGAAAAGGAAGTTGTTGCTTTTAACCAAGGTTTTATGGATGTTACGGAAAATGACTTGGTTCGCTGGTTAGATAGAGAGCTGCGTCAACCGGATATATTGCAATCTCAACTTATCAAATTCATTTCCATATTAATTAATAAGCTTTTGCAGCAGCCTAGTATCAGTTTGACAGCCTTAGTGAGAAATAAATTTCCTTTGTCACGGGCTATTGCAGAGCAAATCAAACTGCATCGTAAAAAAGCTCAAAAGGAAGGTTATCAGGAGTCCCTGTTTGGCAATGAATCTAACGCATGCCTATCTGATAAGTTTGTTTACGAATTTAAGCCAGAGCAATACCCGTCTAGAAGTCCGTATTACAGTGGACGTTATAAATTTCAGAAGCACTTCTTCCCTCAGAATCTAATAGAAGATTTGAAAGCGACGGGTGAAGAATTCGCGTGCGCCCAGGCTCTTGATGGTATGGAGCAGGTTAAGTATTGGATTCGCAACCTTGTTAAACGTGATCAGGCATCTTTCTGGCTTCCACTGGCGCACGGTAAGTTTTACCCGGATTTTATATGCCAGCTTAAGGATGGTCGCATGCTTGTTGTTGAATATAAAGGGGAGGCTTATGTCTCAAATGATGATTCGGCTGAAAAACGAGCGATTGGAGAAAAGTGGGCAGAGCTTGGTGGCGAAGATTATTTGTTTATAATGACTGTATTACAAGACTCGGAAGGTCGCGATGTACGGCAGCAGATTTTGAATTTGATTGAGGCCTGATACTCAAATGGTGGGGTATAAATCGTTTTCAGCTAGGGGCAGTAGCCTAAAGCTTGCCACCTATAACCTGTCCTGCATGCACTTCTTGAAGGACGCTTTATCAAAGGCTTTAGCCTCACCGCTTTCAAGGCCTTGGGTGATGGCTTCTTGCATAGCATTCAACTTTTTTGCCCGAAGCTGATCCTTACGAATTAAGTCACGTACGTAATCACTATTATTCGCATAAACACCACTTTCTGATTGTGACTCAACCCACTCGCGCATAGGGTCGGGAAGCGAAATATTCATAGTTGCCATAACACTGACTCCAAAAGATTCTCGTACGAAAGAATTATAATCGAGACCTTTGCACGACGTTTTGAGCGAAGCAAAGGCAAGGCAAAAAATGACGAAAAAGCGCAGTATATATGTAATATATGAGCATTTTGAGCCATTTTTTAACGCTGTATTTGTAAGCGCAGTAGTCGTGCAAAGGTCTCTAATCATTAATGGCAATCTTTGCCATTGACCAGCCTTTGGTTTAAATTGTGCCTCATGTAAGGTCACGATAAACATCGAGGCAGATTAACTCGCCTCAGTTTTCTTCTCTTTCCCTCTCAGCAAATACAGCACCGGCATTAGTATCCCCAGCATCACAATCGCCCCGCCAACCATCTGTTGTACAGTCGGAAATAGCCCCAACAACCCCCATGATAGCATTGCGGTAAAAACAGGGCTTAACATAATAAACAGGGTTGACTGGCTCACCGGTATATAGCGAACTGAATACATATAAGCGAGTCGCGAAATTAGCGGGCCAAAAAATGCCGAGGCGGCGGCATAACACCAGATATCAGCGCCGATACTCTGAATTTCTGTCATCACACCCGGAATCAACGCGATAAACACGCAGCCCATTAATAGCCTCAAAAAATTAAGTGTAACGGGTTCTATTTGGTGAATAATCGACTTCAGAATCACTTGGCTGATTCCAAAGCAGAACGCTGCAGCCAATGCCCACATATAAAAAACCAGTTCCCCGCCAAGCTGAACACTGTCGTTATAGCTCATTAAAAAGAAACCCAAAAATGCGGTTAATGCGCCAGGGATAAGAAACTTAACCATTTCTTCACGCAAAAATAGCCACCCCATAAACAGCACCATCATCACTTGGGTGCGGGTTATCAAAACGGTAACAGAAGGGTCGATCCCCTCCATTGATCGACCAATCGCATAGTTGCCTACCACGGAAAGCGTGGCAAAAAGTAATGCCCCCCAGAGCGTGGTTTTGTTGATTCTAATGGTGTTCTTCTTAGCCACACTACCAACCAGGCTAAACAGAAAACCAAAGATATACACTGCCAACAGGTAGGTTTGTGGATCAGTGGTTTCCAGCGCTTTCTTATAGGGCACAAAAAACAGTGCGGCCGAAAGTGAGCCAAGCGTGGCAAAAAGAAATCCTTTGGTTTGCGATTGCAAGGTAAAAACCCTTTATAAACTAGAGAGGCATGGGTGCAGGCGTATTAAACTAAATATTGCTTTAAAAAGCGCTAACTCTCTTAATTAACAAAGCATATCTCAAAGTCTGGCAATAACCACGCCTCACCCATTTGACATTTCATCAAACAAGCCTACTATTACGGAATGAACGTTCATTCCGTAATAGTAGGCTAATACATAAATGGAACAAAGTGCCCCATCTTCAACCTTAAAAACCGCTACAGCGATTGATAAAGAAAAACGGATTCTAGAGTCTGCCCTGTTTCTCTTTGCTCAACGAGGCTTTCATGGCACCGCCGTTCCTGAAGTAGCCAAACACGCAGAGGTCGGGGCGGGCACTATCTATCGTTATTTCAAGAACAAAGAAGATTTGGTAAATGCCGTTTTCAGAAACTCCAAAAATAAGCTGAAGCAGTATTTACTAAAAGACATACAGGTAAACGCAGAGTTAAGAGACGTGTTCCACCAATTTTGGCAACAGTTGGTCAGTTTCGCGTGGGACAATCCAACCGATTTCCATTTTCTGGAGCTGCAGGATCATGCACCTTACCTGGATGAAGAGAGCAAGCAGTTGGAGCTGGAAGTATTGGCTCCCATATGGATGTTTTGCGTGCAAGGTCGCAAACAAGGAGTGGTCAGAGATATGCCCGAAGAAGCCCTCATCGCAATGATATGGGGCGCTTTTGTGGGACTGATGAAGGCGCAAACATTGGGCTACTTCAGTATCAGCGAAGAGACATTAAAACAGGCTGAAGATACATGTTGGAACATGCTCACTGCGACCTGATGATGTTTGATCAAATAATAATCAAAGGAACATACTATGACCACAGCAACCGCAACTCAGTTTACAGAACTGGAATTAACCCTCGATACACTGTCAGAAAAGTCCGTCGAAGAGCTCAGTAAGCTATACCAGAACGCGAGCCTGCCAAAAAGTATGAAGGCATTAGACGGCTCACCCAAAGGACGTATGCTAGCGATACGCGGTATCGACAAAACGCCTCTGTTTGGCGCTACGCAAGCACTCTCCAAGGTAAGCGTATTTCCCTGGAATGGAAAAAGCTTTCAGGCGAAAAACAACAAACAAGGCACCGGTATCAATCGCATCAACTTAACATTGGCTCAAAAGCAGTGGTTCCCCTTCAATACCGTCATTGTGCCCTCTGTTATCGATGGAAAAGAGTGCATTTATCTCGATTACGATCTACCTGGCAACCCTTGGTTTATTCGCAAAATACGTGACGAACTCAGAGAAGTTTCTCCGGGTCTGTTCTTAGGCCCGGCGATGTGGAAAGATGGCAAAGAGAGCGCAACACTATTGCTTTGGTTTGCGATTGATACCAATCAGTAACCACTGTTAGATAAGGGTCGACTCACTTCGAGTCGATCTTTTTCACTAATTAATTCGCATCCTGAAACTCCATCTCGTAGTCGCCTTCGCGGGAATGACAACAGTGGTAAAACACAGTGTTTCAGAATGAAAATTAACGATTATACTTCTGTGGGGTCAAGACGGCATGCCGCCCTTCGTCAGTTTGGCCGGTTCCAATAAGCGTTCTAATTCTTGTCGGCTCAAATCCGTTTCTTGTTCTGCCACATCGATAATCGCTTGCCCCGACGCGTACGCTTTTTTGGCAATGTCTGCGGCCTTCCGATAGCCAATAACCTGGTTGAGAGCGGTGACCAGAATAGGATTAAGCGACAAGCTTTTTTTGATATTTTTGTCCCTGACCTTGAACGTACGAACCGCCTTATCAGCCAACAATTTGGCTCCATTTCCCAATAGTTCAATACTTTGCAGTAAATTGTAAGCGATCAATGGAAGCATCACATTGAGTTCAAAATTACCGGATTGGGCCGCAATGGTCACCGTTGTGTCATTGCCCATCACTTGAGCAGAAACCATCGCCACCGCCTCTGGGATCACCGGGTTAACCTTGCCAGGCATTATAGATGAACCAGGCTGTAGCGCTTCCAGCTCAATCTCCCCTAAACCGGCTAACGGGCCTGAGTTCATCCAGCGTAAATCATTCGCTATTTTCATCAAACACACTGCCAAAACCTTAAGTTGGCCCGATAAAGCGACGGCCGTATCCTGACTACTGATGCTGACAAAAAAGTTTGAGCTAACGGTAAAATCCAAACCACAATGAGTACTTAGCAGCTTCACAAATAATGCAGGGAAGTCAGGGTGAGCATTGACTCCGGAGCCAACGGCGGTACCTCCCTGCGCAAGCGCATGAAGCTCAGGGGTAAGCCGTTCAATTCCCTTGATAACATTCAATATTTGCCCGGCCCAGGCACCTAACTCCTGGCTAAGACGAACGGGCATCGCGTCCATCAGGTGAGTACGGCCTGTTTTTACACACTTATCTACCGATTGGGCTTTTTCTACCAGACAACTATGTAGATGCTTGAGCGCGGGGACTAAATGCTGATGTATCGCGACTGCCGAACTGACATGGATAGCGGTTGGAATGACATCATTGCTACTCTGCCCCATGTTGACGTGATCATTAGGGCTTATTGCCAGCCCGGAGCGGTCACTAGCCAAGGTGGCAATGACTTCATTCATATTCATATTTGAACTAGTGCCGGAGCCTGTTTGAAACACATCAACAGGAAACTGCTCGATATGCTGCCCATCCGTTATGGCTTCACAAGCTTCGGCAATCGCCTTTACCCGTTCACGGTCTAATAGGCCCAGCTGGCCATTGCTGATAGCCGCCGCCCGCTTAATCTGAGCCAGTGCGACGATAAAACGAACCGGCATTGTCTCAGCACTAATCGGAAAGTTATTCACCGCTCGCTGCGTTTGCGCGCCATAAAGTGCCTGCTTAGGCACTTTAATCGACCCCATGCTGTCGGTTTCGGTTCTGAAATCCGCCATTTAAGATACCTCCGCAAACATGGTAGGGTATTACAACCACCCCAACATCACTTCCGCTTTGCTCACTTCAAACTGTTTGGGCTGCTCTACATTGAGCTGTTTTACTACACCGTCATCCACCAACATTGAATAACGCTGAGATCGAATACCACCAAATGTTCCGGTATCCATATCCAGGCCAATTGCTTTGGTAAAAGCGCCATTTCCATCAGCTAGCATGATAATTTCGTCAGCATTTTGAGCCTTTCCCCAAGCATTCATTACAAAGGCATCATTAACCGCCAGGCAGATAATGCTGTCGACCCCTTTTGCTTTAAGCTTATCGGCATTCACAACATAGCCTGGTAGATGGGCCTCTGAGCAAGTAGGCGTAAATGCACCCGGCACTGCAAATAGAACAACTCTTTTTCCTGCAAACAGATCAGAGGTGGTGGGGTTTTGCATGCCCCCTTTCGCTAACAGCTGGAAGCTAATATCTGGGAGTTTCTCTCCATTCTGAATCATCACAGTTCTCCTTTTTCTAAAATTGTTCTATAAGACTACAGGAAGGAAGTAAATTTCGTACCGACTATCGGCGTTCACATCCCTCATTGCTGATACAAAGGAGTATGGTAGCTGATGGGCGATACGCAAGCGTAATAGATAGGCCATTCTGCTTCTTTCTTCAAAAACTGTTTTTAAGACGTACATTTAACCCCGATCGAGGTCTATATGGATACTTCATTTCATAGCATGAACAACCTGTTTGCCCAGCTGGGCTTGCCTGACGATGACGCGTCTATTGAATCATTTATTCGCCAACACCGTTTTTCGGATAACAGTATTCGTCTCAATGAGGCGTCTTTCTGGAATGAAGCCCAGGCCAGATTCCTGTGCGAAGCCATACAGGAAGACTCAGACTGGGCTGAAACGGTCGACCAGTTAAATGCCCAGCTGCGCCACTAACCGAGAGCTTGAGTAGCGCAACAGGTGAAAACCGCTTAAGGGTTTGAGGTTGAGGCTAACAAAATCTGGACATTAAAGCCGCGCTGTCCGATTTATCCCAAACAACCGGGCAGCTGGTATTTGGCACCGCAAATAAGCGATAGCGCCGTGCACCCACAAAACGGTAGAGCTTATTTGTTAAGGAAAGAGGCAGGCACTTGAGCACCTTTCCGAAAATAGCCCACAGGCCTCCCAATTTAACCAACAGCTCAATAACAGCTGCGCCCTCTAGGCTGTGCTCGCCTTTATCATTTACCAATATAAAGCTATCGGGTAATGTCTGTTGCTCGGATGGGGCAAATACTTGATCAAAGTATGGGCTGCCAATCGGTGAGAAGTTAAATCGCTGGGCCTTATCTTCTGACAATACAAAGCGCACTACGCGGTGGCACAAACCACAATCGCCATCATAAAAAATAGTCTCGGTTTTGTTCGGTTTATCGCTACTTAGCCATGCAGGGTCAAAGGTCAACAGGTGGAACAGCAGCATGACCACGGTTAAGTCCGGAAAGTTCAATAAAAATAGAAAACCTAGCTGCACGATGAACATCGCTTCCCACATAAACCGTCTTAAAAACGGGACAAATACCAACGGCAGAAACAAGTACTCAACCCACAGAATGCTATGGGTGACAAACCCTAATACGCCATCGGGTAATAACAGGAAGATATCACGCAAAAAATAGTCTCTAGCCAAGGGGTTTTGCAACACCAGACTAACGGTATCACCCGCCAACCAGGAGGGGCTTAACAGCTTGGTATATCCACTATAGGTGTACGTTAACGCCATGATGCCCCATGCAGCAACAAAAACACTGCGAGGCATACGCCATGACCCGGCAGGGTTGGTTCGGCCTAATGCTGCAACTGACCCGTAGGGGGCAGACGGTATAAACAAATGGGCCAGCAGCATCCAGCCTAAATAAGGCAATGCCGGATTAGCTATCAGCGGGTTCCGACCAAACAGACAAGCCAATACAAACCAGACCCAAACAGCAGCCCACTTGTCTTTGTAGCCTAACAAAAACATAAATGAAGCCATTGCTGCGCTAACAACCAACAGCATGACAAACCACGGCTGATCATAAAAACCAAGTACATTTGGAAATGCATTAATTAACGGGCTATAAGCCGCATCAGCCACCATTCCCTGCGCCGAAAACAACTCGGTAGCCCATGGCAGCAGTTGTAAAAAATGAACGATTAAGTAACCACCCAATAACACTCGGTATACGCTGTATTGTCCGCCAGTCCACATTGATCCATTCATTTTCATACTCCTTCTGCATCACATTTAATGGGGTAAACCAGCTGCCACGAAGGGTCAATCAATGCGGCATCGCGAGGTTCAATTCTGACAACAAGGCGCTCGGGAAGCGGCGTAGGTAATGGCAGCTCTCTTAACAACGAGCGATCTCTGCAAAAAGCAAAATCGACAGCGCTTTTGAACATCGGTTTTGTGATTGCGCTGCGGCTTAACACCGGGCCATAAGAAATAGCGGCACCATAGGCATTTCGACGGTTGTATGGGCCACGGATATAGCGGTAGTTTTCCGGCGACAAAGTCAGTGTTTGCAGCTCCCCTTTACCATCAACCCAGTCAATAAAAAACGATGATGAAAACGTTTCAAACCCTTCTTGAGCAGTAAACACTTTAGGCGCTGGGGAGGCATGTGAAGCTGCCCCAACTCCTTTTAGTGCAGTCCAGCCCGTTAGGTCCCCCAACATCTGTAATGAGCCTACCGCCACGAGAAAAAAAGTGACACCGACTGACTTATGATTCATTGAGTCTCTCCTTTATACCGATTATTTTGCTGCACTTGGGCAACCTGCTTGCCTGCCAACATCAACCAAACCCTCTGCTCACTTTCGGCATTGAATCCGCATTTTTCTGGCACTGCTTCAGGGTTATAAAACGTGCCAAACAACAGATCCCATAGTGGTAAGTCGGAAAAGTTTCTTGTATGTGCGCCATATTCGTGATGCGCCCGGTGACTCTCCGGCCGCTGAATAATAAAGCCAACCCAGCGCGGGGTTCGTATATTCCAGTGATAGAAAAATTCTGCGCCCCCCATAAACAGTACCGCCAATGAAACCGCCCCGGGCGATAGGCCACAGATAAAATAGAGTACGACTGATGACAGCAGACTATTGGTGAAAATTTCGATGGGGTGTTTATAGAAACTGGTAACAACTTCCAACCGCTGAGGGCTATGATGCAACTGGTGAAACCACCGCCATAACAACGGGAACTCATGCCTTGCCCGGTGCCACCAGTAGTAAACAAATGTGATTGTCAGATAACCATATAAAGCCCCTAACCACGGGTTCAACGTCTGGTTATCAAACAAGCGATACTCCGGTAGCCATGCATCCCATGTCGCTGCCGCAACAAACACGCTGGATGCCTGTATCGCATTAAAAATAACCACACGAGGCCACCAATTTTTAACCTTGGGCAAGCGGGTGCCAGGCATCAACCGCTCAACCAGCAGCATCATCACCCCAACCAGCACGACAGTGAGTAATACGTCCACTTCATCTCCTTATTGTTAAGCCATTTTGGGTGCCATCCTCCCGCTTAGAATCATTAATTGAAACCATATCGAAAAATGTATAAAAATATAGCACCAAAGGTATTACCTAATAATACCTTTGGTGCTAGAGCACATATCTCCGTGTACTTGGCTGTAGTACCCCAGTCGCGCTTGTAATTCGATACGGGGTTCAGCTATGGTGTAGCTATCCCCCCATTAGACAGGAAGGAGAACGTCATGAATGACAAAGAATTGTATCAGCAGAAAATGCGGGCTCAGTTGGATGAATGGAAAGCAGAGCTTGATAAGCTAAAAGCTAAAGCATCAGGCTCCAGCGCTGACACTCAACTAAAAATAAACAAACATATCAGAGCACTGGAAAGCAAAATAGAAGAAGGCAAAACAAAATTATCTCAACTTGCTGAGAAAAGTGAAGATGCATGGGACTCAATCAAAAATGGTGTAGAGTCAGCTTGGGACACCTTAAAATCCTCCGTTAAAGAAGCCTCAGCTAAATTTAAGGAATAGTACGCCAATAGACCTTCAAACATTAAAGGCCGTGGAAGGCTTTATTTCTGCGGCCTCATAGCGCCATAAGCTTCACAGCAACGTAACGTTGCTGTCATCTAAGTTTCATATTTCCCCATTAGCTTTAAACACGACATTTTGATGTTTAACGGATTCTTAAGGGGAGCAAATCATGCAAAACCAGAACAATTCAAGCGTTGCGCCGGTTCAAGCCGATTTGATTGATATTTTTATGGACTTAAACAAACACGAATCAAACATTAAAGAAAAGAATAAAGCACAGCGAAAGCTCGCAGCTCGCCGGGGTATTGAACAGCACTACGAAAAAAAGCAGCTTGAGGCGGCACTCAAAGAGTTTTGGGAAGATATTTAACGTATCCAGTACTTATTTTATAGGAGTGTTGACTACAAATACCCTTGCTCACGCGCCACCACAACAGCAGAGCTTCGGTTTTTCACCTGCAGTTTTGAATAGATATTATGAAGGTGCCACTTCAGGGTGCCTTCAGAAATATAGAGTTCTGCCGCGATATCCTTGTTCGTCAGCCCCTGCTCTACCTTTTTCATGATAGCGCTCTCTTTTGCCGTCAGCGCATCAAGCCCCTCGGTTAGGCCTGCCACAACAGCATTGGCGTCAGCAGAGCCTCTCTTGCTGGAGAGTACTTGCAGAAACGACTGATAGCTCGCCCCCTTGGCACTCGCTTCTATACTTGCCAATATAGGCGACAGGCGTTTTATATCATCCAAAAACAGTCTGAAATAATTTTGTGTACTGGCTATCTCCAGCGCCTTAGCCAAGCTTGTGCAGGCCCGCGCCTTATCTCCCTCATGCCAATATGCAATGGCCTCCAGTTTAAGCCACTCAGCCAGGCGTCTTAAATGCCCAAACCGTTCAGCCCTTTCGGCCAGCCCCCCCAACACCGTCAACGCACCGGCATAATCCTGCTTTTCAAACATCATATAGATGATGCTTCGAGCCGCTATTTTGTGCTCCAGACGGTCTAGCTGAAAGCCATCAGCACCACCTAAAATCAGATCATACTGACTGGAATACTGCTCTGCCTCAGCCACTCGATGTTGCCGCAATAACCAAACCACCAGCTCATCAGCTAATTTAAGATAAAGCCGTTTTAGTGACTGGCTTTCGGCCCACTTAATACCATCTTTCAGAAACCCAATGCCCTCTTCTATCGCGCCGTCATTCATAAACAACCGGGCCTTGGTTTCGTAAATCGCCATCAGCATATCAGTCGAGCTTTGTTCTTTTAGATATTCCAGCGCCCCCTGTTGATATTTATCAGCCACATCCAGCTCATCATATTCATAGTTAATCGCCGAGATCAGCGCAGCAAGCCCATAACCAGGGTGTGATTTTTCACCCAGCTTTTGCTGGGCCAGCTCATACCCTTCTTTGGCCTCTTTCAGCGCCTCATGATGGAACCCCTGTTTAGCATAGGTGATGGCAGACAAAGAGCGCGCCCAGCACTGTCCATAATAACTACCATAGGCTTCAAAGTGCCCCATTGCTTGATTCAGAGCACTCCTGGCCTGAACAAAGTCGGAGTTACACTTTTCACTAAACCCCTTCACCAACAAGGCAATACCTAACTCATAATGGTAGTCATTGATATTTTTATAATGGCTGTCATCATTCCAGTCACTCAGCCACTGTGTCACCTCGGGTGCGGCTGTTTTTACCTCATCTTTTAACGCCTTGGCTGCACAATTGGCCAACGCAATCACTCTGGTGATCTCTTTTTGGATACTCGCAGAGTAGGCATGTTTGTTTCGACCCAGCAGTGACATCTGCTCTACCGCAGCAAGGAACTGGCGACCTGCGCTGAGCGACCAGATATAACCAATTCGCACTCTCGGCTGTTGCTCCACGACCTCTTCCGGTAGTTTTTTGAACCAATCCAGATAGGTAACGTGTTTGGCATATCTCACCACGACCGTGGGGAATGCCTCCTCCATCCATAGCGCGGCCTGATCATAGGCTTTAGCATGCAACGCCAGGCCTATCGCCTCTTCTTCGTTCCCAATCTCATGAAACCAGTGCGCGGCAGAGAGGCGTGCACGATTTTGTTCATTGGGGGTGAGGTCAAACTGGCTGCGTTTGCGAAGGAAAATATTGAACAGCTGATGAAATCTAAACCATGAACCCGATGCATCAATCGGCGACACAAAGGTGTTGTTCTTAACATAGGAGATAAGCTGCTGTGCGTCGTCATCTCCTTCACTGAGTAACTGGCATATTTCAACATTAAACCGATCAAGCATCGCTAGTTTTAGCATCAGCTTCTGCACACCCAACGCCTGACGTTCAAACACCCGCTCGATAAAGTAACGATCAAACGCAACCTGGCCGTGACTCAGTTCTGCCATAAATGATTCAAGGGATGATGCCTCTAGGTTGATCGCTGCAAAATAAATAGCGGCAGGCCAACCTTCAGTAAGATCAGCCATTTTTTGCAATAACGCCACATCGGGAATATCTGCGCCCGCCAGTTTAAAAACCTGCGCTATCTCTTGTTTACCGAACCTCAGGGCTTCCTGAGTAATGCTCGCCACTTGGTTTTCCATCAATAAGTGCGAATACGAAAAAGTGGCCACTTTAGCGGTGGTGATATAAAAACGAACACTGGGAGAGGTATTTCGAATCAGCCGGTTTAAGATATCAATGACCGGTGAGTCCACCAGAAAATCTACATCATTTAAATAAATATCCACCCCGTTAAATTCATTTAGCTCATCAATTAATGAGAGAATCCAGGGGTTAAGTGAAGGGGGAGTAAAACCATCAGACTGGTATTGCGCCGCTCGCCCCTGACCCACAGGTTTGTGTGTGGCAATAGCTGCACCTAATTTCTGAATCAGGTTAATCGGATCATTGTCCGACTGCCTGATATTGAGCCAGAGCGAGGGCTGCTGAATATGACGATATATCTGGCACAGCAAGCCTGTTTTTCCATAGCCGGGCGGAGCCTGTATCAAGGTGAGCTTTTTGGGTGAACGTTTGAGCTGGTTAACCAGCTCTTCTCTCACCAGATGACCAATAAACTCCGGGGGGGAGATATCCGTTTCACTAACCGCAAGCTGACTCATATATCGTCGTATTTATGTAATTTAGTACTTCGCCCAAGCGCTTTCGCCAAGCCTTTTTGTTGCCCTCGCAGAACTCGACGACAAACCCAATTGATACCGTTCACTCTAGCGTAACCAACCAATGGAGTAAAATATCACGTAGCGCTGTGTGAGGCGCAAACCAGCGGGGCTCAAGCCACCGCTTCCTGAGTATCGCTAATGCTGGCTATTGGGGGTAATGTCGGTAAACACTCTGAGGCCAGCTGACCTTTCTTCGATATACATTGGCCGGTTAATGAAAACCCTGACAGCCTGCCATCTTCATTAATAAAGTGTGCCTCCAAATCCCTACCTGCTCCCCTAACTTGCCATATGCCTTTTTTACCCAGTGAAGGACAAATAACCGTCGGACAAGCACTTATTTTAACTGCCACAGGCATAGCCGGAAGCTCAAGTGCTGTTCGTTTGCCGGTCAGGGTTTTGGCTAGTGCCTTAGCCGCATGGGTGGCAGGTGCAATAAATGGCATCGTCACTCCAAGGTACTCTACACAGTCCCCCAGCGCGAAAATGCCTTTTTGACTGGTTTCAGAACTCTCATCTACCACGATGCCTCGCCCCACCGAAATGCCCGCTTCACTGGCCAACTTGATATTCGGTGCCAAACCAACCGCTGAAACTATCAGGTCTGTTTCAATCACCTCATCATTCGATAGCCGCGCAGTTTTCACAACCCCATCTTGAGAGGTCAGTGATTCCAGCGTAAGGCCCAAGTGCCATCTAACGCCCTGTTCAGCCATCGCCTTTTTTATCTCTGTGCCCATGACTTCGGGCATTGAGCGCTGAAGTGGCCACTCAGCCATATCAACCACATCCACTGCATAACCATTCGTCACCAGATCACTGGCTAACTCGCAGCCAACAAAACCGGCCCCGATAATTAATACCCGCTTCGCCCCTTTAAGCTTGTTTCTAAAATTCTCATAATCTTGCAGGGTATTAACGGTCAATCGTTCGACCGCTGGGGAACACTCGACGGGCAGCTTCATAGGGTTTGCCCCGGTAGCCAACACCAAAGATGCATACGGCACACTGATAACCTCATCAGAGCCCTCACACACAGCAAAAACAACACGGTTTTCAGCATCAATACGTGTGACCGTACAGTCTCCTAGCAACTGGACATTCAGCTCAGCGGCAATAGTACTGCCCTCTTTCATCACTAGCTGGTCTGGCGTTTTCCCCATCGACAGCGCTTTAGACAAGTTGGGCTTATAATAACCTCGCACAGGCTCACGGCTGATAATGGTTATGGGCGTACTCTGGCAGTGCGCCCGAACCTCCCTCGCTAACGTCAGACCCGCATGACCCGCCCCGATAATAACCACGTTTTCTTTTACAACGTTCACAATCACCTCACCTTCCATAATCTCGATTTACCAAGCTCCATCTGGACATAATTCCTTTGTCATCCTCGCGAAGGCGGAGATCCATAACTAATTGAAATAAATGGATTCCCGCATTCACGAGAATGACAATAAAAAGAGCTATCCGTATGCTTCTCGATGAACTCGAACCTCAATAGACTCAACCCGAATCATTCAACCTAGGCAACCAGATAAAAGTCTGACTTGGATGCCGAACACTCCGGGCAGGTCCAGTCGTCCGGGATATCCTCCCACTTAGTGCCGGGGGCAAAGCCCTCTTCCGGCCAGCCCGCTTCTTCGTCATATACGAGGTCACAGGTCACGCAACAATATTTTTTATAGCTCATGTTATTGTCCGCCCTCTAGTTTTTCGAAATCGGGTTTCTCCCGGACGAAGCAGTCAGGACAGGGGAACTCTTCAGGGATATCATCCCACCGGGTGCCTGCCGGGTAACCCTCCCGCTCACAGCCAATCTTCTCGTCATAAATGTAACCGCAGTCGGGGCACTGATACGTGGCCATGTTTATCTCTCCTTATGCAGACGCTGGTGTTGGGTTGTGGAACTTGTTAAAGATCTCTTCACGTTGGGCTGGGTCAATATTAACCTTCTCCATATCGCCACCAGCCCATTCCACCACCCGGTGATCCATAATTGACCGCCATGCCGGGGGGATCAGTGCCATCCCCATCATTGCCGGGTAACCATGGGGTAGCTCAGGGGCATCCTGATAGTCACGCAACAACTGATAAGGACGCGTTGGGTGGGCATGATGATCTGAGTGGCGCTGCAAATGCAGAGTTAGCAAGTTCGATGCTTTAAAGTTGTTATTCCATGAGTGGTGAGGCTGGCATCGCTCAAAACGGCCATTCTCCAATGTCTGGCGCAATAGCCCATAGTGTTCAATATAGTTGGCCATCGTAAGCTGGAACCAACCATAAGCCGCAGTGATCAACAAAAATGGCAGTGCCATCCAGCCAAACAGATAGGTCATTGCACCATAACCCACCACCGTAATAGCCAGGCTTTGCAGCAATTCATTATGAACTGAAAGTACGCGTCTCTTTTGGCGCTTCAAACGGTTTGCCTCAAGCTCCCAGCCTCGGCGGGCTGCACCAGGCAATTCTCTCAATGCAAATTTATAAAGCGACTCCCCCATGCGAGAAGAGGCAGGGTCTTCAGGCGTCGCCACATCCTTATGATGGCCTTTGTTGTGCTCAATATTAAAGTGTGCATAACCGCTACAAGCAGAGCAGATTTGTGCAGCAAGCACCTGAGCTTTGTCATTCATCTTGTGCCCAAGCTCATGGCTCATGGTTAAACCAACCGCATGCATTGCCCCAACACTTAAAATAGCACCCAGGATGTTAAACCACGAAAAGTCGCCCTGGGTTACCACACAGGTCATGGACGCCAGGCCAACCCACTGCAATGCGGTTGCGGCATAGAGTATCTTTACATAGTAACGATCATCTTTTAACGCCTCTTGCTCTTCTTCTGATGGGTTAAAAGAGTCTGAGCCATAGATAAAATCGACAATGGGAATAACAATAAAAAAGACCACCGTCAATAACCACAACCACTGGCCTGACTGAGTTTCGATTGCCATTACCCCAGAGAAAATCAAAATAGCTGGCACTATCAAAGTAATTAAATACCAGTAGCGTTTAGCGGCGGCCCACTTGCGGTCTTCTGAAGATATTTGGTCCTGATTATCGACCCCGATCAAGTCTGCCGGGTTTGGCGTCGTTGCGCTGCTCATCTTGTGACTCCCTTGCTTGTTATTAATAGAGATAGGTCTGATGATCAGTATGGCAAAAGGAAGGTAGGGTTGAGACCTAACTAAAGTTAGGTTTTAGGGTTGGGTTAAAAAGAGTATTGGTATTGTTCACTCGTATAAAAGCGCAGCCTCAACCCTAACAATCAATTAGTTTTAACCGTCATATGGCTCTTTCGCGTGTTGTGCCTACTGCAACTATACTTAATCCATACATTAATTATGAGTTTAGAAGAGTAATGGCGGCTCGCTCCTGGTTAAGTAAAGTTATGCATAAGCACATGCTCATCAGTAGTGCGATTTTCGCCTGTGGAGTGATGCTAGGTTTACTGACTGCAACCCATAGTATGGCATTTGACAAAGAGGATGGTCTAAAAGCAGTTACTCTGGAGTACCCACCTTATGAATTTGCCGACCAAGGCGAGCCATCCGGGTTGGCAGTCGAAATAGTCAAAGAAGCCATTAAAAGAACCGGCGTTAACACTATTCACTTTGAGTTTCATCCGTGGAACTGGGCTGTCTCGATGACCAAGTCAGGCAAGGCCGATATGCTGTTTAATGCCGGCAGAGATAGAGAACGTGAACAATGGGGTCACTACGTCGATAGTGTTCTGGTCTTACAGCAGTACTACCTGTTTAAAAGTAAGGATGACACCACAACCATAAACGCCAATTATAGCAACGTCCACGGCAAATCTATCGCTGTGCGCCTGGGATACCTCTATGGCAACGGAGCATTCAAAAGAGCACTTAGTCGTCAATTCAAAAAAGTAGTATATAGCTATTCAACAGAACAAAGCGTTAATTTGCTTCTTAAGCGAAGGGTCGATTTTTTTGTTGGCGACTATACCCCTGTAATCCACTATTTAAGAGAAAAAGATCTTCTAAGTGACATCGATATAGTTAAGCAAAGCGAGAGCTCCAGCAACTTCAACGTACTTACCTGGCCTACGTATATTATTTTCTCAAAGAAAAATGTAAGCAGGGGTTATGTTGACGAGGTTCATAACGCGCTTGAAGAGATGAAGTTAGACGGTACGTACAACAGTATTCTGGAAACATTTGGCTACCCATACCAGACATATAAGCCTGACTGAGCCCAGGGTTACCTGTCGCCCAAGCAGGCACTAACGGTAGATCAGGTAAGCAACCGTCAACCCTGAAACCACTGCCATCAACAGCGGTAACATCACCCTGACCGCCAACGCGCGATGCCCAATCGTCGCGGCCATTCCTCCTTTGACCAGACTATTCACTGCCGCGGCAAGGGTAATTCCGGTAACGGCGGTTGATACCGACAACTGATTTGCTGTATCGCGACTCAATGTTAACGTAATCGCATCGACATCAGTAATGCCAGAGGCAACGGCTAATAACAATACACCCAGCTCGCCAAACCATGCCTGCAGCCCATTGGACAGGAGCATAATCACCAGCAGGATCAAACCAAACATAAATGCAGAACTTAGCTCCAGCGGGTTCTGTTTGACCGTTGGATGTTCAAATACGACATGCCTGTTGACCCGCCATATAATAACAGCAGGCGCATAGCAGCATGACATCATCATCACGACAGGCATCCAGAGGTCAGCAAGCAGATCATGGTTAATCACACCGGCCACCAACAGTATTCGCGGAAACATCGTGCCACATGCGGCCAGTATCCCGCTGGCAAGCAGCGGGCTTAATGCAGGTTGATCTTTTGACAGCTTTGAGAAGTGCAGCGTCAGCGCTGTTGACGCACTCAGACCGGCAAAGAAGCTGGTAAACATGATCCCCTTTTCCGGCCCGCCGATCTTCATCGAAAAATATCCAACAAACGAAATGGTAGCGATCAGCACCACCATCCACCAGATTTCATAAGGGTTAATCGCGTCCCATGGCCCATAGCCCTTATTGGGAAGAAGTGGCAACATCACAACCGATATCAGCAATAGCCGTAACCCGGCATCAAGCTCATGCTCTTCAAGCTTTTGCAGTGCGGTATGAATTTCATGCTTGTTATCTAAAATCACAACCGTCACCACCGCAGCAGATGCAGCAATAATTGGTTGACCTAATACCACTAACGCACCAAATACAAACGTCAGGAGAATGCCAATCAAACTGGTAATGCTCATATCTGCATGAGAACGCTGGCTGTTAAGATAGGCAGCAGTAATAAGGATGGAGAGCGACAAAAATGCCAAACCCAAAACCAATTCACTGAAAATATTCGCCAACAGACCACATAACCCGCCCAATAGGCCAATGAGTGCATGGGTTCGAATACCCGCAATTCGCTCACCAGAGGCTTTATTTCTATTGATCCAGCCACGCTGAATACCCACCAACAAGCCTAGCAGTAACGAAATGGTTAGGCCCAGAAAAGGACTTAGCTGTTCAGGTTCACTGTTCATAAACGAAAAGCTTCGTATTCATGTTTTTGGCCACACGCTTTACTCATAACAAACGCATACAACTATATCTCGAATTGAGGCAATGGAAAGCTGATCACGCTCAGGAAACAGGTTTATATTCTGAAAAATACACAAAGCCATAAAAGTAATTGGCCAGAACACCTCTATTTGGTGATTCCCAATTTCAACAAGTCTCTCCTTTACCTTTTGATAAGAGTTCATTTATGCCAGGTATTAATACACCCAATAGAGCATTTGCGTTACTTGCCAACAGACCTAAGGTATCTTTGATGCATAACGCTTTTGAGTTTATTAAGCGCCTCACGCTGTGACTCGTCTTCCGCTAGCGGGGTATTGTCGTAAACAAAATAGTCTAGCTTTTCCAGGTGGTCGATATTCTCAAGCCGACTAATTTTCGTATCTGGCATATACAGTTCCTCTAGGTTAGTAACATGCTCCAACCCTTCTAGTTTGCTGACATTGGTATTCGCAATAATGAGTATTTCGAGTGATGTGAGCGCATCAAGCCCTTCTAGTTTGCTGACATTGTTATTCGCAACAATGAGCTTTTCAAGTGAGACAAGGCTATCGAGCCCTGATAATCTCTCTATCGGACAACCTTCAAAATCAATTGTTTTCAGGTTTGGATGATTATCCAGCCCTTCAATTTTTGTGATGGGGTTATAAGCAAGCACCAACTCTTCTAAATTCTGTAGGTTGGATAACCCTGCCATGCTCGTCACGTCGTTCAGTTTCAAATCGAGAACTTTAAGGCTTTTCATTTGGTCGATACCTTTTAGATCTTTTAGCCCGCATTCATAAACGTAAAGAGCCTCAAGGTGCTGAAGACCGCCAAGACTCTCTAAACTGTCTATACTACAATAAGACAAATAGAGCCTATTCAACGTTTTTAAGCCACTTATGGGCGACAAGTCAGTGTAGTCAATACTTGTCAACATTAAGTTATTCACCCGCTCCAAATACTGAAGCCCATCAAGCGACGTTATCTTGGGGCCAGGGCTTCTTAAAGTGAGTTTATGTACATTCTTAAACTTCTTTAATTGCTTTAAATCGGTTAAGTAATTACCGCTGAGGTCTACATACTGAATACTCGGTAAATCACCAATGCCATCCAGACTGGCAATATCGGTGGATTTTAAATTTAAATATGTTAGTGAGGGCAGGTTCACCAGCGATGTAATCTTCTCTATATTCGCCGCTCTCAAATTAAGATACGCTAAGTTTGTCAACCCCTCTATTTTCAGCTCAGCAATATCCGCACCCGAGGCACCAAATGCCAGCAGGTGTTTGAGTTGATTCAAATTAGCCGTCGTTTTTAACTGACTATCGCTCAAGTCAAACGCCAACACTCTCCCCTTCTTATTAACCAGAACAAAATAATCAAGCTCTGTAATTCCTCTTGACCCCCATCGACCAAGGTCAACCCTTGGTCTTCTACTATCAAGCTCACCAAACTTAAATTCATTGATAAAAACAAACTCATTCAGCGTTTTACCTGCATCATGAATAATCTCTTTAAAGACGGCGAGGTCTTCTGGGTGAACAGTCACCTCAGCATGTGCTGGTTTTACAGAAAACAGTACGAATAAGAGGGTAAAAAGAATAAAAATATTGTTGTTGTAAGCACTCACGGTGTTTGTTTCTTTCATGTTAATGACCTGATAAATCAATGTTGAAACTGTTTGTGTGCCCAGCTAACGGGGGTATTTAAATTAAGGTGCTGGCTGACAATGCCAAATGTCGGTTGCGGCTCGTCTAATAGAGGCCTAAAGCAGCCACGTTCCAACATGACCCGGACTTCTCCACAGGTGCGCGTAGAGTCGTATGGGCTGTTGTCATCTTGTTTTTTTAGGGCTTGGTAGAATGCGATAATGGAGTCAACGTCCATATACGCGATAAGTTTATTTTTAATTGTCCGGTGTCCGTTTAACACCGTATTGCCGCCAGCATAACGCGGCGCGCCTTCAGGAAGTTTTATTAGGGCTTTAATGTCGCTAAGGGGCCGCCCCATTAGATGTAATGGAACCACTGCTCGCCAGGTCAGGTAGCGCCAGTCAACTGCGCTATCTTCTATTAGCCTGCTGGTTTCTCGTTGGGCGTCTGCACGGGCATAGGCTGTTTTGAATGCCTTACTTTCCGGGAATTCACCGGTATAAAAATCCAGGTATAGCTGTTTCTCCTGTTCACCCACTTTCACCTTGGTGGTTATGAGCCTATCCCAGTAACCATGAAATAGCTGATGTAAAGGCTTCCGCAATGCACTGGACACAATCTCAAAGGTATCAATCACCGCCAACCCCGTCATCACTATTCCGCCTACAATCAACCCAACTTCTCCGACAACGGGAACAAATAAAACGCTCGCCACCATAACCCCGACACGGCGGCGTAATGCTTGCGTGCCCACGGAGGCTGCGACCGTTCTTGAGGTATTAGATGCAGCGGTTTGGCCCCATTTTTTTACGGCATGGCCATATGCCAACATGCCTGCACTAGCTGCAAAGGCTACATCCTTTGCACTTTTCCCATACAAGCCGTGGTTAAAATGGTTATAAGCATCAACCGTTGCCATAACACCGGCTAACACCGTTAAGCGCTGAGCGATGGTATCAGCAACCGCCACCAATGAGGCTGAGGGGGGAGACATGCGACCGAGCTTCGATGTGAAAAGCGAGCTAATCAACTCTCTTGCCTGTATCGCCTTAATTAGTGTATTGCCTGAGTTGTCGATGACGTTCCCGATATAACGAAGTGTTTCTTCTGTGTTCATATTGCTCTTTTCAGGCAGATTTCCCCATGATTCAAACAATAACATCCAGTTCATCACCTGCATGGCGCTTTTGTATTTTATATGGCTTTGGGCGCTATAGGCTTGGTCTGAAAATGATTCCGTTGAAGCTCCTGGTTTTCCATTTTGATCTTGTTTTGGAAACGCACGGGTAAACATGCGATTTATTACCCGTTGAGCATCGTGGCTAATTTTATTTTTACCCCCTTTAGGCTTCTTACCCCCGGGTGAGTATTGCCGGCCGTGAGCTCTCAATAAACGATAAATGTTATGTTTAAAACTATGAAATTCCGCCCCATCGGGCGACACGCCATAGAGACGCATCACACCGAAGAATAGTTTGATATGCAGTGAGTTTTTACCCACACTATGTCGGCGCACTAATTTAGAGACATAGTCAGCATAGGTATCAAGCAGCGTTTGCATTAGCGACGGAGGGCCGGGCTGATTATGGAAGGTGGCGTCTGATAGTTTTTTATAAGCGTTCAAAACCGTTAGTAATGGATTGCTTTCGGGCGACTTATTTAAATATAAGTTATCTTCAATATGATCATATAACCTTGCAATCAGAGGGCTTAAATTATTTCCGTCTTCCTGATCATCAAAATAAAATGTCTTAGATATTCTTGAAATAATACCTACCACATCATCATCTGGCTTCAGCGTCTCCCCCTCAACATCCTCTGCCACCCACCACACACAATCCTTTACATGTTTCTCCCATACTTCTTCTGCTAATGAGGTATTTTTAAACGCAGCATAGCATTTAGACAAGGTGTCGTAGATATGCAGCCAGTAGGGTTCTTGCGCCATATATGGCCCTGCGGGAACGCCTCCTCCGTTAGGCTCAGCCATAGAGGCTGCATTGATATAACGCTTCAACTCATTTGCTAACGCAGGGCTATTGAGTAAAGCCCATAACTGTTTAGCGCACTCATTAAGCTTGCTTTTTATCTTCGCTAACGGAAAGTCCGGGGTATCGGTTGGTTCTAATATCCATTTTTCTATCGTGCTACCCATATCTCCCAGATTTTCAGATAGCGAGGCAATGGTTTCAGACTCCTCTTTGTTTAACGGAGCGTAGTGATATTGACCATACAGCTCTGTTAGTTGTTCCATTTGCTGAATGCAAAGAACGTTATCAAGGTGCGGCTTTATCGCATGCTGGTACTCTTGATGCGCATCTTCCAGTGCGGCCAGTTTTTCACACAGACGTCTATCCCACTCGGGTAGCGTGCAATAAATGGCAATAGTCGAATAGGGGTTAGGCTGATCTTTTTCAGGCGCAGGCAGCTGTTGCTCTGCCCAGGCGGCACCTTGAGTGGTAAATGTTGAGATCGCCTTGTCTTGATTAGCGATATCCAGCGCTTGCGTGAGCGTGGTTACGTCTTTGCTGATAAAACTGCCACGATCTACCGGGTATAGCATAAAGCCATAACGACGGTTGCGATAAAAATACTGGTTGGTGATTTTTCGTGTGAGCTGTCGGGCCTTAAAGTCATACCAGCCGTTTTCTACCATCACTTTTTCGATGGCTGTTTCATCATGATCATTAAACCCTTGCACTATCAGGTTCAGCATCACCTGCTCAGATACCGTTAGCACCGCATATTGATCAAGCACGGGAGCCCGGTCTCTCAATGAGTAAAGGTAATCACGCTCTGAGGCTCCGGTTTTAAACAACCCGTCATAATTAAGCAGTGCATCGCTAAAGGCCTTGGTATTGCCCCACAGGTTTAACTCGCCGTTAACGGCATCATTGTACGCTTTTTTGTCATACCCGAGATCGTAACGGAGTTTCCTCAGTTTATCGGTTGAAAGCTTTGGCTTTACCATGACTTGGTTGGTGGTGCGGTCAATGTGGTGAAGCCCTAATGATTCAGGTATAGGTACACTCTGGATAAGAAAACCATCGCTGTTCGTCACCCCCATACCGATGGGCATCATCAACTGCGTTTTTTCAAAAAAAGCATCAGCGTCTTGCTCTATAGTATCCGGCCGTTCAGGATGATTATCATAGAGCCAGTAGATAATATGGCTATTATTCACGGCCTCATCGGGGGCGTCTTGATAGACAAACCTTAACCGCACCACGTCGCTTTCGATACGAAGCTTGCAGGTTGCAGACAATTTGTTGAGTTCAGTTAATGGTTCAGCCTGCCGGTTAACATATGCCTTTTGTGTAATGTTGGGGGTCAACTCCTTCTGCTTAAGCAACGGCGCAAGCTGCTCAGGATCTCCATTGCCCATCACCTCTACCAGACGGCTAATCGAGTGTTCCAGCTGCGCCAATTGTTCAGCCTCATCTTCGGGGTAATAGTCGCAGAGCGATTGAACCGCTTTGGTGCTGATATTGTATTGCTTTTCAAGCGCTTGAAGCCTCAATTCGAGACTCTGTAAGCGACTTGTCGCGACATTCCAGGCGGATTTCCATTCGTAGTTTTCAGAATACCCCCATACATGTTTGCTCTTATAGCTTGTCTCACGGGAGCGTTTTAATTCGGCCAGAATCTTCAGTTCCATTTTCACACGCGCAATGTCTTTGAAGAGGCCTTCGTAGTCTGGGAGAATATTTTTTAGTGACGTCGCCATAAGCACTCATCCTTGAGTTGGTAAAGTAAAAACGATAACGCTAAGCAAAAACCTGCTCAGCATGGCTGATTAGCCCGACTAATGAATCATCCGGTGCATTGTCTAAAGTCTTTTGTAATCGGCGCGCTGAAGCCTGATGAAACTGCCGGTCATCCACTGCAACGCGCCCTGATCTTAAATTCAAATTATTCAGCTCACTCACCACACCTTCTGAAGTATCTTGTGGGGGTAAATTGCCAAGCTGTACTCGCCAACGCATTTTCTTTTGAGACACCTGACCCTCGGGCCATACCGTTAATGTTGCCTCCGCTAGCACCGGGTCGATAAGGCATTTAACCTCACCTTGAACGTTAGTCATCCCTGTGATCTTTTTACCAGGAGCTAACGTTAGTTCATAAGGCTGATTGCTCACAATGCTGCCGTCATCATTCTGAATAACAACAACAAACCAGACGCTTGGTCGCCTTAATACAAACGCATTGCTTATGTCGGCCACAACGCCCTCTGTTTTTTGGCGAGGCTCGGGGATAACCACCACATCACCGGGCATTAAGCGACTAGGGTCTGGTCGCATTGCTCTGAGTGAAGCATTGGCCTGATGCTCATATAATGCCTGCCAACTGGAGAGTCCATGCTGATGGGCAATGGATATTAGGCAATCCCCTGGCTGCACAGTATATGTTTTCATTTCGTTGCTTGATTTCATATTGCCGGGCTCCATAAGTCCTGATCAAAGTCGGGAAAAGTAATGCGCAACGAATCCAATGATTGAACAGACACCTCGGCCTCTCCTTGCTCATCCAGTATGCCTTGAGCAACAATGCCTCGCTCCCCTTTTACATCAAAACGAGCATTGCTAACAGGTACGCCCTGTTCATCATGAAGGCTGACGTGCAGTGTTTGCAGCACCTTGGCGGGAGATAGATATACCGAGGCTATTTTTTTCTCGCTCTCCATCCCTTGAGCATCCCGACCTTTCATTCGCTGTGCCGAGTTTTCCATACTATCAATATCGTTATGCTCAACACCAAATGTCTGCTGGCTTGAATAGTGGCTTATTGCATCAACTGAGGTCGTTTTCTTAATCAGCAGATCAGTACTTGCCTCCAATGACTCAATAACGTCCCATGTCCATTGGGTAGCGCTAAACACAATCCGAACACCCTTTCGCCCCAACTGATATTCATTTCCGAGCTTATAAGGCACCCATACACTGTTAAGCCAATGCCCTTCCGCTGTTCGTTCAGCGTCGGCCTGATGCTGGCCAAAACGATATTGGCTGCGATACCAGGATACTCTTACATCTCGCATTGCGCTGTTTGACTTGACCTCCAGTTCACGCCATAACAGGCCTTTCCAGAAAATATACATCCAACCATCACGCAAGATTTCAGCATCATGCTTGTCCCGGAGCTCTGAACAATACCGAAGGGGTTTAATGGGGATAAGCAAGTGATCCCACTCTGCTTTGTTAGCCGTACGCAAGCACGGGGTGGCAGCTTTAATCAATGGCAACACCATTGGAGATGGAGGGCCACTCATCGTGATGGCAAGCCCTATCCTTCGCGGGTTTGGCCCTAATTGTGAGAATGTTACCAGGCTGCGATGGGGGAGTTGATGATCGTTGTCTGCTGCCAACCGTTGTTCATACTCTTGTTGGTAGGCATTGATATGGAGCATTTGTTTTCGGGATAAATCACGGCCCGCCACTTCAACCACCAGTTTACGGGTTAACACCTCAGATTTAATGGAGGGGGGATGCGATGACGAAGCACTGGCTCCGCCGACGGACTTACCAGCGCGCGAAGCAGAAGCAGTCTGAAGGTTGTTCAGATTTTTTGCGGCCGCCTCTTTGTCTAATGGACGACTATCACTAGGTGCTTTCATCCAGGATTTAGCCTCACCCGGCTTTGCAAGGTCGGCGGGTAGAACGACGGTTAAGAGGCGATCTTCAAGCTGCTGCTTAATGTCCGCAATTTGCTCTCGTGCATGAAAACAGGATGATAGCTGGGCTGCCGCATGGGGATTATACTGTACGACGGCTTCTGCAAAAATATCGGCCTGATACTGACCTTGTGCAAAACCAATCACTTTACCAGCATGGGTCAGATCGAAACCCGGAGGGTAAATATCGTAGGTTGTTTGTTGTATAACAACGCGTGTTTTCATTTTTGGCCTCCTGCCAGACTTTGCGTCTATCTTGTCGGCTCCCTGCCGAACATTTTATGCGGTGATAACTACGACATTAAGCCGCGCTATATTGGTAAGTGCGACAATGATAAATATTGCACTAATAAGCACCGGCACAATTATATTACGATGAGCGAAGAGTAGGCCAATTTATTTGCCGATGATTTAACCATCAACATTTAATATCACAACAGCTGTTTAGAATAATTAAACACCCTCACTATTTTAGTTTGTATATTGCTAACAATTTTAAGAGCTTAGCGTTACTGTAAACCCTACCCAATGACCGAAATAATTTTTAATAAACTTATATATCAATATGTTAATAATATTTAGATCACTTTTTTCAACTCTTGGCACAGCCTCTGCAATACCTTAAGTACGAACCAACCAAGCAACATGAAAGGTTCTACTACTTAAAACTTAAAACACTTAAAAAGATTTATTCAGAGGATACTATTATGACAACGTTAGCCCTTAACTCATTAAACATTGCAGACCTTACTACTAACAACGAACTAGACAGCAAAGCCCTTAAAGCCATCGCAGGTGGTTACAGCTACTGGACAGGCTGGTCAACCCAGTACAAATTCCGCGGTACGACCTTTTTAGGGTATGTTTACAAAAACGGCAAGCTTCGCTCCAAGATTCGTAAGCACCACAGCCGCAAGTGGAGCAAGACTAACTACTTCTCAACAGACCATATTGTATAAGTTAAGGGTTATTAACCAACAAACAGAAAGAGCGGCTGATCAGTCGCTCTTTTTGCATTCATTGAGTCCCACTCAGCTATCTTGAAACCGTTTAAAATACAAATTGCATCATTAACAACAGACAAGCGTCACCAAAGGAACGCACTCGCTTTTTTCCCCAACACGGTGCCTTCAAATACAAGCTTCGCTTCAGTGCCTGCTAAGCCATAGCAAACATGCAGGGGTAATAAGTGCTCTTCTCGTGGGTGGCAATAGCGTGCATGAGGGGCGTCACTCCAACCAGTAAGTCTTTGTTCGCGCTCTACTGGAGAGAACATCTTATCGGTACAGGTATCGATAAGCCACTGCTCAAACGCTTCATTCTTACTGTCATTGGAACCACCGTTTATTGACCTAAAGGCATCTAAGTTATGGAACGAAAAGCCTGAGCCAATGATCAGCACGTTCTCTTTGCGTAATTTAGCTAAAGCCTTGCCTATCTCAATATGCTGCTTGGGATTTAGGTTGTTGATCAGTGACAGTTGAATGCATGGGATACTCGCTTCTGGATACATCAGCTTTAGTGGCACATACATGCCATGGTCAAACCCGCGCTCATAATCAATATCTGACTCAATGTTATGGTGCTTTAAAAGGTCATTCACCCTTTCTGCCAATACGGTATGGCCCGGTGCCGGGTACTTAACGTCGTAGGCATCTTTAGGGAAACCATAATAGTCATATATTAGTTCAGGCGACTCTCCACCCGTAATGGTGACCTTACCCTCCTCCCAATGGGCACTGATCAATATAATCGCTGAAGGGGCACCTAACTGGGCGGGTATCGACTTCAAGAATGAAACCAGTTCTTGGTGCCCCTTGTGATCAAAGAGTGGCATAGGCCCACCGCCATGAGGGATAAATAATACAGGGCTACTTTTTTCTGCTACATCAGTCATTATTGCCTCCTATGGTGAGGGCTAATAGCATTTATGGATGAGTTATTGGCATGATTTTAAACCAGGCTTCGCGACAGCCTCTTCAATAGTAAACGCCCCTGAAACCACAAAGTTGCGCGTATTATCTATATTGACCAATACGCCATTAATGGTCATATCGTTGAAATCGAGCGTCCAAATGATGCCGTAATTGGTCGTCTCAGGGCTTTCTTTCCAGGAAACTTGAAGCACCTTTGGCGCTAACTCAACCGCCGTATAGGCTTCTACGCCAAACGAAAGGTTGTTTTTGTCTGTGGTGTTATTCCAAATAAGCGTGCGGTTGTCACAGATATACGTTTCAAACGTTGGTGTTGGCCACTCTTTTGGAAAGGTATTTTCTGTCCACGAATGAGACACCTTTTTGCCCACTAATAACTCATTAGAAAACGTCATGGTGCTAAATGAGCTTATAAACCCAATAAAAACAACTGTTAGCAGTTTCATAATAATCCACCTATTTTGTGTAGCACCCTCTGAGTGATCAGAGGGTGCAATTAAACGTTGAGAAAGCTATCTCACGTCGTCGAATATTATTTTTCAGCTTTATAAATTGCCGAATTTACCATTAACATTCTTCCATTCATCACGAGGAAGAATGGTTTCGATCACATCCCAGTGTTCAACAATTTTTCCGTGTTCAACGCGGAATAAGTCATAAAACGACGTAGGCTCACCGGCAAACGAACCTTCGCTAACACTCAGTACAAAGTTGCCTTCTCCCAATACAACATGGTTTTCGCTATAAACCATACTGACACCCTGTTTAGCCATCTCTTCCAGCGCAGCAGCCAAGCCCGATAAGCCATCAGCAATATCTGTATTATGCTGAATGTAGTTATCCCCATCGATAAACGACGCAAGTTTATCCATTTCACCTTTGACCAGAATTGAGTCCACAAAGTCTGCTACCAGCGCTTTGTTATCACCGGTTTTATCAAGGTCTGTAATTTCTACTGGCCCATCTAGCTGTGTATGGTTACTGGGGTTAGGCGCATCGGCTTTGACCGCCAGGTTATCCCAATGCTCGACGATTAAGCCATCTTCAAATCTAAAAATATCAAAACCCACTTTGGGGCCAAAGAAGTTATAATCCGTGTGAGTGAATACATAGTCACCATCACTAAACGCACGTATCACATCTACTTTTGCGCTGCCTTTAGGCAGTGCCTGCAATACTGCACCAAATCCCGCTAAACCATCTCCAACAGCCAAATTATGCTGAGTGTATTGTTGAGGGTTTACATATCTGACCGCTTCCTGATCGCCAGTTTCAATACTATTTAGCAGCGCAACGGCTTTTTCTTTATTTGAAATAGTCATACTATTCTCCGGGGTTATCTGGTTAGAAGTGCACGCGGCGACTGATAGTAAGGTGGCCGCTACCGCAATAGACATTATTTTTTGCATCGTTGATCTCCAGTCAAAACGTAGGAATATAGTATTCCCAGCTTGAAACAACCGGCAGGTAGTTAACGGCAAAAAATGGTAAATATCTAACCTTTGTAAGAGGCCTTGAATTGGGAAGGGGTTAGCAAGGTGTGCTTTTTGAAATACTTGACGAAGTTAGTCACTTCATCAAAACCCAGTGAGTAAGCGAGTGTTTGCACTTGAAGGTTCTCCACAATCAGCTTTCTTTTTGCCTCTAAAATAGTATGGGCATCAATCAGCTGCTTAGCGGTTTGACCACTGGCTAATTTGCATATTTCGTTCAACGACTTATAGGTCATGTGCATCGCATTGGCGTAGTCAGAGGCATCTCTGGTTTTGCAGTGCCTGACCTCAACCAGTTGCATAAATTGAAGGAATTTTTTAATACGGGGCTCACTCAGGTTCTCGGTGTACCGGTTTGGTTTCTCACGGTTTATTTTTAACAGTAACGCTGCAAACAGTAGTTGCATGACTAAAGGGTCGGTTACCGAACGTGCCTGCTCATTATTAACCTCCAATAACAGCGACTCACAACTCCGCTTAACCCTATTGGTCAAGATAACCGTCGGTAAGTAGCTGGCAACAAGCTGGGTGGGTAAAAAAAGCGGCGTTCTGATATTGGTGCGAATTACATCCACAAACTCATCGGTGAATAAGATGAGATAGCCTTCAGGCCTATTTGTGAAATCAAACGCTTGCACCTGATGCTTATTGACAAAAATACAGCTACCCGCTTGAACAGGGTAGTGGTTAAAGTCAATAAAGTGTACTCCTTCACCTTTCGTAATATAGATAAAGCAATGAAACTCAACCCGGTGCGGCAGTGAAGGGTTATGGTCTGATGGAGTCGCCCGACTATAGAGATCATTCAGCCATATCACTTCAATGCCTATATTCTCAGACTGGTGAGAGTGAAATTCGACTTTTGGTATATTCATAACATAAACCTTTTACACCGACTGTCGGTTGAGGCGATTAATATAGCAAACAATATAGTGTAAACGATCTGCACCAAACAGAGATAAGCCTGCTCCCCCAATGTAAAGCAATGAGTTCCTGCCTGGCAACTTAACAACCAATAAACTAGCTAACCCTAAAATCTAAACGACACCACTAACATGCCAAATCAATACAAATTCTTCATATCATTTTTTACCACCGCATCGATAATAGGTGTTGCAGCTTTTCCTAAAAGCCCTTCGCCATTCATATGCATGGATAGCGCCTTTGAGAAGCGAGTCAAACTGTCAGGGCTCACTTGGCGCTCGCTTAACCAAGGCTGGGCTTGTTGAATAGCATGGCTTTGCTCTATCGAGAAGTGACACTGTTCCAGCAGGATGCCCAGTTTAGGTCGTTTGTTATTGACGACAACGAGATCAAGCAGCTGCTCATTCTGAATTAATGTAGCGTATCCGTGAACGTGCATAACGAAGGCAGTCTCCGGTATCAACATCAGTAGTTCCACACGGTCATTTTTTAGGATATTCCTTAAACTAATCGCGACTTTATTGCCGGGACGTTCAGGTATGAATAAACGATGTTTGTCGACTAGGTAAGCTATTTTCCCTTGATCGCCCCTGGGAGATAATTCCGTTTCACCGGCCTTATTCATTGTTTTCAGCATCAGATATGGGCTCGCTGCAATAAATTGCTCTGGCGACATAAGCGAGTTCACCTCAGTCTGCGCAGACTCTTTTCTGCTACGCCAAAGTTCTGCTCTCGCAGCCGCTCTAGCGCAGTGCAAATAGACACCGCTCACGGTTAAAACTAACTGCGAATCGTGGTGCTGAACTTTGCCATTAACCCTTAGACCATGGCCGACGCCAGGCACTAAAAAATACAGACTGGCATAAACACAATTGCTCCTCAAGCTCATACCTATATCAGGAGAAAGAACGATGGTTTTGCTATCTGCAACAAACACATCTTTTCTCGATAGCAGCTTCATTGGGTGATTTGAGTGGCCGTAAGCCGTCACAATAAGCGCGGAAAGATCTATTAACTCTAAGCAGTACCAGTCCAACTCAGGGCGTATACGTTTATCAAGCATTTTAGGGTAGCTAGGAATGATTTTTCTGAGCTGGGCTTCTGAGCTTATATGCTGTTCTGTATTTGTCTCGAGCAGTGCCATACCAATTTAACCTTAATCTAATATCAACAGTGGTTTACACTATAAACGCACAGATACTTTTCGCTGCTGGCATCTGGTTTCAAGGTATTGGTATTTGGTTTCAATTTAAGCGGAGTAATTTAAATGGCGGTCAATTTTGCACGTAGCTAATCAAACTGTTTCTGCAATTGCAGTCATCGACCTCGCAAACGAGTTAATCAACAATGGGGTTATTGGCGAAAGCGACTTAGCCGATATGGGCAGCCATTTTTTAGCGCTGTATGATGCCTGGAGGGACAATAAACCGATACAGGAGTACCGGCTTCCCGAAGCGTTGCTGATAGATCTTTGGCAACAGACAGATGCTCAACAAAAAGACTCTGACATCGGCCTTAATATCGGCTCAAATGTAAACCTCCAATCAAAAGGCGTTTTAGCAACCTGGCTCTCTCAATGCAGTACATTAGCTGAGGCCTTTTCAACATTCAGCCAAAACATATCGCTACTAAATCCGTCTGAGCACTGGCACAGCATTGATGAAGGCCATCAAATAAAGCTTGTCGTTCGATTCAGCTCACCAGAATACCCCTCAATCGCCATAGATCGAAGCATGAGCGCCCTCCTGTCATGGAGTCAGGAATTTTCAAAGGAAGGCATCACGCCGCTTGCCACCGCGTTAGTGCGACCAGCGCCTGAGTCACAAAAAAGATACCATTCGATTTTTGGGAATAACGTATTATTTGGCCAACCCGAAAATTGTTTATGGTTATCGAAAGAGGTGTTCAGCCAAACGATTAAAGAGGCCAACCCCTACCTCAAGGAATTAGTTGCCAAGCAGGCGATGGCTCTCAATGAGCAGCTATCTAACACTCACTCTGACTCGGTATTAGCCGCAGTAAATAAACTATTGATAAAAAACCTGGCGCACTTCTGCCAGGTCGGCGCAACCTGTGCAGAACTCTATGTCAGTCGCTCTACACTGTACCGGAGGCTCAAAAAAGAAGGCACGAGTTTTACTAAGCTGGTCAAAAAGGCCCGATTAAACGCGCTCAAGAACAATGAGCTATGCCAGATAAGCCATGATGAGCTAGCGGAAAAGCTGGGCTTTCAAGACATTGGTTCGTACTACCGGTTTCGAAAACAAAACAACTAAGGGGCTCATACTCGCAGCCTAACTATTTCAAGCTCCCTCACTAATACCCGCTAGCAAAGGAATTTTCACCACAGCGCTAGAGCATCAAAAAAGTTTATTTTTAAAATAACAGTTTATGATTTTTTGTTTGCTCACAGACAACCAATATCATATCGAAAATATCCATTATTTTTCCGGCATTCAAATAGCTAAACAATAACCCATTTATTATCAATACCTTAAGATACATTCAATCTGTTAAGTCAATTCTTGGCACAGCCTCTGCAGTACTCTAAGTACGAACCAACCAAGCAACATGAAAGGTTCTACAACTAAAAACCAAAGCATTTAAAAGCACTACTCAGAGGATACGATTATGACGACTTTAGCTCTTAACACGATGAACGTTGCAAACCTGAACATTGCAGACCTTGCCACTAGCAACGAGTTAGACCGCAAAGCCCTTAAAACCATCGCAGGTGGTTATAGCTACTGGACAGGCTGGTCAACCCAGTACAAATTCCGCGGTACAACCTTTTTAGGCTATGTATACAAAAACGGTAAGCTTCGCTCTAAAGTTCGTAAGCACCACAGCCGTAAGTGGAGCAAAACTAACTACTTCTCTACTGACCATATTGTATAAGCTAAGGGTTACGGTCCTTCAAACAAAAAGAGCGGCTGATGTGCCGCTCTTTTTTGTTGTTTCAACTTCCAGTGATGCGCAAGCCGTCACCCTATATTGCTCACCCACTCAGACCATGATTGACCGCTAAGCTATTCTGACATTAGCAAAAGCGCAAAAACACGCTATATTCTTCTACATACCATGTCTGAGCATAAAGCAGGTATAAAGACTAAGTTGTTAGCCTGTTCGATGTGCCTTAAATACTTCTAACAAGGGCACTTTTCCCGACAGACATACCAACTGCAGGGGAGAACTATTACAAAAACACTCAAAGATATTGTTGCCCGCAGATCCACGTCACCTAAAGCTTAAAGTTACCTGATAAAATACTTGAAGTTTGTACTCTAGCTAACTGTAGACCCAGCAATCTAGTATCTGACTCTGCTGATTTTCAATTCAGCCGGTGGAGGTACAAAAAATAACAAGACATAAAAGGCTAACCACATGAATAAAAGATCTGACAACAATGAGAACGACAATCCAGCCCCTCCTTCCAAAATCACAGCGTTTGCATCCATATTACGGTCAATTGTTTACCTCTGTATTCTAGGCGTTACCGTCTTCGGAGGGATCACTGTTTATGACTACGTTACCGACAAAAGTAACAAAAATTCACCGAGCTTACCCGAAAGGGTGGTTCAACCTATCACAGGTCTTAAATCAGAAGACCAGAATACAGCCGATGCAGGGAAGGAGGGGGGCACCAACTACCAGATCATGTTTGAAACTGGGAATGATGGTACCGATGCTAACATTAGTATCATGATGTATGGCAAGAACACCTCAACAGTACCGCTTATCGTCAACTCCTTTCTTGGGTACCTCGGTTACGATGCTTTCAAAGCAAACGGAACGGACACTCTCAAAGTAATAAACCAATTAGATGTAGGTCTTCCAGATAAAATAAAAATCACTTCTGACAACGCGGGGCCGAAGCCCGAATGGCACCTCAAGAAAGTAACTATTCGTACAGATCAAGGCGAGGAAGCGGGCTATTATCCCACCCGCAACATTGGAGGATCTCAGTCCGGTACAATCACGCTACACCGGGGCAAGGAGCAAAAAGAGTACATCGTGCATATTACCACTGCTGACAATAACGGCACCGATTCGAATGCCACTATGACCTTTCTCGGAGTTGAAGGGAGTAAAACACTCTATAATGTCAACGAGATGATTTCTGGCAATGCCTTTGAGAAAGGGGAAACCGAAATTTTTACATTTTTAAGCGAAGATCTGGGCCAGCTAGTAACGGGTAAAATTTCGCTTAAGCCTCGCCCCCTTCGCCCAAATGATTCCTGGACGATTCGGGAGTTCACCGTCGCTGAAGGTAAGCGGAAGTGGGCAGCCGTTATGCCTTTTCCAACTAAAATTAAAACTGGTTCAGACAGTGCTGCCAGCTTCATATTCGCTACCAGTCAATAAAGGCCTTAAATTACACAGATGAAGATAAGCAGTAGACAAAGGATAGTGTTGATCAAAAAATAGAGCGGCTGATTAGTCGCTCTTTTTTGTTACTTGTCTGCAACAAATAGCTGGTCGACTCACACAGCCTATTTAAGGTGGTTTAAATGGCTGACCGCATCCTTGAGTTGTTCATTCAGCTCTTCGTGCGTTAACGCCTGCTTT